>JAEWSG010000113.1 GCA_023398495.1 Bacillota bacterium
ACGATGTTGTTCGTGATCCCGGCGCCGAACATCCGGATCTTCGGCATCCCCTTCGCCGCATCGACGTCGGCCTCGTCAGGCTCGACGAACGCCCCTATCGGGATGACGGCGATGAGAAGGCCCATGCTCCGGACCCGCATATCCTCGACCCGGGCGAGGATGGCGTGGCTGAACTCGTGGATGACGATCGTGAGCACGAGACCGATGATGACGGCCGCGGTGACCGGGATCGCCTGGTTGACCCCGGGTATCGCAAGGATGTTCCTGGGGTCGTAGATCCCGGTCGGTTCCGGGGTGTGCACCAGCAGCTGGGGGACCGCGAGGACCAGAGCGAGCGTCATGAAGGCCGAGACCAGCACGACCATGAGGACGCCGAGCGTCGCGTAGGCCCGGAGCAGGGGTTTGAATTTCCTGAACCAGTCAAAGAAGCCGACCCGTTCGGTCTTGATCCCCATGATGGGGCCAAAGAACATGATGTGATCGCGAAACAGCCCCCGGTCGCGGATATAATAGGCTATCAGGAGATATACCGCGACGAGAAGGAGAAGTATCTGGAGCCAGCTCATCACTCAGGGTTGGCGCGCTCGAAGCATAAATACTTCCGGGTTATACAAAATCCCGTATCGTTGTCTGGGAAAGGTTCGTCACCGTCTTCCAGCTCCGGCGGGCACAGGGCGGTGGGTTCCCGTATTCCCTGATGTAGGAGCGGAGGAACTCGATCGTGACCGGGTCGGAGGGGTAGCCGCTCCCGATCGGTCCGTACTGCTCCCCGAGTTCCCGTATCGCCCGGTCGCGGGTGACCTTCGCGATGATGCTTGCCGCGCCGACGATCTTGTGGCGGGCGTCGGCGCGGTGTTCGGCGACGATCTCGCAGGGAAAGTCGAGGTGCCCTGCAACCGTCCGGCCGTAGCGCTCCGCGTTTACGTCGCAGGCATCAAGGTAGGCCGCATCCGGGCGCAGTCCCGTGAGGGCCTCGGCGTGGAGTTCGGCCACGCATTCGTTCATGCTCATCCGGGTCCGTGCGTCGTCGATCCCGGCGGCGTCGATGGTGACGATGGCTATCGCGAAGTCCCGGAAAAGGATCTCGTAGAGCTCCTCGCGCTGCTTCGGCCGGAGAACCTTCGAGTCCTTGATGGGGAGGGACGCGAGATCCTCGATCGCCCGGCACCCGACTGCGGCGACCACCATCGGGCCGAGGACCGAACCCTTCCCCGCTTCATCCACCCCGCAGATCACACCAAGTGGTTTTATTCGCAAGGTATTTCAATGCCGACGATTGAATCCAGATGGATGTACACCATCATCGTCGGCCTTGGCGGAATCGGCCGGAACCTGACTGCGATCGCCGTGAACGCCGGCGACTCCGTGGTGGTGATCGACCAGGACGAGGAGCGTGCGAGTGATGTCCTGGAGCACTACGATGTCCTCGCCATCACCGGGAACGCGACCGACAAATCGGTTCTCGAGGACGCCGGGATCGACCGGGCCGACGCCCTGGTCGCCACCACGAGCGACGACGCCGTGAACCTGATGACCTGCTGGCTCGCAAAGCGCTACGATGTCGGCAACGTCGTCTCGATCGTCAACCAGAAGGAGCACTCGGACCTCTTCAACGAGGTCGGTGTCCGGATCAGCGAGAACCCCGACGAGCTGGTGGCGACCCGGCTCTATTACTGGGCAAAGAGCCCGAACCTCCAGCAGGTCGCCTCGATCCCCGGCGGCACCATATTCGAGATCGTCGCCGAGGACGGAGCACCCATCATCGACCACGAGATCCGCGATCTTGAGGTGCGGGACTTCGTCTTCATCGCAATCCGGCGCGCAGGCGGCGACCTCATCATTCCGAGCGGCACCGTCCGCATCCGGCCCGGCGACGTCATCACGGTATTCACAAAAAAAGAGGCGGAGACGGATACCTTGAAGACGCTCAACCGGCAGTTGATACGTTCAGGCTAACGTATCCCTGAGCGCCTTGAGCTCAAGGAGCATCTTCGGGTTCCGCTTGATCAGTTCCCTGATGAGTGCCGCGACCGAGAACTCGCTGAAGCTGATGCTTGCGATCGAGTCCGCAAGGGTGTTGAGTTTCGTATCGTCGAGGGTGATGAAGTACTCCTTGACCTTGTAGTTCCGCTCGATGGTCGCGCCCATCTTTGATGCCCGCCACTCCGTGTCGTAGGGCATCAGGGCCTCCTTTGAGCAGTTGCCGGCCTCGATGCACTTCAACGCCACCTGGGCGGCGAGCCTTCCGGTATACATGGCGTTGCCGATCCCGCCCCCGGTGATGGGGTCGACGACTCGTGCCGCGTCACCGGCGACGAGAAGGCCGTCGCCGACCGTGCAGGGGAGCGGCCGGCAGACCGGGACCCCGCCCGCGATCGCCTCGATCGCCTTCCCGTTCGGGAAGTTCTGTGCGACGAACCGGTCCAGGTAGTCCTTTGCCCGGCTTCCGTCGCGGCTTTTGCGGCCTGTGATGCCGATCCCGACGTTCGCCGTCCGGTCGCCCTTGGGGAAGACCCAGAGATAGCCCTCGGGGGCGATCTCGTTACCCAGGTAGAAGTCCGTCGAGCCCGCGTTGATATCGATATCGGTCATCACGTACTGGGCGCAGCTCATC
>JAEWSG010000122.1 GCA_023398495.1 Bacillota bacterium
AATAATTTGATATTGTATCAAATTTAAAAAGGGCGTTGGTGGTTCTTCGCCCTTTTCTTCCACACACTGAAATTTTTCTTGTCCAATTTTCGTTAGTTTACTGAAAAACAGGTTGTCCTATAACAGGTCTGGTACTGTTAGTTGATTCGAATTATTATTAATATAGTTTTGGATTTTCGTTATACACCATAATATTAGTATATCAGCCTTATATTCGTTTACATCAAGCTTTTCAAAGATTCTGGCAGGAATATTCAGCGAAAAAAATCCTCCACCAGAACGATTATATAGCTTAGACCATTTTTCAATTTATCACCTCCTAAAAATACTATGTTGGTGTTCAGCAAAGCTGAGCCCATTAGTTTTACTCGATTTATAGCAACTGGAAACAAGTAACTTCGCCTACCAACCTCAAAACCTGCTAAAATAGTGCCTTAGAAAGTGGATGAGGTCCTTGTTGCCACCAAATCAAAGCCATTTGGCTTATAGTTTAATACTTTTTCAGCATATCCGTTAAAGACCCTAAATTCGAAAAACACCAATTCTTTTTGACTACACATTCAAATCATTTAGTAGATATGACAGCAGACTTTGATGATATTTCAGTGTATTTATTTAGAAAAATAAATGAAGAAAAAGCTAATAATGATGAGTATGAACCTGATTTCATTATAGAGAATGTTTCTCCTGATGAGGTTGAAATATTAAATGAATTAGGCGTGAAGAACTCTTATGTCTTTCTTTCAAACTGTACTATTTGAGTGGAAGGTATAACAGACAAATTTTACATAAGAGAGTATTTAAAAATATATAAGCTATGTAAGTTTGGAATGGAAAAATATAAGGAAGATAAACACTACTCTTTTATTGAATATAGCGGAAACAATATAACTCACTGGTCTTTTTTAGATTCAGAAGATGAAAACTATTCAAATATTGACTATAAGAAGATTACAAACAAGATATTTTTAATTGCTGATAGGGATTCTGAAGGTGGAGAAGGTAAAAAGCAAGAACGATTTAATAAGTTAGAAGAGAAACTTAAGAATAATTTTTGTCGGCTTACCTGTGTTGAAGTTGAAAATTATCTTCATGAAGATATTGTAAAGAAAGTTGTATTTGACTATGAAAAACAAGCAAACAAAGAAATTAAAGATATTGATGACATTAATTTTAAGAAAAATGATTTTACCAACGATGATTATAAAAATATTCATTTGGGAGAATTTATTGATGGACAACTTGTTAATAGGAAAAGAAGAGCGAGTTATGCTGACAGTAGGTATAATACTGGTACAGTAGGAGATAAACCAGAATTTTCAAGAAGAGCATGTAATTATATGAGAAGTGAAATTGCTAAAATACAAAATAACATAAAAAGTGAGATAGAAGTAGACAGAAATAAGTATCTTAGTAAACCTACACAAGAGTTAATAGTGAAAGTTATTGAGTTTATTGAGAAAAATAATCAGTAAAAGGAACATATTTCTTAAGGGAGGTAATTATATGTTCTAATAGAATAGCTCAAAGACTTCTCTTACTTAATTGTAGGTCTTTTTTTTATGCCCGGAAACAAGAAAGGATTGATTAACTGTTAGATTTTCATCATTTTGAAGGATACAGGGGCTAATCAAGCCCAATTATTTTTTCATGTATTTATCATATTCGTGTCCAACTGTCTCAATTATATATTAGATATTCTTCCGAATGTTTAAATGTATCCAACTATCCAAATAATATAATATATCACAGTTTTGAAATTGAAACTATAAAATAAAGGGGAAAGGGGGGAAAGGTCATTAAACCCTCCCCATCAAAAGAATTACACTCAAATATAAATATTAATATTTTCTAATTGTTTTTTAGCCATTTCTTCATTCCACTCTGCAGGTTTATCATCATTAACCCATGTATAACCTTTATTAATCCATTCTTCCCTCAATATAGTCCACGCTTCTTCTTTTGTATAAACTGTCAATTCTAAATAATCTCGCATTTCTCTTGGAACGTCTTTCCTGTTATCAATCAGTTCTTTTAATTCCATTAATACCCTATAATACTTTTCTTCGTCTTGTTTAATAAAATCCTTTTTGTTAATATCATCATTGACATTACCTTGATTACCGCAACAAGGACATATAACATAATACTGATTGAAATCATTTTCTAATTTACAACCGCATATCGGACAAAAATACACCATACTTCCTCCTAGTTTTGCCTTTGCCAATATTTAAAAACCTCTAGTGCCCATTGAAATTTAGTATATTCCCCATTGTGCATATTAATCCACTTTGGTAAAAAATATGAAATCACTTGCCCTGTAACTGGGTTATAAACCATGAACTCAAGTGTCTTTGTGTTTAACTTTATCACAGTATCTCCAAACCTACTAGTTTTTTCAACAATATCGCTGCCTTTTTTCTTTATAAACTCTTTTGCCATTTCCCAATATTTGTTTTTGTCGGGTTTTTTGCCATTACCACCTGGCATATCTGCAAATTCATGTGAATGACTATTGTAATGGCTTTCAAAATCTTTAAATTCACCTTCTGTTGGTAATCCCTGTGCCATCATTTTAATATCATTGAATGCTGAAACTATGGATGATGCCATATTGGAATAAACCCGTTTAAATTCCTTAACTATTGCATCAAAGTTTTCTAGTAACTCGTCTTTATAGATAATAAATACTGCTATCGCACCTATTCCAACAATTATTGCAACTATTTGCCCCGCTGTTGGAATCCATGAAAGATTTAAAGCAGCCCCTATCGCATATAAAACTGAAGATAGTGCCCATGGTAAATTCAATGCACCAAAGTTTAATGCCAAATCATTTGCAGCAGTAAAAGCTATACTATTCGCAATGCCGTATTCCTTGTCACTTATCTTTTTACCAGTTGGCTTATACTTTTTATCTACATATTTTATATGATTCTTTAATAATTCTGTATTACCTTCTGAGGATGCTCTTTCAAGTATCATAACATATTTTTCTTGTTGTTGGGAACTCATTTTGGAGTATATCTGTTTAAGTACTTTAATCGCTACATCATTTTACCTCAAAAGGTAATGTTGTTGCAACGAGCTTGATATTCTATAACAAAGTGTGATAAAATGTAATGTATTAGTTGAATTAAATGTATAAAGTAAAATAATAGTTAAAAATCTCAAATATAGTAATACCAAGCAATTAAAGGTGTTTACTATAATTTTTGCCACTGTGGCTCAGGGGTAGAGCAATTCACTCGTAATGAATAGGCCGTGGGTCCAATTCCCACCAGTGGCTCCATTTAAAAGTCTGAAACTAGTAGGGTTTCGGACTTTTTTTAATGCCTAAGAAAGCATACAATGCTCCCGTTACTTAAAAATTAAACACTAAGAATTTCTCAGCGTGTCAGAAGTTAATATGACTAAATGTTGTCATATTAGTGTGCTATAATATAGTTAATTTCTAGGAAAAGGGTTGGCTGCGTATGCATTATTCAGATTATAAAACAATATTATCAGTGCAAAACGGTATGAATCTATACCGTGGATGTACTCATGGTTGTATTTATTGCGATAGTCGCAGTAACTGCTATCAAATGAAGCATGATTTTGAAGATATAGAAGTAAAACGCAATGCTCCAAGTATATTGGAAGATCAGTTACGTAGAAAACGAAAGCCTTGTATGATTGGAACAGGAGCAATGTGTGATCCGTATATTCATTTGGAAGAAGATTTACAGATAACAAGACAATGTATTTCGCTAATTGAAAAGTATGGTTTTGGCTTAGCAATTCAGACGAAATCTTCTCGTATTTTGCGTGATTTGGATTTGCTCAAATCCATAAATCAGAATACAAAGTGTGTTGTCCAAATAACCTTAACAACTTATGACGAAGATATGTGTCGCAAGATTGAGCCAAATGTGTCTACAACAATAGAACGTGTTAATGTGCTTAATATAATGCGGGATGCTGGTATTCCAACAGTTGTATGGCTTGGTCCTATTTTGCCCTTTATTAATGATGCTGAGGAAAACCTTCGAGGAATTTTAGACTATTGTGCAAAGGCACAAGTTCATGGAATACTGTGCTTTGTTTTTGGTGTTACTATGCGTGAAGGAAATAGGGAACACTTTTATGCACAGCTTGATAAGTTGTATCCAGGTCTTAAAAATAAGTATATCCGTACCTTTTCAAATGGATATGTTTGCAATAGTGTTAATCATAATCGCTTGATGTCTATTTTTAAGGATGTATGTAGAGAAAACGGTATTATGCACAATCCTGATGACATTTTTGCTTATTTAAAGAAGTTTGAAACCAAAGAACAACAAATATCACTCTTTTAGTTCTTCAATATGCTCCTAATATATGATACAATCTATCTAAGACTAGCTTTAGAAAAATATCAGGCATGTACCAATATCCTAGAGAAAGAGGAGATTTAAATATGGGCTTTATTGATAAGTTGTTTGGTTCAAAAAAAGAACGTGAAGAAGAAAAAGAGGTTTTGAAGGCAGAGGAGCAAAAAACGGAGGCAAAAAAAACTGATGAAAATGAGTTGACTTTAGAAGTATTGAAGAAAAAGCTCTCTGAGATGAACCTTCAGGTAGATGATGACAAGGAAATGGTTGTAATTCCTGCAAGCGGCATATCTATCAGGGCTTTAATTGTAGGAAAAACTCAACAGGAAAACGGTGTTGTTGTTCATATGAATTTTCATATCGCCAATGATGACTTAGGCGAAGAAGGAATTTATGAATCGCTCGCTGGGATTGGAAAAGGAAATGATATTGAAGAAGCTATAGGTAATTGTGTAGATGCCTTTATAAATACAGCATTTAAAACTGTCTATGAATCCTTGCAGAATAAACATACTCCAAATATGGATATTGAGACCAATGTTAAAGGTGTTGCAAGGCAATGGAATATAAATATAGGACCTCTACAGACACAGGGTTTTGCTGGTTTAGAAGAAAAGGACAATAGTGTGATTTTTAATCTCTTGAAGGGTGAAATAAAAAAACTGCTAAACAATAAAAGATATTATTGGGTAAAGGTTTTTCTATCTAAGCAACTAAGTGGAAAGGTGATTTTTCAGTGTCTTTTAAATAATAAACCTTTTTATGAGGCAGAAAGAATGTTGGGGGATTATATAAAAGACTGGCCTGATAATAATTCTTATATGGCACAAATGCAGTATATTATGATTCGTCAGTCAGATAAATCCTGGAATGAGAATAGAGAAAAAGATATTGAAAATGAGAAGTTCATGAAAAGTTGTGCAGAGTATGCAATTAGTGTATTTGAGAACTTTAGACCGGAAGACAGTGTAGAAGGATTGGTTAATAAAATTGCAGAGTTTACCAAGGATATAAACCTTGCGTGGGAATTTTATTGGTTTATCCCGGCTATTTATTGCCGAATGCTATTGAGAGGGCCAAAATACACAGACACTGTTGTGTTGGTATTATCTGATGATAGAAGAATATTCAGAAAACTATATGACTATGAGACTTATGTAATTGGAGTAGATGCTGTAATACAAAGCTTACAGGCTAATAATGATAAGGAAAAAATTCAAAAGGTATTGTTTTTGTCAGAGGAATTTAGATCATTGCAGCAAGCATTAAGTAGTGGAAACAAACCGGAGGAGCTTCAAGCCATTCCGATGGTGTTGATGGCACCTGTGAATTATATTGTATAGAGGGTGGTTATGCCACCCTCTTTGACTTTAATGATGTACGTGGGTAGAAGCTAAGGTGTTATATCTTAGATGAAATTATGGACTTAATGTCATTTACCAGACGTATTGACGCTTCTATTTCTACCTTTCTTACTGAAACGCTTTCTATGTTACAGCCTATGGGGATTCCCTTTTCTATTGAAAAATCGAATAATTCACTAAAAATGGCTTTTGACGTTGAAATAGACTTGTTTAGTATATCTTCAGAATTCATTAAATCATTTTCAAGCCACTTAGGAATACTAATTCCCAACCACTTCATAAATTCAAGTGTTTTTAAAGAGCCGCATGGAGTAAGTGTAAATAGAACGGGCACCATTTCTATTTGGTTATTTTTACAGTGGTAGTAATAATCGGATAAAAAATTCTTTGCTGCTTCTACATTATATAAGCATTGGGAAATAAAATATTTGCAACCGTTCTCAAGTTTGTTTATAATCCTTACATGTTCTTCTCCATTTTTCATGTGTCTTTCAGGTATGGTAACTCCGCCTAAAATAAGGTTGGGATTAGCAGCTTTACAAATTTTATATGCTTCGGATAATCTTAGGGGAACTTCTTGATTTCTAGATGCTGCACCTACGAAAACAGAAAACATATCCTTTTCCGCAGTTGATTGGATAAGTTTACTAAATTGGCTGGAGGTATATTTACCTACACACCTGTAAATTATTTTTGGGATGTGTAGATCCTGTAAATACTCATTACTATAGGTCAGTGGGTCAATGGTTTCTATAAAAGGGAATGGCCTGTTGTCTTCAATTCTGTCCTTTTCATCCTGTATATCATAGATAACTAAGGCATCTATATTGAGGCTTTTTATCCTTTCAATCTGTTTCTCTGATATTTCTTTAATTTTTTCAGGTGAATTGATTGCTTTAGGAGGTGTCAATCCGTAAGTAATAATACCTGGTTTTCTATTTATAATTTTTTCTTTAAGCATAATATTCTCCTTTAGAAGGTGTTGGTAAGGATATTACTCATTATAACATTATATCGGTGTTTTTTAATATAAAAAATTTCTGATGTGCAATACCATTTTGTTTTCAAAAAGCATATCGCAAAAGTTGATGATGTACCTAAAAAAACGAATATAGTCGAATATCTGTGTTGTAATATATAATAATTATAGAAGAGAATTAAAAAGTAATTATTTTATAATATAAATATTTAAGGGGAGGTATTATAATGAGAAAAGTACAAGCTGTATTTTTGGCAATTTGTATTCTTTGCATGTTGTTCACTGCACCGTCTTACTCATTTGGTGCAACAGCATCAACAGAGCCTGAATATAATTTTGCCAAAGCACTTCAAATGGCTCTGCATTTCTATGATGCAGAAAAGTGTGGGAGAGGTATAACTGGCGGAAGAATTGAATGGAGGGGTGATTGTCACTTAGAAGATGAAGCCGTTCCGTTAATACCAATGAAAACAAAAGAAAGTCCTGGCACAAACATGTCGCAGGAGTTTATTGACAAATACCGGGAGTTTCTTGATCCTGACAATAATGGAACGTTGGATTTAGGCGGAGGAATGCATGACGCTGGTGACCATGTTAAATTTGGTCTTCCACAAGGATATACTGCATCAACCCTTGGATGGGGGTTTTATGAATTCAGACAAGCTTTTATTGATAAAGGTCTGGAAGATCATATGATTGATATTCTAAAATGGTTTACAGATTATTTTCTTAAATCTACATTTATGGATGCAGACGGAAATGTAATTGCGTTCTGCTATCAGGTTGGAAACGGGGATGTTGACCATTCCTACTGGGGACCTCCAGAACTTCAGCAGCAAGTAAGGCCTGCATTTTTTGCTACTTCTGAAAATCCTGCTGCCGATCAGTGCGGAGATGTTTCAGCAGCATTAACAATCGCATATCTGAATTTTAAGGATTCTGATCCGGAATATGCCAAAAGGTGTCTGGCAACAGGAAAAGCACTCTATGAGTTTGGTAAAAAATATAGGGGAACCGGTTATTCCGGTGGTTATTACGGTTCAGCTTATGACGATGATGAAATGGCCTGGGCAGCTGTCTGGTTAAATATTGCAACAGGTGAGCAGCAATACATAGATGAGATTATCTCTATTAAAGATGGTAAGTATACGGGCTATATGGGGAAAATTATAGTTAATGAACAGAATCACTGGCAGAATATATGGGTACATTCGTGGGATGTAGTATGGGGCGGCGTTTTTGCAAAACTTGCACCTATTACTAATACTGAAAGGGATTGGTATATATTTAGATGGAACAATGAATACTGGTCAAGTATACAGCACGAAAATGCAAATGATACAACCTTTCTAAAACCATCACCTGCGGGGTACAAAGTAGTTAACACATGGGGTTCTGCGAGGTACAATGCTACAGCACAGCTTTGTTGTCTTGTATATAGAAAGTATACTGACCGTGAAGATTTTTCGGAATGGGCAAAAGGTCAGATGGAGTACATAATGGGAAATAATCCGTTAAACAGGTGTTACATAGTCGGATACTCGGAAAATTCAGTTAAACATCCGCATCATCGTGCGGCACATGCTTCAAAAACAAATAGTATGGAAGTTCCTACAGAGCATCGTCATACTTTATGGGGAGCATTAGCAGGAGGTCCCGATGCTGATGACTACCATGAAGATATTACTACAGACTACGTTTATAACGAGGTTGCCATAGATTATAATGCTGGTTTTGTAGGTGCGTTGGCAGGACTTTGTACCTATTTTGGACAGGATCATAAGACACTTGAGAACTTCCCTCCTAAAGAAGCACCTATTGATGTGTATTATACAGAAGCAAAGCTTGAACAGGAAAATAAAGAGAGGACCCAAGTTACAATTAAGCTTTACAATGAGTCTGTTCATCCTCCTCATAGAGAAGGAGATATGAAAGTGCGTTATTTCTTTAATATAACTGAAATGCTTGATGCTGGGCAGTCCACGGATGATGTTGAATTGCAGATTATGTATGATGAGAACAGTTCAAGCTACGGTGGTTCTATTAAATACAGTGGTCCTCACAAGTGGGATGATACAGGAGTTTGTTATGTAGAGTTTGACTGGTCAGATTATGAAGTATATGGTACACGTGATATTCAGTTTGCACTGGTTGGGGCACAGGATTCCAACTTTAAGAATCACTGGGATCCTACCAACGATTGGAGTAGAAAAGAAATAACAGAAGAGTTTACGAAATCTGCATATATACCAGTATATAATTCCGGAAAACTGGTATATGGATCCGAGCCTCCAAAAGTAAACTCTACACCAACTCCAACACCTGACCCTAATGCTACACCTACACCTCAGGAAAAGCCGTCAGTTAAAGTAATGTATAAGTATGGTTATGCTGATGATGGTATTGATGGTGTTGGCGATATAAAAGGACTGATAAAAGTAATGAATTCAGGTAAGAAGGCTGTAGACCTTTCAGCCATTTCAATTCGTTATTGGTTTACAAAAGACTCCAATGCAGAACAAGAATATACGTTTGATTATGTAAAGATTGGCAAAGATAAGGTTGAAGGAAGCTTTTCAGAAATTTCTAAACCAGTTGATACTGCTGACAATTACTTTGAAATAAGTTTTGCAGATGGAGCTGGTGTTATTGCACCGGGTTCTGACAGCGGAGAAATTCAGTTTAGAATTACTCAGCAGGGCTTACCGTACACACAATCAGATGACCACTCGTTTAATGCTGATGCAGATGGATATATTGAGAATTCCAATATAACAGTTTATGCCGGTTCAGAACTTATTTATGGTGTTGAACCTGATGGAGTTGTTTCACCAACTCCTACACCTGCTCAGTTTAAATATGGAGATGTAAATGGTGATGGTTTGGTAAATTCAATAGACTTTGCTGTAATGAGAATGTATTTGCTCGGAATGATAAAAGAGTTTGCATATGAGCATGGCTTAAAAGCTGGCGACGTAGATGGAAATGGAAAATTCAACTCTGTGGATTTTGCTTATATGAGGATGTATATGCTTGGAATAAATAAGTTTCCGGTAGAGATGTAGTGATTAAATTGAGTTTGCAATAACCCCTTTTATCAAGGAATAATAGGGAAGGAGAAATTTAAATGCACCCTATACCAAAGGGTGCATTTATTTTTCGTGCACCATATTATTCCAAGGACTTAAGCTTCGAGCCTGGTCGTTCCGCTGCGCTGCACTGCTCGGCCATGCAACCTGGACTGAGAGAATCTAAAACTCGCTACGGGTCGAATCAA
>JAEWSG010000129.1 GCA_023398495.1 Bacillota bacterium
AATCAGTGGCAGATATCTTAAGAATTTAACGGTAAAACCGAATGGTAAATTACCAGCCTTTTATTCAGGTCAACATGCGGTCACGAAATGTTGTAGCGGAATGGTCAAAGAGCGTGAGCAACAACACACATCATGCAAGGAGGAAAAAATGAAAACAAGGTACTATTTTAACATTGCGATTTTAATTGTTGTATCCGCATTTCTGCTTTCAGGCTGCGGTCAAAACTCAGTTGAAAAGACTTCAGCTTTGCCAACCTCAGCCACTAACACCCCAGTATCGACTGATAGTGATACTCAAATCGAACCCAATTACATTGAAAGACTAGAATCAGAAGGTTATAGCAAAGAAGAAATCGAAGCTTCACAAGCTTATGTCAGTAGAGTTGTGCTGCAATTAAACGAGATCGAAACATTCGGAAGCATTTATGCACAACCTGCGGGTATTGAAAGTGTAAACACTGATGATACTTCCAAATATTCTGAGCTATTGTCAAAAATAGATGAGAAAAAATCAGTATACTATCTCGCCAAATTAAACAGAATTTTTAAAAGCATGGAGGATGCCTTCAACGAATATATCTTCTCTTTGCAGTCAGGCCTTGATATTGAAACATATTTTAAGGATAAGGAGAAATATAATGAAGCAAAGAATGAAAAAATAACGGTTATAAACTCCGATAATTTTATAACCTCCAAGGATATTGAAGAAAAGGCTCTTGAAAAGCTGCAAAATATGAACAATTCCAGCAAGAGCCCAAATCAGATAGTTCCAGGAATGAACAATCCAAATCAGAATCTGTCGCCTGATTTAATAAACCCGCAACCTGACCTTCCTATTGTAGAAATTCCTCAACCTATTGATCCTTCGCAGGAAATAAAAAACAAGTTGGGTCCTCAGTTTTAGGCGTCGGACAGCTTTATGCCACAAAATATGCTCCCTTCGAAGCAGACAGTTTTTAATATTCGAGCCACCTGCCAAGGGAGCATATAAATAAAGATTATTCTATTTTGTATATCAACTATTCTAAATCACTAACTTCCAATCTATGCTTGGATTGCTCAATTACTTTCTGGCTTACGTTAGGCGGAGCTTCCTCGTAACGTTCAAACCAAAGTTTGAATCTGCCCCTCCCTTGAGTCATAGAGGTCAGATCGGTAGCATACTTAAACATTTCTGCCTGAGGAACTTCTGCCAGAACCTGTTGTATACCTCCATCCTGTGGATTCATCCCCAGAACTCTTCCTCTTCTTTTATTTAAGTCGCCTATAATTTCTCCCATGTAACTATCGGGTACATATACCTCAACGTGTGCTATAGGCTCGAGCAATACAGACGATGCCTGTTCAAGGCCTTTCTTATATGCCAGATGAGCAGCAATCTTAAACGCCATTTCAGAGGAGTCGACTGCATGATAAGATCCATCCACCAGAGTTGCCTTAAGATTAACCACAGGATAACCTGCAAGAACTCCCTTTTTAATACTTTCCTGTAACCCTTTCTCAACAGCCGGGAAATACTGTCTTGGAACAGCACCTCCGAATATCTTTTCTTCAAAAGTCAACCCTTCAGCCTGACCCGGTTCAAACTCAATCCAAACGTGCCCGTACTGACCATGGCCACCCGATTGCTTTTTATGCTTTCCTTCAACTTTAACCTTCTTTTTAATAGCCTCTCTATAAGGAACAATAGGGTCTGTAAGATTTACCGATACGCCAAACTTTGATTTAAGTTTGCTCACAATTACATCAAGGTGAATTTCCCCTACTCCTGAAATAATGGTTTGATGCGTCTCTGTATTTAGCGAGACCTTGAAGGTAGGATCTTCATCCTGAAGCCTGTGAAGGCCGGTACCTATTTTTTCTTCATCCCCTTTTGTCTTTGGCTCAACAGCCATCGAAATGACCGGTTCGGGGAACTCGATCTTTTCCAATTCTACCGCATTTGACTGGCTGCACAAAGTATCATTTGTATTAACACCCTGGAGCTTGGCAACCGCTCCAATATCACCAGCTACAAGCATACTCACCGGTATCTGTTTTTTTCCTCTCAATACAAATAGCTGGGATATTTTTTCCGTTTTATCAGTAGTAGAATCGTATACTACCGAGTCAGACTTTAACACTCCTGAAAATACCCTCATCATTGATATTTTGCCGACAAACGGGTCTGCTATAGTCTTAAATACCAAAGCTGAAAGCGGAGCATTCTGTTCCACCTTCAGTTCAACAACTGTATCACTTCCGGGTTTAACAGCTTTAATAGATTCAGTCTCAATCGGTGAAGGCATCAATTGTATTATTGAATCGGTAAGGAGCTTTACACCTAGATTATTTAAAGCCGATCCACAGAAAACCGGCACTAATGATCCTTCTTTAATTCCATCATGCAGCCCTTTTTCGAACTCTTCCTCTGTAAAATCAACTCCGTCAAAAAACTTGTTCATTAACTCTTCACTTGTCTCTGCAACAGCCTCTTTTAAAGCATTCCTAATCTCTTCAACTTTATCCATTAGATTTGCTGGAATTTCTATATCTGACATTTTATCTTTATCAAATTTCTTTGCTGTCATCGTAACAAGATTCACATATCCTATAAATTTGCCATTCTCTGTTATGGGAATTTGAAATGCCACTATATTTTTTCCGAATGTGCTGACCAATTGTTCGAGCACTTTATAGAAGTCTTCATTTTCGTCATCCATACCATTTACAAAAAACATTCTAGGGAGGTTACTTTGATTTGCATATGCCCATGCCTTTTCAGTTCCAACTGCAACACCACTCTTAGCAGACACTAAAATTATGGCACTGTCAGCAACTCTGATTCCTTGCTTAACTTCTCCTACAAAATCGAAATATCCGGGAGTATCAATTACATTGATCTTATGATCTTTCCATTCACATGGACAAATAGAAGTGCTAATGGAGCTCTTGCGTTTGATTTCTTCAGGGTCAAAATCCGATGCCGTCGTTCCGTCTTCAACTCGACCAAATCTTTCTAAAGCTCCTGAATTAAACATCATAGCTTCAGCAAGAGTGGTCTTTCCGGCCCCGCCATGCGAGATCAGGCAGACATTTCTGATTTTCTCAGATGTAAAGTCTTTCATACCAATTCCCCCTTATTTTTTAATATATTTAAAACTAACCTTTAGGTTACGAAGGATTATGTACAACGTTAAGACTTTAAAATAGGATATTTTTTTGTTATTCTTTAGTATTCTATTAATCTTTAATTTTCCCTTTTTCCAATAAAAGTTTTTATCTTGCTTACATTATAATATATGTACTAATATATGTAAATAATGAGTATCATTTCTCCAGCCCTTATATCGCTGATTCTTATTGACAATTCCATATTATCATTGTAAATTATAAGAAAGTAACAAATGGTCTGCATTTTTGGAGTATTTATTTCCCAGATAATTTAAATATTTTATGGCTGAATTTCCAGGGATCTATTCATTTTTTACACTGTTATGTAGAAGTACGGAAGAACGGAAGCCCATACGGTTAGAAAGGAAGGATAATTTTATGATTATTGTAATGAAACCCAACTCAAAGGATGATGACATACAGGAAATTTCAAAAGTACTCGGTTCTCTTGGACTTGGAGTACATGTTTCAAAAGGATCTGAAAGAACAATTATAGGTGTAATAGGAGACAAAAGGAAATTAAGTGATGTTCCCTTAGAGTTAATGTCTGGAGTAGAAAAACTTGTTCCTATTGTGGAATCATATAAATTGGCAGGCAAAACCTTTAAGCCTGAATCAAGCGTCGTTGAAGTTAACGGAGTTAAAATCGGCGGCAAGGAATTAGTCATAATGGCAGGCCCTTGTGCAGTAGAAAGTCATGACCAGATTATATCGGCTGCTATTGCTGTAAAAAAATCAGGAGCTCAATTTTTGCGGGGCGGTGCCTTCAAACCCAGAACTTCTCCTTATGCTTTTCAAGGACTTGAGGAAGAAGGTCTTAAACTTTTAAAAGAGGCAAAGGATGCAACCGGGCTGAATATAATAACCGAAGTCACCAGCGAAAAAGCTGTTGAAATTGCAGAAAAATATGTAGACATGTTTCAGGTAGGTGCAAGAAATGTTCAGAACTTCCAACTCTTAAGAGAAATCGGAAAATCAAAGAAACCTGTCCTGTTTAAGCGCGGCTCCGCCACTACAATTGATGAATGGTTGAATGCCGCTGAATATATTATGAGCGAAGGAAATTATAATGTAGTTCTTTGCGAACGTGGAATCAGAACCTTTGAAACTGCAACCAGGAACACTTTAGATATTAGTGCCGTTCCCGTAGTAAAAAACATGAGCCATTTACCTATAATTGTAGATCCAAGCCATGCAGCGGGTAAAGCCCAATATATACTTCCTCTTTCCAAAGCAGCTATAGCTGCAGGTGCTGACGGTCTGATAATTGAAGTTCATCCAAACCCCAAATGTGCATTATCGGATGCATCTCAACAGCTAACACCGCAAGATTTTGACGATTTGTGTAAAGATATTGCCAAAATTGCCGAAATACTAGGAAGAGAGTTTAAACATGGCGGTTAACAGCGTAGCATTTATCGGACTCGGACTTATTGGGGGTTCCCTGGCAAAAGCACTAAAGGAACGCTTGAATATTACCGATATTATAGCTGTTGATATCAGCACCCAGAACATAGATCAGGCTATAAAGGAAGGTTATATTACTCGTGGCAGTACAGAGATAACTGAGGATGTTTATAATTCCGATCTGGTTTTCATATGTACCCCGGTAAAAAATACTATTGAATATATAAAAAAGCTTTCCTCAAAAGTTAAGCCCGATTGTTTAATAACTGATGTTGCAAGTACAAAGTCAGAGATTGTAAATTTTGTTAATTCAATGGACAATCCTCCGCACTTTATAGGAGGACATCCAATGGCCGGCACGGAAAAGTCCGGTTTCAGATCAAGTTTGTCACATTTGTTTGAAAATGCATATTATATTCTGACACCGACTAAAAGTACCCGTAATGAAGACCTTGTTAATATGCAAAATATAATTGAGCACATTGGAGGTATTCCTTCAGTAATCGATGCTGAGGATCATGATTTTATAACAGCTACTATAAGCCACGTTCCTCATATTATTGCATCAACACTGGTAAATCTGGTTGAAAAAACCGATTATTATGATAACAAAATGCAAATGCTTGCAGCAGGCGGATTTAAAGATATTACACGTATTGCATCCTCCAGCCCGGAAATGTGGGAAAATATAGTACTGAGCAACAAGTCAAAAATTGAAGGAGTTTTAGATGCCTTTGTTGAAACATTAAATGAATTCAAACAGTATATCAGTGATAATAATTCTAAAAACATTAATTACTACTTCAAAACTGCCAAGCAGCTTCGGGATTCTATTGCTGATAACAGAAAAGGCTTATTGATATCACTTAATGAAATTATTGTTGATGTTGTAGATAAACCGGGTATAATTGGAGAAATTGCAACTATACTTGGTAATAATGGAGTAAATATAAAAAATATTAATGTTTCAAACAGCAGGGAATTTGAACAGGGATGCCTGAGAATAACCCTACCGGATCCTGAAAGCGTTAAAAGTGCTGTGAGTTTATTGTCTGACAAAGGATATAAAGTGTATAAAATTTAGAAATACTATTATATTTACCTAAGGGTCTTGCATAGTAATATTATTACCAGAGATCCAAAAATATAATTAACAATATAGCTGCAATTACACCTAGTACCATGCAGATACATCATTATAATTTTATAGTGTGCTGCAAAACGTACGACTCACTTACTAAAGGAATGGGGGAATACAGTGTGTTAATTGAACAAAGAGATTCTTTGAGGGGCGAAATAACGGTACCTGGCGATAAGTCAATATCTCACAGAGCAATACTTTTAGGGTCTCTTGCCAAGGGAACAACTGAAATTGATGGATTTCTGATGGGAGAAGATTGTCTTAGTACTATCGATTGCTTTAGAAAAATGCATGTTAGCATAGAAATACTTGCTAACAACAAGATAAAAATTCAGGGTAACGGTCTTTATGGCTTAATTCCTCCATCTTCCACATTAAACGCAGGAAGGTCAGGAACAGCCCTCAGACTACTTCTTGGTGTCTTGGCAAGTCAGCCTTTTAATTCGATATTGACAAGAGACGAATCATCAGTCCGAAAGTCTATCGGGAAAGTTGTTAAACCACTTAGGGATATGGGTGCTATAATCAACGGAAGAGATGACGGCAATTTATGTCCTCTGACCATATTTCCATCAAAGCTAAAAGGTCAAACCCACAACCTTTCCTTAAGGGACACCAATATTAAATCTCCTCTTCTCTTAGCAGGACTTTATGCCGAGGGAAATACAAAGGTAATTGAAGCTGTAAAATCAAGAGACCATACAGAACTTATGCTCAGTTACTTTGGTGCAAATATATCTGTTAATGGCTTGGAAGTAACCACCCATTGTGTCGAAAACCTGTTTGCTCAAAGCATTCAAGTTCCGGGGGATATTTCAATTGCAAGTTACTTTATTACAGCCGGACTTATAGTACCAAATTCCGATATAGTTATTAAAAATGTGGGTGTTAATCCTACGAGGACTGGAATCATTGATGTATACAGATCAATGGGGGCTAAAATCGAAATCCTGAACGAACGCACTGTAAGTAATGAAAAGGTCGCAGACATAAGAGTTGTATCGTCTTCTTTAAATGCATCAACCATTGAAGGTGACCTTATACCAAGACTTATAGATGAAATTCCTGTAATAGCAGTTGCAGCTACTATGGCCAAAGGTAAAACCACCATCAACAATTTAAAAGGTTTCAAAATTAAGGATTCCGGCAAACTCAAAATGCTTTCTACAGAGCTTACAAAGCTTGGTGCCTCAGTTCAGGAAACAGAAGATGGAATGGTTATTGAAGGCGGAAAGAAATTAACCGGTACAATTGTTGAAGGGTATAATTATCCAGCTATCACCATGGCATTATGTGTCGCAGGTCTTGTAGCTGATGGAGAAACCATGATAAGAAAAACTCAGGTTCTTGACATTGCATATCCGGAATTTATTTCGGTACTGAACAGACTTTAAATATAAGTTCCTACTCAAGATAACGAAAAAACAAAAGGGGGGCACTAGCTCCCCTTTAATCTTTGTTTATTGCTTCAATTTCTACAGCTAACGATTCCCAAAGTTCATAGAGTTCTTCAAGTCTGTTTTCCATTTCCACCTGATTATTGTGTAACTCCGTCAACCTGACATGATCACTTAGTACCTCTTCTGACTGCATCTCCACACTTAAATCTTCAAGAGCCTTTTCTAAAAGTGTAATTTCCTTTTCCGTATCCGAATACTGTTTTTCCAGCTTCCTTTTCCTCGCCTTTTCCTCTTTTGTAGCAAGGTGAGAAAGCTTGGCGGCAGATACAGCTTCAACCTGGTTATCTGGTTTTGCTTCAACCGAGACCTTGCTCTTATACTGTTTAAAACCTGAATAATTGCCTATATAATCAATATATGAAGCTTGGTCTAATTCCACAATTCTTGTTGCAAGTTTGTCAATAAAGTACCTGTCATGAGAAACTATTATAAGGGTTCCTTCAAAATCGGCCAACGAATTCTCCAGCACTTCTCTGGAATTTATATCAAGATGGTTTGTAGGCTCGTCAAGAATCAGAACATTCGAGCCAGACAGCATTATCTTTAATAGCGAAATCCTTCCCTTTTCTCCGCCGCTGAGCTTTGAAATCTCCTTAAAAACATCATCACCCGTAAATAGGAACATAGCCAGAGCAGTTCTGATGTCTGTCTGCGAAAGATTATCGCTTGCTTCTAAGAGTTCATCAATTATTGTATTGTTAAGTGTAAGATCCGAGTGCTCCTGATCGTAAAAGGCCATCGTTGTATTATGTCCAAACTGAAAACTACCGGAATAGTCATCTATTTTTCCTGTAAGAATTTTAAGCAACGTGGATTTACCGCATCCGTTAGGCCCCAATACAAATACCCTCTCACTCTTCTTAACTTTAAAACTGAGGTTGTTAAACAACGGCCTGCCGGGATATTCCTTAGAAAGCCTGTCTATATTTAAAACATCGTTGCCGCTCTGGATTTCAACTTTAAAATCTATTCTTATTTTGCCAGGCAGGTTTTTGGGCTTATCTAGCTTTTCCATCCTGTCTATGGCTTTTTGCCTGCTTTCAGCAGCAACAATATTTTTCTCCCTGTTCCATCTTCTTTGCTGCTCGATAAAGGCTTCCATTCTGGCAATTTCTTTTTGCTGAAGCTCAAAGTGTTTTTGCTGAATTTCCCTGTCCTGCTCTTTTTGCTTTATATAATTTGTGTAATTTCCGTTATAAAATCTACACTCACAGTTCTCAATCTCAAGGGTTCTGTTTGTTATCCTGTCTAAAAAGAACCTGTCATGGGATATAATCATAATCCCTTTCCTGTAGCTTATAAGAAAGTCTTCCAGCCATTCTACCGCATTAATGTCAAGGTGGTTTGTAGGCTCATCCAAAAGAAGCAGATCAGGTTCTTCCGTCAATAACTTTGCCATAGCAAGACGGGTTTTCTGACCACCGCTTAAGCTGCTGGTTTTCAAACCAAACTCTTCCTCTTTGAACCCAAGTCCTTTTAATATTCCCCTTGTTCTGCTGTTATACTCATATCCACCATTACGAGAAAAATTATCACTAAGATTTGCATACTCCTTCATAAAAGAAGATAGTTTTTCCTCATTTTTCTCAACACTTATAAGCTTTTCCAGTTCTTTTATACGCTCTTCCATTTTTATTAAATGGGAAAAAGCGGACAACACTTCTTCCAAGATACTGTTGGATGACTCAAGCTCAGAATTCTGAGCAAGATACCCTATTTTGCATCCTTTGGCAAGATAGATTTCTCCTGTGTCTGCTGTATAGCTTGAAGTTATAATTTTAAACAGAGTCGATTTTCCTGCTCCATTAACTCCAACAATACCGATTTTATCTGTATCCTGAACACTGAAAGTGACATTCTCTAAAATTTGTCTGGTTCCAAAGGAAATTGATATATTATTACTTCCCAATACTATCATAATTTCACACCTTACAATTTAGCAGCACATAATTAAATGTGCCCACTTGAATTAATAATTTCGTATCAATTGTAGCAGAAATGAGACTCTTAAGCAATATTGACAATAAAATAACAAAGATGATATAATCAAAGCACATCGAAATTAAACACTTGTTAATTTTTGATGTATTAACAAACAACTGAGGGGATTCGCGTAATAAAATCCCAACCAAATTAATATGAGGTGAATGTGATGAGCTTGGATAAAAAGATTTCTATTGCTGTAATTAAGCGTTTACCAAGATACTATAGGTATTTATCCGATTTACTGAAGTTAGGGATTACAAGGATTTCTTCAAGAGAGTTAAGTATAAGGATGGGCATTACAGCTTCACAGATACGTCAGGATTTAAACTGTTTCGGCGGTTTTGGGCAGCAAGGTTACGGTTATAACGTGGAATACCTTTATAACGAAATTGGAAATATTCTAGGTGTTAATGATAAGTTTAAATTTATTATAATCGGTGCAGGAAATATGGGGCAAGCACTAGCAAACTACACTAATTTTGAAAAAAGAGGCTTTGAACTTAAAGGAATTTTTGATGTAAGTCCAGATTTGATAGGTCAGAAAATCAATGACCTTGAGATAATGGACCTTAATAATTTAGAGGACTATGTTAAGAACAACAAAATAGACATTGCAATGTTATGCGTCCCATATGATCAGACTCCTATAGTTGCAGACAGGGTAGCACAACTGGGCATAAAGGGGTTGTGGAATTTCTCACCGATGGACTTGAAAATTCCTTATGACGTAATAATTGAAAATGTTCACTTAAGTGATAGTTTAATGGTCTTAGGCTATAAATTAAATGAAAAACTGAAGAATTCAAAATAATTTTCACGATTTATATATATTAAAAGAACCTTCCGGGTGCTGTATGAATATACTGGATATGAAATCGAATTTTGTAAAAGGAATGATGATTGATTATGATGTATACAGTACAGCCAGGAGATTCTTTATATTTAATTTCCCAGAAGTTTGGAATTTCTGTAGAGCAAATCAGACAAGCAAACCAGCTTTCAGGTAATATAATCTATATAGGTCAGCGCTTATATATCCCAGTAGAAAGGCAAAGACCAATTGTTTATACAGTTAAACGCGGCGATACTCTTTACCTGATTGCCAGAACTTATAATACAACAATTGAAAGCATCCAGGAGCTAAACAACCTTACAGGCACGGAACTGCGGGTCGGCCAAACTCTGACCATACCTCTCTATTCTGAGGCTGTTGTCAACGTCAATTCAGCATATATAAGAAGCGGTCCCGGAACCAATTACAGTATAGTTGCAAGCATGGTCAGAAACGCCAAACTTCCCGTAATAGGTTCAAGCAGAGGCTGGTACAAGGTGCGGCTGCACAACGGCAAGGAGGCTTGGATTTCCGAAACGGTAGCCATCCTTAACGCTTACGGCGGAGATAAACCGATTTCAGACATTTTAGGGTTTTATACTCTCGAAGAAGGTCCCTCACTCCCAAGCTCCTTCGCTTCCTTCACAAACAATATTGAGCAGATTTCAGAAACCGGACTATTCATGTTCCGGATCAGTGCAAATAATCCAACTACCATTGAAAACTTCGGAGAGTTTTCAGATCAGGATATTAGAACCCTTGTTGCAATCGCACACAGAAATAATGTAAAAATTATGCCTGTTGTACACAATCTGCTTTACAGACCAGGTGGAACAACCCTTGCAAAAAATGTTGTCAAGGTTCTTGTATCCAACGAGCAAAACCGAAACGCCTTTGCACTCAATGTACTAAAATTGCTGCAAAAGTATGATTTTGACGGCGTTAATATTGATATTGAAGACGTTTTCATTGAAGACAGTGCAAACCTGTCCTTACTCTACGCTGAAATCGCTCGAGTTTTAAGGCCTCGCGGGTATTTTTTCTCTGCCTCCATACCTGCAAGGGTCAGTGATGCACCTTTTAATCCATTTTCAGACCCCTTCAATTATGCTTCAATAGGCAATTCGGTCGATGAGTTTGTTGCAATGCTTTATAACGAGCACGGCTGGCCTGGCAGCGGCCCCGGCCCCGTCGTATCAATAGGCTGGATGGAAAGAGTATTAAGGTACACAATCTCAAAAATGCCAAAAGAAAAAGTTGTTGGAGCAGTATCGGTATTCGGATTTGATTTCAATCTTACAACCGGCAGGAACACTTACGTAACGTATGACATGGCAGTGAATCTTGCCCGGAGGTATAACAGAGATATCATATTTGACGAGGAAACACAGACCCCGATGTTTGCCTATGTGGATGCTCAAGGTAACAATCATGAGGTTTGGTTTGAAGATGCCCGGAGTATCTATGCAAAAATAGAGCTTGCATGGGAACTTGGAATTAAGGGAATTGCCCTTTGGAGGCTCGGCATGGAAGACGAAAGCATATGGACCATGCTTGAGAACCAGGTAGTCGTAAGCCGACGCTAGTGCTAACTACAAACTTTAGCACACTCGATCAGTATAATATGTCAGGCATATAGATTTTTTTGAGGAGTGAAAGTAAAACTAATTCATTATGCAAAAACAAAGCCACCGTAGGAAGAGTTTTTCTTCCTAACGGCGGCTATAATTTTTACTAAAATCCTATGTTTCATACAAAACCCATTGCATTTCAACCATCAGTTATTGCAATCCTCCCGATACCAATACGTTCTGCTGGTGAGAAGGATCAATTTTATTGTCTTTATGCCTCAATCCATTTAAAAAATAAAGGTCAAAATGCCCGTCCATACCGTTACCTGATATTGCATCATAATTAGGTCCGTACCCATAATTATCACTTCTATTATCAACATACTGCATATAAGGCACACCATCTACACCTGAATGAGGCATGCCGGAAATTGATATTGCAAATCTCCTGCCGTTGAACTCCAGAATAAATGGCCTTCTGTTCCAATTCCAATAGCCTCCGAATATTTCTTTCATAACCTTACTGTCATAACTGGTCAGTGTTTCGCTATCAGCATGGTTTGCCCCCATAGTTCTCTTTACCATAAAGCTTTTTCCCGTTTCAACGTCAATTACCCTTCCAACACTTCCTATTGGAAAAACATACTGTGCTTCGCTGAACCAATCCAATACTTCACCCGATTCAGGCGATACCTTGTCCTTAACAGGTATATTATGAACAGGAACTTTCAACACATCTCCTATATAGAGAGTTGCCTGCCGTGAAATATTATTTGCAGAAGCAAGTTCATAGTCGGGTATTCCCATTTTCTCTGCTATACTCCAGATGCTATCACCTCTTTGTACTGTGTAATCCAGATATGTTATATAATTTTTTGATGTGTCTACTGATATTTTACTCCCAAAATAATTACTGTTGGGATTGGTGTCCCAGATATCCTGTTTTATGTAAGTTACACTGCTGTGGATATATCCATTGCCCTTCGCTGTTTGCACCTTATACCAGTTGCCTGTTTTTCCTGTAACCCTAACCTCCGTCCAAGCTTTGAGGTATCCTACTGCTGCTACATTCAGGCTTGGCCCACTGCTTAATGTTGCACTATTGGAAGTGTATGATATAAAGCTGTTGTCATAAAAACCAAACGCCTTTATTTGGAGCTCCTGACCAATATTTATAGTATCACTGACAAGACCGTTCATAAGCTTTATCTGACTTATTGTAGTTCCAAACAGTCCGGAGATCAACCACAAAGAATCTCCTGACCTCACTCTGTATATAAGATTACTCCCATTCTGCCTGTATGCCAAAATCATGTTTTTGTTGTAATTTATGTAGGTTTCAATGCCCAGCTTACCAAAACAGAACTCTACCGGCACCATAAACCTGTAATTATCAATTTTCATAGGTGCTGGTGCTTTAATATACTTTCCGTTAAACTTCATAATGTCATTATCCAACCTGAATACAAGTTCATTTTCCTTATATTTTATTACTCCTGTCATTGAATTCCTATCGTAATTAAAACTTGCTCCGATAGATTCTGCCAACTCCTTCGCCGGTACCAGCATCGTGTTATTTTCTACAATTGAATAAACTCCACTGACCGCTGCCTCATTGTCAATAAATATTGCTACATTACTCCCCACCGCACTTACTGATACCTGAGCAAACGTCATTGCTACGATTATAACCGAAATGAAAGCAGCCACTCTTTTCTTTAGCATGAGAATCCCCCTTAAGATATGGTTTACATAATCTATATTATACCGTATCCCAAGGCATAAATCAGCAGCCAATAGTTTCCTTTCAATAATATATCTCAGCGGAAGTTACAATCAAAGTTGCAAGTTCCGCTGCAATAACTTTTATCCTAATTCTCATAATATTTCATTATTCCCTCTTTTATCGCCATAGCAAGTTTATCCTGATATTCTACCGATGCTAACTTCTGTTCCTCCTGTTCATTTGACAAAAAACCACATTCTACAATTACTGTCGGAGTTCTTAAATTTTTCAGTATAATGATCTCTGCCTTTTTCAACATAGCATCCCTCTTGTTGTTAGGATCTACATTTTCTTTAAGTGACTTCTGTATACACTCAGCGGCCAGTTTGCTTTCGGGTGAATTAGGTGGAAAGAATACCTGTGCTCCAAAATACTTTGATTCACCGAATTTATTAAGGTGGACACTGACAACCAGATCCGCACCGGATTCATCCATTATTTTCTTTCTTCTTATTAAATCCTGTTTTCTTTTCTGTACAACATTTGTTGTACCATCGGCATATTGTAGTGTGTCATCTTCTCTGGTCATAATAATCCTGAAGTTTTCTGCTTCTAACAACTCCTTTACCTTCGAAGCTATATGTAAGTTTATTTCCTTCTCTCGTACTCTGTTGTAATCACTTACCGCTCCAGGGTCTTCTCCTCCATGCCCTGCATCTAGAATTATAATTTTGCTTTTAGGTGTATTATTCGTTGTCTTTAGTGCTTCAGGTTCTCCCCTGGTAATAAAGCCGAAAGCAGCAACTGCTATTGCAAGAATTAATGCTGCTAAAATAATCTTATCCTTTTTGATAATCAAAATCATCGATTTTTCCCCCTGTACATGAATCTACAATTAACATATTCAATAAGGGGTTGACCATATGCAAACAAACTGTTTCTGGCACATAAAAAAGATGCGATAAATAGAATCATCTCTATCTACCGCCTTCTAAGATTATACATTAATCCACAGACTATCTGCTTTTGGCTTATCTACCAACTTATGGTATGCATTTGCCCCGTTTAAAATGTAGTTTTCTCGTCTTCTGGTGGCTCAACAGGTTCTACACCTGATGCAGATGACAACATGCTGCCTTTATAACCCGATACATCACCCAGGTAATTTGCTGCCTTGATGTATTGGTAACAGTAATACACTCTTGGGTAGTAGGAGCGAATCTCAGCAACCTTTTCGTCAAAGCTCCATCCTACAGCTTTAACATAGTCCGGTATAGCCGGGAATAATTTCGCAAATGTGGCTGTTGCTCTTTGCTCTTTTGTAATAGGAGGCGTATAACCTTTAACCCCGAGAACTATACCTTCTCCGGAATTATAAGAAGCTGTTGTCAAAGCATCATTCTCTGCTTTTATTGATTTCATTTTCTGCTGGTATATTGAAATACCAAGCCTTATCTGCTCTTTATAATCAGACATGCTGGTATCGTCTTTTGGTGTCTGCATAAGACCCCAATATGCACCACTTTTATCGGTTGGATTACCACCTGATTCAGTTGCAATTATTGCTGCCACCAAGTAAGGATCCATCTCATATTTTGATTCTTTGGTTACGCTAAGAATCAGGTTCTTTACTTCGTATTTCTCGAAATTTGAATTTGTCTTAAGTACACACCCGTCTACCTGAGACTTTGCCCATTTCTTTGCAGCCTCCAATACATCTGAGTATGTGGTATTGCCTGGTAACTGTTCCGGATATAAATCACTTGGATTAGCTATTCTAACAGCCAGCTTATACGTTACTACAGGCTTTTCTTTTACAGGAGTGCTGGTTTTTGTTATTGTAAGCGTTACACTGCCGTCTATGTTTTTATCAATAACAATCCTATCCTTATAAATCTGCTCGTTTGTTGTATATGGATACCCGGATGTCTCCTTGTTAGTTTTATATGTTAATGTATATTTTATCTCGGGCATGGTCCCATCACAAGTTATCTTAATATCAAAAGGCTCACTATATACACTGGAATTTGCAGGAGCAATCATTAATTCTGCATCTTTCCTAAGTTCGGTTAAAGTTATTCTATTACTTACAATCTTAACTTTTTTAAAGTCATCCTCAAACATCCTTACTTCGATAGAATAACCGCCATAATATTTGCTTACATCAAGATTCATTGTATACTGCTTGTTATAATAAGTGTTCATTGTAAACTTCTTTGATTTAACCACTGTTCCACTTGGTGATATAACTACCAACTCAAGGTTTTTGGTTTCGTTTATTCTATCATTGAGACTTACCTTTAGCCTTATTGTACTAAGTTTCTTGCCATCATCCAGATTTTCAAGTTTTAATCCGCCATTATCTACGTTTACATAAACTGTCTCTGATTTATAGCTTATTTTCTTTTCCGGATCTTTTCCTTCTATCTGGAAGCATCTCTTATAATTTTTCTCCTCCAACCCTGGCTGAGTTATCCTAATTGACTTCTCAAATTTGTAAAGCTTGGTATCTGCATCATAACTTATACAATCCATTTTATAATTATTTTGCAATTCAGAGCTTTCCATAACTGCTTCATAATTTGTTACTTCCTTCACATTGTCTGGGAAATAAAACTTAACTATCGGGTTAAGATCATTTCTGTAAGACGAAGCAGTAATCTTAAAAATATTCCCTGCCGATCCTGAATCCGGGTCGATCTTAATATCTTTAAAGCTATCGGATATTTTAGGTCTCAAATCTTCTTTGTCATTTATACCGTCATTGTCTGTATCTGCTATTGCAGGGTTACTATAATAGGTCCAGTAGTTTTTATCTTTGCTGTAAGTGTTTAGTTCTTTCAAATCCGGTATACCATCTTTATCCGTATCAATAGTCAAATCTCCTAGAAGCGGATCCTTGTCAAGCTTAATGGCGGAAGTAAGGTCAGAAAGATAAATCCATGTTCCGTCATTAACATTTCTTGCAATGTGTTCCTTTAATTTATCAAGTTCTTGAGCGAAGTTACCATAAATATCTGCATATATCCCCTCAGTTTTAGAGAACAAATCCTCGTAGTATGTTTTATACCCACTGCCAGTTATAACAGATACAAATATGCTATCGTCTGTAAGTTTCTGAATTTCTTCCTCCATGCTCTCTATTCCAAATCTGTTATTAACTTTGTAATCCACATCAGTTACAAGTATAATGTGCTTTGATACACCTCTCCTAAAACCAAGATTCCTTGCTTCTTCCAAGCCATCTATTGCAGTTTCGGGAGCATCACCACCTCCATAAGCACTAAGTCCGCCGACTGCTACTTTAAATTTCTCAATGTCACTGTTTGCATACCAATTCGACAATCCATTTTTTATTATTCTTGTTGAATCTTCGCCATCACAAGTTATATCTCTGTACTCTATAAGACCAAAGTTTACTTTAACCTTATCCTTATTAAGATTATCAGCAAATGTTATAACATTGTTTTGAACATTATTAATAGTACCCGACATAGAACCTGTAGTATCTATAACAAATACAATGTCTGCTTCACCTAGTGGAGTAACAGTCTTATCAATCTGGAAATACTTTTTGTTATAAACTGAATACACACTAAAGTGGTTAACTTTTGCTATAAGTGAATTGCTTTCGGCATCAATAATGGTTTCAAGAGGAACCATTTCACCATTTTCCTCATCCCACCAGCAAATCACGAGTTCTTCGAGCTTCTCGGACTTGGTGTAAGTTTCACTGATTTTAAATCTTATTTCAGCTTCCTTGAAGCTTGCACCGGTTTTAATATCTATAGGCTTACCGACTAATGCCCTATTGTCTATAAACACATGCCTGTCGGATGCATCCTCGATCAAAATATCTGAGAGCACACCAGCTTCCCCTGTTATTTTCAAATCAGGTACCGCAAGATTCTCCTCTGTAACCAAAAATCCAATTATTTCTTTAGGTATTGAAGCCGTTATTTCTTCCCTGCTGTCAATAGCACCATCCTCATCTGTATCAACTTTATTCGGGTCAAACCCCAGTTCCAACTCCAATCCATCCTCCAAACCATCTCCATCTGTATCAGCATTTCGTGGATCTGAAAAACAACTATTTATTTCTTTAGCATCAGACAAGCCATCCTCATCGGTATCGGCCAACTCAGGATCAGTACCATAAAACTCTTCCTCGAAATTTAAAATTCCATCTCCATCAATATCTTCCATTTTATCATTTTCTATAAGCGGATCAGTGCCCAATACATAGACTTCATATCCGTCAGAAATTCCATCCCCATCTGTATCGGAATTTAATGGATCGGTATTGAGAATATTTACTTCATCCCCATCCGGAATCCCATCTTCGTCAGTATCATACTCTATCGGGCTTGTTCCGTAGAGCTTAACTTCGTCTGCATCAGCAAGTCCATCTCCATCACTGTCATCCTCCATAGCATTTGTCAACAAATAGAATTCTTCATCAAAGTCACTGATTCCATCATTGTCTGAATCCGATGCGAAGATATCTGTCCCAAGCTCTTGTTCCTGCATGTCAGTCAACCCGTCACCATCAGTATCAGGATTAAATACGACCTTAACTCCGTTAGAATATTCAAAGTCACCTCCAGACACAATATAAACTTTATATATGTATGTTTCACCAATAGATACATCATAGTCTTCGTAGGACGAATCTGTCAGATCATAAGCGATAATATAACTTCCGTCCCGTGTCTCTTTAACTATTCCATAAACTGCATCACTATCATATATGCTTTCCCATGAGATTTTGATTAGATTTCTGCCGTCCTCCAAAGTCTTATCTTCGTCACACCAAGCATATATATTATAATAATCCAAACCGGCATACTCATTATGCTCATTGTAGTTGTCCAGCAAGTTTTCGAGAGTAAACCGTTTAATATATTCGTGTTCCCTTGAAATAACTTTTACAGTATAGTCATATACGCCGTCAACTTTTTCAAAACTGTAAGCATAGTCAAACATCGGTTCACCTTGTTCGCCGAGATATATCTCATCCCCTAATATTTCTATTGTCCTATAATTATCTGATGTTCCATACACTTCACTATAAACGGCATACTGAACAGTCTGTCCTTCATAGCAATTATATACCGAAGTCGATACAGTAACCAGATTAATATCCGGTTGGTAATTAACTTCACCAAATATTATGCCTCCATCCATCAACGGTTGCGTAGGTGTTGGTACAGGTTTTGATGTTTGTACAGGTTTTGGTGTTTTCCTTCCGCCCGATTCATTATTAATTGTAGGTTTTACCGTAGCAGTTGGTGTCGGTGTGGAGAGCATTGTAGGAGTGCTTGTGACAGTCGGTGTGGCATCTTCTTTTCCTGGGTAATTCGGAATTTCTTTAAGCATGGAATTGATTTTTTCCAATAATACAACAGTTTCAGCACGTGTCAAAGGATTACTTCCTCTAAAGGTATTATCCGGATATCCCTTAATAATATTATTATGAACCAAAGTACTGACTGCAGCTTTGCACCAGGAAGGTAAAAAATCCGAATCAGTAAAGCTTATTGGTGATGCATTCAATACAATATCAATTTTGTTTTTTTCAATTACATTATATAGTACAGCTGTTGCTTCCTGACGGGTTATTATACTTTCGGGCCTGAATGTATTATCAGGATAACCAAAAATATACTCTGATTGCCTTGATAAAATAACATCCCTGTAATACCAATTGTCAGTACTTATATCTTTAAACTTAAGAGCTTTTTCCTTATCCCTACTTATCTCTTCTTTTGTAGGAAATACATTATTGACAAGTGTGGCAAACTCAGCCCTTGTCACCTCATTGTCAGGTCTGAAACTACCATCTTTGTATCCTTTAACGTATCCTTTTGAAACAAAATCTGTTATGGTCTCATATGCCCAATGGCCATTGATATCACTAAATCCTTCTGCATAGCTGCTCATTGGCAAAAGCGAAAGAATTAGTGACAAAACCACCAGAAAGCTTATAAGCCCTCTCTTTGAGTACTTGTACAATTTTTTAACCCCCCAAAATAAAAATTTTTTTAAATATATTGAACGCGATAAAGATTTATCGCATTTCAATTTCCTTGATTTATTATCGCGAAGACAAACAAGGCTGTCAGATAATATTGACAGCCTTGTTATGGTACGCCTAAAATATAAGTATGGGATGTTATTTTTCGTTATCCCTAAATGTGTGCGTTATTTTTGTCCTGCTTATCAATTCTGATCTTCTATAATATAAATTAATTTACTAACAACTTCTTTTTCTTTTTCATTCAAATTATTATTAGATAGTTCTTTTAAGCTTTCCAATCTCTTTGTTGCCTGTTCATTTGTATAGTCATACGATAGTTGCTCTCCATAGGCAATAACTTTATACATTTCTTCGCCTACTTTACTACTCTCTGCTAATACTTTTATAAAATCTACCCCAAACTCATCAAACAAGCTCCAGATGTATCCATAATACATTTCTGTTGCAGCCCCATCAGTCTGAAAATCAGATTCTACAATCACCCTGATTTTACTTTGTATATCTACCTCTTTACAATCCTCAACAAACCAAGCCATAAGATCTCTTGATGCTTTTCTAAAATTAAAACTTTCATCCTCAAATCTCAAATCGACCATGCCGCCTTCAATTGCATAAAACTTTTTCCAGGACCATTCTTCATCTCTTAGTATATCTATAATCTTTTTTTCGTTAGCGGCAGCCTTTTTTGAATCGACAAGCATCTCATCAAACAACGCCAATACATATTTTTCTTTTGCCGACTCTTCTACAATATATACATTTTTATTTTCATCATCCCATTTCACCCTATAACCCATGTTTTCGCTTATATAACGCAGCGGCACATATGTTCTGCCATTACTTATGAAAGGAGCTTCATCAGGTGATATGGTATCTTTACCATTTATGATAATCTTGTTGACCACATAATGTGCGGTAATATTTTTTGTTATTGTAGCTGCAAATGAGGTTCCTAATCCAAACACAAGCCCACCAAATACAAAGCCACATAATAACTTTTTCAAGCTATCCCCTCCATTTAATCAATCAGTTATCAAAAGATGAAAAATATGTAAATATACTTACATTGTCTTATTATAATACATTACTTTATAGAATTCAAATGTCTCCTACAAAATATTTCCACCAATATATCAATAGCTGCAATTAAAGTAGAGAGTAATGAAACAGCCCCTTCGGCACTTTACCAAAGGGGCTCAAACAACTTATTTTTGTTGCACTATCTGAATCTATACCATGAAAAGTGTTTTGCAACTATAGTCTGTTTTTTAATATTTACAAAAACATTTTCGCCTGTTACTTCATCGTATAAAAACCCTTTATAATTGTTTACCTTGATTTTGACAGGCTTTAAGAATTTCGGGGTGTCAGGAGTTGCTTCTATGCCAACTTCTCCCTCCCTGGCACAAACTTTTAATGTAAAAGTTTTTGTATATTTATCCTTTGCAAGAAAGTTTTTAGGGAAATCAACAGAAACAAACCCAAGCTCAAATGTCCCACCTTTTTCTGTAACGGTAACAGTTCTCTCAAAAATCATATAATCTGAGCTGTACGAAGTTGCATTTTGAATGTCTTGCACCTGTGCTGCAACTGCAGGAACACTAGAAAGCAGCATCACCATGAGTATTAAACCGGATAAAATCTTCCTGAACATAAATAGTACCTCCTTATTATTACCTGCATAAAATTAATGCATTCATTGTTTAATACTATATTTAAATGCAATAATCGTGCCAAACTCCTATTAATTTTTAAAACTATGGAAAGTTAGTATTTCAGACCTAATAATCTGATAATTCTATAGTAACGGTTTACCATATGGGCATAGGACTTTTGTATACTTATGGTAATAACGGTACTACCTCCCTATAGTCATAATTTTCCACGTCCTGATTTTTATCTAAGTATATAATTTTTTATACCGATATATAAGATATATACCTTATTAATGTATAGGGAGATAAACCTATGACACAAAATTCCTTGTTCGAAAACTTCAGTATAGTCGGTGACAATACTAATAAATACATCACTGGTTTTAAGAATGTCCTCAATATCAATTCAAGTGTATTGATCACAGGTGAAACAGGAACCGGTAAGGAACTGGTTGCACGATGGATACACTTCAATGACAGTAAAAGGAGTAAGAAACCTTTTGTAAAGATAACCATCCCAAACATCGGAGAAAATATTTTCGAGAGCGAGGTCTTTGGCTATGAAAAGGGTGCCTTTACAGGTGCAATTAATTCAAAAAAGGGCCTGATTGAAGTAGCCGAGGATGGAAGTATATTCTTTGACGAAATCGAAAACGCCTCTGCATCTATACAAAGCAAGCTTCTTCAGCTTTTTGAAGACAGGCTGTACAGAAAGGTTGGGGATACTGAATACAAAAAGACAAATGCAAGGTTTATTATTGCTACTAATAAAGATCTGTATAATGAAGTACAGGCAAACAACTTCAGGTCTGACCTTTTCTACAGGCTGGCTGTAATTGAAATAAAACTTCCTCCTTTACGGGAAAGGGGGTTTGATATAGTTCAGATATCCAATTATTATATAAAAAAATATTCCATTGAGGCAGGAAACGAAATAAAGCCTCTTCCCGATGAAACATATAAAGCGCTTTCATCATACAACTGGCCCGGCAACATAAGAGAGCTTAAGAACTTTATTGAAAGAGCTGTAATATTTTCCGAAAGTAAAAATATCGACCTGTCAATGCTCCCACAAAATCTTCCTTTACAACCAGGTAGCACTAAAACATTTAATTACAGAGAGTTTATCAAAAGCATGGAGTATGAGCTCCTTTCCAATGCACTTACTCAATGCAGAGGAAATGTAGAGCAAGCCGCCAAACTTATAGACATGTCGATCCCGTTCGTCTATAAAAAACTAAAGGAGCTGAATATAACTATTTAGTGATAACAAGAAATTTTCACTCATTTCTAACTGTTTCAGCAAATCTGCAGTCGTCTATATTGCCGGCATATTCCTTTGCAAGCTTCAAATCCTTCTTGGCTGCTTCATAATTACCCAGACGCTTATTTAAGCCATACCTGAAAAAATAACCTTTTGCTGCTTCAAAATCAGCTTCCAACTGGTGAGCCAGTGTTACAGACTCACCCAAAAGCTCTATAGCCCTGCCAACTTCGCCTATTTCCGTCAATATTTCAGCCTTTAACCTTAGCCCTTTAAGCTTCCTATTGTCGCTATTTACATCTTCTGAAATTGAAATTGCCTTCTCGCAATGTTCCAGTGCACTATGTGCATTTCCGGCAAGAAACTCATACGAGGACTTATACCTGTGATAGTCACTAATATAAGCAATTTCATCAGCCTCAACAAATATGTCGTACGCAGTTTTCAAAATACTCTCTACCTTCCCGTACTTACCGGTCTTAATGTAGAGCCTGGCAATGCTGATATAATTAATTCCTTCACCTACAGGCACATTTATTTCCTTAACTATCTCAAGAGACTTGTCGTAGTAGGCAAGTGCATTATCCATAAAACCTCTTTCATACATGATATCGCCGAGATTTGTAAGTAAAATGCTTTCATTGAGCCTTGCCGCTATTTCCCTCGAGATTTCCAGAGATTCATTAAATAGGATCTCTGCCTGATCAAATAATCCTTTGTCCATGTATAGTATGCCAAGGTTTATACAGCCAGCTATATATCCCTGTTGATCTGATATCTTTTTCGATATATAAATACATTTGTCAAAATACTCCTGAGCTTTTGATATCATACCGGTAGCATGATAAATTGCACCTAGATTTCCTGAAACCTTCGACATAATGGCAAGGTTGTTTATTTTTTCAGCATATTTATAGGATTTATCCAGGCATAACAAAGAATTTCTGATATCACCTTTTGTAAAATATATTATACCCGCCTGGTTCATCATTTCAGAAAAATTTTCATAGTCTCTGGTTTTAGTTAGAAGTTTCTCCGACCTTCGGACAATGTTTAAGGCCTCGTGATTACCCGTTATTCTATATATGCTGCACTTCATCTGCAAAAGCTTTCCATAAAGAATATTTTCCAGCTTTAATTTAGGTTCAATATCATTGAGTATTGCCAGAGCATTTTCATATGCATCCTGTTCCTTATATATTTCGGCAATCATAAGTCTGATAGAGTAAATATCATCATAAAGTTTTGCTTTTCCGAGTGCTTTATTGAGATTTGCAAGTGCATTATCATAATCAGCCATAATAAAATTGATATACCCCATGTCCTGATAAGACTGAAGCACTTCTATTTCATTATCGGAATCATTCTCCTCCGATAGTCTAACAAACTTCTGATAGAATTCCAGCGAGCTTGCCATGTCATATATATTCTTGTACTTTAAAGCAATCTTGAATGCATAGTGAGCCGCCTTTTTGTCCTGATTGGCTTTGCTGTAATGAGTAAAGAGTATTTCATAATAGTCCTCAATTTCTTTAGTATATCTTGCTTCAATTATATCTCCGGTTTTTTTGTGGTATCCCCTTTTATCCTTATTGAGAATATTATTATATATAGCCTCCCTTTCGGTATCCTGATTAAACATAAATTCCTTCTCAACAACACCGGAGGCAGTATATGCCTTCTTTAGAGAAATGATGTTCATATGCAAGGGAAGTCCTAAAGCATCAAATGCTTCTTCAACATTGAGTCCCACCAAAGCACATACAATAGATAAGCGAAAATCCTTTCCTATTACAGAAGCCGCCTGTAGCAAATTCCTCGCCTTATCGTTGAGTTCTGCTATATTAGCAAGTATAAGACTCTGTATATTATCCGGAATCGAAATGGTTTCTGATGGATTTATTGCAGCCACACCTTCTGCTATCACAAAACTTCTTTCTCTTCTTATTTTCTGTATAAATTCATTTATATAAAGCGGATTACCATTGGTATATTTTATAACAATATCTAAAAACATTTTGTCAATGTCTATACAGTTTAAATATTTACATACCAATTCTTTGATGTGCTTCTTATCCAATTTCCTTATTTTCAAGGCTTTATACTTTTTAACATCAAGCTTTTTAAGTTCATCCGGTTCATACCTTGAAGATAAAACAAATGTGATATTCACATCTGACAGCATTTCAATAAGCTCTCTTATAACAGCAAGTGAGTTTGCGTCGCACCAGTGAATATCATCAACAACTATAACCATCTTGTACCTTTTTGACAAATGGATAAAGAAAATCCTCAGTTGTTTTATAATTTCCTTCCTCACGTTTTCAAAACTCATTGAATTAAGAATGTTCTGAAAATCATTATCCCTGGTGAGACCTAAAACCAGGCCAATAAAGTCAGCATTCCTTTTAACCTCTTCTTCAGTTCGGTCCTTCAGAATGAAATCTATAAAAGACGATAATCTATGCTGTTTTACACTTGTACTATCTGCAGAATTAATATTCATAATATTCATAAGAATACTTGAAATTGTGTAATTCACCCTATTCTGGTGCAATGAGCTACAGTCAGACCATACTTTTTTGACATCAGACCCTAGCTTTGCTAAAAACTTTTTTATAATACTTGTCTTTCCCAGACCGGCATCTCCTACAATATTAATACACTTTGTACCGAAATTCTGAACATTATTATATGTAGTAATCAGTCGATTAAGTTCCTTTACCCTTCCAATAAAGTCAATCTTGTTCTGGTAATAGTATTCATCCTTAACTTTTATTGGTACATAACATTTTACCGGATGTTCCTTGTTTTTTACCTTTATCTCCTTAAGTTCAGAATAATCAATCACGTCTTTTGTCTCAACATAGACCGACTCAGACACCAGGATATTACCTGTTTGAGCATTGGATTGAAGCCTCTGGGCGGTGTTAACAATATCACCCATAACAGTATAATCTTTATCAAAAGTATTTCCAATACTTCCTGTAACAACAAGTCCAAAATTTATACCTATAGAAAGATTCAAGGATATACCTTTAGCAGAAAGCCTTTCTTCAGAAAATTCACTGATAAGTTTCAACATTTTAATACAGCATAGAACTGCCCTTTTGGCATCATCAGCATGTATATGCTTAGCCCCGAAGAGAACCATAACGCAGTCGCCTATATACTTATCTATGGTGCCCTCCATCTCATACACGGGCTTTGTAATATAGTTGAAACAATCATTTATGAGCTCTCTGACTTCTTCCGGATCCAGTTTTTCCGAAAGGGCTGTAAACCCTGAAACATCTGCAAATATAACAGCTACATTTCTTCTGTTTTCAGGCAAGGTCTCAAAGTTCTGAACAGAGCTTCTGCTTTCAGGGCTTTCAAGATTGGCTCCACAGTTGAAACAGAACCTGCCCATCGGGGGATTTGGTGAAAGGCATGCAGGACAACATGTCCCGAATTTTACCCCACACAATTGGCACTCTTTCTGCTCTTGCCCTTTAACATTTATTCCGCAATTAAAACAAATCATAATATCCCTCATCATTAAGATTATGTACATCTAAAACCAATTGACCAGTTACTTTTTTCGTTATCCCTAAATATATTTGTATTTGTAGAGATTTTATTGTATAATATATATATGTTCTGTAGTATTGTTGCTAATTTCAAAACAATAGTCATTATGTCGTTTATAAATTTCTTATTTGTTACACCTTAATCTGGTTAATTTAAAACAAAAAGTTTTTTACAATATCAATATTTAGCTTTGTTACCCAAAAATATCCAAATCAAATTAAGGAGCGCTAATATGCTAAATGAAAATGTATTTTTTGTAAGCAGTTCCAGTGTTGTTTATGAAGATTTTAAAAGCTTTTTGAAGAATACATTTTGCAAAGTAAGCCTTTTTGATAACATCGATACATTTATTAATAGCATAGAAAACCATACATCAAAACTTACTGCAAATTCCTGTCCTTTAGTATTGTTCGTTGAATATCCGTTATTGAGTGAAATATGCTCTTACCTTGATAGCAATATGGATAATTCAAGTTATATATTAATCGGGTTTGATAATAAAAACCAATGTTCTATAGGTAATTTCGGCAATATCTTTGATTTTGTTAATATAGGAATGCTTAATGAAAAATTTCTAATAAACAAGCTTTCAAATGAAATATACACTCGAAAGAACATATACTTTCTGAAATATGAATTAAAGGAATTTTATGAGATTGGAAAATCACTATCTTACGAAAAAGATACCTTCAAACTACTCAAAATGATAATTTTAAGTAGTATAAATTTAACTTCTTCAGACGCTGGCACAATATATCTTGTTATTGATAAGAATTCTTATAACTGGACCTCCATTAAGGATAATAATTATGACGATAAACTCCTTAAATTCGTTATATCAAAAAACATGAGCATGGAGATTGACCTTGAGGCTCATACTTCACCCATTTCAAAGGACAGTATTTTTGGTTATTCAGTTATTACAGGCAACCCGTTAAGAATTGATGATGCCTACAAGCTGGACTCCTCCGTTGAATATACACATAACAACTCCTTTGATTTAAAAACCGGGTATGTAACGAAATCCATACTTTCAATACCTATGAAGGATCATGAGAATAATATACTTGGAGTCATTCAGTTAATCAATAAGAAAAAGAACAAAAATGAAAAAATAAATTATAATGACAGTACATCTTTGAGTAACATCATCACGTATGACTGTTCAGATGAGCTGATTATGAGTTCTCTGGCAGGCCAGGCTGCTGTTGTCCTTGAAAATAACCTTTTGTACAGTAATATGAACGTTCTTCTGGACAATTTACAAAACCAGAATGTTGAGCTTGACATATTACGTAAAAGAATACTAAAAGCCCATGAAGAGGAAAGAAAACGCATAGCCCGAGAAATTCATGATGGCCCTGCTCAAGCTGTAGTAAACCTTTCTCTTAAGCTTGAGCTTTCGAGAAAGTATTTTCAAAACGATATGCCGCAAAAAGGCTTTCAGGAGTTGGATTCCTTGAATTCTTGCATAAAAGATACTTCAAAAGAAATACGTTCCATTCTTTATGACTTAAAGCCGTCATATCTTGAAGATGGCCTGACCAAAGCTCTGCAAAACAGGCTTGCTATTTTTGAAGAAAACACAGGTCTCAACGTAAACTTTACCGTTACCGGAGATGACGGACAAATAGAATACTATATCGTATATGCATTTTACAGGATGGTACAAGAAACTTTAAACAACATTCAAAAGCATGCACAAGCAACTAATGTAATTGTAGATTTCAGGATTTATGACAATGGCGTTTCAATTCAGATAACTGATGACGGAGTTGGTTTTGACATAGAAACCCAGTTAAAAAAACATCAAACTATTTATGGCGGGTTTGGCCTAAATGGTCTAAAAGAACGTGTGGAAATGTTGAAAGGAAGATTTGATTTACAGTCAGCTCCGGGACAGGGAACTAGCCTTATAATATACATTCCCCGGTAAGGTACGACTAAAATATAAGTTCCTGTTCTGGATAACGAAAAAATTTGATTTGATAATGTTTTCAAAATATGAGAATAGAATGTTATTTTTTCGGTATCCCTAATCCCTTTTTTACAGTGCCAGCTTCCAGCCTGTAATAACTTCATCCTTCCTTTAAGGTTACATAGCCTCGTATGCAGCCTTTACGAGTGTCTTTGTATAGGGGTGAACGGGGTTGGTAAGTATATCCTTACAACTTCCCATTTCAACAATCCTTCCCTTATACATTACAGCCAATCTGTCACATATACTTCCTAATATTCTTATATCATGGCTTATAAATAAATAGCCCATGCCTTTTTCGTTTTTCAGTTTCTTAAACAAAGCCAGAATTTGAGCCTGTGAAACTGTATCAAGGCTGGAAGTAGGCTCATCACATACTATTAATTCAGGATTCATTATCAATGCTCTGGCAATACTAACTCTCTGGCATTGTCCTCCACTAAGCTGCCGGGGATATCGTGATGCTATAACGGCATCTAGTCCTACCATTTCCAGATACGTTCCAACCATATCAACAGCATCCCTTTTACTAAAATGTTTTTTCCTCCGGGCACCTTCCAAAATTATGTCACTTACCCTCATATGAGGATCCAATGACAAAAACGGATTCTGAAATACCATCTGTACAAGTTCCGAGTAGTTTTTATTTTTTAGTATATCTGTACCCTTACAAAGAACTTTTCCCGAAGATGGCCTGATAATCCTCGCTATAATTCTGGCAAGAGTGGATTTGCCACATCCGCTTTCACCTACGAGACCAAAGGTCTCTCCTTTATATAGATTCAACGATATTTCCTGCAATATATTACCTTCATGTCTGTTATAGCGTTTAGTAAGTGCTGAAATACAGAGGAAAGCGTCTTCCTCATCATAATTTCTTTTGCTGTTAACACAACATATTTCTTTCAGCACTGCTGAAGTTAACCTTGCTGTCGCCTCACTACTGGGGTTTTCGAGCACCTCTCTTGATTTCCCTTGTTCTACGACCTTTCCCCTGCTTAAGACAATCACCTTGTCAGATATTTTACCGGCAAGCTGCAAATCGTGAGTAATAAATATCACGGAAATACCAAACTCGCAAGACATATTTTTGAGCAAATCTGTGATAGATTGCTGTGATATTAAATCCAGAGAACTGGTCGGTTCATCGGCAATAATCAGTTTAGGCAGACACGAAGCCGCCATGGCTATCATGCCCCTTTGAGCCATCCCACCGCTTAACTCATGGGGATACTTGTTCAGATATCTCCCAAGATCGTTTATTTTTAACTTATCCAACAACACTTTTAGTTTTTCTTCTGCCTCTTTATACCTGATATCACAATGCTTAACCAACGGTTCAGTCAGCTGCTTACCAACCTTCATAGTAGGATTTAAATATGAAAGTGGTTCTTGAAAAACCATTGCAGCATTTTTACCTCGTATATGCATCATCTGTCCTTCAGTAAGTGAGCCTATACTTTTCCCATCAAGATAAATCTTTCCTTCACTCCTGAAACCTTCCTCGCTTAATATATTCATTATGGATTTTGCAAGCATACTTTTTCCACTACCTGATTCTCCTGCTATAGCAATAATCTCTCCGCCTGCAACACTGAAATTTATACTATCTAAAATTTTGATATTTTTTGAGTACAAGGAAAAATTACATACATCAAGAATGTTTTGCATTTTTTGTGCCACCCTCTTGTACTTTCTGAAATTCTGCTTGCTATGCATACTCTTTTTGAAGCTTACCTTCTAAAACAGCCAAACTATAAATTCCCTTGGATAGTCGGAAAACCTTATGACTTCATATCCAGTTCATCTTTTACGGCATCACCAAGCAGGTAGAAACTTATCATGGTAACTGAAATAAAGCACAAAGGAACTATAACCATCCATGGATACGAGGAAATATAGATAAACCCTTCATTGGCTAAAGTCCCCCAACTCGCTTTTGGAATTTCTATACCCAGCCCCAGAAAACTTAGAAAAGCTTCGGAAAAAATTGCTGCCGGTATGCTTAACATAAGATTTATAATTATCGGACCCAAGCTGTTTGGTATGATATGTCGGATTATAATTTGAAGCTTTCCTGCACCTAGTACTTTTGCCGCCTGTACAAATTCCAGTTCTCTGAGTAGGAGAGTTTGTCCCCTCATAATTCTTGCCATACCTGTCCAATCTGTAATTGAAAGAGCTATAATTATTGTTATTTCACCTCGCCCCATAAAAACCGTTAAAAGCATTGCTGTAATCAAGCTTGGAATCGAATAGATTATATCGACAATTCTCATAAGGACTTCATCAACTATTCCTCCAAAAATACCTGCCGTACACCCGTATAACACACCTATAACTGTCTGGATTATTGCAGCAGCAGCTCCTACAGTAAGTGAAATTTTGGCACCTTCACAAATTCTTATAAAAATATCCCTGCCAAAATTGTCTGTTCCAAAAAAATGTTTGCCTTTGAAGGGCGGCAAAAAAGAGTTATCCAAATCATGAGCATAATAATTGTACTCTGATAATAAAGGATATATAATTGAAACCACAGAAACCAGTCCTAAAAACACCAATGCCGTTAAAGCAATTTTGTTTGCAACTATAGCTTTTATTATTTTGCTTATTGTCATAGCAAATCACCCGGTGCTTTGAAATATTTTAGTCATACGTAAATATTGGGTGCATCAAGAAAATATACACCCCTTAACAACAATTACAGCTTAACTCTAGGATCCATAATAGAATACAGGATGTCAGTTATTGTATTGACCAATACTAATACAAATGAAGTAAAAAGCGACAACCCTATAACCATTGTATAATCCTTTTCCTGTACACTTGAAACCAGATAATGTCCAAGTCCTGGAATTGAAAAAATCTTTTCGATTGCAAAGGAACCCATAAAAATTGATGCCGTCAACGGCCCAAGTACTGATATCACAGGAAATAGTGCATTTTTCAGGCTGTGCTTTAACACTATCTCCCTCTTCGATAATCCTTTAGCTCTTGCACTTACTATATAATCCCGGTTCAAGACTTCAAGCATACTCGACCTCATAATTCTTACAATAAAGGCCATTGCCCCGAAGGCCAAAACTCCTGACGGAACCACTGTGTAGTTGAAGGCTCCCCACCCACTTACGGGTAATAGTCTCCAATTACTTCCCGTAATTTCCGACACATATCCGGAAAACTTATAACACAATAGATATTGTGAAATTGTTCCTAAAACAAATCCTGGAATGGATACACCTATCACGCTTATAAAAAGACTGATATCATCTATCGGTTTATTTTTATTTAATGCTGCAATGACACCTATAAATACTCCCATAAAAAACGCTATAAAAAGTGCTCTTAACCCCAAGTCTAAGGATATGGGAAATGCCCTTGAAATAATTGAATTTACACTTTTATTTGCGTACTTCATCGATATTCCCATATCCCCTTGAGAGATACTCCCAAGGTATATTAAGTATTGCTCATGTACAGGCTTGTCAAGTCCGTATTTTTCAGTAATATTCCTTAATACCTGGGGCGGCACAGCCTTTTTTGAGACAAAAGGATCTCCGGGCAAGTTGTGCATAAGTATAAATGTTAGTGTCACAACCATCCACATAGTAATCAGAGATAATATAATTCTTCTGATTATAAATCGGGTCACCTTGAATTCACCTGCTTTAGTAGAAGATATAATTTATCTGTTTATGTAAAGAAATTCTGTTATGGGGTACTAGTGCTTTTGAACATAATTCATTGTTTTACATCTACTCTATATACGTCCCATATAAATCAATGTCCTGTATAGGACTGCTCCCCCGAATAAAACCCTTCAAATTCTGCTTTAGAGCATAGCTGTTATGAACAAAGTAAACGGGACAAACAGGCATTTTTTCAAATAATAGTTTTTCTGCTTCACTTAGCATGTTCATTCTCTTTTTATCATCGGTTTCTTGCCTCGCTTCACTTATCAGCTTGTCGTAATCAGTGCTTTTAAAACCGACTACGTTAAAATAATTCTCAGTTTCAAAAATTTCCAGAAACGAAGTCGGGTCATTGTAGTCGCCAGACCACCTCAAAAGAGCCATCTGATAGTCCTTCGCAAGCATTTTCTCCTGAATGGCTTCAAAGGACATTGAGACTATTTCTACTTCCAAATCAAGATTTTTCCTCCACATTTCAACAATAGCTTGTGCATCCCTTTTAGAGGTTTCCATATCATCAACCAGCAAGGCTAACTTTGGCATATCCTTCAAGCCCAACTCTACAAGAGACTTCAAGGCATAAGTCTCTGCTTCGGCTATTTTGTCGCTCCTAAAAAGCTCACCTGTTTCAGCCCTAAAAGATTTTTCAACACCACTAATAACAGGGCTGACAAATCCATGTGCCTCCATTGAGCCATCTCTAACCACTTTATCAACAAGTGTTTTACGGTCAATTCCATAGGTAAGTGCTCTTCTCATATTTATATTTTTTAAGATAGTATCTTCATTATTTATCGCAATAAACTGGGTTGCACCCACATCATAATTCTCAACCCTGTCCCCATTTGTTTTAAGTTCATCAATTTGATGCACTTCTGTTATATCAACAACATCAAGTTCTCCTGCTTTAAAAGATGTAATAGCTGAAGAATTGTCAGCTATTATTCTGAAATCAACCTTTTCAAGTTTGATATCCTGCACATTCCAGTACTTTTCGTTCTTCTCAAGAACTATATTCTGATCGTGGTTCCACTCTTTAATAACAAAAGGCCCATTCCCCAATATGTTTTGTGCATCTGCACCATATGTACTCATATCGCCTACAAGAGGTTGACTTTTGAAAAACTCAGTATTTATCGGCATAAACACGCTGCTGCAAACAAGTTCAAGAAAATACGGAGTTGGTTGGTTTAATTTTACAACAAGCGTTTTTTCATCCTTTGCTTTAATACCTACATCTTCTTTTTTACCGTCTGCATATGAATATTGTTCAGCACCTTCTATGCAAAGAAGCAAATATCCCAGAAGTGCCGGTTGGTGATTTGTCGGCTTAGGATCAAGTGCCCTTAGCCAGGCATCTTCAAAATCCTTTGCCTTAATTGGAGAACCATCTGCCCAATTTGCCTCCCGTAGATGAAAAGTATATATAAGCTTATCTTCACTTATATCCCACGACTTGGCAACACCAGGTATAGGTTTACCGTCCTTATCCTTTCGGCAAAGTCCCTCAAAAACTGAATTAATTATCCTCATAGGCACAACATCGACAGCCACCTGGGGATCAAGAATATCCGGTTCGCCACCAAGACTGATTGATATCCCCATCTCCTGTTTTGTTTCAACCTTTTTGGCACCGCATCCAGTAAAAAACATACTAAAACACATCACAAATACGGTAAGTACTAAAATGCTCCTGTTAAACTTCATTATAGCAAATCCTCCTTTAAGTTTTTCAGTACTTGTCAGGATATTTTATAATATGTTACAAGATGTCTGAAAAAAACAACTGCCTGTACGATTTGAAGTTATAGCTTTGAAGTGGAATTATTAGTGCTGATTAACTAAATAAATTCTAGAATTTAATTTTTTATCAGCCAAAACATAGAATGTGCATTTTGCATAATTCATTTCTGGAAATGAATTATGTTCAAAAGCACTTGAAAAACAATCCTGTTACTTGGCACCAATACGGACATTAAAAAGAAATGCATCAATATATTTATTAATTAATTAATAGCTTAAATCAATATCCTCCATATTTCCACCCAACCTGTGGACGGAGGACTTAATTTCCAAAAAGGTCTCATAATCTATAGAACTTTTATTCTTTTCGACAAAACCACGAAGAGCAGGTATTGCCCTTCCATCGCCAAAGTTCCCAAGGCAAATTGCTCCGAAAAGTTTGTTCTCCATTTTATTAAAAGTACTTTTTATTGTTCTGAAGATCAAATCATATAAATTTCTATCTTTTATTGTTATTCCTATCTTAACCAAGGTGTCTAACAGGTACTCCTCCAAATTTTCAATGCTGCTGCTTTCATTTAAAATCTCCATAATACGATTTGCAGCATTGTCACCAAACTGCACTAATGTAGTGCATATCTCCTCAACTACTATTTCACTGTCTTCCCTTATTTCATACAAAAGTCCTATTAATGTTTCTAAAGAACTAACAGCCTTCCATTTTCCAATAGTCCTTAAAGCCATCAGTGAAATTATCTGTTCCTCATCATTATATAAAATACTCTCATCAGTTGAAAATTCCAACAGCCCGTTTACTGCATCCTGATTAAAGGCTTTCAAGCTATCGGTAAGCGGATAGGGAATATCGTTGTCACATAGTTTTGCTGCAAGTCTGAACAATTCTAAAAGTTGTGTAATATCCTTGATCTTTTTAAAATAGTCTGCCGGACTAATACCATCAAATTCTCCTATTGGAGTATTGGCCCACTTTTCAAGGTCGCCTGCAACATGCTGCTTTATGTTATCATCCTCAATATTTAAAAGTTCATAAGATTTATTACTGTTAAATATTTTATTGTAGCTTTCTTCAACTGCCATGTTGTAGCTTTCAAACAGTATTTCTGCCTTTTCCAACCTAAATGCCTCCAATTTTATAGTGATAGCTTATAACTTCCAACATATGTCGCTTTAAATTTTTCTTCTATCCTTCACGTAAGTACTTCCCGGCAAAGATTTAGCCTTTTTCTTAATCTCAGCAGCAATTTCTGCTATTTGTATATGACTGATTAATTCTCTTGATTCATTAGTAACTACCGCAAGTGAAATAGATATCATGGGGAATTTCATAATCTGCCCTTGTCTATTACTTGTAACTATGTAGCCCCTTTGAACATCTTCATCACAATAAAGGGTTTTAATCTTATCATCAAAGTCACTTATTATACCTTTACATATTTTTTCAACTTTGTCTGGGGTACTGATAACAACAAAGTCATCTCCTCCGATATGTCCGATAAAGTCACCCTGATTTCCACAGTTATGAACATTGTCTACAATAATATCCGCAGTTAGCTTTATTGCTCTGTCACCACTGGCAAAGCCATAAACATCATTGTACGCCTTAAAATTATCCAAATCACCATATATTACAGCAAATAACATACGTTTTGCTATCCTCTGGTTTAATTCGGTCTGGATTTCGATATTCCCTTGAAGGCCTGTTAGCGGATTAGCCCATCTGTTCCTGTCAATACGCTTAAGGGTATTGCGGACCCTGCTGACCAACTCACGTCCGTTAAAGGGCTTGATAATATAGTCATCAGCTCCTATTTCAAGACCTGTAAGCTTATCATCCTCATTATCCTGAGCAGTCAACATAATGATAGGCATCAGATTATTACTCTCATCATCCCTTAGGATTTTACACACCTCAAAACCATCCATACCGGGCATTACTACATCAAGAATAACCAGATCGGGCTTTTCTTCCCTGACCTTTTGTACCCCCTGTAGACCGTTTGAGGCAGTAACGACATCATAACCTACACCATTTAAAATGTCAGTGATTAGCTTAGTCATAAATTCAGTATCATCAATTATAAGAATCTTTTTTTTAAACATGGTTCACGAACTCCCATAGAAGTATAGTTGTGAAGCTACCGTTATATATATCGGAAAAAAGTACTCAGAAAACAATATAAAATTATATAATTATATATTAGTTTATTATATATTAAATTATCCCTTTTGAAAAGCCATCTATAATTCTTATTTTAAATTTTATATTATTATATTCTCTTCAAACAATAATTAATTAACAAATTGGTAACTAAAAAGTTCTATTTTGTGATATACTTATATTTATAAGGGAGTGATATAGTTGGCAGAATTTTGTACATGTGGTTCATTAATGTTGGACGGTTCCTGCACAAATAAAAATTGCAGCAATAAATCAGCCGGAAAACACAGCGCAGCTTCAGCAAAAAAAGCCTCGGCTAAAAAGCAAACTGCGGAAGTCAAACCAAAAACTAATAGAGTAAGAAAATCTTCAAAGTGTATTACCTATAATTTATATGAAACCAAAGAAGAGAATTCTATATAGAATTCTCTTCTTTTTATATATTTTATGAGATTTTAGGGGGGATAATAGCTGTATTATCTTCCTGCTAATCTACGTTTGCGTGATAAAACAACAAAGCTACCAACTGCTACTGCCAGAAAACCCCCTATTAAAATTACCACTGTCAGGGACATTCCTGATGCTTTATTTGCGTCTATAGGAGCAGAGTTCGCTGCATATAGTTCGGCATTATTCCCGCTTTCCACTCCAACTCCTAAGTTCATGATTTCAGCCTGCTGACCTTCAACAACTTTAACTTTTTCTTTACCAAATGCTTTGTACAAGAACTCAGCATTTTCCTCAGTGTATGGTGTAATACCTATTTCAACGTAGTTATCCATAGGTCCGGTATGCGTTACAGTGATACCTTTCTGCTCAATTTCATCTCTATGCTCTTCAAATACATACCGATCGATCTCGCTTTGCTTATCAAGCAATTCACTGTCAATACCAGACCCCCGCACCTGAACTATGCTCATTTGACTATCATCAGGGTTGGCAGAAACTGCACCTGCCGAAAACATAGCTATACAAACTCCCAAAATAATTGCTTTTGTTAATTTTGACCCAATCATAAATATACCTCCAAATTTTATTCTTAATATTTCATTGACCTTGCTATATTAATAGCTTCTTCTTCAGTTATCAACCCGCATACCGAGTAGTGAATCCCATCTTTAAACCAATGGATTTCAGCATCCGGAATCTCCCCGCCTTCAATATAAGGCTTCGAATAGCCTTTTGTGCCATTTATGTCAACCGCCTGAAAATTCATCAATCCACTTTGCAAATCAGTCTTTTCTTCAATTATCAAAAACGACTTATCTCCAGACAGATAGCTGATTACAACTTTAGTTACCTCTTTATCGTTAGAACCTTCTGCGTATACTTGCTCCAACTCAAAGTCCTCCGGAATAAACGACGGTGCAAGAAAAAATTCTCCAAAACCCTTACTTGCCTCTTCCAATGTTTTATAGGTCCAGTTTTTAACCTTGTCATTTTCCAGACCTGTACTATTTCCTGTTTCACCAGGCAGGATTTCTATTCCTTCTCCTGTTCCAGACATAATGCTGAAGTTCTCATTCCCCATGTTCCCCAACTCGCCTTTATTCGGCTTATGTGAAAGTAAACCTGACATACTTACCGCTGCTAGAATGAATACAAAGCATGCAGCCGGAACTAAAATTCTGATCACAGGAACCGGTCGTTTTTTCGTACATTGCATTAGTGTCTTTTTCTTAAGCTCTTCACCGGCATTTATATCACTCATTATCTCGTCTGCAATATTTTTAAAGTCTTTCATGCTACTCACTTATATCAAACCTCCCTCCTAGTGCTTTTGAACATCCTATGATTTTTGATGATTAACAAAACTAAATTCTAGAATTCTATTTTGTTAATCATCACCAGCTTGTTCTTAAGAATTTCTCGTGCCCTGTGTAGTCTGCTTCTTACAGTGCCCTCTGCAATATTTAATATACTGCTTATCTCCACCGTGCCAAAATTCTGATAATAGAAAAGTATTATGACTTCCTTGTACATAGGCTGAAGTGACATTACTTCATTAAACAGAAGTCTGTTTTCATCTTTTCGGGCAATACCGTCCTCAAAACCTGTACTTTTTTTCTGGGATACAACCTTGTCCGACAGAAACACTCTTTTAACCCAAGAACTCCTCAGTATATCTTTACAAACATTGATAGCTATTTTAATTATCCATGTTTTCTCACTGCTTTCTCCCCTGAAACTTCCATACTTTTTGAAAACTCTGATAAATACTTCCTGAAAAGCATCCTCAGCTTTTTGCTTGTCTTTAAGATACATATAGGAAGTTCTGAGCACATCATTGCCATATGTGTCCATAAGTCTTTGCAATTCTTCTTCTATATCAAGTTTCAGGTTTTTATCTGGCTCATTCTCCTTCGGTACCAAAAGGGAAATCATTATAAACCTCCTTCCTTTGTATCTTTCACTTATTAGACGGACCAATATGTTTTTTCGCTTCAGGTTTTTTATTCCAACAGCAAATTCTTAGCAGTAAATATAAACCCCCAGATACATTTGGTCATTACCACTCTTAGTACATTTACTCAGCAAATTTCTATGGAAAAGGATGATTAGCAACACTTAATCATTGTTAATCATCCTTTAATATTGGTTTACAAACTCCAATCAGCTACCCTATTCAGCTTAAACCCTCGTCATACCCGACTACAGTCCAAATCCCCGTATTATCCTGTCTTATCAACCTCTTCAAGTATACCCTGCTTATTGTGGTTTTGTCCGCACCTACCTCTACTATAGCTGCTATTCCATCGTTTTGCGAAATTTTCAGTTCTTCATACAAAACAGGATACTCTCCCTGAATACCTTCAGGAGAAATCTTCAAGCTGACAAAAACCTGAGCAACATATGCGGGGTCAAGCTTCCATGGTGACTTTCCTGCATCTACGCTTTTTTGTTCATTTTTTTCAACTTCCATATCAACTGGAACTTCAATTTGTGGCTTACTTATTATTTTACCGTCAGCAGTTGGAATCTCAAACATACTACCCGACAAATCCTCTACAAATAGAGCCAATTCTTCCAAAGGTGCATTTCCGATAACAGCATATTCGAATCCAGATTCCTGCCAACGTATAGAATTTATGTCGGTTACTCCTGCATATATACCACCTCCTGAAAGGATTCCAGAATCACCTTCAATGGGCGACTGAATTTCTGCAATATTTCCGCCAACTTTCCCAAGTAACGATGTTACAGCTGGTCTAAATTCGCCTGTTGACTTACCCTGCAAAATAACTATCCTGTTTTCTCTATCCTGTGAAAAGTAATAAAACTTAACTATATTTGAATTATTAGCAACCGCTATACTCTCCAAATCATATTCTACCGGAACATTATCACATGCTTTTGGTACAAAACCCGAAATACTAATAGCTTCCTCAATATATCCAACCATTTGCTCTGGATTTGTATCTATTTCGTCAAATCCGCCAGGAAGACTATAAACAGTAAGCTCCGGTGGTATCTCAGAAGTAATTTCAATTTCAGAATAAGCTACAGTATATTGAATTGAATTCTTAGTACTGTTCTGCCTTTTTAGTGGTAACCTGTTCTCCTTGTCAATCCATATCCTGTATGGTTCTCCGCCATTTGGCCTAACTTCAACAATATTAGCCACCCTCCCTGAAACCCTATCTTCACCAGCGTCTTTAACATCTATGGCATTTTTTACTTCCTCAATTTCTTTCCCTAACTCAAAAGTAAACCTATATGGATCCGGAAATGCACTAAAGATATATACTTTCTTTTCGTCAGGGCGAATCTGCCATTTTTTCTGTCCGTTATTTACTGTTATAACCCCTTTAAAAAATCCTTCAAGCTCTTTAACATAATAGTTGCCCTCCTTATCAGTCCAGACTTCTCTTTTAGCCTGTATATGTTCTTTTCCATCTGCATTGGTCTCAATAATTTCAACTATTCCATGATATGCTTTCACTTCTTCAAAGGCTTGCTCCATAGCATAGACAATATTGTTTCTTCCAAGTGGCAACACAGAATTTAAAATAATCACTATAGCAACAACTGCTGCTATTGCTGCTATTCCACCATACCAGGCTAATTTCAGCTTTCTGTAGGAAGCCTTTCGTGATAACCGTTCATATACCAAATGAGTAACTTTATGCGGATAGTCAGCACCTGGAAGATCAGGTTCTCTCAATCTTCTGACCTTTTTCACCGTATCCATAAGTTCTTTAAGCTCCTTTGAATCAACTGATTCATTCGGTTCTTCCGGCCTTTTCTCTGCATTCAGGCTATCAATATAGTCTGACAATTTCTTCTCAATATTTCTCATAATTTTCCCTCCTAAAGTCCATCATCATTCTTAAGAATTACAGCCAGAATTTTCAAAGCTCTGTATTGTAACACTCGGATGGCACCTTCCTTTTTATTCATAATCTTTGCACACTCAGCCGTAGAGTAACCTTTAATTATCCTTAGTTCAATTATCATACGCTGCTCCTCACTTAAGCTGTTTAGAGCATTTCTAATTAAAGCTTTTTGTGCACTAGCCTCTGTAGTGTCCTCAACCGACACTTCCATGGGGTTAATTGCTTCAAGATCAATGTTTACCCCTTCACACCTCTTCTTGCGCCATTTATCCCTTAGTATATTTAGCGAAACAGTTTTTAAAAAGCCAACATACTTTTCAATTTTAACAGTGCTGTTCTGTAAATGGGAAAGTGCCCTGACATAGGTTTCCTGAGTTATATCTTCGGCCTCCTGGCGGTTTTGCACCTTATAGTATATAAATCTGTATACAGCTTCCCACGTAGAAGAACAAATTTCTTCTATTGCATTAAAGTCATCACAATGAGCCTTCTTATGCTTATCTTCTCCAAACATGTTCTTTATCTCCTTCTCGTTTCGCTTACGCTACACTTCTTGCCCATGCAACCTGTCCAGTTAATAGTGCAGCAGTTGAATGAATTTGATTGCTGTCTCTATGTATACAACAATATTGACGAATGAGTACTACAAAATGTTACATGAAAATATTGTCTTTTATAGCATCTTCAAATATTCTTATAAAATCTAAATGCTCCTTTGACTATAAATGGCTTTTTAATTCAGATGCTTAAAGTGATGAAAGGTCCCAACCCATCAATCCACATAACCCTTCAGCTACAAGGCATCCAGTCATTTTAGCACAGTATCTACATAAAATGAATAATCTATAGTAGTATATAAAACAAATATAAGGAGACCTTTAATAACATGCAGTATACAAACACAATGATTCTTCCGGGACAACATCAATTACCTCCACTTCCATATGCATATAACGCTCTTGAACCGATAATAAGTGCAAGAACGCTTAAAATTCATCATGACAAACATCACAAATCCTATGTCGATGGTCTGAATAAAGCCGAAATCAACCTTGTTGAAGCACGCAACCAAAATGATTACAAGTATATAAAATACTTGGAAAACGAGCTTGCCTTCAATGGTTCCGGACATATTTTACACAGCATTTTCTGGACAATTATGGCTCCGATAGGAATGGGAGGACAGCCTGGTCCCTACACTATTAACCAGATTAATAGCTACTTCGGTAATTTTAACTCCTTTAGAGAACAATTTAAAAACGCAACCGAAAAGGTTGAAGCATCTGGTTGGGGATTGCTGACTTGGCAGCCAACATGGAGACGAATGGAAATCTTACAGGCAGAAAAGCACCAAAACCTGACGCAATGGAGTGGAATTCCCATTCTGGTTTGTGACGTATGGGAACACGCTTATTATCTGGACTACCAGAACGAACGTAAGAAATTTATCGATGCCTGGTGGAATTTGATTAACTGGTATGAAGTTGAAAGGAGACTGCTCCTGGCAATGAACGGTCACGTACCGCTTATACTTATGAACAATAACTTTCAGCCCGGATAAAATGAACCTCCAAGGATTTGGCAAATCTACTTGTTGCAATAGTTTACCGAATCCTTGCAGTTTCTCCTTACTAACCTATGTCAATCTTGTATCAAGAGCAACATAGGTTAGTAAGGATTGCTATAGAAAATCAAGGGTGTATTTAATTATCGTGCACCCGAAAATCAATCGGCTGCTTCACATATTAACATTTTTTTGATACTATAATCATATAAAATTATAGGATTGGAACAAAGTGTTATGTTCAATCGTTTTAATAAAAATTACAAATGTGTACGACAATATGATATCACTGACTGCGGTGCAGCATGTCTATCAAGCATTTCCCGTTTTTATGGCCTTAAAATTTCTCTTACCAAAATCCGGGAAATGGCAGGTACGGATACTATGGGTACAAATGCTTACGGTTTAATTCTTGCTGCAAAAAAACTTGGCTTTAAAGCAAACGGAGTTAAAGCGTCAAAGGAAGATTTGGTGAAGGATTTTAAGTTGCCTGCCATCGCAAATGTAATTGTCGACAATAAACTTACTCATTTTGTTGTTATTTATTCTATAAAAAATAATGTTGTTATTGTAGCTGATCCTGATAAAGGAATAGTTCGGCACTCCCTGGATTTTTTCAGTTCCATATGGACGGGTGGACTAATTTTACTTGAACCTGATAAGCATTTTAAAAAGGGCAATTATACCCAAAGCATGTTGCTAAAATTCGTAGGATTACTCAAACCATTACGCCGCACTCTTTTGGTTATATTTCTTGCATCACTTTTATATACCGGCTTAGGTCTTGCAGGTTCTTTTTATATAAAGTTTCTCTTTGACGATCTTATGGACTTTGACAAGTTAGCTAGTCTTCATTATGTTTCAATAGCCTTTGTAATTTTATTTGTTATTCAGATATCTTTGAATTTTTACAGAAATTTTCTTCTAACCAAACTTACTATAAGCATCGATAAATCGATAATGATGGAATACTACTCCCATGTGCTTAAGCTTCCTATGAATTTTTTCAATTCAAGAAAGTCCGGAGAAATACTGTCGAGGTTTATGGATGCCTCTAAAATAAGGGAAGCAATTTCCGGTGCCGTACTCACAATAATGATTGATACTATTATGGCTTTTGTTGGAGGAATCCTGCTGTATATGCAAAGCCCTGTTCTCTTTCTGATATCCGTTGTAATTATTTTACTATACGGAATTATCGTTACAGCTTTTAACATACCTATAAAAAATGCAAACAGAAAAATAATGGAGGACAATGCACAGTTGACCTCTTCCCTGGTTGAATCCATCAAAGGCATTGAAACGGTAAAATCCTTTTGTGCTGAACTTCAAACAGAAAAGAACACCAGCAAGAAGTTAGATACATTGATAAAAAGTAGCTTTAAAGAAAGTTTGCTTCAAATAAACCTGTCTTCACTTACAGGCCTTGTCGCCGGTCTAGGAGGAATTATTATTCTTTGGGCAGGTGCATACAATATTATAATGGGAACCATAAGTCCCGGTCAGCTGCTTGCATTTAATTCATTGCTTGTATACTTTCTGTCTCCCATAAGAAATCTAATTGATCTTCAGCCGCTTATTCAAACTGCCGTTGTAGCTTCTAACCGACTTGGTGAAATACTTGAGCTCAAAACCGAAAGTGATTTATGGTCGGTTAAAAACACTTTGCAAGAATCTTTAAAAGGGGATATCGAGTTCAAAAATGTGAGTTTTCGCTACGGCACTAGAAATCTTGTGCTAAAGAATATAGATCTGACTATACCTAAAGGTCAAAAAGTCGCCTTAGTAGGAGAGAGCGGTTCCGGAAAAACCACATTGGTAAGGCTTTTACTGAATTACTACACCCCTGAACAGGGAGATATCTTGATATCAAAGCAAAACCTCAAAGACTTTGACATTAAACTATTGAGAAAAAAGATTGCATTTATTTCTCAAGATGTTTTTATTTTCAGCGGTACCGTAAAAGAAAATCTTAGCATAGGTTCAGAAGATGTCGATAAAATCGATAATAACGAAATAGTAAAAGCGTGCAAAATGGCAAGAGCCCATGAATTTATCGAAAATCTTCCCCTCGGATATGATACCTATTTACAAGAAGATGGCTCAAACCTCTCTGAAGGCCAGAAACAACGACTTGCAATTGCAAGAGCAATTCTTAAAGATCCTGATATTCTTATAATGGATGAGGCAACCAGTAATCTTGATACCATTACCGAAAACTACATCAAAGAGACAATAACTAATTTTGCATCGGATATCACCGTCATAATAATCGCTCACAGGCTCAGTACCGTTGTAAACTGCGACAAAATTTATGTTCTCGATAAAGGTGAAATAATCGAGAGCGGTTCTCACAATGAGCTTATGGTTCTAGACAGCTACTATCGTAAAATGTGGCAACACACCGAATTATAGGTTTAAGGGTTTTCAAACAAACAATTATTCCAGGGTACAGTTTTTGCTTTTGTAACATATTATTCCAGGTATCGGTTATTTACCTGATACCACCTAACCAAAATTTTTATTTTGAGCTTTGACTTGTTATTAATAATGCTATACAATAAATGTAAAGAATTGTTTTTCCATGTCATCATCTAGTGCTTCTTTATAAATCGCGAAAATGATTTTACAATGACAAATTGAATTTTCACGATAATAAATCAAGGAAATTGAAGCACGATGTAAAATCTTTATCACGTTTAATATAATAAACAAAGGATTGTTATAGAGATAAAATTTTTATTACTGATTTTTTGAAACACTTTATTGGGGAGCCTTTTAGTTAATTAATATCATCTTCTAATCGCCTTATTCTCTACGTCTATACCTTTTATACAAACTAACTCTCTATTCCCCAATCAACAATAATGTATAATGCAATTTTCATATTAATTTAAGTAATTTTAGGGTAAGGAGAGTGTATAAATATGAATAGTCCTGTTACTGCTGTTTGGGAAATTACGATGGGGTGCAACATGCGTTGCAAACACTGTGGTTCCAGCTGCGAAAATGCTTTGGAAGGAGAACTTTCAACTCAAGAAGTTCTAAAGCTCTGCGACGATATGGGTAAGTTGGGTTTTCAATGGATTACCTTGTCCGGGGGAGAGCCTACGACGCGTAAAGACTGGGATCTCATAGCCAAAAGACTTAAGGAAAACGGTATAATCCCAAATATGATCACCAACGGCTGGCTCATGAACGAAGAAATAGCCGACAGAGCTGTTAATGCCGGCATCAACACAATTGCAATAAGTGTTGACGGTCTCGAAGAAACTCATGATTTCATACGAAAAAAAGATTCTTTTAAAAGAATCATGCATGCTTTCGACATTCTGAAAACAAAAAAAATCAATTACTCCGCTATTACTACAATAAACAACCGGAATATAAAAGAACTACCCGAACTCAGAGAAATTTTAATCGAAAAGGGTGTAATGGGTTGGCAACTTCAGCTTGGTCTTCCCATGGGTAACATGGCTAAAAACAGCGATCTTGTAGCCCAACCTCATCACATGAATGATGTAATCGAATTTTCCTATAACACCATGATGGAAGGTCACAACATAGATGTCCAGCTTGCTGACTGCATCGGCTATTATAACCTTAAGGAAATAGAAGTCCGCAAAAAGAGCCTCGGGGTTGAAGAATATGCCTGGACTGGCTGCGGGGCTGGAAAATACAGTCTTGGAATACTTCATAACGGCGATATATTAGGTTGTACATCAGTAAGGGATAAAAGTTTTATAGAAGGAAACGCTCTGAAAACCCCTCTTATTGAAATCTGGGAAAATCCAGATAGTTTTGCCTGGAACAGGAAGCTTACAAAGGATCAACTAAGCGGAATATGCAAAAAATGCGTATTCGGGAATCAATGTCTTGGAGGTTGTTCTAACACCCGTTTGACTATGGAAGGTAATGTTTATGGCGAGAACAGATACTGTTCGTACAATTTTGCTATTAGTACCGCTAAAAATCAACTTGATAAAATTGAAGATATCAGTGAAATAATGTCAAAGGCACAAAAGTTTATAGATAATAACAACTTTCAGCTGGCAGAAATAATGCTTTCAAAGGCTATAGAGAAAGACAGTACTAATTTAAAAGCTCATGAACTCTATGGTTTTGTAAGCTTTATGCTGGGAAACTATTTGGATGCAAAAAAGGCAAATGAAGCAATACTTGACAAAGAGCCTGATAATGCATATGCAAACAAGGGAATGGGCCTTAGCTTAGGAAGACTTGGAGAGGTAAATAAGGGAATTGAGTACTTGAGAAAAGCAATCAGCCTTTCAGACGAGAATTTTACAGATCCTTACCATGATCTGGCTGTTCTGCTTTTGGAAAACGACAGAAGGGAAGAAGCTTTAAAAATCATTGAGGAAGGCAGAAAAAAATATCCCTCCTTTGAATCAAAAAGCAAAGATTTATATGAACTGCTTACACATGCTTCCTAGTGCCTCTACGAGGTAACTGGATAGCATAAAGTTAACCAGTCACAAAAGCATTATAGAGATAAATTGCTTTTGTATGGTATATATCAACACCTGATGCAAAGGAGGTGAAAATAATGTCTGATTCAAAAAAATTAAACATTGGTACCGAAATGACAGATGATGAGCTTATGGAAATGACCGGTGGTTCTACATTCAGTATTGCGTGCGAGAAGCAATATGCTTTTAGACCCGCTACTCCTGGTCTTAAGTATGGCATTCCTGTAGCTAAGTATGGCATCCAACCTATAGAACAACCTTTATACGGTATCAAACCAATTGAAATGCCATTGTATGGTATTAAACCTGTTTTTTGATTTTACTTTTTATGGGGGGCATAGTACTAAACTATGCCTTTTTTTCGTAAAAAGTTCTTGCAAAAAGCAATAAAGTAATAGATGATTATTATAGATGATTATTTTATATCATTGAAATAATTAAGGATAGAAAAAATACTATAAGGGGAATCAGTGGATTGAATAGGAACAGACTACTTTTTATTGTTGTTTTATCTTTATTATGCATATTTTTTGTTAAGTCAAAAGCATATGCTACTAATGAAGCTAAATGTGTTTATTTTTTTTCAAATACATGTTCATCCTGTATGTCTATTGAAAGAGAGTTGAATATAAGTAAAAAATATAGTGCTCAAGAAATCATGCATCTGGATGTTTCTGACAAAAACAACTTAAATTTGCTATTTGAGTTTTGTGATAAATATGATGTAAAACAAAAAGACCGTTCAGTACCTATTATGTTTTTAGGTAAAAAGGTGTACACTGATGAGGATGAAATAATTCAATGCATAAAAAGTAATCTGATATTTTCTAATACTGATAATCTATTAGTAGATATAAATAAGCCAAATACTTATGAAGCCAAAATCAATGATGTTAAAATTCCTTATTTATTATTTGCCGGTTTATTGGATGGATTCAATCCATGTGCTGTTGCAATGATTATGCTTTTAATTTCATTATTGGGATTTATGAAAGAAAAGAAAACTATAATAAAAGTAAGTTGTAGCTTTATACTAGGAATTTTTGTTACCTATTATTTGATTGGAACCAGATTGTATTCTGCCATCTCAAATGTGAACTTCGTAAATATAAGCATTATATTGAATTATTTCATTTTACTATTATGTTTAGTATTATTTGTTTTAAATATATATGATGGTATAAAAGCAAAAAGTGGGAAATATCCGAATGTCGTATTAAAGTTACCAAAAGTAATTCAAAAATTAAATAAAACTTTAATGGAAAAAGCACTTAAAATTCATAATAAGAAAGTTATATACTTCATGTGCTTTGTTCTAGGGATAGCTATTTCAGTTACAGAATTTATGTGTACAGGCCAGATTTATCTCCCAATAATCCTATTAATGTCCCAAGCACGGAATTTATCACCTGCTCAGGTTAGTCTAAATTTTTTAGTTTATAATATTGCATTTATTCTTCCTTTAGTAGTCATTAGTATTTTTGCAATTCAAAAAGAAAAAATAATTAGTGTAAGTAGCAGATTTACAGAAAAAATGCACCTTATTAAATTTGCAAACGCAGTATTTTACTTAGCTCTAGGTACAATGGTACTTTTTTTACTCATTCTTTGATTTGATGGGCTTTGTGACCAAAATATTATATAGGTTATTTTTTGAAATGGCCTTATAGGATGGGAGGCAAAATGAATAGAAGAATTTCTATAGTTATTAACGGAAATGAAATATATTTGGGAAAAATCGAGAATTTACCAATAAAAGAAGAGGTAATTATACGTGAAAGCATAGAGCTATTTGGTGATGATGATCCATGCATAATTCATCGATCGTATATAATAAAAAAGGTATTATTTCAATTTATTGAAGAAGCGGATAGAGTAAAGCCCGGGAATAGCGTGAAACTATCCGCAATAAGCAATGAAATCATAAGTAAATTGGACATAAAAAATTGCTGTAATGGAATTTTGACGTTTTTAACCTAAGGTACTACTAAAATATAAGTTATCCTTCGGACTCTATCCTTTCATTGACAAGTGACATGGATTCACCTATCTCAACTATGTTTTCATCAGGGTCATAAATTCTGAAAACCTTCTGTCCCCATGGCTGAAGAGTAATTCCATGTATGATTTTCATCCCGTTTTTCATAGCACTTTCATATGCTTTATCAACGTCATCCGTTTCAAAATATATTTCAAGCTTGTGTCCTCTGGTTTCTGATATTTGATTTTCTGAAGAACCTTGAAATATATTTTCATAAGCGTGTTCCATTTGCCATAGAGACAAACCGACTGTATATCCTATGTTTACTCCAAAATCATCCTGGACTTTCAAATTCAAAAAATCTTCATAAAATTTTCGAGAGGATTTTAAATCCTTAACAATCAAAACTGATGAAATGTATTTTATATCCATTATACCCTCCACTTTTTACATTGCTCAATCCTTGCACCATTGTCACCATGCTCCTTGTCATATGAAAATCCAACAAGAGCAGAGCATGGCATTTCACTGCATTCTCCACAATGAGCTGCCTGTTTTGACTCGCAACACTTTTTAACCTGACATTCTCCCCAAAAAACTGTATCAGTATTTACACATCCCGGACAATTATTGGGCTCCTTGTAAGAACATTCACTGCACAACAGACCACATCTTGATTCTACCATATGCAACCTCCCTTTTTGCTCTATTCCATCACACCGAACAAGACAACTATATGTCATGTTCAAATATTTTTAATCTTTTCCCTTACTTCATCAGCTAAATCAACAGGCTCAATAACCTTTGAAGAGGTTATTGATTTGCAAACTTAAGTTCAATTCCATTATTCCCAATTGTGTATGCCACATTATACTCCTTATTGCTTTCACTGTCATACAAATTGATTGTATTTCCATCTATACTCTTTATACTATAATTGAATGAAATATCCTGAAAATAATCATCCGTTAACCACTTAATAGTTTCTTCTCTATAATATACTCTCTCTTAATCTCCCATACTTTAATCTATCTGTCAACTGGCGATATCTAAAATATTGATTTAGTACTTTTCACCATTAAATAAAATCAACCAAGGAAATTTTTGAAACCGCCTAATAAGGAATAGGAAAGTCATGGCTCATATTATCAATTATTTGTCTACTATTACCATTTGGGACTCCTCAAGGTTTTCACTGTTTATGGGATAATCAAGCATATAAACAAAACCTTGCCTGCATTTTATTTTTTTATGGGCAGTCATAAAACCATTTGAGGGAAGTTCTATGGGTGTAATCATCCACTCGCTAATATTCTCATCTTCAACATCCCAATTGAAGCTATGGTTTATAAGTATTCTTTCCATGCGATTGGGGCTGCTTGATGAAGTATTATTTGTGTTTGTTCCAATCAATGAAGGTGTGACAAAATATAAAATATTTGTATCAAATGCAATTATGCTTTCATCATTTCGAAAGTATCCGACTTTTTCGATTCTTGACTCCTTAAAATTATAAAGACAAAGTCTTCTAGGTATAATCTCCAAAATTACCCTGTCGGAATCATAGATATCAAAATCACGTATGTCAAACTGCTTTTGTGAAACCTTCGCTGGTGTTATGAAAATGCTAGTGGACATCTGAAGAGGGTTAATATGGTTTACTAGTTTATGGTTGTTATTAAAAACATATAGATTTTGTCTGTTGCTCTCGAAGCAAAGCATCAAAAGCCACCCGTCCTTAGAAAACACCATTTTTGAACATTCAAGCCCTTTAACAAGTTGGTATTTATTCTCAAGATTCAAGTTTGTACTGTATTCATGCAGTTCGCCCGTTTTAATATCGTAGGCATAAATTTTGTTATCATGTACTGCAATACTTACATACATTGCATTATTGTTTTCCACATTTCTTAACAACTGCTGACCGTCAACATCATAAACAAACAGTTTGTTTCCATATTCTTGACCAGAACCAATTTCCCCTGTTTTGCCTATTAGATAAACCAAACCGTCAACAACATCAAAATCGAGCCATTTGTTCTCCAATGGATTACTAATAATAGATTTACTCTGCGGCCTAATGTAGTAATTCTGAGCATTAGAGTTTGAGAAGGACTGAATGGAATTAATGTTACTATTGACGTTTCCAGGATTGTTGACTGGATTGTTTTTAGTATATGATGAACTCAGTTCCGGGTTTTGCGAAGGCATGACTATAATATCTCCATTTTCAAGCTGAGTACTGCAGCTTGAGAATAAAGATACCATAATAAAAACAAATATAATTTTAATCAGTCTGTTATTAAATATTAGCATAACATCAATCACCACGAATTCTAGTGCTTTTGAACATAATTCATTTCTAGAAATGAATTATGCAAAATGCACATCCTATTTTTTTGTTAATCAGCACTAGATTTACTTCATTCTTGCAGCTTTTACGCTGTGATATGTATTATTAGTCTAAATTCAGTGCCTTCATTAAGAACGCTTTTTACAGAAATATCCCAATTAAGTATTTCGGTAATTCTCTTTACAACATACAATCCTATTCCACTTCCCTTACCACTTTCGCGGGCATCGTCGGTCATATAGAAATTATCAAATATATAAGGAAGATCCTTTTCATGTATACCTTTTCCATTATCACTTATAACAATTGATATGATATTATCATGTTCCTCCGTATCAATTCTGACCCATCCATTGGTTCTACCATATTTTACTGCATTATCGATTATATTAATGGCAATCTCTATGAGAAGATCTCTGTCGGTTTCAATATTTATGTTTTCATTGATATTATTTATTATACTTATACCCTTGTCGAGAGTTATAGGCGAAAGAATTTTTATTGCAGCAGAAATTTCGTTACGCAGATTCAAATATGAAAATGAAGGCTTTACCTCTTCTAGTCTGGTAACTGATACCAAGGATCTAACGAGTTTTGACAGTCTGTCGATTTCCTTGTCCACGTAGCTAAGATGCTCGTTTAGAAGTGCAGTGTCAACTTTCGCTTCTCCCATAAATGGCTCAATAAGTGCTTTGATTGATGTCAGTGGGGTTTTGAATTCATGTGAAACACTGCTCACAAACCTTTTCCTTCCTTCATCTATTCTTTTAAGCTCAGAACTCATCATGTTGAAAGTCTTCGCAAGTGTTCCGATTTCATCTTTTGCATTAATATCAACAGTGACACCGGTTTTGCCATCAAGAATTCCAAGGGAAGCAAACGTCATTTCCTTTATAGGACGGGCTATTCTAAGGCCCAGGAAATAGGTTGTCAATAATAACAGGAGTATCACAACAATGGAAATAATCCCAACCTGAAAAGCAAACTTCATTATATCCTGCCATACATCAGATACATTGTATGAAATCAGCACAACTCCGGTAAAAATGTCCTTTTTAAACATAGGATAGGTCAACATTGCAATTCTTTGACTGCCAGCAGTGTAATATCCAACACTTGACTTTTTTGAGGAATAGGTTTTTCTAATTTCAGGGTTTTCAATAGATAACCCATCAAACTGTTTGAGACTATCTGCTACTACTTTTTTTTCCAAGTTCAAAACTAGAACTCTTCCGCCAAGACCCTTGCTATTAACATCATCTACCGAATTCAGAAAATATGTGAGCTTTAAGTTCTTTGCAGCCATTTCAGAAACAATACCTGCCATTTCAGAATAAACCCTCTCGGTTTTAAGGTATTGCTGCTGACCGTAAAGGGTTATAAGTATTGCGTTAATCAGAGTAATTGCTGTCAGAAAAAGCAGCCCATATGTAACTGCAAGACGGAGACTGATGCTTTTAAACAAATTCCATCATGCCTCCTTTACAAAATAGTAGCCTACTCCCCATTTTGTCCTTATAAAAAAAGGATCTGACGGGTCATCCTCGATTTTTTCCCTTAAGTTACTCAGATGCACATCGACTGTACGAGTATCAAAATCCAGCTCATTCCAGACTGTTTCATATAGTTTGTCCCTGGAAATGACTATACCCCTGTTTTTAACCAACGTATCAAGTATATCAAATTCCTTGGCAGTAAGTTCAATTATAGTATTATTCTTTAAAACATAACGCAAATTATAATCAACTGTCAGATTTCTGCAAACAAACTTTTCTCTGGTAATTTTCACTGCTGTGTTTTTCCTTCTTGAGACAGCTCTCATCCTTGCTATGAGTACCCGGGCATTGAAAGGTTTTGTCACGTAATCGTCTGCTCCAAGCTCAAGGCCAAGAACCATATCTGCATAATCATCCTTTGCAGTTAGCATTATAACAGGAATATCGCTTGTTTCACGTATTTTTTTCAGCAGTGTGATTCCGTCCATACCTGGCAACATTATATCCAAAAGCACCATGTCTACTTTGTACGACCTGACTGCATCCAATCCGGAAATCCCGTCATAAGCAGCAAAAACTTCATATCCTTCCTTTTTGAGACTGGCAGAAAGACCTATAACAAGAGGTTTTTCGTCATCAACTATTAGAATTTTCATCGTATTCACCTGCCCATTACTTTACTGATAAAATTATATTATCACATTGTATTGAAGCAAGAAAGCCTTACTTATTTGAAACTAAAATCTTTAAACTTTCTTAACAATTTTTAATACTTTCTGAAACATTATAAATTATCATTGTATTTAACATGATTCCAAAAATTTCACCGGTCAATTAGTAATAATAGAATTAGCTAATCTAGTATTTTTGAATCGCCAATTGACCAGTTATTTTTTAGAATCACCTATTACAATTTCAATTGGAGGAAAATATTTATGAAAAACTTTAAAAATGTGACGTTAGTTTTTACCTGTTTATTTGTATTTTCAATTCTTTTCTGGTTTCAACAGGGAATGGCAACACCTGTAGCCACCAACACAAATGTAAATGATGAAAGAAGTACTATTTCAGTGTCAGGAAGTGCTGATGTCATGGTAGTTCCCGACGAAGCAATTGTAACCCTTGGGGTGGATACAAAGAACAAAGATATTGTCAAAGCTAAATCAGAAAACGATAAGAAAGTCAATGATATCATTAATATTGCAAAAAAGTATAAGATCGATCAAAAGCATATAAAGGTTGATTACATAAATATAAGACCGGGAGACATTAAATCTAATGCTTATTACTATGATATTCCTGAGAAAGGTTCTGAAAACTACGGATATATTGCCAAAAAGAGAATTGTTATAACCATGAAGGATCTGTCAAAATTTGAAGATTTCCTTACGGATTTGGTTAAAAACGGTGCTGAGTACATATCCGGAGTTGATTTTAAGACATCAGAACTAAGAAAGCATAAGGATAAAGCTCGTGAACTGGCTGTTAAGGCAGCAAAAGAAAAAGCTGATGCAATGTCTGCAGTGCTTGGTCAAAAGGCTGGGAAAGCTTTTGCAATAAATGAAGAACAGGAATACTACTGGTCCTGGTATGATTCATGGTACAGTGGTTGGTATCAGAGTAATTCAATTTCAACTGCCAACAGTATACAAAACGTTATTTCTGTACCTGAACAACAGATAACAGGAGATGGTGCGGTACCAGGGCAAATAAAAATTAGTGCAAAGGTAAATATTCAGTTTAATCTTGATTAGTAATGGCTAAAAAACAAGCTCCGACACTAAGGTAAATTGAGTTCTATCTTCCCGGTATACCACTTATGACTATAGTAAAAGGTACCGTAAGACCATTCAGAAATCTTTGCATTGGGAGTAGGAAAAATTTTAGTATACGAGAATGAATTACCAATTTACAAACAAAAAGTTTGCAACTTTGAGAATGTTGCAAACTTTTCTATATTTAAAACATGTCTATGTATTCAGAAACGCGAGACTTTAATATTTCAATCGCACTTGGTGACCATTAACCCCATTAAAAATCTTCTCAGCAGTGAGACTTCTCCATTTATTTCTGCTGCATAAAAATAGTATCTTTATCTTAATCACTACCCATTCTTTTCATTATACAAGCTTATAGACTTTTTTACTGAAGCACCTTTCCATTGCCGTCTTCCTAATCTCACAAGTTGAGTTTTGATTTCGGACCTTATCTTAATACCATCTTTATAATTTAAAATCTCGTCCTTAAGTAGTCTATGATCAATAATCCTAATGAGGCTCCAATACTTAGTGTATACACACAAACTAATCATCAGAAGCTTTAAAATTATAGACTGGTCTAACTATCTTGCTGATTTCAACAGCATCCTGAATGTTAGCAATGATCTCCTCCATAGGCTTATAGGCAAATGGGGCCTCATCCAACGTATCTATGGACAGCGAGGTTGTATAAATTCCATCCATTGATTTTTTAAACTCCTCTAATGAAAGGCTACGCCTTGCCTGCCTTCTGCTCATCAACCGGCCAGCTCCATGAGGTGCAGATCTATTCCAATCATCATTTCCTTTTCCTATGGCAATAATGCTTCCATCCCTCATATTTATTGGAATAATAACAACCTCGCCTTTTTTTGCAGAAATTGCACCTTTTCTCAAAATCATTTCATCCAGATCAATATAGTTATGGATAGTCGTAAAACTATCTGCCACGTTAAAGCCCATTTCACGGATAATAACCTCAGCTATAGCCATCCTGTTGTATTGGGCAAATTTCTGAGCAATATGCATATCAAAGATGTAATCATCAAAGGTTTGGCCTTCGACATAAGCCAGTGCACTGTTTATTTTAGTTTTTTCCTTTTCTATTTCTGCCTGGATTTCCTTGGCTCTTCCTTTAGACTTTAATTCAGCAATAATAGAATCATTGCTTCTCCTTATAATCTCTTTTACTGCTCTGTCCTGATAGTACTCGGCAATTTGTTTTCCTAAATTCCGGCTACCCGAATGCACTACCAAGTATCTATTTTCATCCTCATCTTCATTCATTTCAATGAAGTGATTCCCCCCTCCCAGAGTGCCTATGCTTAAAGATGCCCTCTTCATGTCAACATGCTCCTTACATTTTAAGCTGTCAAGATCTATAAACTTCTTGTATTCATGAGGTGTTTCACGAACATCAAATCCGCTTGGAACATAGCTTCTTATAACCTTATCAAGCTTATCGAAATCAACCTTTGTTTTTTTGAGCATACTGACGAACATCCCACATCCAATATCAACACCAACCAGATTAGGGACAATCTTGTCTTTTATGGTCATGGTTGTTCCAATTGTACATCCCGCACCCGCATGAGTATCAGGCATGATTCTGATCCGGCTGTCTTTTACAAACTCCTGACCGCAAAGCTCCAGTATTTGCTCAGCTGCCTTTTCTTCTAAATTATCGGTAAACACTTTTGCAGTGTTATATTTCCCTTTGATTTCTATCATAACTTCACCTCTTATAATTGCAGATCTCCCTTGCCAAAAAATTAATTAATAACAAAGGAGACCGCTAACACTATGTTTATCATCTCACACTCAGCATTTTTTGTCACTTACTCTATTGGACAACAGAGTATTTAGCTGTTCAAGCAAACTGCCACCACCAGTCAGTGAAACATTGCCGACCTTTTCGCAAATTTTCTCCAGGAACTCAAGCTCTTTTAACCTATAAAGCGTCTGGTTTTCTTCCATAAGTTTTGCAGTGTTCAGGAGGCTCCTGGTCGATGCAATTTCTTCTCTTCTAGTAATAACATTGGCCTGTGCTTTCTTTTCGGCTATCAGTACAGTGTTCAATATATCCTTTATATCCCCTGGCAATATGACGTCCTTCAAGCCGGCAAACAGGAATTCCACACCATAGCTGCTGCTTTTTTCCTTCAATTTTTCGAGAACATAGCTCCCAATTTCCTGTTTTTTCAGAAGAAGGTCATCCAACTTCAAAGCTCCGACGTATTCCCTCAAGATTAGCTGTAGAACTATATAAAGCTGTTCCTCAAAGGATTTTACCTCAACAACCTTCAAAGGCTCTGTTATCCTGTAATGGCAGACAAAATTCAGCCTCAGTGTGATTTTGTCCTCTGTCATGATTTCCTGGCCGGTCATATCCAATTGCTGCTGTCTCATGTCTACATTCTTTACTGCAACAAACACAGGACTCTTCCAGAAAAAGTACCTGCCGGGTTCTAGAGTTTTCTGTGTCACATTGTTGTAGTAAAGTATGCCTTTTTCATGGTTTGCCACTTCATAGTATCCGACAAAAGCTGCAAGCTTAGGGCTATTATATATAGATGCATCAACATCTGCACTCACTTCAGGATTTCTGATATCAACAACTTTAAAACTGTGCTTTTTCAGAACATTCCAGAACGCATACTTTCCAGATTTCAGAACATTCACAAGTTTATCATCTTCAAAATGAATGGCAATTTCATAATCCTGTACATCCAGCACCGTAAGCTCTTTTAAAAGCTCTTCATCCCTAAGAAACAGGTTTATATTTTTCCCGGACGCATCAAAGGCTTTATTTATATCTGCAAGAACAATGCTATATTTAATAAATGGATTGAGAGAGTGTTTTCCTGATTTTAAGCATTTAATGTAGTTGCCATCCTTAAATAATAAGCCTCTTTCATCATTTTTGATAATTACCTTCATTTTAATCCATCCTTTCAATAAACATGATTACTTTTTGAACCCTTTTTAAGAATCCTCCCACAACATCGGCGGAGTGCTGCTTTAGGTTACTGCTTACAGGCCGTTGCATATGAGGCCATTTAAACTTCAGGCTTTGCCTGGCAATTTAACCTGCTCTTCATATACAAGAACCTACTTGCAATACCCGGTATCCACACACTTCAGGGCTTTTGCTCCGGTGCTTTTGCAAAACATCTGCAAAAGCCTGAGGATTCTCTCCAAAGATTCTTGTAAATTTTCTCGGTTAACAGCCGATTGCTATACCATAGCTTCAGATCCCTAATCTGATGGGGATTTGAACCCCTTTTCCCTTTCCATCTTCCCGGTATACCTCTTATAACTATAGTAAAAGGCACCGCAAGACCATTCAGAAATCTTTGCACTGGGATTAGGAACAATTTTAGTATACGGGAATGAATTGCCAATTTACAGACAAAAAGTTTGCAACTTTGGGAATGTTGCAAACTTTTTTATATTCTAAAACATGTCTATGTATTCAGAAACGCGAGACTTTAATATTTCAATCGCACTTCGTGACCATTAACTCCATTAAGAGTCTTCTCAGCAGTGAGACTTCTCCATTTATTTCTACTCCATAAAAACAGTACTTAAGTCGATTTCAAGGTCTTGAAAAATTGAAACTTTTATTTTATTCTCTTCTGAATATACCTCAGGTCTTCCATATCTACCGTTTGGTTGTAGTAAAAATACACTTATAAGTTTCTGGTCAGGCTCTACAATCCAATATTCTCTTACACCGGCTTTTTCATACTTATTAAACTTTATAAGCTTGTCATTTTTGCCTGTAGATGGAGATAATATCTCAACAATCATATCGGGAGAACCTTTGCAACCTCTTTCGTCAAGCTTGGCGTTATCGCAGACAATAGTTATATCAGGTTCTACAACATTTCTAATATCTTCATTATTATTTTCAACATCAAGTCTTACACAAAATGGTGCAGCAAAAACACGGCAAGTTTTGCCCTTGAGATAAGTATGAAACTGTGTGGCTAATTCCATTGATATTTCTTGATGTATTCTTGAGGGCGCAGCTTGCATATAAGGTATCCCCTCAAGGATTTCCCATCTTTCATTTTCGTCCCAAGTTAGATAATCAACATAAGAATATTTTTGTTCTGGTCTTGGCAATGGCATTTTCAACACTTCCTAATCATCATTTTTTATATTGTGAGTCGATATTGTCTGTACGGCTTTTCTTCTATGCTTGATAAAGTATGATTTATTGAAGCTCACATACTTAAGTATGACATGTTGAGCTAGGCTTGGCAACTGCAATTTGGCATGTATACTTTTTATACCTACTAAAGAAATATGTTCCTTACCCTCTCTTCTTTCATTTCTCTTTTTTGCCTCAACTATGCTTGACTGAAAGTAATAACCTTTAACCTTGAATTCTGCACTTTTTGCTATATCAATATATTTCTTTCTGTTTTCAATAGATGGATTCGTATTATCAACTAACTCCTTAACTCATAACTTCTGCTAAAAATTACAGTTTTTATAAAAGTGCCTACTCAAAAACTGCTTTTATTGTTATATCTCCACTCAACTCTAAATTAAGAGTCTCACTATTACCCTTGAAATCGCCCTCCCACCTGACAAATTTGTGTCCTGTAGATGGTATCGCGGTTATTGTTATTGGAACACCCTTAAAATAAGTTCCCGTCCATGGGTATACAGTTCCCTTAGTACCAGCAGTATTTTCATTTATGTCAATAGAGTTAATTTTAATGTGCCCGTGCTTCTTATCTGAAACATTTAAATTAATACTCGATAGACCTTCAAGATTAAAGAATGATACAATATGATTGCGTTGTTTTTCAGGCCTTTCTTCGGCAAATTCAATCATTACATTTATACTTTTTTCCCAATCCCCTATATTGGACCATCTTTGATTGTGTTCTTCTATTTCAGGTTCTATGAAATTCTTCAAGTCACCAATTCTTTCAACTACTCTTTCAGTTTTAAAGGATGTATTTAGGTGATCTGCAAATCTGCTTATAAATTTATTTTTGAAGGTTTCATTATTTAGAAGATTTCTAAATAAAAAAGTTGACCAGTCTGGATTAGGCCATTGAGATCCACCAACTTTGGTAGCATGAACTAAAGTATTACTATTATAATCAGCAGAATACTTATAAAGCCCAAAACCAAAATCTGTGTCAAATAAAATCCAACGCCATCTTCCATCATGACCATAAAGATTATCCGGATTATAGTCTACTCTTTTTCTCCAAAAGCGATTATTATTACCAGGCCAATCGGTATTGCCAAAAAAGATTTGTGCAATGTAATAGTCAATCAAATTATCAGTATCTACGAGAGTAGTAATATACTTATAATGTTCGGCGTCCTCAAGTGAATTTTTTTTAATGTAATCAATCATATCATGGTAATGCTTTTCATCTCCATCTCTACCTTCATCCAGAACACCATTATCTTCAAGAATAACCAATTCCTCTTTATCGATATTATAATAGGATTTAAAATAGTGTTCATCAACTCTCTCTCTGACATTGTGAATTCCCCAATACTCACCATTTATAAATACTATTACTGGTTGGTATGCCTGTAAATCCAAAGAAGTATATTCCATTAAACTTTGCATCATAGCATCTCTAAAAAGAGTATAATGCCAATCATTGCCACTGTTCCTTAGTAACAATGTTTCGAACTTTTCTGCAACCTTATCTTTAACCCATATTTTCTGCCCATTAAAAATAGGATAGTTGATGTCTTTTTCTCCATATTCTTTTCTGGCATAAAGCCTTAAGCTTTTTTGAGGATAAGTTCTTGTTGCCCCACCGTGAATACGAATACCTACATTTTGACTAAAACCAAGTACTCCTTCAGTATCAAAGAAATCCAAGTGGACCTCCCTTTCCCATTCTCTTCCTGTTTGGGTATAATTCCCATCCAGTTCCCAAGATTCCAACGCCCCATCGTACAGTTCATCATAGAATTTGCCTTTAACATATATACCTGTATTGTAGTCAAACAAATTTGACGGGTCGGATACTAATGATATTACTGGCAAAGAGTATCTATCACTAGCTTTGGGATCCACAAAATAAGTCCCTGTTACTATATCACTAGTTGGCACATTATCTTTAAATGCTCTGCATCTCACAATAGTAGCTTTAAATACAGGTTTTAGAGGTGGTTTGTAACCATCGGCTATATCTTTAATTTTTGTATATTTATCTTTATCCTCTGCTCTGCTTTTAATTTCAATATGATTTTTAAATAATAAGGAATTTGGAGTGGGGTCGGATCCATCCAGAGTATAATATATTTTTATACCTTTATTCTGAGCCTTAATGCTCAGAAGAAACTCCTCGTCATAGAATCCCGATGAGTGAGAAAAAACCAGTTTATCCTGTACCTCAATATTCCCATATTCTTTATTTGAATTGTTGTAAAATATCTGATTTACCAAGATAGCCCCAAACAGTAAAAACAATAAGCTTAAAAGTATTAAAAAGTTTTTAAACCTAAACATATAAAAGCTCCTTTTGAATTCTATAGGATTCCTTTGACAATTTAAGAATAATGACAAAATTATTATACTATATCTATTATAAATAAAATAGTGTTATGACACTTACGACTAGGTAAACTGTAGAGAAAAGTCCGTTTTATTACCGGAACTGAAAAATCAGAAAGAGTATTAATCATCCCATATGAAGTAACTCCTTTCTGCACTGCTCACTAGATTTTTAGTATTCGAGAATAAATTACCAATTAACAGCCAAAACGGTTTGCAACCTTTAAAGGCTGCAAACTTTTTATATATTATACAAGCTTATTGACTTTTTTACTCTTGCCACAATCTCATCTGCAATTCTTTGAGGAGATAAAACTTTCACATAGGGACCTAATGAAATAATACTTCTGATAAGGTTTTCTTCTTCAAAAAGGTAGTAATTGAGTTTTATCTCATATTTTTTATTTCCTAAGTCTCGTGCAGTTCTCTCCATTCCTGAAAAGCACATAAAGCACCTTTCCATTGCTGCGTTATTATCTGTTACTTCCAGTATTACCGGTTCTTTAGAATGTTTTTGTTCAAACAACAGCTGCTTTGCAGTTTCTCTGTCTATTCCAACTTCTTCATCAACTATCCTTAAATCCGAAAGTGTAAAAATATTGGCCATTATGGGGCGTTTATCATCCACAGAATACATAGAGATTCTGAATCTGCCATCTCTCATGGAGTACTCAATTGCGATAGGCAAAGCAAGAATATTCTCATAAACCTTGCCCTTTTTGTCGGTATTGCTGTACCTTATTGGCTTTTCCTCTATAAGTGCATTCAACAGGAGCCTAAAGTTCTTTTCATAAGCTTCTCGCTGATTAATCTCGGGCAGTTTTATAGTGTTTGTCAATTCAAAGTATTTACGCTTTATAGGACTATCAAATCCATCAAGTTCCTTTTGTAGCTTCTCGAATGTTTTGTTGCTTAGTACCATTCTTATTTCCGGCTCTTCCAGCAAGGCTTTCAGCCATGCTTTTTCAAGCTTTGTAAAACGAACCGGCAGAGGTGGCTGGTCATTCCGCTTCGCTCCATTGCTCGCCATGCATCCCGGCTGGTCATTCCGCTCCGCTCCATTGCTCGCCATGCGTCCCGGCTGGTCATTCCGCTCCGCTTCATTGCTCGCCATGTGCTCTGACATCCCGAGACATTCAACGGAGGGATAGAACCGGCCCTCCGTTTCAGTCAAAAGATTCAGATTCTCGTCTTCACTGCATCTATTCAAAATGAGGTCTGCGAAAGACTGTTGATTCTTTCCTATAACCTTTTGCTCAAATTCTCCTTCATCAATAATCCTTACTATGTCACTTTTTATCTTTCCACCTGCACATTCGTTGATAATCCTAAATACCAGCTGAAAGTATCTGTTTTTAACTTCACTGAACAATTCCATAAGAAATGAGCATCTCCTTCCAGTCCTTCAAAAGTCTTTCTGCCAATTGTGAACTCTCCAGGACCCTAACATAGCCTGCATACCCTCTGATCCAAGGAATAATCTCACCGCTGTCATTAATCTGGAAGCTTATATGATAGCATCCGTTCTCTATTTTCTCCAGAGTTCCATCGGGCACTTCATTCATTATCTTATCTATGATATAACTCTCAGTTTGTTCATCAATAATGACTTCAAGTTTAACATTTTCAGGCACTTTAGCTTCATCAAGAGATACACTAGACCAACTGCAGCACATCTGCTTTTGATACGCTTCATCAAGAGTACTTCTTTGGAATACTTCGTCCAGTATTTCAACACTTTCTATCCTGTCCAACCTGGACACTATACATTTGCCATTATTACTGAATGAAATAAGATAGAACCTCCCATGCCGTACATCATACCTGATTTTATATGGACTCAAAAATTTACTTGAGCTATCCTTGATCTGACTTTTCGGCGAGTGATAATTCAGCTTTATTTTTCTTCCTTGATGAACAGCTTTTAGAATCTCCCACAACACCTGCTCTTCAATTACAGGATGAAAATGCACATGCCTGTAATTGAAGTAATCAATATCATTTCCACTGATGTTCCTCTCAAAATGCATATAATCCTTGAGAGTCTGTTCACAAAAGTATCCTGCAACTATGGGACAAACGATATTTTTAAACAAACAAATAGCTGTATGCAATTCTCTTAACTCATTATTATCTAATGTTTTCAATATGTCTGGTGCAACGGAGTAAAACTTTGTCCTCTTTACCACTTCGCTTGTTAAGATTCCAAAACTTCCGCACATTTCTGAAAGTTTCCTTTCAATAGTCTTACTGCTGATTCTGTCAAAAGATAAATGTCCGCCCTGTGCCAACCCATCTTCTATTGTACTTAGTGGACAAGGGCTATTTTGTGTCTGGAGATATAACAGGATAAAAAAATAGGTCAGCAAGTCGGTACGTGTGAAGCTCTTAGTCATATAAGTGTTCACAAGAAAATTATCTGAATGCCTCATGAAATCATAAGTCAGACTTAGAAGCTTATATCTACCGTCTTTGTCAACCTTGATATATTTCTCTTCCACATACTGCTGGATACGACGCATTTCATAGCTGACTTTTCTTGAACTGACATTTCTTTTGCTTTCCAGACCATCTCTCGAAAAGCATCCGTAAAGGAAGCAATCTCTTAGGATACCCCTTATTATATTGTAATGTTTTATAAAGTCATTAAACATGAAACAAGCTCCTCTACATAAATCCATGTTCTAATTCTATCACAAACGATTGGGAAGCAAAATACAAAACCAATCAAAGTGTTCTACAGACAAAAAGTTTGCAACCTTTTATATTTTAAATTTAAATTGCTCTCTGAGTTTGTTAGTATGGTATAATTTAGAATACAAGTAATTTAGGAGAAACAAAATATGCAGAATATTATACTCAACAAGCTTAGTACAATTGAAAAAGAAAACAATATCAAAATCCTCTATGCTATTGAATCCGGTAGTAGAGGCTGGGGTTTCGCATCAAAAGACAGCGACTACGATGTACGGTTTATATATACCCATCATACTGACTGGTACCTTTCCATTGAAGATAAAAAGGATTTTATTGAGGTTCCAATCAATGACCTATTGGATATAAACGGCTGGGATATCAGAAAGGCATTGCTGCAGTATAAAAAGTCAAACCCTACATTAATGGAATGGCTCAGTTCACCTATCATATACATTGAGAATTATTGTGCTACACAGAAAATGAGAGAATTACTGCCTTCTTACTTCTCGCCGGTGCCTACAATATATCATTATCTTCATATAGCAAGAAATAAGTTTGAAGAAGTTATGAGTACAGACCAGGTCAAAATCAAACGATATTTCTATATTTTAAGGCCTATCCTTGCATGTATGTGGATTGAAAAGAACAATACCACTCCTCCAATGGAGTTCAGTAAGCTAATGGCCGAGCAGCAGCTGGATGGCTCCCTGATTAATGAAATTTACAAGCTGCTTAAGAAAAAGACTTCCGGCTTAGAAATTGATATCGAACCAAAAAGCCCTGTAATCATTGATTTTGTCAAAAATAAGATAACTCATTATGAGCAATATCTCAAAACAGTCAGAAAAGAAAAACCCTCCGATTATAAAGCGTTAAATATTCTGTTTGGAGAAACACTTAAGGAAGTCTGGGGCGATTAAGGAAAAGGGACACAATAAGGAGCTAATGCATGGATATACAGTACATAAAAAACAAGTTGAATTCGAGTGAATATAATTTTCTAAGGACAGATCCGCACCTTGGAAGGAATATATTAATCCTTACAACAGCAGGGTCTATTGCCTATGGTACGAATGTTGATACCAGCGATATTGATGTCAGGGGTGTCACATTAGAAACAAAAAAGGATATTATGGGATTATCAAGTTTTGAGCAGTTCGAGGACAGGACTACAGATACTGTGGTTTACGGACTTAAAAAGTTTGTTACTCTATGCCTGAATAGCAACCCAAATGTTCTGGAGATTTTAGGCACAAGGGCTGAACATCTTCTCCTCATAACAAAAGAGGGCCAACTCCTAAGGGATAATGTTGATTTATTTTTATCTAAAAGAGCCATTCAGAGTTTTGGTAATTATGCAACAGCCCAGCTTAGGAGGCTGCAAAATGCCCTTGCAAGGGATAACTACGAGGGTTGCGTTGCGAGCAATGGAGCAAATCGAAAGGAGCAGCATATCCTTAATAGTATTTTAGGACAAATGGAGCACTTAAAACGGACTTACAAGAGTTTCACAGACAGCGAAATCAACTTATACATTGATCAATCGGATAAAGATGAAATGGACACAGAAATATTTATTGATATAAACCTCAAGCATTATCCCTTAAGAGATTTTAAAAATATCTATTCAAATATTGATAATATTGTGAAGGATTACTCCAAACTGAATCATAGGAACAACAAAAAGGATGAACTTCACCTTAACAAGCACGCTATGCACTTAATCAGACTCTTGGTTACCGGCACAGAAATCCTTGAGGGTAAAGGTGTCAATACTTACAGAGAAAAGGAACGTGAATTTTTCCTTGATATACGTAACGGGAAGTACAGCTATAACGACATATTTAAGATGGTTGACGAGTATGAACGCAGGTTCAAATCGGCGGCTGAAAATACATCTCTTCCTGATGAACCGGACTATAATCGTGTCGAAGAATTAATGATAGAAATTTATGGCAAAATATTGTTGTAGTTTTATTAACACATTTCAATTTAATTACATATATTGACTTATGGTTTCGTCCAGGTATATTATAGTATAGTAAGATTATTAACCAATTAGGTGATCTGGTCGTAAACTTTGTTTACTACCCACCTATGCATCTAAGAGAGGAGTGTTGGAAATGACAGCGATGACAAATTATGAGGTACTTAGTTTATAATTGAATATCGGACCAAAAAGGCAGTGCATGAGGCAAATTAGTCTCTTTATTCAGCGTGCTTTTTGTGGTCAACCTTAAAGTAACCGTCACCTGATAGTAAAATAAATATACTATTACAGAATGCACGATAGGTTATCGTGTTTTTTTATTGTCAAAAAAGCCGTGGTTACCGTATCACGGTATTTTTATGCCCTTATATGGATTAAGGAATATGTTGAACATTAAAGGAGAGAACAAATTATATATGAGTAAAATTGAGCAGCATATGCTGCAACAAAATCAAGGAACCACACTTTCTCATTCTGAGAAAAATAGAATAACAATCATTTCATCTGAAAAGAATTGGCTTGAACAAGCTGCGGTTAACCAGCTTAATCATATCAGTACACTACCGGGTGTTGTAAAAGCAGTTGGCCTGCCTGATCTTCACCCAGGCAAGACCCCTGTTGGTGCAGCAATTATCACCGAAGGTATTATATACCCTCACCTGGTGGGTAATGATATCGGATGTGGAATGGCCATGTTGATGACAGACCTTGAAAAAAGAAAATTGAAAATTGAAAGACTGATTAAAAAGGCAGAAGGTCTTCGAAATTTAAAAGACATTCCATTGCCAGAACCTGAGTATAAAGAAATCTCTTCTTCCCCATTGGGCTTAAGTCTTGGCACAATCGGAGGAGGCAATCATTTTGCAGAGCTTCAGGAAGCAGAAACCGTATTTGATGAAGAAGCCTTCAGACACCTTGGTTTCGACAAAAATCAGATTATGCTTCTGGTTCACAGCGGTTCTAGAGGATATGGCCAGACAATCCTGGATGAGAGTATCAGGCTTTATAAAGCCCAGAACGGTCTTCAATCAACTTCTCATGCAGCCAGAGAATATCTTTCAAAACATGATAATGCCGTCCATTGGGCTGCCATCAACAGGGATCTGATAGCATATAGGATTCTCATTGCACTAGGGATAAGTACACAAACAATCAAGTTAGTGGACAGTTCTCATAATAGTGTAAGTATAAAACAATGTGATAATAAATTGCTGTATATTCACAGAAAAGGTGCTTCACCCAGCGATGCAGGAGCTATAGTAATACCGGGTTCAAGGGGTTCACTTACTTATATTGTCATGCCAATAGATGCCAACTGCATTTCAGGCTATTCTTTAGCACATGGTGCAGGACGGAAATGGGAACGAAACATGTGCAGGTCAAGGCTTGAAAACAAATACACAAAGGAAACTATCAAGTACACCAAGTTTAAAGGGAGAGTCATTTGCAATGATAATAATCTTCTTTTCGAAGAAGCACCGGAAGCTTACAAAAATATTGATACAGTAATTCAAAGCTTATTGGAGTTTGGGTTGATAAAGATAATTGCAACCTTTAAACCCATATTAACTTATAAAGCGTAGGAGGGTTTATGTGGATACAAATAAGTTCCGGAAAAGGTCCCGATGAGTGCGAGCTTGCGGTAAGCCTTTTCCTTAAGTCGTACCAGAATGAATGTAACAAAAACAAAATAAAAGCTACCGTCATAGATGCAGTGCCAGGACGTATATCAGGCCATTTAAAATCAGCACTCTTATGCCTGGAAGACCATGATAACCCGGATGCATGCACGAGCAGAATGCCTCCCTCACGACCAGCCCAAGCGATTAATCAAATTATAAGCGGTACCGTTCTTTGGGTTTGCGCAAGCCCGTACCGTCTTAATCACAAGAGGAAGAACTGGTTTATTAATATTGAGGTATTTAAGAATCCAGACAAGCTTAACTTTTCAGAAAAGGATGTAAGGTTTGAATCGATGAGAAGTGCAGGTCCGGGAGGTCAAAACGTCAATAAGGTTGAGACCGCTGTCAGGGCAGTACATATCCCTACCGATTTGACTGTAATAGCGAGTGAGGAAAGATCACAATATTTGAATAGAAAGCTGGCTTTAAGCAGGTTGTCACACCTTATCGAAGAAAAAAACACCGAGAATTTTTCAAACCACAAAAGAAAGATGTGGGTACAGCATAATACTCTCGTAAGGGGCAATCCGTTCAGGGTTTATGAAGGTAATGAGTTTAAGTTAAAGCAAATATAGTTTAAAGAAAGGAAGCTAAATTTTAGCCTCAATTACTGGAGTAATTGAGGCTCATTTTCAGTCCTCCTATTGTTCATTCTTTATTATTCAGAGCAGTTTGCTTCTTAAATGACCTGCAAAAGCATCGTAACCCCGGATATTTCATTCTCCAGTTCATCGCATTCAGCCTGCTGACTCCTTATATAGCTTTCAAACAAAGCTGTTTTATCCGGATGCTTTTCTTTCAGTTCATTGGCTCTGTTTATTATAAATGACTGTTGCTCATTGTTAATGTTTATTATTTCATCTTCTTCGTTAAACCTTTCATCAAGCAACTTCACTCCAGCATTTTGAAAGAACATAAGCCATTTTTCTCTTGTGGGATATCTCCCATCAGAATTGTTATTCCCATAGGCATCATCTATGAATATGTACCCACCGTTCTTCACCGTACCCTTTAACTTTTGAATTGTATCCTCTGGATTTCCAAGCACATCCCCCACAGCACCAAGTATAACAATATCATAGTCCCTTTCAACTTTTACTGCCTGATTTATGTCTCCTACTTTAAATTCGCACAAGTTTTCTACATCATATTCTTTAGCCTTTTTTTTAGCAAAATCAATGAACTCAGCAATGATATCAACGCCCTTTATCTTATAGCCCAATGACTTTGCTACTTGAACACTTACAGCTCCTTTTCCACAAGCCAAATCAAGCACCCTCGTTTTCCCCGACACCTTTACATGCTTTAAGATCAGATCAATAATAACATTTGGAGACGAGCCCAGTTCCCATAAATCCTGTAATAGATAAGGCAGGTACGGAATCAGCTCTGTGGATTCTGCAGTCAATGACTTTGCAAGCTTTTCTTCAATATTTGACATAATATCTTACCCCTTTCTATTCAACCAACTCTCCCAAAAGCATAGGACGTTCTTCAAATCCGAATTTTTCATAGGAACCTTCACATCCTTCAGCCGCAAAAAGCCACACTGTTTTTCCCACAGCACAATTGGCATTTATCCAGTCCATAATGTCTAGCACCAGTTCCACACTCCTCAATAACCAGACTTTTTACCTGTAAGAGATTCAATTTCCACCTTAATGATCAGCGTTTTTTCAAGCATCTTCTCAGGATATTCAAATTCCACTTTTCCAGTATGCTTTGTCATCATTAAATCCAAAGCCTTTATCTTTTCTTCTTTGTCCTCTATAAACCTTGCTTTGCCCGTCCCAAAAACACTCAAGTACTTTGCACCACAGCTGCATGCTTCTTCCTCCAGTATGAGTTCTATATCTGTATCTGCCTGGAATGCTACCTTATTGTTTTTACTTAATATGTCGATCTTCCTGCCCTCCTTAGCAGAATGCATATAAAGGCAGCCATCAATGTATGCATAATTCATGGCAATCAGGTATGGGTCTCCATCATCAACCATGGCAAGTCTTATAACCTCAGCCTTGCTCAGAATATAATTGATTAATTTCTTATCAGTAATTTCCTTATCTTTTCTTCTCATCTTTTTATACTATCTCCTTCATCCCGTATTCTCTCTTAATTTATTCTCAAAAAGATCCAAATTCCCTTCATTTTTGAAAATTTTTTTATATTTCAATAGTATTTTTAGAGAACAAGACATAGTTTACAATTGTCACAATTATGTCATCTGCGGAGTGCCTGTTTCCTGTGTAGATCCCTACCTGGTATCAGCATTAATGCCCATGATAGTCAAAAAATGGCATCCTTATTATCCATCACAAAATGTCCGCAGTGCCGCATTTCACATAGTTTCCTCTATAAACCTTTCATACGTTAATAAATAATTCACGAAATTATTGTTATTAACATCCAAATATGGGTAATATTACTTTGTATTGTAATTTGTTTATAATATCGCTGGCAGGGAACACTAAATAGTAAGTATAGAGTATATAATTTCGAAATTAATACTATGCACCAGAAGAACCAATTAAAAATATTTGAACCACCCTTGTTTTAGATAAGGCGTTTTAAAAATCTATCTATTACACTAACCTTACTACACAGGAGGTAATAAAATGAAATTTAGTGATATAAAGCCCGAGGATGAGTTAACCGTTTTTGACAAACCCAGCAGAAAAATTCGGAAGAGGCAGGGAAAATATGTTTCAGCAAATGATAACTTCCTGACGATTCAATTCCTATATTATAAGGATAGTCTCTTATTATCCGATTTGAGACAGGGGAAAGCTACAATCTTTAAAGATAAAGACGCTGTTGTATTTGCATAGGTTATTTGAGGAATACATGATTAGCAATAAAAAATGAAGGCTTATAAGATTAATATCTTTAAAGCCTTCATTTTTTTGTCTAATCACTCTGATTTTAATAAAATTTAGCGGCTTTTACAATATAAAAAATCATTTTTTGATTTCTGCTAAAATGTATAGCTTATGCGTTAAAAAGTGCACACCCCAAAGAAACTCAAGATATCAAACTTGTAAAAGCTTTATGAATATAAATTTGTGATTCTTTTCTTCAAATCTAATATCTTTTCTTCAATTACCTTAGCTGTTTTTATAAACTCACTTTTATCTTTTCCGCTTGGATCATCAAGCCCCCAATCTTCTCTATGTTTAGATGGAAGGAATGGACAATTTACATTGCACCCCATCGTTACTACTATATCAACTGGAGGTATATCGGTAATCAATTTTGGCTTTTGGGTAGCATTCATATCAACCCCATATAGTTCCTTTATTACTGATACTGCATCCTGATTAATCTGTGGTTTGGTTTCAGTACCAGCCGAATAAACATCAAAGTTTTCTGATGCAATAAACTTGGAAATAGCCTCTGCCATTTGTGACCTGCATGAGTTATGGACACACACAAATGCAACCTTTATTTTCTCCGACATAAATTAATCCCCTCCATAATACTTTATTTCAGCAGCATCCGCTGCTATTGCTACTGCCTGAGCAATCACAGCTCGGCTCGCTTCCTGTCAGCCATCCCATTATAATCGCATAAGCACAGCCTACTCCCGGCTTGACTTCTATTGCATTAAACGGGCAATTTTTTGCGCATGCACCGCATTCCATGCACCCATCCTTGTCTATAATTTCGGATTTCCCGTTTTGCAAATCAAATACCTTATGAGGACAAACTTCAATACATTTTCCACACCCAGTGCATTTATCAGGGTCCATTTTTAGAGTGACAACGTTTTTCAAATACCGATTCTTCATAGTGCTCCTCCTTAAAGCCTAAAAAAGCTGTTAACCAAAATCAGAATTGTACCCAAACCTATAGATATAACAATTGCAGGTACAGCTACCTTCATTTCCTTCAAAACACCTGACAATGAAGTATATGTTGATGAGCCTGTAAAATTCATAGCATAAAACGCAGAAATTGAAGGCAGCACCAGCAAATATCCCAGCCCTCTGATTAGGCTGAAGGAGGCTGAAAAAAACCATCCATTCAGCATATTTATCGATATAGCCCACACCAAGCCTAAAAGCCACCCTTTCCAGGCAAATGCCCTGCCTGGAATCCTGGGAAGAAGTATTGGGTTTATCACGCAGCCTGCTACCAAAGCACCTGTATATGCATAAAAGTCATTTATTCCAAATGGGTTGGCGGCAAATAGGTTTAATAAAAATAGTACCCCAAAAATCATCAAAGAAACCTTGAATGTCCCCTACCAACTCCATAGGAGTCAGAACCAAACGGTCAATCACATTAGATTTTACAGTACGCATTTCATCAGTTGCTTTCATGCCTGAATTTATGAATGCCTTTATATTCTTTGCTCTTACTGTTCCATAGATTACCCTGAAGCCAGTTTGTTTTGTTACCTCATGGGCTCTTACACCCGGCGCTCCTAATTGAGGCAATATCAAGGTCCTGTGTTCCACAATCTCATGAAGCCTTGTTTTGCTGATACGGTTTACAAGCTCTTTTGTTCCGAATGTGCCTTTCCCCGCAGTGCACCATACATTAATTCCCTTGGTGTCAAGCACCAAAATCCATGCATCAAGATCTGTCAGCTCTTTTCGGAGAGCATCAAAGGTTAATTTATAGTTGGCGGTTACAAGTACAGGTGAATTCTTATCAGGAGTTCCTACGGCATAAATACCTGGATTTATTTTATAGTTCATCCTGTTTATTCCCCACCGGGCTTTCCATGACCCCTGCGAATAAATGTTTTCTCCTTTTTACATCTTCTCAAAGTAACTTAATTAACTCTCCTAAGTCTTCAGATAAAACTTTTGCAAGCGAAAAATCATTATCTTTTAAAGCCAGTTCTATTTTTGTTTCAATTGATTTTTTCTTTTGTTCAATTTCTAAATAATCTTTATCAAAATGGTTCGCATAAATCAACTTTTTAAATTTTTTAATACTCATTCTTCTAACCGTCTTGTTTTCAATGATTAAAACATAATCCATACAGTTTGCTATCGCATAGTAATTATGAGAAATCATTAAAACAGACCCTTTATATTGCTCTATGGCTTTTTCAAGTGCTATTTGTGAATAGGTGTCTAAATGACTTGTCGGTTCATCAAGAAGCAACAGGTTTGCCTTATCAGCAGCAACTTTAGCCAATTGAAGCAAATTCTTTTCTCCCCCAGATAAAGATCCTATTTTTTGATTGAAGACGTCTTCGTCAAAACCATATTTTGAAACATAAGATATAATTTCTTGATAAGTTTTAAATCCTGCATCGAAGAACTCATCAAATATAGTATTGGCCTCATTTATCATTTCTCCTTGAAGTTGAGATAAATAAGCCACTTTAACGTCATCATTTATTTCAATAGTATCAAGATTGTTTTTAAAAATATCTCTTAATAAAGTAGTTTTCCCTATCCCATTTTAACCGATAAGAGCTACCTTATCAGTAGATTTAATCTCAAAGTTAACATTTTCTAAAAGCATATCATCAAAGGCAACACTGTAATCCTTGACTCGTAAAGCAATGGTTTCTCCGATTTCATGATTAATATTAAAACAGATTTCCGGTTGTTTAATATCTACAAATGGCGGTTTTATTCTACGAGTCTCTAATCTTGCCAGCATTCTAACCCTAGCCTTTAGAGATTTCCCTCTTGCTGCATCACTATCATTAGCTGCTATAAATCTTAGCTTATCGATTAAGATCTCATTTCTCTCTATTTCTTCATTATCAGCAATAGCTAGCTCTTGCAACTCAATTTTACTTTGTAGTAATGCAAAGTTATAATCAATATATCTCCCATTAAACTCTTGGAGATCTTTATTTTCAAGGTGCAGAATTTTATCAAAACAATGGTTTAATAGGTATCTGCTGTGCGTAACAACTAGCATTGTTCCTTTATGTGAATTAATTAGATTTTTAAGAGAATTAATGTTTTCAAAGTCTAAAAACACATCAGGTTCATCCATAATCATTAAGTCTGGGCGTGTTAGCATTTCCTTAATCACTTGAATAAGTTTAAATTCCCCACCACTTAGTTTAGATACCATTAGATTTTCATACTTGATGAGGTTTGCTATACTAAGTTTCTTTTTAATGTTGCTTTCAAAATCCTCTCCACCAATTGCATTAAATGAATCTAAAGCTTGTTGATACTTTTCTAGTAAAGAATCAGTATCTGAAGTTTTCCCCATTTCAGTGCAAATAAATGTTATTTCATTTTGTAGCTTAATAAATTCTTCCCCTATATATTCGAAAACTGTAATTTCTTTTGTTTTGTCTAGTTGCGAGAACTGACTTACATACCCAATCCTACAGTTGGGGGTTATCTCTAACTTTCCATCGAACATATATCGTTCTGGATTCATAATTATATCTATCATTGTACTTTTTCCACTGCCGCTTGTTCCTATAAATGCACAATGTTGGCCATCTTCTAATATAAATGAAATTTTATTGAATAGATCCTTTTGTGGAAATGAGTAGGACAAGTTATCAACGCTTATCATTTTATTTACCTCTCTTTATCCTTTTCAGCGTAAAGTTCATACAATTAGACAGGAGCACTCACTACAGTTTTATATTGAACATCTCTTAAGCAAAGCCCCTTTGGCTGAGCCATTGGAATACCTTCTGTGCGTTTATTCCCATCTAATATTTTTTTAACATCTGCAGCTCCTAATCTATTTTTACCAACCTCCAGAAGAATTCCTACAATCAGTCTTGCCATATGAAGTAAAAACTCATCACTATTTATTATAATCTCTATAACCATACCATTTTCAATAATATCTAGGGAATTTATAGTCTTTACTGTAGACTTAGAGCCCTCTTTCAAGCTTGTAAAGCTTCGAAAATCATGGGTTCCGATTAAATATCCAGCCGCATTTCTCATTTGAGTAAGATCAAGCTTCTCCTCAGAATGAAACGAATATTTTCTATTAAATACATTTCTTAATTTCCCTTTAGTAATACTATATACATAAGTTTTTGATTTCACATTGTGTTGTGCATGGAATCTTTCATCTACTTCCTCAACTGATTTCACAACAATATCTTCTGGTAAAAATTCATAGAGATAACTCAATATTAGTTTTGGTGACATTTCTGAATTTGTATGAAAATTTGCCACATAACTTTCAGCATGAGTACCTGCATCTGTCCTTCCACAACCAATTACATTAATTTCTTCCCCTGCCATCTTAGATAGTACTGTTTCAATCTTTTCCTGAATTGTAACATCACTATCTTTATACTTTTGCCAACCTTTATACTTACTCCCATCATATTGGACGATTATTTTATAGTTTTTCATGATGTTCCCCTTCTTTATATTTATTTCAATTATTATCTTATCCAAAGCAATCTAGTCTTTATTATGATTCTACATTATTTTATCAACTTATACAAATTTCAAACACTATTTAACTGGGTTTATTATTTTTATGTTATAATCAAAAAACAAAGTTTTTTAAGGAGAATTATTAAATGAGTTCAAATGACGTTAACACATCCGCTATTAGTAATCAAAAATTTATACGTATAAAAGGATATGAATATAAAGTGTATCCTTGTGGGACTATTGTTGACCTTCAAAAAGCAAGTGCATCCTTAGGTAATATTTTAGAATCAAAAGAACTATTATCAAAATATCACCCTGAAGTCTTAAAGTTTAGTATCCTTTTAAACTCTTCTCAGGATTCAAAAGAACTGACATCTGCTGACTTTGTAGCCTCTGAAAAGAGACTTTACTATTTTTATAAGACTTTAAATAGCATCAATAACTTTGCAAATAAAAATAGTGAGCTAAATGATAGTATCCCTCTTCATGGTAGGATTATCAAACCAGATGTAGTAGACAACATTAAAACATTATTTATTGCCGCTATTAACGATAATTTCAATACTTCCTTAGCTATTTCCGAGTTTGTACAGGTATTTAAGTATTCAAATGCTTTATTAAATAATGTTAATGAAAATCCTCTTCACAAACTTACCACATTGAATAAAATACACAAAGATATTTTAGCAGTAGCAAATTTATTGGGTCTTTTCTTAGAAGCACCTGAAGTATTTATCTTAGAAATGAAAGAAAAATATATAAAGCTTAATAATATTGATATGGAAGAAGTTAAAGAACTAATGGATTTAAGACAAGAGGCTAAACTCAAAAAGAATTATGAATTATCAGATGAATTAAAAGCAACACTTGATCAAAAAGGCATTATTATTCGAGATTCACAATTTGATTCCGAATGGGACATTAAAGAATTATATGTTTAATATTGGGAGCTGAAAAGATGATGTGCATTCGTAGTGCACTGGTTCATCTCAGCATATCTTGAGAATTAAATATTTCCTTAATATCATTTGAATAATAGCACAATTTAAGAACAGCTCTTAACTGAGGTATATTCTCCGTTGAGATCTGTTCTTTTATAGCTTAGCGGTATTTAATCTGCTTTCTGCTTTAATGTCCTATACTCTTTTAGACAAATATAAAAACTACTTTTTATTTGCGCTAAAAGGTGCACACCCCTTAAGAGTCTTCCATACCTGTCCCTTTCACTAACATCCTTTTCAATATATATTTTTTTTCCTGACAGAGAATTATTTGTAAATTCTGAAGCTTCATTTCCGTATCGTTCATGACTTGTTGTGCTTTCTGGAGTATCTATTCCTATTAACCTGACCTTTTCTATAGCACCACTTTGAAGACTAACTTCAATAGTATCTCCATCTACAGTTCGGACTACTTTAACAGCTGAGTGGGCACTATATTAGCCCATTTGCAACCGGTGGTTGCATTTATTCCAAAAATTACTACCCGCTTTCGAAATTTCACCCTCTATTTCAACCCCAATTTAAGCCCTAAAAACAACAAAAGCCCTTGAAATCAAGGACTTTACATTGTATCAAAATTTAAGTTTTAATATGGTTGCGGGGACCGGATTTGAACCGATGACCTTCGGGTTATGAGCCCGACGAGCTACCAACTGCTCCACCCCGCGATATCTATTGTGTTACTGTAGCATAGCACACTTCCTTATAAAAGTAAATGTAAATGTTTTCCAATTCATAACAAAATATTTTTATATTTCGACTTTATAATTTATAAATTAATCCAATGAAATTAGAAAGGAGAGCCTAAGCCCTCCCCTTATTTACCACCTATTACCAAAGCTTCTTCCGCCGCCTCTGTTGTCATTCCTTTGCTGCTTTCTTGCTCTCCTGCAGTCAGGACATCTCTGTGGCTCATTGTCGAATCCCTTCTCTTTGTAAAAAGCCTGTTCGCTTTCATTGAAAATGAATTCCGAATTGCAATCCTTGCAAGCTATTACTTTATCCGCCATATCTATATACCTCCATAATTTATTTGGATCAAATTATTATTAACTTCCCACTCCAATAAATTAAAGAGAGTTATAATCAAAATCAATCCATATTAATATATAGTGACTAACGTATTAAGAATAACATATTATCCAGAATTATGCAACATGTATTCCATCAATATTACACTTCTTATCCATAACTGTCTTACATCATCATTCAGTTAAGATAACCTTACATTTGTTGCTTGTGGCCCACGCTGACCTTTTTCCAGATCAAACTCAACTGTTTGACCTTCATCCAGTGATTTGTAACCTTGTGACTGAATTGCGGAGAAATGCACAAACACATCGTCTCCACCTTCTCTTTCGATAAATCCAAAACCTTTCTCTGCATTAAACCATTTAACTTTACCAATCATTCAGTACTACACCTCCTAAAGTTTCCGTGTTTTAAGCATACAATAATTTATGATGCTTCTAAATATATTATGTTAATATAAACGTTCAGTTATTCATGCTATTATATGGCGGTTTTAAATACCTTCCCATAAATATTTATTTCATGGCAAAACTATCATATTCTTCAATTAAAGAATTTACCAATTCTTTCACAGAAACAATTTTTTCAGCTCTATAAGCATTTTCACCGGCAAAAGCAAATCCATGCTTCATTTTTCCTTTTTTTGCATTTACTAACGCAAGGGCAATACAATAAGGACTTGATTCATATTCACAGGTTACAATACAGTGATACGGACATTTATAAGGCTTTTTAGTGCCTGTATTTACATCATTGATAAACTCATTAATAATTGCTCTTCCAGGCATTCCAACCGGACTCTTTATAATTCCTATATCTTCTTTTCTGCAATCAATATAGGCTTTTTTAAACTCCAAAGAAGCATCACATTCCTCTGTTGTTACAAAGCGAGTCGCCATCTGAACACCAGAAACTCCAAGTTGAATAAATTTATATATATCATCCCCAGTATATATACCACCTGCTGCAATTACCGGAATAGGCTTGTCCGCTTTATCTTCAATAACTTTAGATTCAATAATCACTTCAGAAATAAGCTTTTCCAAAGCATAATCGGGATCTGCGATTTGCTCATTTTTAAATCCCAGGTGCCCGCCTGCCTTAGGTCCTTCTACCACAATGGCATCAGGAGCATATTTGTATTTTTCCAGCCATCTTTTAGCAATTACACTTGCAGCTCTTGCAGAAGATACAATGGGAACAAGCCTTGTATCCCTAGTCTCTCTTAAAAAAGAGGGGAGATTAAGTGGAAGTCCTGCCCCGGAGAAAATTATATCTATACCTTCTTCTATTGCAGTCTTAGCCATGTCTGAAAAATTCGACAATGCAACCATGATATTTACCCCAAGAATTCCTTTCGTTAGTTCACGGGCTTTTCTTATCTCTTTTCTCAGTGCTCTGATATTAGCCTCAATATAATTTGTTGCAAAATCCGGCTCCAACATTCCAATACCTGCCGCAGAGATAACTCCAATACCGCCTTCATTTGCTACAGCTGCTGCTAACCCGCTTAAAGAAACCCCAATGCCCATACCACCTTGAATAATAGGCAGTCTTGCCGTTAAACCACCTATATTTAAACTTTTTCCACTCCAAGATAACATGTCACTTCTCCTTACTTTTTATTAGGATTCAATATCATCATCATACTTTTACCTTCTAGCTTTGGCTGTCTCTCTGCCATTCCAACATCATTAACAGCAACAGCAAACTTTTCAAGAACTTCTTTTCCAACCAATGTATATTTCATTTCCCTTCCTCGAAATCTAATACTTACTTTGACTTTATCTCCATCCTGTAGAAACTTATGTGCACTTTTAACCTTGACATTAAAATCATGTTCTTCAATCGTTGCAGATAACCTTACTTCCTTAATGGAAACAACTTTCTGATTTTTTTTTGCTTCTTTCTCTTTTTTGCCCTGTTCAAACATACACTTACCATAATCCATAATCTTGCACACTGGTGGTTCTGCATTTGGCACAATCTTTACAAGATCAAGATTTTTTGTTATAGCCATCTTTTGTGCATCCTTTGATGACACAACCCCCAGCATAGCACCATCCTCGTCAATAAGCCGAACCTCCCGGTCCCTTATTTCGTCATTCATTGGTAATTCATTTTTTCTAATAGAAACCACCTCCATTGATATTTTTTGTATTTAATACAAATTTATTTATAAACCTGCTTTTTAACGTTACTAATTTCTAGTCTTTCAAAATGTTAAAATACACTTCATATACAAATCAATATTATTATACCACATTTCCTATTATTGCAATCAGCTTATTATAGCATTAATTCCTTTATAAATCATCCTACGTATCTAAAAGCCATCAACATTCTTTAAACGCTACCTGAAAGGAACAACGATCCACTTGAACAAAAGTTTCGGTTCAGATAATATCTTTATATGCATAAGGAGCCTCTGATTTGAGCTCATCCAACCTTTATATATTTGGGATCTATGAAATCGGCTAGCCACACTTTTTCATTTCCTTTATAAAACTTAATTCCTTCGTTCCAAGCATCCATAGCATTTATAATAAGTAAAGCAGGATGGTCATCTCTCCTTTTACCAACTTGTAGAGCCATATCTGTGTCAACAGCCAGGTGAACATACTGCCTTCCTTTAGGAATCAATCCCTTTTCCTTAATCATTGATAAGAATCGCCTTGTTGTTCCATGATATAAAACTACAGGTGGCTGCAATGGTTCCTTTATTATCTTCTGAGGAATTGAATGCCCATACAAAGCTCTTATTCTTTTGCCATCTACTTCAAATCTCTTCTTATCACAGTTTTCCACCACGTAAATAATATCATTAATATCTAACTCAGACCATTTCTTTTCCTCATGGAACGAATATATTAGTTGCTCAATATTTACCCACCCATGTTCATCAAGCTCCAGCTCATATTCCCACGGCGCATGCCTTAATGCAAAAGACATCGCTTTACTTAATCTTGTATAATCCATTTGTCATCAACCTTCCTAAAAACATCATTTCCATCCATTATATTCGAGCAGCTTATTAATTAATGGGTGCACCATTTCCTTACCTCTAAGATCCAAATACCATCTAGCCGGAATGTTATCAACCCCAAAGTACACACCTGCCAATCCACCAGCAATAGCTGCAGTTGTATCTGTATCATCCCCTAAAGCTATAGCGGATTTTACAACTTGCTCATAATTGTCGGATGATAAAACCATCCTCACGCTTCTCAAACTATCTACTACGAAACCTCCGCCTTTTCCTACTGGTGGTTCATCAGGGCGAATGCTCCATTCAAGCTCGCGGTAAAACTCTGAATCCTCTCCATAAATTTGCCGTAGTCTTAAAACTGCTAAATTGTAAGCTTCACTTATTGAATGTCCTTCCAAAAGTCTTCTAGCCCATAGGCAGTATAAGGCACAACAAACCTGATTACATATATGACCATGAGTAACAAGTGATTGTAAATGTGCATCATTAGTAAGTTCTTCATCTGAACCTTTATGCCAAAGAGCTAGAGGTAGAACTCTCATTAGAGAACCATTTCCTTTTCCCTCTGCAATTACATTACCGGATTCATAGGGAGACTTTCCATTGCTATATGCAATTAATGATCTGGCTGTTTGATTCCCTACGTCGAAAACTTTGTTATCCACTGCCCACAATCCGCAATTGTACCATTTTAGAAGCCTTGAGGCGAAATCATTTATATCCATTCTCCCACATGAAAGTATTGAGTCAAGAAGGCATAGAGCTTGTGCTCCATCGTCTGACCATGTACCTGGTAAAACGCCAGGGTGTGATCTCATAAAATTCAGAGGTGGTTGATATTCAATTCGTTCAAGTTCTGGCAAGTCTTCAGGTTCATTGAATTCATAGGGAACTCCCAGAGCGTCACCGATTAATAATCCCCATAAACCTCCTAATATTCTATCTTTAATACATAACATCAGTAATCACCTCGCAACCATACCCAAATTTGCAGGATTATCATACTTTTTGAATCCTTTTAACACTCTCTCAACTACCGTAATTCTCTCATTAATATTCCCTCTCAGTTCAACATATGGAAGCTTGCGTTCCTTCAAATCAGCAATAATCTGTTTCTGGAATATATGCCTTTTCTGGTCTCCAGATCGATCCCATGTATCATCATAGGGTATGTCATCACAGCATAGAAAATACAAATCATATCTGGATTGAGCTTTTAATGCCATAGCTTCAAGCTCCTGCAAAACATGCCCCTGATAATCCATTCCAAACATATAGGTTGTTATTGCGTTTGTATCTACAAAAAGGTAACAATTTGCATCATATACCAACTTATCTTCTCTCTCAATATGACCTTTTCCGATTTCAACCATCTGTTCTGCTGTAACTCTCCTGTTAACATGATGCTTTTCCCAATACTCCCTTCCGTATTCGGGCATCCATACTGTATTGTATTTCTTTGCCAAATCTTCACATATGGTTGTTTTTCCTGTAGACATAGCACCTACAAAAACTACTCTTGTAATTAAGTCACTGTAAACAACCGGATCGATAAATTCTTTATACTTGTATGCATTTTCACGGATCATCGTTGCAGAGATTGGAAATACATCCCTGCTTCTGTCAATTTGCCTGTTTTCAGCTCCAAGCACCAAACTTACATGCTCTCCATAGAATTCATTTGAGTAAAAATGTGTAATTTTAACTCCCTGTAGCCTTTGTAAAATATAATCCTCATTTAGTTTTTTGATTTCCGGTGTATCTCCAACTTCCTGTGGCCCATCCCATGCTTCAACTACTGTGGCATCCGGGTATAATTTCTTAATCCACCTGCTTCTGATATGTAAAGGTATTTCAAATAAATCGGTGTCATAAATAAGTAAAATAAGTTCGTCCATTTCCTTTAATGCAGTTTCAATCATAAATTGATGCCCTTTGTGTAAAGGAGCAAACTTCCCTAGAACCAAACCAGTCTTTTTCACGTTTTACCACATCACTTTCTTTAAGCAGCAAACTTAAGCTGCCTGTTTTTCACTCATAGCTTTATAACCCTTATTCCATACATAAAGACCATAAATACTGTTTACAAGATATGCCAACCACATTACTACCATAGTTGCAGCGTTGTCGCTTCCGTTGGCGAGCCTATTTGTCCACATTATTATTGAGAAGACATTAATACTTATATAAAACACCCATTGTTCCCTATATCTTAGAGTCATTATAATTGTCGCGATGATTGATGCACAATTTGTAAATGCATCTATATATGCCGTGTTTTGACTTTTGAATGTTGAAAGCCAATATCCGTATACAACCATACCTGCCAAACAGATTAAAGCAGATAAGCCAAACATTTTCCACGACATCTTTCTCATGATTACAGTGTTATTATCCATTTTCCTTCGCCAAGCTGCCCACCCTATAACATTCATTGGAACAAAGAATAATGTATTTAACATGGTTTCTCCATAGAGACCATTTTGATAGCTCAACCAAGCATATGCAATTGAGTTATACATCCCGAAATAATAAGTCCAAATACTCCCCTTAGCAGCTAACACAACACAAAGCACTCCAGAAATAAAAACACTAAGACCGAGGACATTATCTTTCCATATAATTGAAAGCATAATTGCCACTGCAGTAAATACTGTCAACCAAATTATTTCAAAGCTGTTCCATCCTTTAATCTTCATTTCAACCACTCTCCTTATTTCTTCCCTGCCAACAGGTTCGGCTGCTCTATGAATAGCACGGTCAACACCTCCACCTCCAAGCAATGAACTATTAGCTGAGTTAACTATATCATCAACGACCTGCTTTGTTATCTATAGGGTTCTCCAACTATGGTTAAACCTATATAATTTTGAAGGTCTGTGCCCAGCATCCTTCGTAAATTGGTTTGTTTCAATAACCATATCTGCAATCTTTCTTCTAAACGCAGCAGCGAGAAGTTCCCTGCCAAGTATAACCTCATAGACTTGCTGCAACTCTGATAAAGTAAATAGTTCCGGCATCAGGTTAAATGCTATATCCGTGTACTCAATCTTATTCTTGAGCCTCTCAATTCCATATTCAATCATTTTAGCATGGTCAAAGGCAATTCCATTTGATTCTACTACCTCTCTTGATGTCTTTATTACCTTACCCTCAACTGTTTCAACTACCTTTACGGTTGAAGATAAGGCGTAAGGCTGGTCGTTCGCTTCGCTCACTGCTCGCCCATGCATCCTGGTATCATTCGAAAAATTAATTGAATATAGTTTTTCGGTGATATATCCTTTTTCAGTAATTGTTTTCTTTTCCTGAGTTATGTTATATCTAATATTGAACCATTTAGCATCATCTGCATCATCTCCTGCAACGATATTTAATTTGGTACTATCTGCAAGAGCCATATACGAGCAACTGATTACTCTTGTTCTGGGGTCTCTGCCAACATCTCCCCAAGTATATAATTGTTCCATATAAACATTATCAACATTCGTTTCAGTTTTAAGTTCTCTTAGTGCAGCATCTTCTATGCTTTCCTGCATAGATACAAAGCCTCCAGGTAGTGCCCATTGTCCCATAAAGGGGTGGTCTCCTCTTTTTACCATAAGAAGTTTTAACGCTTTTTCCGGCAGCTTTCGATAATTTTCTTCCTCTTTGTTTACAACAGTAAAAATCAACATATCTACGGTAACAGAAGGTCTTTCAAACATACTTGCATCATATTTTTCCAGAAACTCTTCCTCTGTTAAACCTTGTCTGTTTCTGAATATCTCTTTCAAGTTATCACCTATCCTATACAGAAAAGTAAATTAGCGTTATTAACAATAATTTATTAACATTATGTTTTTAACAATATGTTAATTTCATTATATTAGGATTTCATCACCATGTCAATATTAATTTTGATTTCACTCCTCATCTACTTATGTGTAGATTTATTGTCATATAAATAACTTTTCCATTCTTCAATTTGAACTCGGTTAACTCATTATAAGGATCAATATTTTGGCGTTCTTCAAACATCTAGTGCTTTTGAACATAATTCATTTCTAGAAATGAATTATGCAAAATGCACATCCTATGTTTAACAAAATTAAATTCTAGAATTTTATTTTGTTAATCAGCACTAGTCTCCTATTTGTTAATTACCCACAATACTTCATGAGCTTCTGTTACATCGGGCACTTCCAACTTATCAATCAGTTTTTCGATAATCTTTTCAGGTACAGGTTTATCTCTATCTGAGTTCCTTTTGATAATTTCTTGATATGGAGCTTCAATATATACAATCTTAACTTTTGCACCATATGAAACAAACAAATCCACTAATTGTTCTCTTATCATCTTGGTAACGTTAGTGGCATTCCAAATGAAAGAATTCTTCTTACGCATATACTTCTTTGCCATTTCTTTCGCATATTGAATAACCCTTCCTTGGTCATCTTCAGGGTCAATCCTTATTTCAGCTCTTATATCATCAAGGCAGATTATCGGCATCCCTTTATTATTATTTTTTATCCACGTATCCTTTCCTGAAGCAGGTAATCCTGACATAACAATAACTTCAAAGGTTGTATTATCATATGCCTTATACCCTGCATACCCATTCTCTTTTCTAAAATAGAAAAACCGGCTAAAGGAATCTGGAAATTTCTTTGGCTTTTCATAGCACTGATTTTCTTCACAATACTCCTTAAAAAGTTCAATTTTTTCTAATAATTCATTTCGATCTTTAGAAATTCTACCTAATACATCTGCTTTAGACAGCATCGCAAGCCAGTCAAGGTTTATCATTTGACTGACTACAGTTATTTGCTTTTCTGGGTTTTCTTTGTCCATCAGCGAAAGCGGCAACCCATGGAAACGCACTAATTTTGCAATTTTTTCACGAATGCTAATTGGAATAGCTTTCTCAAATTTGTGTCCCCGATAAAGGATACCTCTTGAAATTAATTCGCCCTTACGAGCATGCCCACGGGATTTTATTACACCATCTTCTTCAGATGTACATATAGGCTTTCCTACATCGTGAAGTAAGGCTGCAAGAAAAACGATTGATTGCTCTGTTTGTTCTAATTGTAGCCATTCATCTAATGATACCAGGGCTTCACAAACATTTTGTGTATGCCTCAGTACATCCCCTTCAGCATGAAATATAGGATCTTGAGGAACTCCCTCCATCTCCCTGACCCATATATGAGCGTTAAAAACTGAGCCCCAATCGATTGATTCCTCTCGATTACTGGGACAATATTTATAGGTCCATTGCTCTGGATTTAAAAAACTATTATTCACGGGATTCTCCCCCTTCAATCCGGAATATATCTGTACCGGGTTTCAACATGTTTGGAATGATTGGTCTATCGAGCCAATGGCTTTCAGAATTTACTACATTTGTAAGAAAACTTGGTCTGACAAACTTATATCGTTCCATTACTTTTCCACCTTCTTCAACTTTAATATATAAACCTTCCATCAAGTCACTATTGTCTGTCTCCTTCAAAACAAGTTCATAATTCAAATTTCTGTTTGTGCAACTATCAATAAGATCGTTGGTATGACTTTCAGTGATAAAATTGGATTTTCCAAGGTGTCCGGTTAAGTCATTGTATTTTTTCAACTTGCCTTCATAAAGAACTAAGACTGAATTAACAAAAGAATGATTTGCTAACAGCCTTCTTCTATTTTCAGTATCCAGGAAATATCCATGAATTCTATCATAAATATCGAACTCCATAAAATAATGAGGCAAGTAGTTATAGAAAACAGTATGTTTCGCATACAACCATTCTCCATACATAATATATCTATCACTTAAGATTTCACCTAGTTCCTTCAAATGCGCATTAGCCCACGTCTTAAACAAGTTAAAATGTTTTTCCCTTGCACCCCCTGTCAAGAAATGTCCTCTGCTCTGTAGAAGCATTTCCCCACTAGAAGAAAAACTAATTCCGCAATTTGCACCATCTACCTTTTCTTCAATAACTACAAATCTATTTGCTATGTTGCTAAATGGAATACTATTTAAATCCTCATCACCTGGTTGGCATCGCGAACCCTCAATATGATGCGTCCTCGGATATTTATAAATCTCTATCTCCATACTATTTCCTCACAATCGCTATTAAATAGTTATTAACATACTCAAAATTTACTTTAGAAACACCAATTTTGTTAAGCATATCCTGCATCAGTATTATCTGAAATAATCCGGTCTTCAAAACCCACCATGACATTCTTAAAAACATCGGCTGTATCAACAACCTCTGCAGGCCATTCAATTTACTTCTCCAATCTCAATTATTTCACTGGTTTTCGACTTGCCATTTTCCCGACAAGTTGCCTCTAAGTCAAATATAACGTAATTCATAGATTTTCTTACCCTTTCACTGTTAATATTGGCTCCATCATCGCAACAGGTTTAGCCATTCCATGGTCAATATGTGTTTGAATTATTGGACTAATATCTTTATATGCATAAGGAGCCTCTGATTTGAGCTCATCCTCCCATTTTTTCAAAATATCCGGCCTGCTTTTAATATCATTCCTGTTTGGATCTATGGGTGTAACTACTTTAAATCTCGTAATAAAGTCTTTGAATTTTTGTTCATCTTGTTTTAAAGCATCGCCGCGGGAAAGACCCCTACCGGCTCCATGACTTGCACTAAAGAGACTCTGCCTGTTCCCTAAGCCTGCAAGGATAAAGCTCGGTGCTCCCATAGAACCCGGAATCATCACAGGTTCGCCGTAATATTCAAAAGGTGTTCCACTCATTCTTTCAAAACCACGGGCTGGACAGGCACCCTTTCTATGCAAGTAGCAAATTTCCCCCTCAATTTCTTCCTTCCATACCAAGTTGTGAGATGCATCATAGAGTAATTCATATTCAAGTTCACCAATAGTCTCGTATAATGACTTATACATCATCAACCCAAGAAATAACCTGTTTGCAAATGCAAAATTGGAAGCATTAAAAAGGCAATCCCAAAACTCTTTCCATTCCGTCATGAATTTTTTAGACTCAGGCAATAGGTATATTTTATTTTTAGGATGTTTCAAGGTTAAAGGATATACATTTTTCAAAATCTGCCTAAAATTGAAACCACAATATTGTCCAACAGATACAGATCCACTATGTATCATGATTATAACTTTATCTACTTCCAATCCCCAATTCCTTGCTATCTGAGCATCAAGAATTTTGGAGACTTTTTGGATTTCAACAAAATGATTCCCTCCTCCGATGGACCCGATCTGGCTATCATAAGATATTTCACCACTGCCCGTAATATACTCCTCAAGCCCAACAATTTTATTTGTAATTAATGAGCCTAAATTATTTACAGAATTCACATCTTTCTCCTGTTGAATCGGGTCAAAGAAAGCCCATAAGCCCTTATTTCTAGATAAGTGCTGTGTTTCAAGAAGCCCTAATAAACCCTCGCGAAGCATTGCTTCCTTTTGAATTTGTGTTAAGGGAATATCTCTTCCACCCTCAAAAAATATATGGCGAATCTTCTTTTCAAGGTCTTGGAGGTTAGCCATAATCTTGTTATAGGACAACCTGCTTTTCAGTAAATCAATGAAAATTGGACAAGAATAACTTCAGGGTGTGGTAGAAAAGGACGAAGAACCACCAACGTCCTTTTAAATTTGATAAAATATCAAATTATCAACACAAAAACAACCACAACATCAATTGTAATAAATGTAGAGCTACCTTTCAATGGTAATCCGAATATTTTTTATAAAGAGCTCTACAAAAACAAAATAACGTATGGATTCATACGCAGTGAGTTGGGGTTTTCGGATAACGTCAAAATCAAGTTTAATGGCACATTTGCAAGGGATTTATATTATATTGATGATATGAAAAAAGTCTGTAAAATCAGTTTCAAAATACAGACAGCAGCATGGATGAACAAAATAACAAACAAATGGCAATACATAAGCATTTTCCCATGTTTCATCAAAAAGTACTGTCCAATGAGCCTAAATTTACTTGAAAATATTTGTTGTCTTACAAGAAAGGGTGAGAATATCTTTGACCATATTGACGATCCGAAAGGACTTTTTGACTGTGAAGATCCAATAGCAAGACCACTTAAAAGGTTTGAGAAAGAATTTAAAATCTCAAATCCTTCAGCTTTGCTTAATTCTAGATATGCAGAAGTGTACAATATGTCAATTGCCTTGGATGTCTACAATGTAGTACCCAGACGTTTTCAAAATGTATACGAATTGATAATGACTGCAACGCATTATTTCGGTATTGTTCAAGGAGTTCTAGCTCTTTCGAATACAATTTTACACTTATAATTGTATTGAGAAATCTTTACACCCTAAAACTTACATATTACACCTTTAATGTTTTTTTGCGTATTTTAATATGAAAGAATTACGTATTTTTTTTGTTCAATTTCCAACTTTTTATATCAATATCACTTCAATTTTAAACCAAATTTGCTCCTTCTGATTTTTTATATTATAGCAAGAATTCTATATATCCCTCCCAGTTCCTATTGTGAGTTATGATATCCCCATGATGATTAAAAATGGAGGTGTTTTCATGAACAAATTACCAATAAAACGTGAGGATGCAGTTGCCTTTTTCAGATTTCAAATAATCTCAGAAATGCTTGATGCTGAGCCCGGATTTGTTGAAGCAACTGCAAAAAGACTATCCAAGCAACAATTTAATGATGTTGTAAACAAAAGAATGATAAGCTATTCCGAAAGAACTATTTTCCGTTATTATTCCGATTACAAAAAACATGGTTTTGATGGACTTAAGCCAAAAGTTCGAAAAGACAAGGGAAGTCATCCCGGTATTGATACCAGAATAATTTCAGATATTTTAGCCCTTAAAAAGGAGCTTCCCTCAAGATCAGCCGCTAAAATCCTTATTATGCTGACCTTAGCAAAAAGAATTGAAGAAGATTCTCTGAACATAAGAACGATTAACAGAATTCTTAATCAATACGGATATACCAGAGAAAGTCTATCAAAAGAAAGCCGGGTTTTCATCAAGCATGAAAAAGAACGGATTTGTGAAATGTGGCAGAGTGATGTGATGAGTTCCATTTACATCCCTGATGGTAATAATGGTCACAGGCTTGCTTACCTAATAGGTATAATTGATGATCATAGTCGTCGGGATATGCACTCAGAATTTTACTTTGATGCAACATTGCCAAGGCTTGAAGGTACTTTAAAGAAAGCGGTTACAAAGTTTTCTGCCCCATCCAGCCTTTATGTCGATAATGGAAAAATTTTTGTATCAGGGCAATTCAAATTACTATGTGCAAGGCTTGGAATACGCTTAAAATATGCCACTCCGTATAATTGTGCCGGAAAAGGTAAAATTTTATACGACGCTTTTTATTATCCGCATCTTTTCAAAAAAGCTGTATAAATAAGGTGTTTTGTTTAAAAAGATGCGGATAAAATATTTAGTTTTGCCATAATGGAGATATCAAATATTTTGGGGAGGTATCTCTATGAAAAAGTACAAAAAAATGATCGAGAAAATTCTTTGTTTTCTTGATGAAAATCACTATTCTCAAGCTGTTGTTAATGGATCAATTAGTTGTTTTAAAAACCTTGAAACATATTTACGACAGTCCCAGAAAGGATATAAACCTGAAGTTGGTTACGAATGGTTTAACTCCATTAAGATAACGTTGAGTAAAACTTATCTAAACTTTTATAAGACTGCTCTAATAAAGCTACAGGATGTATATGAAACAGGTGATATCAGATCGAATCATAACTTTAAAGCGTTAAAATCTTACACAATGTTAAACAAAAATCTGAAAAATCATTTGGATAACTACATTTTAGAACTTCATAAAACTTTATCGCAAGCAACTGCTAACAATCATAAATATATGTGTGCCAGATTTCTGGTTTTTGTTCAAAGAAGAGACGTTAAAAATATATCAGATATTTCCTATGCATTGATGTGCTGCTTCTATGAAGAAGATATTCATTCTGGAAGTTGTTGCAAAGGTATGGTGAATGGTTCTGTTTCTAAAATGATGGAATACTATTACAAAAAAGTTAAGGTCTCGTACGGCTTCACCATTATACTTCATTATCTTTCTTTTGGAAGGGGATGCTTTTGGAATTATGTAGATGACATAGTCCATGAAAAAATAGCAGAAAAGCAGAAATCAGAAGATATTGTGTCCGTAGAAGACCTTCACAAATATCAGCTTATATCGAAAAAGATACATATCAAAAATGAATATAGTAAGGCTATCCGTGCAGCAAACAATAGAGCAGTGGACTTTTTAATACTATTTCTTGATATGAATGGATATAGTTATAGTCCTGAAATTTCAATACTATGGTTTAATAGTGTACGAAAATATTTCGGTACAGAGGCTGATACAATACATAGGGCTATATGCCTCATTGCACAGTATCATAACAATTCAAGGATTAATCTTGATAGCGTATTCCGTATCAAACCTGCATCCTTCAATTTGATTCCGGAATGGTGCAAAGAAGCAGCAGACCGTTTCATGGAAAACAAGTTGCTTGAAGGATGGAAACGGTCAACACTTGATATGTATAGATCGAGTGTAGTCAGATTATGCAATTATCTTAATTGTGTAGGAATAAGGTCCTTTCAGGACCTTTCTGTTTCTGAGATTAAAGATTTTTATCTAAACGATCTACACAAAACAGCAGCTGGAAAAAACGCTTATTGTGTAAGAATAAGAAAGTTTCTCCAGTATCTTGGAGAAGCTGGTTTTCTTAGCAATCCAATGCTTTTTGCAGCTCTCCCGCGTGTCCTAGCACCAAAAGAATCTATTGTTGTTATTTTGACTGAAACAGAAATGGCACAGCTTAATGAAAAACTTCAGGATCAAGATTCTGTACTGTCGCTTAGAAAAAAGGCAATGATATTGCTTGGCCTAAAAATGGGGCTCCGGTCATCTGATATAGTGCATCTTAAATATGAAGACATTGATTGGAAGAACTCTTCCATACGATTTATTCAGGACAAAACAGATGTAGAGATAACCTTGCCAATGCCTACAGAGGTTGGGAATGCCATATATCGTTACATTACAGAAGAGCGACATACAAAATACCACCAAAATATTTTTCTGAGTGAAAAAGCTCCGCATAAGCCTGTTGGAAGAGCTGTATGTGGTCGAGCTCTTGAAACAGCACTTCCGGACAGAAATGTTGAGGGATCCGGTTTTCATGTAACAAGAAAAACCTTTGCAACAAATTTGCTTAGAAAAGGAGTCGGTGCAAACACAGTTTCGGATGCACTTGGACAACGCGGCACATCTTCGGTACATCGTTATCTTTCACTTGATACTGACAGAATGCGAATGTGTTCCCTAACACTTAAGAATTGTGGAATTGGAGGGTGGCTCAATGGGTAATAATTCAGAGTTCAAGAGTATCATATCTAATTACATAACAGGAATGCTGCAAGAAAAGAGGTCTAATGGCTATTCATATGACTCAGAAGAAAAAATTCTAAAACGGTTCGATAGATATTGTACTGATAACTGTCTGGATAAATTAGAAGTAAATAAAGCATTTCTCGAAAAATGGATGGAACGTACAGAGACAGAAGGAAACTTTAATCAGGGAAAACGGATTTCAGTTGTACGACAGTTGCTCTTATATATGGCTTCGTGTGGGATTATTGTATATATTCCTCATAATTTCTGTCACTTCAAAAGGGCACAACCACATATATTTGACAGCTTCGAGATACATGATTTTTTTAATGTAGTTGATGCTTACCAGCCAGAACATAGACCTGCATATGAGGTAAGACTTGCAAACGAATATCGGCTCATCTTCAGATTATACTGTTGCTGCGGATTAAGAAACGCAGAAGTGGCAGGCATTGCCACAGAAAATGTTAATCTTGAAGAAGGGATACTTACAATACTCAATTCAAAAGGAAACAAAGACAGACTTGTATACCTTTCTGAAGATCTCCGTAAAAATTGTATTGAGTATTTTTTATACATACGTATCACTCTTGGTTTTTCGCCAAAATGGTTCTTTCCCGCAAAAGATCCTGATAAGCCTATAAAAAACACTACTATGGATAGAGTATTCAATAACTTTTGGGGAAAAACTAAATATGCTCTATGTAATAATAAACCAACAATTCATGATTTCAGGTTCACCTTTGTTGTTAATCGTATGAACATATGGGCTGAAGAAAGTGTTGATCTTAATGTTATGATGCCATATCTCAGCAGATATTTGGGACACAAAAGCATAAATGAAACCTTTTACTATTACTATCTGGTCAGAGATGCGTACAAAACTTTAGCAAAAAATGACACCGTTGCCGGTGCTGTAATACCGGAGGTAGTGTCTTATGAGTAATGGGACAGAATTTAGGGAACTTTTCTTTTCAAAGACAAAGGACTTTCTTGATGTTTTTCTTCCAAGGCAAGAAAATAGAAGTCCTAAAACAATAAAAGCATACAGGCTTTCTCTGACGTGCTTTTACAACTACATTACATCTGAATGCAAACGTAATGCAATTACCTTTTGTTTTTCAGACTGCACCTATGATTTTGTGCTCAAATACTCGCAATATATGCAGGAAAAGAAGAACCTTGCAAACAGTACTGTGAATCAACGTCTTGCAGCATTGAAATCATATCTCAAGTATGTATCTGATGGAAATATAGCCTTAATGCAAGTACATTTAGGAGTTCAAAAGGTACCACTTCTGAAAATTTACAAACTTCAGCGGCCTGTAATTGAAAAGAATAGCCTTGTAATGATTCTTAATAAACCATCAAATACAAAGATAGGAAACAGAGACAGGATGATACTGATTATTCTGTTTGATTCAGCAATCAGAGTATCTGAATTGCTAGATATAACCCTTGGGGATATATCGCTTGAGATATCGGCACCTTCTATTCTCATTAATGGAAAAGGCAAAAAGCAACGGGTTATTTCATTAAATGATAAAACTATAGAACACTTGCGGGAATATATCAGGATTTTTCATGAGAAAGATAGCCCAGCAGATACTCATTTATTTTACACTATAATACATGGAAAAATGAATAGAATGTCTGAAAGGAATGTTGAAAGAATCGTAAAAAAGTATGCTGACCTTGTGCGCAAAGAAAATCTTAGTTTTCCTGAAAGTTGTTATCCCCACATGCTAAGAAGAACACGGGCAACAGGTTTATACCGGGATGGTGTACCGCTTGAAATGATATCAGCAATACTCGGTCACTCAAGTTCGGAGACAACTAAAATTTACGCTATCCCTTCTGTTGAACAGATTCGTGAAGCACTTAAAAAAGGCCAAGAAACAAATATAACCATAGAGAAACTGTGGGAAGGTAAAGATAATGAAATCCGCCGGATGTTTGGACTGAACTAAATATTTTATCCGCATCTTTTTAAACAAAACACCTTATTTATACAGCTTTTTTGAAAAGATGCGGATAATAAAAAGCGTCGTATAATATTTTTTATACGAATATTCGTATAAAAAATTGAGAGATATTGGGATACGGTACAAAAATCCTTCCTTCCAGAAGTAAAACTAAACCATGTAAAATCTTTGTCTGAATTAAATGATCTGTATTTTGCTTGGAAAAAGTCAGAGTATGATGATAAGCTGCATACATCCATTGAAATGACACCAAAACAAAGATGGAACGCTTCCTTAAACGCAGGTACCAAACTAAGATTCTTTTCTCCAATGGAACTTGAAGAAATATTCCTTCACGCACAAGAACGAAACGTAAACAAATATGGAGTAATATCTTTTGAGGGCAACACTTATGAAGCCCCTGGGGAACTCGTAGGCAAAACCGTCGTTGTCAGGTACAATCCCTTTCATATTGATTACCTGCATGTATATTTCAAGGATAAATACTTTGGTGTTGCAAAAATTATTGATTTAAAAGTTGAACGCCACAAGAGTGTGTATGGCATACCCGAAGAATCAGGTTATGACAGTGAAATATCAAAAATGTATTTTAAAAACATCAAGGCCAATTACCAAAAGTATTTGGAAGAACAATTGAATAAAAAGCTTAACAAGGAAATCTGCGGTACCATGCCTGAGGATACAAAAGAACCTCATCCTGTAAAACCTGCAATCCCAACTGATATATCTATAAAAAGGGACGAATTTATTGATATTGTGAAAAATGCAATAGGAATTTCAGAACTAAGCTTTCAGGAGAAAGGAAAACTCAACGAGCTTTGGGACACGTTTAAGGAATTCAATAAGGATATTCTCACAGCAATACTTGAGGATCTGTCAAAAAAGGCAAGTGATTTTAACAAAAACTTTTTGTTTTACATAGCTCAAATACGCAATAATTATCTGGAAAAACTATCGAATTTCAAGGAGGCAGCTAATGAATAACCTTTTAAAATCATTATGTGAATATTATTCGCTTAAAAATATTCCCTTCCTTCAGAGGTCAAAAACTCCTTTTGAAAGTACAAATCTGGAGAAGCATCTTCCTATGCTATCTACAGCCTTTTATTCAAGGCAGTTCGTTACCATAACCGGAGGCTCTGGAATGGGTAAAACATCTTTGATTCTATATGCTTTAAATCAGTTAGAACCTTCTGAATTTAGAGTTTGCCATACTGAATTGTCAAATCCAAATAAAAAGGCTCTTTACAAGACACTTGCAGTAAAAATGGGATTAACACCTGCTTACAATGCAGATGACATAAAGCTACAGTTGATAAACTTTTTCAGCGAAGAAAATGAACAAGGGAAATTCAATTGCGTACTGATAGATGAAGCACATACACTTTCTATACCAATGATAGATGAGCTCAGAAGCTTCTATGATGAAGGTGCAAATTTTTCGTTGATTCTGGCAGGATTGCCACCCTTACTTTCAAGAACTCTTAGCCTTTCGGTTAATGAACCAATGAAGCAAAGGATTAACCTTTCAATTGAACTTGAGCCCTTTACGCCCTTGGAAACAATGAATTATATCCAACATCAGTTATCGGTTTCAAAGTCCCAGAAGGCCATTTTTGATGATAAATGTTATCCAGCAATACAGAATATTACTTCTGGAATACCGCGGCGAATAAATCAATTGTGCTACAGATTATTAGTACACGGTTACAATACTAAAAAGATTCTGCTTACTGAGGCGGAAATTGATGAAGTAGTTTCTGCTTCACCCATCATATTTGATGGTAAGAACTATGATTTTTAAAGAACAGAACTGATTAAAATTCAATTCAAAAAGAACAAAAGGAGTGCACTTATGGATATTTTGAAAAACCCTACTACTGTAAAATCACTTGCACATCAGATAATTGCAGCATGTGATAGTTATGTAGCATTAAAAATGCCTGAAAAGCAATTTAAAGAACTTATTGTTCACTATGCTTCACAACATGGCAAAAAGTTATTTTCACAAGCAGGATTAAATCCCACAATCACCAGCAGGATAGGTAAAAAACGGGTAGAACTTGTTAACATCATGCTTAATGGATTTCAAAACAAGCTTATTTTTTGAGGAGGTAGGAGTGAGATGAGTTCGTTTATTTGTAACTACAAGAAAAAATCGTGGACAGGTGCAATAACAATGTTCAAAAGCTATGGAACTCATTTTGAATTCCTGATTCAGAGTCGCTCAAGCATTATGGTTGTATTTGGCAAAACTTCACGTGGATATTTTGCTTGTATGCCTGATTTTAATGCAGGATGCCATCTGGTGAGTTTAAACGATGTGTTTTGGAATACAGAAAGATTAACAGAAGTTCTTGGTGTAGCTGATGGGGTTACAGTTGCTTCAGCCTTGCTGTCATTGGCAGACGAATTAAGCTATCCGGAATTTTAGTTTGTGCAGGTCGTATGTACCTGCTTTTTTCTTTCTATTTTCCCTGCAATTCATCTTGTCCAAGTTACTGACAAATAGCCTGTCCGATAACAGTATTTGAGGTAAAAAGTAAAATAAGTCCTACAATAACAGCAACTGCATATATAATCAGTTCAATCATAATTTTTCTATTCATTTTGAGCCCCCTTGCTTTCTATTATCCAGAATGGTCCCCCTGCACTTGCTACTTTAATTGGTACTACTAATCAAAATTTATCAAATAAATTGACCCGGGATAATTTCTCAGAAAAAGAGCTTAAGCAGATTGCCGAAGCTCTAGGTTGCAGGTTTGAGGGATATTTTGTTTTTGAGGATGGGGATCGAGTATAAAGTTTCTAAAAATGCTTATCCCGCTTGGCAAAAGTGCTGGAAATTTTTCGTTGCAATACTATGGAATTTTTTCTTGCAACAAACACTTATAGCAAATCCAAAACAACAGTTTTCCATACTCTTATCAGATTTACTATACTATTCTTTTTAAAATATTCACTATTTTATCTGTTATAAATTTTGAAGGAATCTTCTTCTGACCGAACTCCCAATCACTCCACACCCTATAAACCGATTCTGCCTTATACTTACCATTATCATCTGCTTTATTTTTTATAATATCTACCATATCCAATAACCTTCTATCTTTATGTAACCACTTGAATTTTGATAATACATCCACCACATGAAGAATATCATACCAAATCAATGGGGATTTTAATTTCTGGAATCCGCTTCCCATAGCAAACATATATGGCCTTCTTTCTTTTCTTTGTTCCCATAATGTAAGTAATGCTTCTGCACCATTTTTAGTTTGTGGTAAATCATGATATTCTTCAAACAAAGATATCAATTTTAACATTAAAAGTGTCGCATACGGGCATGGATCATTTTTTCTTCCGGGTCCTCTAAATTTGCCTAAATCTGAAGATACTGTACATGTCCAAGTATTATCTTTTTGCAAGTTAATCAAGAATTCAATACCTTCTTTAATTTTATTATTATCTGAATATCCAAACCTTTTCAGCAAATAAAGAACAAGAGGTGCATCACAAAGCATCCAAGACCATTGTTCTTGTCCCGTCCCTCCAAAATGTTTAGGAATATTTATCTTAATCTGATACAAATTTTCAGTAGATATATGTTCTATTATTTTTTGTACGGTTTGGGCAATTTCCGGTGTACTACTATCAAAGCCAATGTCAGCAAGGAAAGAAAGTTTATGTATTAAGTGACTTGAATCATTATGCGATTTTAATACTTCTCCTGGCCAGTTTGTTACTTGTTCTAGCAATCTATCTACAAGTTCAATGTTCAAACCTAGTTTTTCATATTCAATAGCTTTCATTTAAATAATCACCTCCGTAGGAATCAGCTAATTCTTTTTAATATTCTATAAATCAAAAATGTTATCCATCTGCTTGGTGACTTAGTTTGTCCGAAATCAAACTCTACATAGGAACGTGAAACAGATTCAGCATAAAACTTACCATCAAGAGATTTTTTTAAAACCAATTCAATCATTTCATTAAATTCTGGCTTCTTAAATGCGTATGGATATATTGATAGAACGTCAAGAACTCTAAGAATGCCATATTTCACAGCAGGGTACTTCAGCTTAATATAATCATTCCCTATTCCAAATCCATATGGGCGCCATGGTTCCTCTCTTTTTTTCCAATGTGTAAGTAGTAAATCAATAGCTCCGTTAAGCCTTATATCATTTCTATACATATCATATTGACCTAAAAGCATTAATATATTCAAATTGTCCATTGGACATGATTCTGAATTTTGAAGTTTCTTTCCAGTGGCACGGTTCAACGCACAATGCCAGCCTCCGTCTAAACGTTGTGAATTAATTATGATATCAATATACTTTACTATATGTGGATTATCTTTATATCCCATCTTAACAAGCGATGCTAGAATTATAGTAGGAATACAAAGATAATTTGATTTTGTTCCATCTTGAAGAATAAATGTACCATCGTCTTGTTGTAATTTAAAAAAATCATCGATTTCATCATGAATATTAATATCTTCAGCTTTTAGTCCTATATCGGATAGAAAAAATAAATCCCAAAAAACATTTCCTGTACTTGAGTATCTTACTTTACCAGTTTTTAAAGCAGTAATTCCAACATCCAAATCTTTAAGACGCTCTATAATTTTTTGTATTTTCACATCATTAGTTGCAATCGCTGGTTCAGCTTTTTTATCAAATAAATGTGTTTCAACTGCAAAATTCATCCATGAATTTTCTTCTATTAACCAATTGATGACTTTAGTATCCATTATTTATCACCTACGCCTAATATTTTTCTCATGACAAATAAAATTAATAATCAGAAGCATGAGCAAGAATTTTTTATATACTTTACAGCATTTTTAGAATTACACACTGTAAGAATTTCATTCTACCGGTTGACATATCTCCTCATACTATATCCTAACTGCAATACACACTTCAAGCTCATTTATCTGCTCTTTATTCCTAAAATCATCCCCAGCTGTATTAAACGAAATAACCCTTGCAGCCCGCTTAAATACTAGGATTCCGACTAATTCTTTCTTTGTATTCTTACTACGCACTCCACGTGTGCCGTCCAAGGAAACATATCAACCGGTTGAACCTCCAGCACCTTAAACCCTCGTTCAGCCAAATACCCCAAATCTCTTGCAAGCGTGGCAGGATTGCAGGACACATAGACAATCCTTTGAGGCTCCATGCTGACAAGCGTCTCAAGCAACTCCTCGTCGCAACCCTTGCGTGGAGGATCAACGACCACAACATCAGCCTTAACTCCTCTTTGGTAAATATCAGGTATTATCCGCTCCGCCTCACCAACCATGAATTCAACATTGTCCACATCATTTAGTTTTGCATTCACTTTCGCATCCCTTACCGCCTCTTCCACAACTTCCACGCCATATACCTTTTTTGCCCTCTCAGACAAAAACAAAGAAATGGTACCTATACCGCAGTACAAATCAAATACAGTCTCTTGGCCGGTAAGACCAGCATACTCCAACGCCTTATTGTATAACACCTCAGTCTGTATGGGATTTACCTGAAAAAACGAAAGCGGAGATATCCTAAACTTAAACTTTCCTATGAAATCCGTAATTGTCTCTTCACCAAATATGACAATATTCTTTGACCCTAAAATAACATTGGTATTCGTGGTATTTACATTTAGTACAATACTCTTTATTTCAGGTATCTCTCCAATAAGAAGTTTGACCAGCTTTTCCTGCCCCGGTAAGCTTTTGCCGTTGAGCACGAGAACCACCATAACCTCTCCCGTATTAAACCCGGTCCTGGTCACAACATGCCTTACAAGGCCTTTACCCGTTGTTTCATCATATACACTTATACTGTTTTTTCCCAAAAAATCCTTTACTATAAGCTTCGCCTTGTCACTTATGCTGTGTTGAATCATACATACAGGTGTGTCAATAATGTCATGGGACTTTTTCGCATAAAACCCCACTTTAAGCTCATCCTTCAGCCTCCCAACAGGGTACTGTGCCTTATTTCTATAATTAAGGGGTATTTGCATTCCTATGGTATCATTAACTTTTACATCCTGAAGCTTGCCAATCCTTCTTATATTTTCTATCACCAATTCAGTTTTAAACCTAAGTGCTGCTTTTTCACTCATATGCTGAAGGCTGCAACCTCCGCACCTGTTATATACTCCGCATACAGGCTCAATCCTGTCTGGCGAAGCTTTAATAACCTTTATCAGCTTACCTACAGCATAATTTTTGTTAACCTTAATAACCTTTATCTCAACTTCTTCTCCCTTGATGGGACCATCGACAAATACTGTAAAGTTGTCAATCCTGCCTACGCCCTGTCCTTCATGGGTCATTCCGCTAATCTCTATTTTATATATTTCGTTTTTTTTAACTGGAACCAAGACAACTACCGCCTCTCGTGTAAAACTCATATCCTATTATATAAGTATGGCAATGAAAAAACTAGTGCTTTTTAACATTACTAATTTCTAGTCTTTCATAATGTTAAAAATGCACTTCCTCTGTCTGTGCCGCGAACACTTTAGAAATTAATTCTGTTACGGGGCACCAGATTTCTACAAAAAAAATAGTCCCCTTAGGGACAAAGAAAAAGAATCAGTTTGCCTTACTGTTAATTATTTCAAACTTTTCTATTATTTAAACATAAATTTATTTATTTCCCGTACCAACCTTTCAAATTGCAAGTGGCTTTGTCATTTTATATTTCATACAGCTTTCAACAAACTTTTTCGCAAAATCGGTGTTGCTCCAAAGATGCAAATGCGGGTATGCAGCAATCATATTATAAACACTATAGCCGGACTTCCAAATGGTAGATTCCATGCCAGTCTTTCTCTTAATTACATTAAAAAAACTCAAAACATCATCTGTCAACATATTTATGTCGGAATGACGGAATTCATGGCCTCTTATTGTGTACCCTCTTTTTGCTAATACATTGTCGTTTGTTACTTCTATATCAACATATCCTGATTTGTTACTTCCATCTGTTACCTGACAATATCCAGGCAATAGACCTGCCATGTTAAACTTTTCATTATTCTTATTCTGTATATATTGCGAAAGATATACAAGACCACCACCTTCAGCGTAGGTCGGTATACCAGCCTTTATACCCTGACCGATGCTATGTATGAAGGATTTATTCTCCTGAAGCTCTTCTGCATAAAACTCAGGATAGCCCCCTCCCAAATAGATGCCTCCTATATCCTCAGGAAGTGATTTGTCATTTAATGGGCTGAAATAATGTATATCTGCTCCCATTTCTTTTAATAGATCCAGATTATCTTTATAGTAAAAGCTAAAAGCCTTATCCTTTGCTACTGCAATTTTAACCTTCTGCGAAGGCTTTACGTGTTCAAACAAAAACTTTGGACTATTCAGGTAAGAAACTCTTGGCCTGTTTGACATCTTAATAATAAGATCAACATCTATTGTCTTTATTACCTGTTCCACCAGCACACGTATCTTTTTCTTCAAATCATGCATGTCCTCTTCCGGAACAAGATTGACATACTTGCAGGGCAGATCAGCTTCATCCATTTTTGGTAAGTAACCAAAAAGCTTAACCCCTGTCCCTGTTTCAATAGCAGTTCTTAGAGATTCATAATGTGCCTCACTATCAACTTTGTTTAAAATGACACCAATTATTTCAAGATTCCTATCATAGTCAATAAAGCCTCTGATCATAGGGATAATACTTAATGATGCACCTTCTGCATTCACAACAAGTATAACCGGAGACTTTATTCTTTTAGCCACGTGTGCTGTGCTACCTACAATTGTATTTCCACAGTATCCGTCATAAAGTCCATTTGCACCTTCAATTACCGAGATATCTGCATTTACGGCATTTTTTTCAAAAAGATGAACTACAGTATCTATATCCAGCATCCAACTATCAAGATTTCTTGAGCTGTTGCCTGTAATAAAGGTATGAACCATTGGGTCAATATAATCAGGCCCAACTTTAAAAGGCTGAACATCAAGCCCCATAACATAAAGAGTCGCAAGAATACCCATCGTAACCGTGGTTTTTCCGCAACCGCTGTTGGTACCTGCAATTGTAACCTTTCTAATACTCATATGTTTTTTCCTCTTAACTAAAAATACAGTTTTCCCCTTATAAAATGCTTCTTAACTTAGCATAAATAAGTCAAATAATGTAGGTAACTTTTACAACTATAATCGGAACTTCACTTTTTGTGTCAAGATAACGATGAGATTACAATAAAAATTATTTCTATTACTTCATATTATACTCATTCAATTCAATTTTTTAAATAGTATTGACAAAATTTTATTATTTTTTTTACAACTTATCAATTAGGGATAATAAAAAACAACATCTAATTCTTATATTTTGAAAACATTATCAAATCAAGTTTTTCATTATCCAGAGTAGGAATTTATATTTTAGTCATACCTTAACAGAGCAAATAACCGTAAAATCATTATTAAGATAGCCCCGTACCACTTTAATATTCTTCACTTGTGGGTATTTCGCTTCAATCATATCTGCTACCTGCTCATGATCAAAGTAATAATAGATATCTTCTCTATCCGGAGAATTCCTGTCAAGCAGGTTGAATGCTGCAACTCCTTTGGTCAACTCAAAAAAACGATCTAAAGCCCTACCAAAAAACTCCATATTATTTCCTATGTTTAAATTAAAGATTCCGGAGGTGTACACAACGTCAAAACTATTAACTTCAAGATAGTGCTGTTTGAATATATCAATGCAGAAAAACTCTCCCAAAAGTTTTTTCTCTTTTACAGTCTCTATCATTTCTTCAATTATATCAACACCTGTATATTCTATATTTATTCCTTTATGATTTAAGTACTCAAGAAGATTTCCCAACCCGCATCCCACGTCGAGAATCTTCTTATTTTGCAAGTTAACATTAGCCGTCAGCATTTCAAATCTCATTTCCTGTGCTTCCTTGCTTTCCCATCCTAAAACTTTGAAATCAGGTAATCCTTTACCCATATTGGGTTTATAATAGGACTCAATATATTTTTTTCTATCCAGCTTCGCAGCCTGAATACATTTACAATTCATAATATCTCTCCTGAAAATACAATAAGTTAAATTTATTATACCCTAAATCATCATCAAAAAACAGCTTATAACAACAACATTTTCAAGGATCGGGTAGGAGGCTAACCATTAATTGATTAGCCGACCTCCCACACCGCACGTACGTACCGTTCGGTATACGGCGGTTCTTTAGTTTTCACAGATTTTTAGATAGTAGTCAGACATGGAGATATAC
>JAEWSG010000136.1 GCA_023398495.1 Bacillota bacterium
TAATTTGAGGCATTTTGGGGAGGGGGATTTTGCTGCCTCTAGTATTGGAATATCTAGCCTATAAAAGTAAATATCGCACATAGAGGTTAGATATAGAGTTTTTGGGTCATAAGGAAAAAATGCACCCTAGCTTGTATGAATCTTGATTTATGCTTCATTATAGAGTAGAATTAAATTAACAATTATGAAAGGGTAAGGTATATACTGATGAGGATTGGCTAATTCAGCAAAAAATCATTTTGGATCAAGGGATTTGCTTTGCAATGTTCCTTTGAGTACTGATTTTTAAAAGAGAGCAATATGCTCTTGTTTTGTGCTGGATTAGCGTAATAAACCATCAATTAGACAGTTAATACCTTGCTGTATTTCTGTTTTTATGGTTATTTGTATCTTTCCGGCACACTAAAAGGGTGAGAGGAGAGATTTTTTTATGCTTATATTGGAAGCTGCTAATATAAAAAAATACTATAGAGACAGACTTATAATTAATATTGAAGGATTAAAGATTTATTCAGGTGATAAAATCGGGATAGTAGGTCAGAATGGCTCGGGAAAGACAACACTTATGAACATTCTTTCTAAGGATATTGAGACAGATGAAGGTATTGTTAAACAATTTTGTGACATAGCCTATATCCGACAGTTTTCCGATGAAAATATAAGTGCAGGACAAAAGCTTCTAAAGGAGTTTAATCTGTCACAAAAGGCGAATCAAAAGGTATTTAGCGGGGGAGAAAAGGCCAGGATAAAAATTGCCAATGCTTTTAACAGCGAAAATCTTATTGTATTTGCTGATGAGCCTACGGCAAATCTTGATTATCAAGGTATTGAACTTCTAAAGCAAAAACTTGCCAAAGTAGATTCGTTTTTACTTATCAGCCATGACAGGACTCTTTTAGATAGTCTTTGCAACAGAATAATTGAGGTCAGGGACGGAAAGTTAAAGTACTATAATGGCAACTACTCTTTCTACAAGAGGCAAAGTGAAATTGAACAGGAGCAGGCGTTGTCCGAGTATGAGGATTATATTTCTAAAAAAGCAAATCTGGAATCTTCAATAACTGAAAGGCAGGGTAAATGCCAATCAATGAGAAAAGCTCCAAAAAGGATGGGAAATTCCGAAGCAAGGTTACACAAGAGAGAGACTACTGAAAAGCAAAAGAAAATCCATAAATCAATTAATATTATTACAACCCGTATTGAAAAACTCGATGTTAAAGAAAAACCAAGGGAACTTCCTAAAATTAAGTTGGATTTTTCTATGACAAGTCCACCTGAAAATAAGATTGTTATTTCAGCTGACAAGTTATCTTTTAGTTATGGAAGCAGGAAATTATTTGACAAAGCTTGCTTTAATATACCTAATGGTACAAAGACTGCACTGTGGGGTGAGAATGGTACAGGAAAAAGTACATTGCTAAATCTCATTTATCAAAACAATGACAATATACGTATAGTGCCAAAAGCTAAAATTGGGTATTTTCATCAGGGATTTGAAAATCTGGATTACAGCAAAACAGTTTTGGAAAACGTGATTAGGGACAGTGTTCAAACACAGACTGTAGTGCGTACAATTCTTGCACGATTACTCATACGAACAGATGATGTTTATAAAGAGGTTCAGTGTTTAAGCGGTGGAGAAAGGATAAAGGTTTCCTTTGCAAAGCTTTTTGTCTCCGATGCTAATGTCCTGCTTTTAGACGAGCCTACAAACTATCTCGATATGCTGTCCATAGAAGCTTTAGAAAGTGTTCTTTCCGATTATGAAGGTACGGTCTTATTCGTTTCACATGATAGCACCTTTTTGAACTTGGTTGCTGACAGGCTTCTTATTTTTGAAAACCAGACGATAACTACTTTTGAAGGCACGTTAGAGGCTTACAAATTGAGCAGGCAAAAAACTCAGGTAAAGGATAGGAGTGAAACTGAGCAAATGGTATTGAAAATGAAAATTGCTGAAACGGTGGCTAAGCTTTCAAGTCCTAATGCAGACAAGGAAGCTCTCGAGAGGGAATACCAGCGACTTGTGGATGAACTTAAAGGTAATTGACCTCATTTAATTTATATGTTTTCAAGTTCCATATACCTGTGATAAAATGATAAAGTGGAACATAATTTGTTTACCAAATATTAATCTATACTTATCTAATGTTTAGGGGGAAGTTTGATGAGTAGTATTAAAGGGATCGAAGGCATGACTGGTCAACAGTTAAATGAGGAATTGCAGCTTGGAGGAAAATTCGTTGTCTATCAATATTGTATTTCAATTATTGTAATGACATTTAAACGTGGGTCAGATGTTTATTTTATCAAAAGTGGTGAAAGTGCAGTTGGAAAAGGTGTAAAATATATATTGCTTTCATTGCTGTTTGGTTGGTGGGGAATTCCATGGGGACCAATATACACTATTGGTTCATTAATTACTAATTTCTCGGGTGGTAAGGACGTTACACAGGAAGTAATAAACTCAATTAGTGCTCAACAGGAGCAAAGAGTATAAATTGTTTAGTTATTGATATGATGTAATCAGTTTACAGTTGTTTTAAATAAACAAAATTAAATGCTTAACACGTAAAATAAGACTCCACGGAGTAACAATGATTGTGATTCTGCGGGGTTTTTATAAATAAATTTCTAATTAAAAGCTTATATGAACATGTTTTGTTTGTATATCGATTTGTAAGTGGTGTAGTGCAAAGATTGCATTGAAGTTGGGTAGAATAATTTAAAGAATTGTTATACAATGTTAAAGAAATTGTTGAAAAGGAGAATTTGCTGATGGGCTTGTTTGATGGTTTGTTGGGAAATGCATCGGAATTAGATACTGAGAGTGTAGAACGCGAGATGAAAAGACTTTTGACTGATGGAGAAGAGGTCGAAAAGGCATATAAACTTATAAGGGATCTCATTATATTTACAAATAAAAGGCTATTACTAGTTGATAAACAGGGAATGACAGCAAAGAAGGTTGAATATCACTCAATACCATATAGAAACATTACTCATTTTAGTATAGAGACAGCTGGAAACTTTGATTTAGATGCAGAACTTAAAGTTTGGATTTCCGGAACACAGCTCCCAATTCAGAAACAATTTAATAAAAGTTTAGATATTTATGAATTACAGAGTGTGTTGGCCACATATGTTTTGAAATGAGTATTTATATTGAGAGTATAAATGTGCTGAGGAGGGGGTGATTTCAATGAGTATAGATAAAATGAAAGAAATTATAAGTCACTCGGGTAACATAGTGTTTTTTGGTGGTGCAGGTGTATCAACGGAAAGTGGTATTCCTGACTTTAGGAGTGCAAGTGGTTTATATAATGAAATCACAAAGAATAACTATTCACCCGAAGAAATATTGTCTCATACCTTTTTTGTAAAGCATACTGGAGAATTTTATAAGTTTTATAAAAGTAAAATGGTTTATAAAGACTCCAGACCAAACAATGCACATCTTTCATTGGCTCAATTAGAAAAGGAAGGGATGCTTAGGGCTGTAATAACACAAAACATCGACGGTCTGCATCAAATAGCAGGAAGCAAAAATGTATTGGAGCTTCATGGTTCAGTACACAGAAACTACTGCATGGAGTGTCATAAATATTTTGACTTGAGTTTTGTTTTAAATTCTACAGACATTCCTAAATGTGATTCTTGCGGTGGAATTATAAAACCAGATGTTGTGCTTTATGAGGAAGCTTTAGACAGTGAAGTTCTTAAAGCGTCCGTTCACTATATATCAAAGGCAGATGTCCTTATTGTAGGTGGTACTTCGCTATCTGTATATCCTGCGTCAGGTTTGGTTTCGTACTATAAGGGTAATAAGCTCATATTGATAAATAAATCTCAGACACCATATGACAACAGAGCAAATCAGGTGTTGCATGATAGTATTGGTAAAGTGCTGAGTGAGGTGTGTATAAAATAAAAATGGACTGAAGTAAATAGAAAATAGTAAATAGAAAAAACCACCGATTAAATCAATGGTTTTTTTGGTGCGGTCGATGGGACTTGAACCCATACGGTCTCCCATACGCCCCTCAAACGTACGCGTCTGCCAGTTCCGCCACGACCGCATATTTACTTATGATACAAGCTGAAAGAATTAATTTTTCTTGCACTTTTCAATCAGCATAATAGATTATACTAACATAATTAATGTGTGTCAATAGTTTTTTTAGAAAAAATTTTGGATATAAATTGCAATTTGAGGTGGTGGTAAAATTTTTAAAATTAACTGGATTTATTGTACAAAAGAGCCGCTTGCTGAAAGGGTTTTGACCTTCCAACGAACGGCTTTTCTGTTAGCTTTGTATCAGTATTCTGCCAGAAGAATAGCCCTACCTGATTTTTTCAAAAAACCTTTGCAGAATTGCTGCAGCTTCTGCACGGGTCACATTGCCCCGGGAGTCAAGGTGGTCGTTATCCTTGCCGGAAATTAAGCCGTAACCAATAGCCCATTCCATATTACTTCTTGCCCAGCCGGTAATTTGTCCAGAGTCTGCAAACCTTGTAAGTTCGCCTTTTTTATTAGTTGTCATACCCTTAAAGTCTGCATAACGTTTCATTATTGCCGCGATTTCCTCTCTGGAAATTAAATTATCTGGTACAAATTTCGTATCAGAATAGCCCTTAACAATACCGTTTGCCTCTGCCCATGCGACAGCTCTTGCATAATAAGCGTTTGCGGCAACATCATCAAATTTACTCATAGTACTTGATTTTGGTGCACTTTCTGCACGATAAAGAACCGATACCAGCATACCGCGTGTAATTGCCTCATCTGGTGCAAATTCCGTTTCTGATACTCCGACGAACAGCTTATTTTCATCTGCATATTTCACCGCATTATAGAACCAGTTGTGTACTGACACGTCCTTGAATGGGTTTTTCCACTCTTTTGGAGTAGGTGTATGCATCGGTTCAACATAACGTTCCTTCCCGTTGTTATTTCCTGGAAAAGCAGGTATCTGTTCCGGTTCAACAACTTTTTCAGTCCATTTTGCGTAGAGGGTTATATTTTTCGTTACTTTTGTATCGAAATCATATTCTACCTTGCATTTCTTATCCGTGAACCAGCCCCCAAAAATATAGTTTTCCTTTTTCGGGTTTTCCGGCATGGATACCATATTGTTTTCCGTTACCTTAATATTTGAAATCTCGCTTCCTCCAGCCGAATCAAAGCTTATGGTATATAATACATCGGGGGAAGGAATGCCACCGACTCCATTGCTGTATGAGCTTTTGCATAAAAGCTTTACAAAAAGAGGATTGTTCGTCATTTCATAATTTGTACTGTCCAGATTGATCGTTACAGTATAAGTTTCTGCTTTACTAAAGTTGCCGTACAGGGTATAGGTTTCGTTGTCTCTGCTTTGTTTTATTCTTGTGAGTGTAACGGTTTCATCGCCGTTCTTTACAATAAAGTTTTCCTCTGTTAGTCCTTCTACCGCTCTGTCAAATTTAATGGTCAGATGGTTTTTTATCGCAGTTCCTGAGGACGCAGTTACCGGGATTTTGGTAATGGAAATGTCTGCACCGCTGCCATCTGTGTAAGCATAAGCAATGTCATAGTTATCACTTGTCAAACCATTGTTTGCGGTGATTACGTCCTCATATTCACCAATTGCTGTTTTTGCCGTTATGGTATCAGCATACTTAAATTCAAGCTTGCCTCTTAGAACTTTCTTGGTTTCATCATTTACAAAGCCGGTGTAAGTAATTTCAGGCATCAGATTTTTCGCACCATATTCACGGCGTACATCCGCAACATTTACAGTCAGCTTTGCTTTATTTACGATGAACTTGCTTTTTTCATCACTCATTTTAAACTTGTAATTTTCATCAGAATCGACCTTGAGCTTTGCTGTAATATCGTATTCTCCAGCCTTAACACATTTTCCTGGTAGATACGCATTGCTTCTAAAGGATACAAGACTTTTGGCATATGTACTATCGATGATGTCAGTACCCTTGATAATTTCAATTTCATAAGGCGGATTTTCTTCCCCGTATATTTTTGAAATATCTTTAGCTCTCATGACAATTTCTGCTTTGTTGATATAAAACGTAAATTCACCAACACCTGCGTATTTATTATCATTAATCTCATATATGCAGCTATATACGCCTGCATTTTTGGCAGTGGTTACACTTGGGTCGATGGTAAGTGTATAGGCTACACGCACATTATCCGATGTAGGAACGAAACCGCTGTCGCTTGATATAAGGCTGATGCTTTGCTCTGCATTATTGAATATGCACACAGTATTGACCGGTATAAGCGTGATATTCCTTTTGTGTACATTCAGTATAAATTCAGCACTCTGCTGATGATAATTTGTATCAGTAAGAATTGCGGTAATGGTAACTGTCCCGGAGAGCAGAGCATTTACCCTGCCATTTTCATTAACCGAAGCAATGCTTTCATCACTGCTCGACCAGCTTACCTTCGGCATTATACTTCCGCAGTAAGCATATAAAGTAAATTCTTCGCCTACAAAAACATTCCTATTCGAGCCTGTAATAAAAAGTGTAGCTTCGTCGACCGGACTTACTGTGAGTGTTCCTTTTGCCGTGCAGTCGAAGGTATAATTATCTGCTCTTCCGCCGCTTGCTGTGATATCATATGCGCCTACCGGACTTTTTGCCTTTGCACTGCATTGTACTTTTGGTGCTTCCCAGAATACACTTTTATCATCGCTATACTTAAATCCACTGTAGGTCGGTTCAAATTCGGGATTTTCTTCACCGTACAGGCGACATGCCGATTCAATCGTTACAGTAATTACTGCCTTCTCGATTACAAAATTCTTTAAAAGCGTCAGTGTTTCGTAGTTTTCTCCTGAAATCTCGGCAATTGCCGTATAGCTTCCTGCATTTTTCGGTATACTACTCTGAGGAGTATAAATGCCTGAGCCGACGTATGTGATAACTGCCTCGGTACTTACCGGATTACCAGTAAGAATAGCAGGGGAAATTGCTTTACCGTAAACACCATTGCTTATTTCAAGCGTTGGATTTGTATCAATTTCTGCCTTTGAAATTGTCAGTATGCCATCTGTTTTGCCTTCATAATTTCCTGTAGCAGTGACCGTCACATAATAGGTACCGGCATTGACAGGCTCGTCTATCTCTGTGCCTGCTGCATCGGTATAAATAATGTCATATGTCACTTGGTCTATTGACTTAATACTAACATACTTGGCAGTTCCGTCATAGGTTTGCAAAAGATCATACATCTTAAAGGTTACCGCTTTTTTTGCTGGCACAAACGTAATACTTGCCGGCTGTTCATTGTAATTTGCCGACGCTGCCTTTGTTGCTGTAATTGTAACCTCTATATCGCTTCGAAGGATTTTAACTTCGCCCGTATCTTCATGGATCTTTGCTATGGTCGGGTCGGAAGAACTCCATGTCACAGCACCGTTGCCTTCGCCACCAGCGGTTTTCAACATAAACTCTCCACCGTACTCAACTGTTCTTGGCAGTCCGGCAATAATCAGCTCTTTTTGGTCTGAAGGAGATATTACAAGCTCTAAATCTGTCGGTGCACCTGCGTAGTTTTCGCTCATTTCAATGGTAACCGGATAGCTTCCTGCTTCTGCCGGAGCAATCTCTTCATCATTATATTTCACTATAAAATCAGTAAACATACTTCCATCACAGTTGGCATTAATCTCAATGGGGTGAGGCTCTCCGTTATACACAAAGGAAGTGACACTGATTGAGAATTTAACCTCAGCAGGCTGGATTGATGCTGATAATGTTCCTGTGATTTCAGCCGGTTCAAGTTTATAGTTTGTGCCGTTGGAACCGCCTATTCCCGTTATGGTATAGCTTACAGTTTTGGTTTGAGCCGCATTCTCATCCTCAAAGCTACCAGTAACCTCAAGTGTCACATGGTCACCCGGATACTTTATTTCTTCTTTTAATATTGCTGTGATATTTGCATCCGAAGTCTGATCATATTCTTTATCAAGAGCTTTCACTTCAATATCGTCAGCTGTAATTACTTTTGGTTTTACCGTAACATTTCCGCTTATATAGGAAATGTCATATTGGTCGGATACAAGACCGGATATGTTCAAATTATATCTGCCTATGCTGGAGCCGCTTGTGAAATTGGTGGCATAATACGGCTTTGCATCTGAAATATCCTCAAGGCTTATGTCTGCAATCGAAATTTCAGGCTTGTTTTCTGCTGCCTTGTTCAGTATTTCTTCCGTTGTCATACCATACTCAACCTCTAAATCTGGAGCTGTAATGGTTATAGGTTTTTTGATTACGGTAAGTACATATGCCGTTGATACGTCCTGCTTGTTTACAACAGAGGATACTGCAATAATAGTTGTTGACCCTGCTCCGTGAATGCTTACTTTGCCGGCTTCATCAATGGTTGCAACCCCTTCGTTTGTACTTGAGAAGGAAACGGCAGTGCTTGCATTATAATTGATCAACTGATTAATCACCTTGGTATCCGTTGCGAACACTGTTATTAATGGGGAAGTAAAGTATATAGGCTGCTGTTCACCCGAAGTGGTAACTACATAGATTGTCTTTGATGTACTCATTGTCGTTGCATCAATTTGATGCTCCGCAGTGATAACAAACGTACCCTCATTGAGCGGAATAAAGGTGTTATCTTCCAAGGTGTAAAGCTTTGAGGCATCTTTGCCATACAATAATTCTACACGGTATGTTACTTTATCTGCTGTCAGAGGTGTATCCGATACTTCAGTTCCAGTGACCTTGCTTCCGTCGTCCGTGATAGTAGTAGTTCTTATCTTCGGAACAAGCTCAATCTGCAAGCCAACATTCGCTTTGTCCTGACTCTCCAGTACCAGTGTATTCTTTTCCTGTCGCAAAGCATTTGATTTTATAGCATATGCTTCAAAGTATTGCTGACCGGAAAAGGAATGCAGCAATGTATCGTTTCCTTTGTAACGTGCGATGATGGTATAGCTGCCCTCTTTGTCGGCTGTCCAGGTAACACTTGCTGTATTTTTGTTTACCTCGGGGCTATCCGAAGAAAGTGCTGCAGTTTTTAAGATAGTATTTGCATCTCCGTTACAGGTGATCTCAAATTCAACGACACCTGTGGGTATAATGTTGATGCCTTTGCTCAGACTTTCTACTGTGGCTGTCAAGTTTAGCGGCGTTCCAGGGACATCTTTTTGTGTATATTCGATGGAAGTCTGATCTTCGGTTATCTGATTGGGTATCTGATAGGAGCCGCTTGCGGTACCGTAAGGACTGTCAATTGCCAGAGAAATCCTGGAATCGCCTTTTCCGACATATAGCGTAGCGGTATTTGTGTATACATATACCACCTCACCGCCTACCAGCTGTGCTACTTCGCAGCGATATTGGGTTCCGTCCTGGGATTTTTTCGCTTCCCGCACCTCTAAAACTTGGGAATCTTCACCTGGAATATTCACCCATGTAGAGACATTGCTTGAAATATCCATTCTCTGCCATTGATAACTGACAGAGCCGCCCCCTTCAGCTGGAGTAACCCTCGCTTTAAAGAATGCTGTTGCCCCAGCTATTGTGTGAATATCGTTAAGCTTATCGGTTTTTGGTACATTTGTATCCTCTGAATACCTTGTTATGCCTGTTACGGGCAATGTGTATGTACTTTGAGCAGTATCGTTTATGCTTCGCATCGCAAAGTTATATGTGGTATTAGGTAAAAGATTTTCCACGGTATATTCCGTAGTGTCATTAGAAACAGTCGCAAGCTTATAGTAGGGCGACTGGATATTGTTTGTCACAAGAAAAAGCTCATATGCCTTACCTCTTGAGGTAGGATGATTCCAGTTCAGTGTAACGGTTGTATCCGTTGCGTCCTTAACAGTGAGGTTTTTAGGTGCATAGGGCGGTGCCTTCACATCTTTTGTAAGATAACCTAAAACAATACATTCCTCTCCGTTTAACGTATCCTTCCACTGTCCAAATCTCCACTTAAAATCATATCCTAAGGACACCGATTGGTTGGGTATTCCCGCAACTGTACCGGAACATAACGTTGATGAATAATTCGTCCATGCATGACTGCCCGTATAGTCTACACTCGCTGAGCCGCCGATCTTAACGCCCGCTCCATCATTGACAACTGTTGTAGAAATCCCTGCACCCCAGGTAATTGCTTTTGAAGAGGACATGCTGGTTTCAATGCTTTGTGTTACTGTACCGCCACCCTTTGACACATAAATAAAATCTCCCGTGTCAACTTTGGCATCCTCTCCCACAACATCCTTACCTCCGTCAAAACTGTTCAATCCGTTTGAGGAGCTAGGGTAGGTAAACGGATCGCCTATAGTTTCTGTAAGAACATTTCCTCTGATTTTTTCAAATCTATTTACTTCTGCCATCTCATCATAAACTCCAACCTCAACCATGGACATTCTGATTTGCTGAGGCATACACACAATATAGTCAGTGGTATATGCCGGAACGGTTTGTCCATACCTGAATCCTTTTTCCAGCACTTTTTCAATCTCTTCTTTGTAATTTTTAAGCTCATTTGCACCGTCGGGCTTTGCCGCAAGTTCCTTGCACTTCGCATTATATTCCGACACGGTTGGAATTTTAAATTCCGGCACATATAAATCATAAACATAACGTATATATGGAGTCATGGAAAGCACAACTCTGTCCTCAAGGCTGTCTGAGGCATATTCCGTTGAATAGACGACCTCGGACGCTTTTTCAAAATCTGCTCCCATGGAGGCTTGAACCTCGACCTCAAAATCTGTACCTCCAAGACGTGTGATCCCCAAAAAGCTGGCCTCATTCTTGTATCCCGTTATGAATGACGCACTTATGCTAAACCCGTTGGTATCGGTAGAACCCGAACCGCTGCTTTTGCCGAACAAAGTTTCACCGTCCTCTATGTAATCGGAATTTAATTGCTCCAAATCCGAAAAATACGGGGCTGCCTGCAGTACAGCAATGACATGGGGATCCGAAAAATATGCCGCCTTGGACTTATATTTCATAATCGCACCGTCCTTGTCATTATCTATTGCCGTCAAATCAAGGTTTCTGCGATAAAGGGTCGCCGGGTCATTGTTATACCGTTTGTAGTCCGATGCCAGATTACCGTTATTATCTAAATGTATGCTGACAATATCGTGTCGGTACTCTCCTTCATCGTCACGTTTTCTGCCATGCTCGAAAACAATCTGCTCTCCGCCGTTCTCATTATTCATAAAATTGCCCGCAGCAACAGTTCCGATCCAGATATTGTCTGTTTCATCATCGTCCTCGCCGTAGTATACTTCATCGTCATCTCTGGGGAAAATACATCCTGTCTGGTGCAGGCACTTGTAACCGTAATTCTTTGCTGGATGGTTGCTCGGAACCGTTACTCCACTATATGATGCGTCTGCGTCACCTTCTTTGAGCTCATAAACCATACCGCCCACAAAAATCACATCTTTATTGCCCGTGCCGTAAGGATTAAAGCATTTTAATGCAATGGGCTGATGATTATCTGAATCCCACATTCCATCGGCAACATTCGGATGAGTACGTATGCTTTGCCCGACTCCGCCAGCTCCTAAGTAATATCTGTGCTTTGCTTCATCATACTTAACGACCGCAATATTGGTGGACTGCTGATTAAGATCTGTACTGCCACTGTCAAGTGAGTCTTCATTTATGTCGTAGCCTGCCAAAACAAGCTCCGTCTTGCCATCGCCGTCTACATCACCAACAGCTGATGCACCGTATGCACTCACTTGTACTTTCCCGCTTTTGTCGTCATGATTATAGTCGCTGTACTTCCAGGCGTGGTCAAATCCTGCTTTTATACATAATTTTGTTTCCTTGCCTTCACAAGACAGGATTACCGATTTTGGCTTCATCCACTTGGTATTGTTGCCAGCACTTTTGCGGTATCCGGCGGTAACAATCAATTCATCCCTCAAATCATCTGTAAGGTCTCCGCTTTCAAGCTGCACAATTGCTGCACCATTGAAGCCCGAAGTTGCATTGGGTTCAGGTGTACCATCAATTAGATCCTTAATATCCCAGCTTACCCAATTTACCGAACGCGGGTTTCCCGAAGAGCTTTTAGTAAACTTATAAACATTTACACATGAATGCACACCCTTAACATTGTATGGCCTGTATACTGTAACCTCGTCTTTACCGTCACCGTCATAATCGCCGCTTGTCACAGCTAAAGAAGTAAGCAACTCATACCCGGGCAGTGCCCCTTGGCTTGTGATGCCAAGAGAAGTTCTGTCCAGTAAATTTCCTTTATCGTCTTCGATATCAAGTTCAAAAGATGCTCCATCGTTATTAGAAAAATTAACTGTTACCCTGGCGATATGGTTTTTTCTGCCATCCCCATCCCAGTCAAACGCCGTGCTTGCCGATGCATCATAGGTTTTGTTTATGGAAGTACTATAGTTTTGATTGTCCCAAATCTTACCACTTTTATTTTTGTCATAATCATATACCCTGGTAAGTGATGAGCTACCATGGTTCACGTTGTCGCGGAGCATTAGTTCATAGCGAGGGTACATATTGAATGCACCGTTTCCGTATGGGTTTTCACCTTCTTCACCTACTGATATGGGATCAGAGGGAATTCTGAGCTTTTCTAATGTTTCGGCACTTGTTCCTTCCATTTCTGATGCCTGTGCATTTGACCAAAGCAAAGGAACAGTGGGTAATACCATTGCAATACATAAGAATAATGATAATATTTTCTTTAATTTCATCTAAAACATCTCCCTTTCTTTTTTGAGATATTGTTAATTGTTTTTTCTATCCGGAATTCTTGAACAAAGCACGATCAATACTTTCTAAGGAAAACGGTTTTTTAATATAGCCGTCTATCTTAATATCATACCCGGCAAGTGCTTCCTCATTGCTGCTGCAAAGAAGTATAATAGGGATTTTACCGTTTTTTTCACGCAATTCCTTTGCAATGTCCACACTTGCTGCAAATACCACGTCGCAGGCATCGTCGATATTTTGTTCAATCTGTACAGTTCGATAATGGTGTCTGCAAATTCTTGTGACATGTTCAGATAGCTGCTTATATCCATCTGTAAGTCCGCATATCGCAATTTTCATTTTTCTGAACCTCCTTTCTTATGTGAATTACTATAACCTGAAATGATTTTATTAAAATTCTGTAAAAAAAACTATATATTACACTCAAGACGCAAGTTTTACATGCAAGACGCAAATAATTTTTCTTGAAATCTTTCTCAATTTCTACTATAGTAATAGTGGATTATCGTATCTTGGAGTTGGTGAAATGAACATAGCTATAGCGGATGATTTGCAATGCGACAGAGATGTATTAAGAAAATTTCTTGAACGATATTTTACAGCTAAATGCATTGATATAAGCATTTTTGAGTTTGAAAGCGGAGAAGCACTTTTAGAACACTTCAGAAAAGATTTTTATGAAATTATCTTTATGGACATTTACATGGCCAAGTTAAACGGAATTGATGCAGCAAAAGAAATCTATGCGGTTGACAAAGCGTGTAAAATCATTTTCCTGACCACAAGCAACAGTTTTGCTGCTGAAAGTTATGAGGTAAAAGCGGCGTATTATATGATAAAGCCGCTGAATGTACAAAAATTCGAATCTGTTTTGGACTCCTGCATGGAAAATATGCTGGAGAGCAAAAAAAAGCTGGTTGTTATTTCAAAACATATTCCCCTTAAGATCGCTTTTCAGGACATTTTGTACGTGGATATTATAAGAGGTGTTGTTCAGATTCACCTTGCGGAAAAAATGATAAATACTGACGGGAGATTTTATCAGACAGTTTATCCTCTGCTTTGTGACAAGCGCTTTATCGAGTGCTACAAGGGTATTGCTGTTAATATGGAGCATATCAGAAAAACTCTTGATGATGAGTTCTTGATGGATAACGGTGAAAAAGTTCCAATACGAAAGCGTGAGAAAAAAAAGATTATACATCGTTATATGGAATATGAATTTAAAAATATGTGAGGAAAACACCTATGAAACGATATGTGTCTATTGTAACTATTTTGTTTTTTCTTTTGTCTTTTTCGGTATGCTTTGCGATAAATCCACAGGAATCGGCTGATACTATGAAAAATCTGACAGCAGAGTTTTCTGGTTTTTCTGGTCATACATCAGAAGCAACCGAAGAACCAACTGCTATTGGAACGGATGAAGAACCGCTGCCGTCTGACGAACTGCCAGACACAGAAACACCTGAACCCACAAAGGATTCACAGGAAGCCGATGACCCAGGACAAATAAGCGAACCGCTGGAAACAATGACACCTGAGCCAACCAACGTGCTGGAAGTAATAGAAACGCCAGAACCGCCCGACCATGTGCCGCTGGAACCACCAGAACCCGAGCCGACAGTCGAACCGCTGGAAACACTGACACCTGAGCCAACCAACATGCTGGAAGTAATAGAAACTCCAGAACCGTCCGACCATGTGCCGACGGAAACACCAGAACCCGAGCCGACAGTCGAGCCATTGGAAACAATGACACCTGAGCCAACCAATATATTGGAAGGAATAGAAACGCCAGAACCGCCCGAAGAATTGCAATTGGAGCAGGTTCACATCCTTGAAATTCTCAGCGTTGCGGATGAATTAACTTTTTTGCAAGTGGGAGAATCCATAAGTGAAACAGAATTTCCTAAAACAACATACATACAAACAGGACCGCGCGATTTTCTGGAATGTGAGATTCTGTGGGAGGATGTTTCTATAATCGACACATCTGTCCCAGGCAGAACCTCCTTGCGGGGCAAGCTTTTGCCGCCGGAAGGATATTGCTTTGCCAAAGCTTCTGAGCCATACGTGGAGATCCCTTATTTGTTTTTTAATCCTGGCGGAGAACCTACCGAATCGGCATATCCTGTTGAAAACACAAGTGATACAATACTAATCATGCCTGGTTCAAATCCCGGAGACTTCATTAATTATGATAATAAAGTCCCGTTTAAAACAAGTCACGGAGATTTCTTTTACTGCAGGGTAGAATGGGATGGTTTTGAGGTTGTGCAGTCTGAGGGACCGTTTTCGGTTCAGGGTCGGTATCTTCTCCCTGAAGGAATTTGTTTAAAAGATGGTATTTCACCTTATTATAATCAGGATTTCTTTGTCATGAAGGACGACACGATTTATTTGGATTTTATGAAAATCCAAAATGGAAGTATCATTTGCACATGGCTCAAAGAGGTTGAAGATTCTGATGATATTACCGCCTATTATGCAATAAAAGACGACGGCTGGCAGATAGATGAAAATGAGCAATATGGTTTTGTTTTAAGCAATGCGTTTGTTATTCCTACAACTACATTATCTCCAGATACAGACTATTATTTTAAACTTGAGTATCAGGGGCAGGTCACAAAAACACTCCATATCAATATATGCGAGGATCAGATCAAGTCGGATTTTGTAGAGGGAGACCGCGATGGCGGGGATAATGCCGAACAGGAAATTCCGCCGCTCACACAGCCTAGAGGCGGTAGTTCTTCCTCTAGCTCGAAGCGTAGATCTAATCGTCCTTCCGGCGAAAAAACTATCATAACAAATCCACAGCTACCTGAGCCGATAATTCCTGAAACACAAATGGAACTGCCGGATGAGTCCGGTTCCAATTTCCAAGTGGATGAAATAGATGAGGCAAATATTATGCCTTCTGCCTTACTGGAAAATCAACCAAATATAGAAGAAAGAGTAACCGATACCAAAACAATAATGACAGGAGAGCGGTTAGAGCAGATGATGGAAGTTCAGGGAGGTAGTCCATCCATTGAAAAGGGAGGCGTTGTTTTGGAGCTTCCCGAAGATTTTACCGAGAAGAACAGCATTACAAATAATGATAAGATAAGTATTCAAATTGACAAAAAGCCCAATGAAATTGCCGTTTCGGTGGAAATAAATGATAACCAGGTTTCGGATATAACGGGAGCAAAAATCCGTATCCCAGATAATAATGCCGTATTGAAAAAAGATGAAAAAGAAATACCTCCTATCAGTAGCCGGGACTCCAACACTGTTTTTCAGATTGATGAAACAGGTATATACAATACGATAGATTCTGCTGGTTCGGAAGAGAAGTCGTTTCCGTATGCGTTATGGTTGGGAATCGGAATTTTTGCTATATGTCTAATTATTCTGGCCGTAAGGAGGGTGAGCCATTATAGAAAATAGTATCAAAAAGACAGTTGTTGTCTTGATAGCTGCTGTCCTGAGTGCAAGCATTATTTTCATTCTTTTATACCGATATGATAACAAATTTACATACAATTCGCCACAGCCAATCGGTGGAGTTTGGGACCTTTCAAGTGAGGATTTTTCAAAAAACTCTCTATATTTTCCGATATATGATTGGGAATTTTATCCGGATACATTACTTACTCCGCTGGATTTCTCAGACGGCCGTCCAGACAGATACATGGAGTATTTTACAATCGGCGAACGCACATCCATGACCAAAGTTTCTGCTTTTGCAAAAGGCACATACCGCCTGAATCTTGTTTTGCCTAAGACACCGCAGTCCTATATGATTTATCTTCCTGAGATTTTTAATTCCTACCGACTATATGTCAATGGAGAGCTTATGCTTGATATGGGAAATGTTGATACCGGCGAAGCGGAAATTCAGAATCGTACTGCTGTATTCAATGCAGAAGGAAGTGCACAGATTATCCTTGCCGTAAACTGTAACTCTCATTTTTATAGTGGTATGGTTTATGTGCCGACATTTGGGACACCTTTTGCCGTCAATACAGCAAGAGGGATTTTACTACTGTTCGTTATCGCAGTTACCGTAATTGCTTTTATCTGTTTTTTGCTGTCCATATGGTTAGGGTTTCGGATGAAGCAGCACTATGTCAATCTTTTCGCACTGCTCTGTGCGGCTATAACTGGATATACAAGCTATTCTATCATTCATACATATTTCCCGGTTTCGAATATGTTAACTTATACCCTCGAGATAGTCTCATATTATACGATGTTTTTACTTGTTATGCTGCTTCATAACGGGTTTTGCGGACTTCCTGTGTTGTGGAAAAGAACAAGTCTTGCAGTGTCAATGGCTATCTGTATTCTTGCCCTGATTCTTTCCGCTTTTTCGAAATTTATGACAAATGATTTGCGTGCGGCATTTTCTATCGCTTTTACAATATATAAATGGGGTGTGGCGGTAAATCTGATTGTTTCTAGTATTCTTTCTATATACCATAAAAAACGTTTTTCCTATCCTCTTTTGTATGGTTCGGTATTCTTTGCCGTGTCGCTTGTATTTGACAGGATATATCCGATTTATGAGCCTGTTTACAGCGGCTGGTTTGTCGAGATCAGCGGAGCAGTGTTTATCGTGATACTTGGATATATTATTTGGGCAAATATTATGGACGCTTATAGTTTCAGCATAACCTTTGCCGAACAAAAAAAGCAAATGGAACGGCAACTCTATATGCAGAAGGAACATTATGAAATCCTCGGAAGCAAGATCGCTGAAACGAGAAGACTACGTCATGATATGCGCCAACATTTCCGGGTGATGAAGGGGTTTCTTGGCAAAGGTAACCTCCGGAAACTGACCGATTATATAAACTCTATTGAGAGCACTGACTATGATCTCTCACCCGTGATTCTCTGCCAGAACGTGTTGATTGATGCTTTGCTGCAATATTACGGGAATATCAGTCTGAAGCGCGGGATTGATTTTGATGCAAGGTTTTCTGCTCTTAAATCAATTCCGATTTCAGACAGTGATTTGAGCGTAATGCTTGGAAATCTCCTTGAAAATGCCTATGAAGCCTGTCTGGCACAGACGGATACCAATATAAAGCCTTTTATTTCGGTTCATGGAAGCTGTAATGAAAAGAATCTGAAGTTCAGAATTATAAACACTATGGATAAAAGTCCTAGGCAAAATGGAGAAGAATTTTATTCATCCAAGCAGGAGGGGGGTGGCATAGGGATAAGATCTGTCCGTTCTGTTGTAGAAAAATATGAGGGGATTATTGATATTGTTTTTGAAAATAAGAAATTTTCAGTTTCCGTTGTTATTCCTTTTGCCCTATCAGATTCTTAATTGCCTTCTGATTTCTTAGGACATCCATGTCAATTTCCTGAATTGTTTCTGACATGTAATAAATGTGAAGAAAAATATACACCCAACTGTTTCTGTTTTTTATTGTCTAAGAAAAATTTTCCATAAACAATAAGGTTGAAAAACTCTAGTACAATTGTTAAAATTAGTGGAAAACAATAAAAAGTGTGGGATGAAAATGGATAAGGGTTTGATTCAGGTATATACAGGAGATGGCAAGGGGAAGACGACAGCAGCAATAGGGCAGGGGATAAGAGCATACGGAAGAGGTAAAACCGTATATATGGTGCAATTTCTAAAAAGCAGAGAGACAGGGGAGCTTTTGACTTTAAAGAATTTAGAGCCCGGTTTTAAGGTGTTTCGCTTTGAAAAAAAGAGGGGCTTTATATGGAGTTTGGGTGAGGCAGAAATTGAAGAGCTTAAGGCAGAAATATCAAAAGCATTTGATTTTGTAAAAGAAACTTTTAAGGAGGGAGCCTGTGATGTTCTCATTCTTGATGAAATAATGGCTGTGCTGGGTAACAGCCTTATTGGAATTAATGATGTGTTGGATATAATTAAAAATAAACCGGAGAACATTGAATTGATACTTACGGGGAGGAATGTTCCGGCAGAAATAATCGAGGTTGCTGACTATGTTTCACAGATAGGATGCATAAAGCATCCTTTTGAAGAAGGTATTGCTGCAAGAGAGGGCATAGAGTATTAAACTATGTACATACTAAAAAGGTATTTACATGTTTGTAATTTGCAATTTTTTGATCGGGTATATTGAAAAATATAACTTCCACCAGGAGTAGAAGTTATATTTTTCTTATTAATTAATGGAGTTTTTTGTTGCAAGTCATACCTTGCAATTATTCCAATTCAAATTCTTTTTTTACTGATTCGCAAGCTTTATCAGCATCTTTTTCATCAATAAGACATGAAATGTCTGATTCAGAAGTAGTAACCAGCTTAACTTCAATTTCCTCGCTTGCAAGTACGGTAAATAACCTTGCAGCAACTCCCGGAATATCCTTCATATTTTTGCCGAATATACAGAACTTGGTGTTAAAACTATCGATCTCTATGCTAAGGTTGCTGATCTGATCCTTAAACTTGTTAATAGAACTCATAGCTTTTACAAGATCATCATAAAGAAGGCTGAAGGACATGGTAGTATTGCCTCTTAATGCAGCGGATTTACTTACCATATCAATGCTGATTCCTTCATTTGCTATTGAAGTAAATATTTCTGATATCAGCTTGATGTTGTTAGGAAGGTTATTGAGTGTTATGAGTGAAACATTGTACGTAATATCAATACTTGTAACTGGTTTTTGGGACATCCAAAACACCTCCTGGAGTTTTAGTTGTATGATTTTTACTTACTTTGAATGAGCTCATCCATGTTATACATTCTGGCATTTTTTTTATGTAAAAATATAGCAGCATTAAGGGCTCCAACTGCAAAAATTTCTTTTGACGTGGCTATATGGTTTATCTCAATTATCTCATCATTACCGGCAAAAATGACTGAATGGTCGCCAACTATAGTCCCACCTCTGACTGCATGTATTCCAATTTCGGTTTTGCTCCTTTTTTTCCTTCTTGAGTGTCTGTCATAAATATACTCCTGTTGTTGCTCTAAAGAGGTATTTATAGCATCTGCGATAGCTAATGCTGTACCGCTTGGAGCGTCGATCTTCTGGTTATGGTGCTTCTCGACTATTTCTATGTCAAAATCTTTCTCAAGTACGCGAGCAGCCTTTTTTACAAGATCTATCAAAAGGTTTACGCCTAACGACATATTAGCTGAAAAGAATACAGGGATTCTTTTTGAAGCATCTTTGAGCATTTGTACTTGTGTATTTGTAAGTCCTGTAGTTGCAACTACAGCAGGTATTTTCTTTGAAACTGCAAACTGCAGCAAACCATCTAAAGCAGCAGGATGAGAGAAATCAATAATAACATCAACGTCAATATTGCACTTACTCAAATCCGAAAAAACAGGGTACGTATTTTGTATGGACGTGTTTTGGTCATAACCGGCTATTATTTTCAAATCTTCCCGCTGCGAAGCAAGTCTGGTAATTACCTGACCCATTTTGCCGTTGCAGCCGCTTAATAATATATTTATCATTTGAACATGCACTTCCTTTTTAACTTTAAGTATACTCATTATTTTAAAATTTTAAACGCCGTATAAATACGGCGTAATCTAAGTTTAAATCAAGCCATAGTGCTTTAAAGTATCCTGTAAGTAGTTGAGATTTTTTTCGCTCATATCAACCAGAGGCAATCGGCACTTACCAACCTTCATACCCATAAGATTCATTGCTGCCTTTATTGGTATCGGACTTACTTCAACAAACAGTGCTTTAACAAGTGCTAAAACATCAAGTTGAATTTTTCTGCTGGCCTCAAGTTCACCGGCTAAAAAAGTGGCAACAATATCGTGGGTTTTCTTTGGAATAATATTTGCCATTACTGAGATTACACCCTTTCCACCAAGAGCCAGAAGTGGCAGGATATGGTCGTCATTTCCTGAGTATACTGTCATATTGTCTCCACAAAGGCTCACAATCTCACCAACCTGATTGAGGTTGCATTCCTTTATGGCAGTTATATTTTCTATCTCGGACAGAGCTTTAGCAGTTTGAGGATCAATGTTTAAGCTGGTTCTTGAAGGTACGTTATAAAGAATAACAGGTACCTTTACGCTGTTGGCTATTAATTTGAAATGCTCATAAATACCTTTTGGAGTAGTTTTGTTGTAATAGGGAGTAACACTTAAAATGGCATCCGCACCAACTGATTGAGCGTATTGTGTTAAATCCACTGCGTGTTTTGTATCGTTGCTTCCTGCTCCGGCTATAACGGGTATTCTCTTGTTTACTTTATCAACAGCAAATTTTATTACTGCCTTATGCTCGTCATCAGGCATCGTAGACGCTTCACCAGTACTACCGCATACTACAAGTGCATCAGTGCCTTCTTTTATCTGATATTCAATCAGTTCTTCCAACTTTTCAAAGTCTATACCGGTGTCGGTAAAGGGGGTGACAATTGCCACTGCTGAACCAGTGAATATTGGATTTTTCATAATTAACATCCTTTCTTGATGTAGTTTGCAATACGTTATAATGTGCTGAAAATCTGCAAGGTTAACATTATTTAAACGCTAACCTTGTAGGGGAAATTTATTGCTTGTTCCACATCTTAATGAGTTCCTGAGCGATCTGAACCGCATTTGTAGCCGCACCTTTTCTGATATTATCTGCAACAACCCATAGGTTTACTCCGCTTTCAACACTTTCATCACGACGGATTCTACCAACAAAAGTTTCATCCTTGCCTGCTGCATTTATAGGCATAGGATATACATTGTTCTGAGGATCGTCTTGAACAATTAATCCTGGAGCGTTTCTCAATGTTTCCTTTAATTCGTTAAGCTCGAACTGTTTTTCAAATTCAACGTTAATTGATTCGCTATGTCCGTGAAATACTGGTACTCTTACTGTTGTAGCAGTAACCCTTAAGCTTTGGTTTCCAAGTATTTTTCTGGTTTCGTTCACCATTTTTTCTTCTTCTTTTGTATAGCCGTTTGGAAGGAATACATCAATATGGGGCAGACAGTTTCCGGCAATAGGGTGGGGGAACTTTTTAGGGGCTTCACCCTTGAGGCCGTCTTCAAGGTCAGTATAGCCTTTCATTCCTGCACCTGAAACAGCTTGATATGTTGAATAGACAACTCTTTTAATTTTGTATTTGTCATCAAGTGGTTTTAAAGCAACTACGGCCTGTATTGTTGAGCAGTTTGGATTTGCAATGATACCCTTATGCCAGGAGATATCATGAGGGTTAACTTCCGGTACTACCAGGGGAACAGCAGGGTCCATCCTCCATTGACTGCTGTTATCTACAACCACACAACCCTTTGATGCAGCTATAGGTGCAAATTTTTCGCTTGTACTTCCGCCAGCTGAGAAAAGTGCAATATCAATGCCTCTGTCAAAAGAAGTTTCTGTAAGTTCTTCAACAATATATTCTTTTCCGTTAAAATTAATTTTTGCTCCTGCAGAACGACTTGAAGAAAAGAAATATATATTTTCAACAGGTAAATTTCTTTCCTCCAATACTTTCAAAAAAGTTCTTCCAACCATTCCGGTAGCTCCGACAACTGCCAAGTTAATCTTTTTCATTATAATTACCTCCTAGTATCTGTTTTGTTGTTTTGTAAATTAATATTTTAAACGATGTGTGTATACGCTTTACAATCTTATATTATTAGGAAAGAAAGTTTTCCTATACAAATAAAAAAGCTGGTATGGATACCAGCAGTTCGTTTGTTTTGTATAAAGGAAGTACTATGTACAACTTTATAACAAGAACTGATAGCGCTCCATCAAACAATTGATGACAATCAGACGGTTATTAACCGAATGACCAGAACAAATTCTAATTGGAAATCTGTTCTTCGGCAGTTTACCCTTTCAACTCACATCAACAAAGCCAACACTTTTCAGCAAGTATACTAATGAAAACCGCACCTCTATCACACATTATTTTTTTATAATTCTAACATCTTAAGTATCAATTGTCAAATATTTTGTTTTTGGAGGGTGTATTTATTTTTCGTGCACCATATTATTCCAAGGACTTAAGCTTCGAGCCTGGTCGTTCCGCTGCGCTGCACTGCTCGGCCATGCAACCTGGACTGAGAGAATCTAAAACTCGCTACGGGTCGAATCAA
>JAEWSG010000142.1 GCA_023398495.1 Bacillota bacterium
TCAATAAGTAAGCAGATAAAAAAGTGCTGTAATCTACGACACAGAAAAATCAAATGTGTGTTTGAAAAACAGAAATTAATTTGCAGTAATTGCTTGAATTTATAAGAAATTAAAATGACGTACTACACTCTTGCCTTTACCGAAAATCCATACGTTGTGTTTTCTTCCAGATCATTTATTACAATCGCATTTTCAGTTACTGTCTCATAATATTTATCATTCACAAATATATCATAGCCTATAACTCCAACATTATCTGTTGATGCTTTCCATGACAAAATCACAAGCGATTCTGTCTTTGTTACGTAATGAAAATCTTGAGGCACTGTCGGTTTTTCTGTATCCAAATCACCTGTATGAGTCGGTGTCGACAACGAAGTTGTGACTGTCGGTGTTGGTGTCAAAGTCGGAGAAGGTGTTGGTGTTGGTGTTGGTGTAATAATTGCTGTAGGTGTCACAATTTTTTCTGCAGGAAGCTCTTTAATTACCGCTAACAACAACATCCTCATATATGCAAAATCTATACTGTTAAATACTCCATTTCCATCAGCATCAGATGCCCATTTTGCGTTTATGATTGGGAAACCATCTTTCATTCCAAGAAGCACCATTCTCATCAATGCAAAATCTATGCTATTCCTATTTCCGTCTCCATTGACATCTCCAATTATCTTTGATTCTATTTTTGGCTCAACATCTGTCTGTGTTGTTGGTTCAACACTTTCATCTACATTTCGTGAAACTATTTCCGATGCATATGATGGCGTACTGAGTACACTAGTAGAAAATAGCTGAATAAATAACACAAAAAAAATAACAAATGATATTATTTTCTTTTTATACATTCCTTTACCCCCAAATAATTTTAATTATTTTAATCATAGGTATTATATCTTACAATTACTATTTCTGTAAACGAAAAAAAACAACAAAACACCGAAAGAATTCCGAAATTGCACCGAAACAGAACCGAAATTTAGATGTGTTTTTAACAATAAACTTAAAATAAAAAGCCACGATATGGTTTTCTACTGTGTTCAGGAAAACAAAATGTAGAGGAGGTCAGAGCCTTGCAACTAAAACGTTTTACAAGTAGCACATTTCTTAAAACTAACAAATCAATTTACCTACTTACTTAAATAATAAAAGAGCTGTTGCACTATTTCTCTAAATGCAACAGCCCTTTTATTTCTTGTTTAATCTAATTAAGATCCACCTTCATAATTACTTCAACTTGTAATTTTTCAATATATCCTGACTTCTTTGTTTCAGATATTTTGGTCGTCTCAGTTCCATCTACATTCGATACTTCAAACTTTATTTTTCCACCGTCAAACAATTTGCCACCAAATGCAGAAAACTTAACTCTTGATGGAATAAATTCTTCATCTTTTATTTTAACCAAAAACTTATCAGCTACTTCTTTGACTTCTATAGCATCACTGTCATACAACTTTTTTATACCGTTTCTATCATCAGTAGTATCATCTGAAGTACCTTTATTATCAGTATACTTATTAAATAATGGAGTTGGAGTAGGTTCAGCAGGTACACTACTTGTGGAAGTAGGCACAGGAGTAGGTTCAACATACTTAACACCTACCGGGAAGAGATCTTCAAATTCTGCTGTAAACTTTACTTCACTTGCAGACAAATAATTTACTTCCTTCAAAATCTCGGTACTTATACTAGACATAGTAGTTGCAAGAGCTTCATCAAAATCTTCCTCATTATCAGATTTTGGGTCGTAATAACTAGTTCCACTTGCTATTTCCTTAATTTTATCTAATTCCTTTCCAAATCTAAAATCAACAAAATGTGTTTTTATTTTAGCTGTAGTGTCAGAATTGATATTTTTTAAGATTTCCTTAGCATAATCAGCTCCCTTTGATATATCTGAACCTGAAGGAACTTTTATAGCATCACCCGAAGCAGTCATATAAGGTTCTGTCTCTCCAGCACCAGATATGGTCCACTTATCAGGATTAGCACAAGATAAAACAATTATATACTTATCGGAATTCTTAACACCCTTATCTTTCAATAAATGATACGCCCTTCTGAGTCCGTCACCTAAGTTATTGTCATTTTTATCACTTGCTACAATTTTTCCAATAGCTTTATTTATACTATCTTTGTCTTTCTCCACATCAAACAATTCAAATACATTATCATTGGCATCATTTTGATAAGTAAGTATTCCAACTCTATCACCTTTTCCTTTTAAAGAACTAACAAAACTACCTATTGCATCTCTTGCAGTAATCAAGTGAGTATTCTTCACTTCAAATTCAGTCAAATCATCATGAGCACTTGTATTCGTATAAGTTATGTTCAACCCATTAATTTTAGTAATAACTTCTTTTGCAACAACACTACCTTTTATATTCATTTCCTTCGTTTGTAAATTCACAGTGCCATTCGGGGCATATAAAAGTCCAGTAAACTCAGAACCACCAACTGCAAATTCAATATCTCCACCTATAGAATAAAGGCCAACGCCGGCAATCGTTTTTTTGTCTTTATCAATTCCTGTATCATCACCTTTTGCAGTAACCTCACCTGTATTAAAAGTAATATCACCCGTTGCAACAATAAAACCCTCTCCTACAACACCCGAACCACAATTTATAAGTACATTACCATCAAAGAAAAGAGGATTGTCTTTTGAAAGCTTTAATTTTTCACTACCACTAAGTGTCCATTTATCAAATTTTTCTTCATATTGACAAGTAAGCCCAGTATAATATTCATTCAACGGTAAAGTAGCTCCATATATTAACCTTTCATCTATAATATTCCAATTTACAAACCCTTTAGTACCCATAGGGTCTTTTAATGTTCTTTCACAAAAAGGCCGACCAGTAGGACCATCTATCTCAAATGAGAAATAGGTACCTATAGTCCTAGCTTTGTCATCAAAAAAGATAGTATAATCCTCCATTGCAACAGATTCAACACCTTCTTTGATTTTATCTTTGTCATACTTGGCGGATCCAGTTTCAATCTCCACTTTCTTAACTGCTTCACATTCACCATCCAATTCAAAATTTGAAGAACTCACAGATACACTACTTTCAGAATGTATATCGCCTTTAATAGTCAACCCCGCACCTTTTAAATCCATATCTATCTTTGGATCTCCAGAAAACAATGCATAGTCAAAAGGTGATTTGTGTTTAACAATTTCTGACACTTCAGATGATGAATCCAAAAGTACAACTACCTCTTTAGCATTCACTGGACGTTCAAACTCAACGGGCACATTTTGAACGTATTTAATATTACTTTCTTTGCCATATTCAATCTGCATTTTACTATCAACAGTCACTACTTTGTCAAAAGATCGTGTAGCTATTTGCACCTCATCTGTCGATGCAGGTACTGATGTAACAAATACACTTGCTATTAACATTGCTGACAACACCATAGAAACCTTTCTTTTCATTATATCCCCTCCCATTTAGTTTAATAAATCTATTTTCCCGATTTTTATCATCTCTCTCTCATCTGTTACTGCATACACCTCTATATAAGATGCAGTATAATACTTTGAATCTGCTTTTGAGCGAGCCTCAAAACTTATTAATTCACCAGTTTCATTTCCAACTAACTTAATTGGTGCAGGATAAGTATTTCCATCCGTGTTAATTGAATAAATCACTAAACGTCTTCCATTGTAAGCTATTTTACCTTGTATTACTAGTTCTTTATTTGTTTTTTCTAATTTGACTTCGTTAATTACTATTTTACTATCTAAATAATTAATTGCTTCACCGATGCCATAATCTCCTGTATCACCTGAACTTGCAACCGGATCATCAACTGGTTCAACAACTACAGTCTTTGTCGCAATGGATACAGTCCTTGTTGTACCATCCCAGCCAACTGTTGCCCCAAGGTTTTCCGATACAAACCTTAATGGTACAAAAGTTCTGTCCTTTGTAATCTCAGCAGGAACATCAATAACCACCTTATCGCCGTTAACCAGAGTATCAACTGAACCTATTTTTAAGTACACTTCTGTACTTGCACTCTTTGCAGTTACAGACCTATCAGTTGGATTCCAGATTACTTCTGCTCCTAATGCTTCAAGTATACCCCTAAATGGTACCAGTGTCCTTCCACCTTTTATGTATGGTTCGACGTCAAATGAAAGTCTTTCTCCGTCCAGTAGAATAGTGATTTGATCATTGCTCTGTTGTGCAGCATAGTTTGTCTGCATGCTAGAAGGTAATAAAACGGTAGATAACAAACATAACACAAGCACCAATAAAAAAGATTTTTTTCTATTCATACATTCTCCCCCTTCTCCTAATTAAATTCTATCATAATGGCAAATGTTATGCAATAAATCAGCTTGCATTAATTAAATTTTTATAATAATAATATTCCTTAAACAAAAATTAAGAACCCTACTCATGAGTAAGGTTCCTAAAATATTCCGATTTTTATCTTTTTCTGGTTTCAATTATCAGCTTTATTGCTGTCTTTTCCTGCCCATCTACCACAACCTCAGTAAAAGCAGGAATACATACCAGTTCAATACCTGACGGGGCAACAAAACCTCGTGCAATTGCTACTGCCTTTATTGCCTGATTTAATGCTCCAGCACCTATTGCCTGAATCTCAACTGAACCTTTCTCTTTTATAAAGACTGCTAGTGCACCTGCAATGGAGTTTGGGCTCGATTTTGCTGAAACCTTTAATACATCCATAGATTTTATTACCCCCTTTTCCTTTATATTAATATATTCTACATGGGGACGTTAAATCCTTTTTTATGCATTATAGAGTTAAGGGATAATGAAAAACTTATGCATGCTCCATAATTGTGCTTATTCGTTCAATCTTCAAAGTCCTGCCTGTCTTTTCATCAACTTCAAGATATACAGCATTAAATTGTACAGAACCCTGTGCAATTTCAAATCTAGTGGGCATATGTGTCAGAAATTTATTAATAACTATGTCTCTGTTAACACCTATAACTCCTTCATGAGGTCCAGTCATTCCAACATCCGAAATAAATGCAGTGCCACAAGGTAAAATTCTTTCGTCGGCAGTCTGCACATGAGTGTGAGTTCCTAAAACACAACTTACCTTTCCATCAATATGCCATGCCAAAGCACATTTCTCACTTGTTGCCTCAGCATGCATATCCACCACAATAACTTTAACCTGTGTTTTGAGAAAAGCTATTTCCCTTTCTGCTGCTTTAAACGGACAATCTATGCTGTCCATATATATCCGACCCATAAGGTTTAACACACCGATTTTACCTTTATCGTTTGAGATGACAATTGAACCTTTTCCAGGCAACTCTTCAGGATAGTTTGCAGGTCTTACTATGCATTTATCGGAGTCTATGAAATTGGTTATCTCCCTTTTTGACCATGTATGATTTCCAAGTGTAATTGCATCAACTCCGGATCGATAAAGCTCCTGTGCTACTACATACGTAATACCGCTTCCACCCGCAGAGTTTTCACCGTTGGCTATACAAAAATCAATCTGCTTTTCCTTCTTCAATTTATGTATCATTTCTTTTGCTGCTTTTCTTCCCGGATTGCCAACAATATCACCAATAAACAATATATTCAAAACTGTATATCCTCCATTTCTATGTTGAACGAAATAAAAATTTCACATCGCACTTCAATTCCCTTAATACTATATCACGAAAATCAAATTTTCCTATGTATAATCATTTTCGCAACTTAAATATTTGTAAAAGTATTTATGAAAGCCTTGAAAATAACCCCATATAAGCATAAAAAGCGTGAATCCACGCTTTTTACACCAATTATATCAAATATAATTATTTTGCATACTCAATAAATCTTGTTTCACGAATTACATTTACTTTAATTTGTCCTGGATAATCCAGTTCATTTTCAATCTTTTTAACTATATCCCTTGCAACTAAAGCTATTTCCGCATCAGGTACTTCTTCTGCTTTAACCATAATACGTACTTCCCTACCTGCCTGAATTGCAAAGCACTTTTCAACTCCCTGGAATGAGTTTGCAATCTCTTCTAACTTTTCCAACCTCTTGATGTAAGATTCCAGAGATTCTCTTCTTGCTCCAGGTCTTGCAGCTGATATAGAATCGGCTGCCTGAATTAATACAGCTACTATGCTTGTAGCTTCTATGTCTCCATGGTGTGAAGCAATCGCACTGATAACTTCGTTACTTTCCTTGTACTTCTTGGCAAGATCTGCTCCAATTGTCACGTGTGAACCTTCAACTTCATGATCCACTGCCTTACCGATATCATGCAACAAACCAGCTCTCTTTGCCAAAGTAACATCAACTCCCAGTTCCGCAGCCATCATTCCGGCCAAATGCGCAACTTCTATGGAGTGATTGAGGACGTTCTGCCCGTAACTGGTCCTGTACCTTAATTTACCCAGTAACCTTACTATTTCAGGATGCAAACCATGCACTCCTGTTTCAAAAGTGGCGTTATCGCCTTCTTGACGAATGGTGTTTTCAACTTCTTTTTTAGCCTTTTCCACCATTTCCTCAATTCTTGCCGGATGTATTCTTCCGTCAAGTATCAGTTTCTCAAGTGTTAGTCTGGCAACTTCTCTTCTTATCGGATCAAAACCTGATAATATTACGGCTTCAGGGGTATCGTCGATAATCAAGTCAATTCCTGTTAACGTCTCAAGAGTTCTGATATTTCTTCCTTCACGTCCGATAATTCTACCCTTCATTTCATCATTAGGAAGTGGAACTACCGAAACTGTTACTTCTGATACATGGTCAGCTGCACATTTTTGTATTGCAAGTGCAACGATATTCTTAGCCTTTGTATCAGCTTCTTCCTTAGCCTTCTGCTCAATTTCCTTAATGAGCATTGCCATTTCATGTTTTACTTCACTCTCAACATTTCTGAGCAAAACTTCCTTGGCATCTTCAACTGACAAACCGGATATTCTTTGAAGTTCTTCAGTCTGTTGCTTTTGAAGCTCAACCGTCTTATCCTGTAGTTCTTGAATTTCCCTGGTCTTCTTATTGAGCACTTCATCTTTCTGTTCTAATGCTTCAATCTTCTTGTCCAAAGTTTCTTCCTTCTGTACCAATCTTCTTTCCTGTCTTTGAATCTCATTTCTCCGGTCTTTAATCTCCCTGTCAAGCTCAACCCTGCTCTTGTGAATTTCCTCTTTAGCCTCTAGCAGCACTTCTCTTTTCTTGCCCTCAGCATTCTTTTGTGCCTCACTAATTATCTTCTTCGCTTCCTGCTCTGCACTGCCAATTTCGGCCTCGGCTTTCCTTTTTCTTTCTTCAAACCCTTTTTGGAAACCCTTTCGGGAACTTATTCCTGACGCAACAACTATTCCAATTGCTGCGATTACTAATCCAATTACCAAGCCAATGATTAACTCTGTAATGGCACACACCTCCTCGTATTCAGTTTTCAATGGTCAAATTGCAAATAATTTATATTGTAGGCACTTTTAATTCTTCTTAATTTTAAACTTTTTTATATTTTATGTCAAGATTGAATCTTAACACACCTTAACAAAGTTTTAACTATTTAATATTTAACTATTTAACAAAACTATTGACTGACAATGCTGACACCGTCGTTCATTTCAATTCTGTACCACCTGTCAGCCATCTCACTTAAGTGCCTGTTGTGCGTCACCATTATTACTTGCCTTTTAAACATGTGCGTAACCTGCTTCAAAAATTCTGCGACCTGATTTATATAGTCCTCGCTTACATGTTTAGCCGGCTCATCAAGAATAATGGGACCTTTGTTGTCAAGATTGCTACACTCAAGCATAGCAATTCTTATGGCAAGGGATATTATATCAATAACCCCTCCTCCTCTTGCATCCTGAGGTTTTGTCTTTATTTCTGTTCCTCCGTATTTGCTTATCACGTAGAACTCAGCTTCCGGTCTCCCTCTTACCTCACCGATCTCAATCTTAAATTCAAGGCTAGAATCAAATATGTACTGGAGACAATTTGTAACCAATGCTTCTATCTGAGCTCTTGACTGTTCTCTGGCAAATTCCGAAACCTTCTGAAGCAAAACCTTGACCTTCTCTAAAATATCAATGTTGTCAACCGCTTTCTGAAGCAATTTCTCCAAACTTGACTTTTGTTCGGTAAGCTGCTCTTTTTTTCCTTTTTGGTTGTAAAAATGTATTCTTGCATCTTCGTATCTTTTTTTTACTTTTTGAAGTCTGTCATGATACATCTGAATACTATTTTCTTCCACTACATTATCCCTTCTTTTCTGCTTGAGCAACAGCTGCCCTTACAGTGTTTTTCATAAGCATTGCAATTGTCATAGGTCCTACACCGCCTGGAACAGGAGTAATGGCAGATGCAACCTGGCTAGCGGACTCATACTCAACATCCCCAACAAGTTTTTTGTTCTCTAGACGGTTTATTCCTACATCAATAACAACAGCACCCGGTTTTATACTGCTACCTTTGATCATTTCAGGTCTTCCAACAGCCGCTACAAGTATATCGGCTCTTTTTATAACTTCCTCAAGGTTTTTTGTTCTTGAGTGGCAAACCGTCACAGTACCATGCTCTGCAAGCAGCAACATAGATTGAGGTTTTCCAACGATATTGCTTCTACCAACAATAACACATTCCTTACCGGCAATTTCTATACCCGACTCCTTTATAAGCTCCATTACACCTGCCGGCGTGCAGGGAAGAAACTGCGGATTTCCGGCCACAAGTCTTCCTACATTCTCGGGATGAAACGCATCAACATCCTTTGAGCTGTTAATAGCAAGTATAATCTTCTCTTCATTGATATGTTTAGGAAGTGGAAGCTGTACAAGTATTCCGTTTACCTTGTCATCGTTATTCAGCTTTTGAATAAGCGATAAAAGCTCCTCTTCTTTAACCTTCTCATCTAAAGCATATTCAAAAGATTGTATACCAATCTCTTCACATGCTTTTTTCTTTGAATTAACATACACCCTTGAAGCAGGATCATTTCCAACTATAACAACAGCAAGACCCGGATGTATGTTCCTCTTTTTAATATCATCAACAGCCTGCTTTAACTCCCCTTTTATTTTTGTTGCCAATTCTTTACCATTTAATACTCTTGCACTCATATTTTATCTACCTTTCTATTGATTTTCCAACGATAATCATTTTATTTTATTACACTTTTCTTGTCAATTTTTTTAAGACTTTTTCCATGCCCTTTTTTGTTTGAATTTTTGTTCTTAGTGTCTTTGTACTTGGCGTCTTTGTACTTGGCGTCTTTATTCTTGATATCTTTATTTTTAACATCTTTATTTTTAACATCTTTGTTTTTAACATCTTTGTACTTGACCTCCTTGTTCTTAATGTCTTTGTACTTGACCTCCTTGTTCTTTACATCTTTGTTCCTGACGTCTTTGTTTTTAGCGTCTTTGTTCCTGATGTCTTTGTTTTTAACGTCCTTTTTCTTCACATCTTTATTCTTAATATCTTTGTTTTTAATATCTTTGTTCTTAACATCTTTGTTCTTCGATACAGTCTTTTTCCCTCTGCTTTTTTCAGCGGTATTACCTTTATATCTGCTTTCTGTATCCCCAAAATATCCCTGTCCATCTTTTCTCTTAGGTCTTATAAGACACGTACTTCCAAAACCTATCAAATCTTCTCTGTTTGCTGTTTTAAGAGCCTCATAGACAAGGTTGTAGTTTTCTTTTTTTCTATACTGCAACAGTGCTCTTTGCATGGCCTTTTCCTTTGGTGCTTTTGGCACATATACACTTTTCATGGTTCTTGGGTCAATTTCTGTATAAAACATACAGGTTGACAAAGTTCCTGGCGTGGGATAAAAATCCTGAACCTGCTGGGGAGTGTAATTCATCTCCTTAAGGTACAGTGCAAGCTCAATGGCTGCATTGAGATCACTTCCGGGATGGCTCGATATCAGATATGGAACAAGGTATTGCTCCTTCTTTAACTTTTTATTTATATCATAGAATTTTTTTACAAACCTGTCGTATACTTTTCTCTGGGGTTTGCCCATCTTCTCTAAAACCCTGTCAACCACATGCTCAGGGGCAACTTTCAATTGTCCGCTAACATGGTGTTCGCATAACTCGTAGAAAAAGTCATCATTTTTATCAAGCATGAGATAGTCGTATCTTATACCTGAGCGAATAAACACTTTTTTTATTTCGGGCATCTCCCTAAGCTTTCTCAGAAGTGCCAAATATTCACTGTGATCAACAATCAGATTCTTGCAGGGTTCCGGATGAAGACATTGTCTTTCCTTGCACACTCCTTTTGTATCCTGTTTTTTGCATGCTTTATTTCTGAAATTAGCTGTTGGTCCTCCGACATCGTGTATATATCCCTTAAATCCTGGCTGCCATATAATCTTCTTTGCCTCATTTATAATTGAGGTCTGGCTTCTCTTTTGAATAATCCTTCCCTGATGAAAATTGAGTGCACAGAAAGAACACCCTCCATAACACCCCCTATGGCTGGTTATGCTGAATTCAACCTCATTTATTGCAGGAACTCCTCCTTCATTTTCATACGAAGGATGATAAGTTCTCTCATAAGGCAGTGAATAAACCCTGTCCATTTCCTTTTCACTCATAGGCAAAGTAGGAGGGTTTTGCACAAGATACCTGTCCCCATGTTGTTGAACTAAAGTTTGCCCTGTATAAGAATCTTGCTCATTATATTGGATAATAAAGGCCTTAGCATATTTCCTTTTGCTTTCCGCTACCTCATCAAAAGATGGAAGAATAACTGGTCCATTACCTTTAGCCTCTGAATCTCTCCCGATATAATGTTTTATATTTTCAGGAAGGTTGTCTGCTGCTGAAAGATATGCAGTTCCTCTTACATCCTGAATTTCACTTATAGTTTCGCCCTCTTTTAGCCTTTTGGCTATCTCCAATATAGGCTTTTCTCCCATACCGTATATTAAAAGATCGGCCTTTGAGTCTACCAAAATAGAACGCCTTACCTTGTCATCCCAATAATCGTAATGTGCAAACCTTCTTAAACTCGCCTCAATTCCCCCGATTATTATAGGAACATCCTTGAAGATCTCTCTTGCCTTATTTGTATACACAATAACAGCCCGATCCGGTCTATTATGTGCTTTTCCACCAGGTGAATACAAATCATCACTCCTGGTTTTCCTGCTTGCCGTATAATGGTTTACCATAGAATCTATAACTCCCGACGATATAAGCACTCCTAATTTAGGACGTCCTAACGTCATAAAGTCTTTATTGCTTTTCCAATCCGGCTGGGCAATAATTCCAACCCTGTACCCTTCGCTTTCTAAAATCCTTGTAATAATTGCATGTCCAAAGCTTGGATGATCTACATAAGCATCTCCGCTTATATATAGAAAGTCCAGTTCATCCCAGCCCCTATCCTTCATATCTTGTCTTGTTATCGGTAAAAAACCCATTAATCACACCTAATTTCACTAAGTATTGTACTATTATTATGTACAGTTATTCCAATAATAAATAATTTGAATTGTATGTACTTGTATATTATAATATACCTTATCAGATTATTAAAGCAAAGCTTTAAAGCGTCTCTTTGCAAGTCTTTAATTTATTTATATTTTGGGAGGTTCGCATGGACAACAATATGGAAGCACCTGGAGTTAATAAAAACTTTTTTAGCAGAGCGGCAACAGAAATTTCAGAGTTCTATGAGGAGTATAAAACACAAAGACCTCTAACTTCAAAACTAGTTATGCTTACAATTGCAGCAGTTTTGCTCGCTATAATTCTTTTATTCGTTCATAATCAAACTATACAGTCTAAGGCCGATGGTTTTGATGATTATCAATATGTTTTTCAAAATAATCTTGTACAAAACCCTAGTTTTATTTCGGTAAAACGTTTTTTTACAGAGGTTTTTTATCCATCAACTGTACAAGGCTACTATCAACCTCTTGCTATGGTATCCCTTATGATTGACTGTGCTTTAGGTGGCAGTAAAGATAATATAATTGTTTTTCACATTACAAGTTTATTAATTCATATACTCAATTCAGTTTTGGTTTTATTACTTTTTTATCTGCTATTTAAAAAAATCTGGCTTTCTTTTATTGGTGGTGTCCTTTTCGGCATCCATCCTATTTCTATTGAAGCAATTGCTTGGCTAAGTGAAAGAAAATCTATATTAGCAACTCTGTTTCTTTTACTTTCAATGATACTATATATTCTTTATATTAAGTCTTCAAAGAAAAGATATATGTTGATCTCACTAGCTGTTTTTATCCTTGCACTTTTGTCAAAACCTATAGCTGTATCACTACCCTTAATATTACTAATACTTGACTATCTGTGGTACAAAAGATTAACATTCTTGACCATTTTTGAGAAGATTCCATATTTTATTATTGCTCTTATATTTGCCATTATAGCATACATTTCACAAAACAATACCGCTTTAATTGCTAATACTGTAATGAGTTCAAACATTCTACAAATATTCTTGCTCATATCATATAATAATATATTTTATTTATGGAAATTAATGTTTCCTACTGAACTATCTCCATTTTATTCATATATTGAGCCAATTTCACTGACTAATCCTGCATACTTAATACCAGCAATTTTAACAATTCTTATTATTGTTTTCTTTATAATTACTTGGCGTTGGTCAAAACCTCTTCTACTAGGCTATTTGTTCTATATAGTATCAATTCTACCTACCTCTGGAATAATCAAAGTAACATCAGCTATTACTTGTTATAGATATGCATATTTTCCATCTATCGGTATATTAATTTGTCTAATTATACTAGTAAATAGTTTCACAAAACTAAAAATGAATCGATTAATTAAATATGTAGTTACCTTAACTCTTATTTTTTCAATATCAATTGGAGAAATTGCAGCTTCAACTGCTTACTCATCTAAATGGAAAGACACTGAAACATTAAACATTCATGTTCTAAATATTAATCCCAATTCTGCTGTTATTGTAAATTCATTAGCATCAGTATATATAAAACGACTTGAGTTTGAAAAAGCAATTGAACTCCTTAATCAAGCCCTAAAGCTTGATCCGAATTATTATGTAACATATATTAATTTAGCAACAGCACTTACTTCTATAGAACGTCATACCGAAGCCATTTCAATGTACAATAAAGCAATAGAATTAGGTATATATATTAAAAATGACTTTTCTGTTGCATTATACAACATGGGGAAAATTTACAAAGCTAATGGCTATTTAGAAGATGCAAAGAAATATTTTGAAGAGAGTATTCGTTTTAATCCAGAAAACAATAATTCCAAACTGCAACTTGCAATAGTTTTAAACGAACTGGGTAACTTCGATGAAGCAGTATCAATTTGTAAGAATATACTTAGCGACTTTCCAAACTTAGCATCTGTGTATAATTATTTAGGTATTATATACGCAGAAAATAAAGATTATAATCAAGCTATAACACAATTAAGCATATCACTAGCCTTAAATCCTTACGACTCCTTCACTTACTATACACTAGGAAACACTTTAGTTAACTATGGCAAATTTTCTGAGGCATTAATGTGTTATGATGAAGCACTAAAGCTCGATCCTAACAATACCAATATATACAATCAATATGCCAAATTCTATGCACAGCAAGGCACATTTGATAATGCTATCGCTTTATTGGAAAAATCCCTTGCTTTATTTGAAAACTCTGAGGCGTACTTAATTTTAGGAAACATATATAAAGACACAGGAAAATATAAGGAATCTATTGATTCTTATCAAAAGGCATTAGACATAAATCCAAACATTCAAGATATTCAAGAAATCATTGATAGCCTTAAGGAAAAAATCAAGTAAAATCATACATTAATATTTTTGTATAACTTAAAGAACGACAATATATATTTGCTTTTAACAAATATATATTGTCGTTTCCAACTTATGACTTAAACGATTTATTACATTTTTATTAATCCAGGCTGGGTATAAGCTGTGTATTCAAAAATTTATTCTGCATTTGTCTCATTTCTCATATTTAGCTCATACCACTGTTGCTTTGAAATCAGTACCTGCCTTGGCTTACTGCCTTCAAATCCTCCAACTATACCTCTTGCCTCCATTTGATCAACAATTCTTGCAGCTCTGGCATAACCAACTTTAAACTTCCTCTGTATTAGTGATACTGACGCCTGCCCAGCCTCAACCACCAATTCTATCGCCTGTGGGAGAAGCTCATCATTGTCTCCCTGATCTTCTTCATGAGTTTCCTTTTCACTGTTTATTTCCTCAATTATGTTTTCATTGTATTCAGCGGCACCTTGAGCCTTAATGAATTCTACAACACTTTCAACTTCCTTGTCTGATACAAAAGTGCCCTTAACTCTTATGGGCTTTGGTTCACCAACAGGATAGAAAAGCATATCACCTTTACCTAGCAGTTTTTCTGCTCCTGCCATATCCAGAATAGTTCTTGAATCCACCTGTGATGATACGGCAAATGCTATTCTTGAAGGAATATTTGCCTTTATTACACCTGTTATGACATCCACCGAAGGTCTTTGTGTTGCTATAACAAGATGCATTCCGGCAGCCCTTGCCATCTGTGCCAGTCTGCATATCGCATCCTCTACATCATTTGGTGCAACCATCATCAAATCGGCAAGTTCATCAATTATAATTACAATCTGCGGCAACGGTTCTTCACCAGCATCCGGTTTCACTATTGCGTTATAGCCCTTAACGTCCCTGACACCCTTTTCTGCAAAAAGCTTATATCTGTTTACCATCTCTTGAACTGCCCAATTCAAAGCTCCTGCAGCTTTCTTAGCATCTGTTACAACTGGTATAAGCAAATGAGGTATTCCATTATATATTCCCAATTCAACAACCTTCGGGTCTACCATAAGAAGCTTTACTTCACTTGGAGAAGCCTTATACAAAAGACTTACAATTATACTGTTTATACAAACACTTTTCCCTGAACCCGTAGCACCTGCAACTAAAAGGTGCGGCATCTTGCCAATATCAGCCACCATATTCTGTCCCGATATGTCCTTTCCAAGTGAAAAAGCCAACCGGGATGAATGCTCCTTAAATTCCTTTGATGCAATTACCTCTTTAAGAAAAACAGCTTCAACCTCTTTGTTTGGCACCTCAATACCAATTGCAGCCTTACCAGGAATAGGTGCCTCAATTCTAACTCCTGATGCTGCGAGATTTAAAGAAATATCATCCGATAAGTTAACAATTTTACTGACCTTTACACCAGGGCTTGGCTGAAGTTCGTAACGCGTAACGGCAGGACCCCTGCTTACATTTACTACTTTTGCCTCAACTCCAAAGCTATTTAATGTTTCTTCAAGCTTCTTTGCACCTCTAAGTGCAGCATTCCTAAAGTCTGAAGAATTACCCATTCCGCTTATATTATCTTCTAGAAGCGTTGCATCCGGATACTTGTAATTTATATTTGTCTTCGCTTTATGAGAAATCTCATTATCCACAGATTCTTTGAGCTTTTCCATTTCAGCCGCATGATTTTCCTTTTTCTTTAAATCCTTTACAATAAATTCAACATTCTCATCTTCATTTTTAAAATTTTTTATTTCAATCTTTGGGACATCACCTTTTTGCTCTTTTATTTCATTTGCAGCTTTCTTAATATTAATGTCAACAACCTTACTTTTTTCAATTTTCTTACCGTTCATTACGATATCAGGCTCAAATCCTACTCCTTCATCGTCCATATCAGACGATGGCAATTTTATACTATCCTTAACCCTGTTAACCGTTCCTAACAAAGTATTCTTTATGCCTATTACAATGCCCGCAATGGATATATTAGTCAATAATATTATATCTATAATAGCTATAGTACTTATAATAATAATTGTACCAAGGTTTTTAAATAGCATAAGAAACGGAATACTTACTATTCCGCCCATAATTCCTCCACCCTTTAATGCGGTTCCATCATTATAAAATTTCATCAGGTAATTCATAGTACTCATGTTAATATAATCAAGTTCTCTATAATGACCTGTCTGTATTAATGCTGATATTAACAGCATAAGTATGGAAATGTGTATTAATTTTGAGTTAACATTTACGGTATTTCTCTTAAAAATAACCAATACTCCATACACAATTAAAATAGGCGGTATGGCCATACCAACAGGCCCTGTAAAGCCCAAAACAATACTTTTTACTATATTACCAAAAACACCTATTGACCCATTAAAATAAATTCCAAGCAAAATAAGAATCCCAAATGCAAGCATCAGAATGCCTATAATTTCATGATTATACTTAAATATTCCACGTTGGCTTTTTTTATACTTCTTCTTTTGTACCTTCTTGATTTTCACCTTGACACCCCCAAATAAATGTGAAAAAGCATTCATACCATAATATATCACATTTTAAGGGTTTTATCTACAACCATTTCATGTCGGACCATAGGTTTCAATTATCTCACCCGGCATAAGTTTCGGATTAAGATATACTTTTGGCGAAGTGCTGATCACCCTGTTTATCCTGTAAGTATTATTTGACAATTGCGAAGCCACAACCTTTTCTCCTTCGTATTCAATTTCAACAAATTTGTAATTATCGTTATTTTGTTCGCTAAAAACAACCTCGACAGGAATAATAGAATACAAAATCACTGCAAACCCTCCTTAGAATCTATGTAGGGAGTTCCATTGCTTTCCTTTTTTGTTTCTATAAGTTCATAAAGCTTTCTTAATGCTTCCTGAAGGCCTCCTGTCCCATCAATAAGCCCTTGTTTTACTGCCTCTTCACCAAATAAAATTGTACCCACATCATTTGCAAGTTCTCCGGTTTTAAGCATTAGGCTACGAAAAGTTTCCTTGGATATTCTGCTGTTTTTTGCTACAAATTGTACAACTCTCTCCTGCATTTTATCAAAATACTCAAAAGTCTGAGGAACACCTATTACCATACCGTTTAGCCTAATGGGATGTATTGTCATAGTTGCGGAAGGTGCAATAAATGAATACTTTGTTGATACCGCCATTGGCACCCCTATGCTATGTCCACCACCTAAAACAAGTGACACCGTAGGCTTTGACATACTTGCTATCATTTCAGCAATTGCGAGTCCGGCTTCAACATCTCCTCCTACTGTATTAAGTATCAGAAGCAGTCCATCTATTTCTTTGCTTTCTTCGATTGCTACTAATTGAGGTATCACGTGCTCATACTTTGTTGTTTTATTCTGAGGCGGTAGTACAATGTGTCCTTCTATCTGACCTATAACCGTTAAACAGTGTATATTTCCTTTTTCATTTAATACAGTTATCCTTCCTAATTCCTTTATTTCCTGAATCTCTTCCTTCTTTTCCTTCTCCTCCATGTTTTCCTCTATAATTGAAGCTCTATCAAATGTTACTTTGTTCTCTCTGTTCAAAACATCACATCCTTTATTGTAAATCTCTTTATTAGTATCCATTGTAATAATAAAATTATTACAATAAAGAAAAAAGATTGTTTAAGAATACATTTGAATTTCATTACCCCTAATCTTTCTTACCTGTAAAAATTTAAAGACAAGCATAAATACGTATTTACTAAAGTTAGTTTCAGAACATTTTGCTTTCAAAATTTCGTGAGAAATACAAGAAACACGCACACAAAAAAAACCTCGCAATTTGCGAGGTTTCGTTTCTTTAATGTTAACTATTTTTTATAGTATTCATTAAGTTTAATGCTTTCAATCATAAGATTGTCATTTACATTCTTCAGTGTAACAAAATAGTCATAATAATAAATTTCTTCCGCTCCAACCATACCATTAGATTTTAGTAAAGACGCATCAAAAGAAACAAAATATCGTTTATTTTTGGAAGAATACCCAGGATGTATATCAACCTTAACATTTTCAAGCTTATTAATCTTTTCCATATTGACTTGCAAAGGTAAAGCAGCATAATTGAAATTTGTTTTATAATTCTGATCTATTAACAGAGCATCCTTATCATTAAACTTCGCTACACCTATTTTCGAAATGAAGTCAACAAATTCGATATTTCCTGTTTCCCATTTTGACTTCAGCAATATCATTCTTTCTTTATCAATCTTTATAATGTTATTAAAGAAACCTTCTATCAATGCCTTTTCACTCTCGTAGACTTTTTTATCTCCATCACTGTTTAAATCCAGATAAGGAAGCCTTGCCATAAACTCGTTATTCAGCTTAAACAATCTGTTTTTAAGTCCAGGTTTATTATTTGCCTCTTTTACTGTAACAATTTTATATTGTCCATCTTCTTGTGAAACTTCAACATCATATCTTACCTGAACTTTAATATATTCGAACTGGTCATCAGTAGGAGCCCTTCCAGCTATTTTATCGTATAATTTTGTTGCAGGATTTTGGACATAATTTTGATCGAACAAACTATTTTCTAAAGCTTTTGCTTTTAAATCCAACTTAACAAAATACAAGAAATTCTCACCTGTTTTTCCAATAAAACCAGAATCTATTACAGCTTTATTGTCTTTGTCTTTAAAGATTTCATAACCAACAATAGATAATCCATTAATTTCTACCACTCTAGGCAGATGAATACCAATTTCAGGGTTTCCATTACCTTCATCAATAGTTCTTTTTGCTATAAATGTTTTTAACTTTTCCGGAATATTACCAGTAACTACATTCTGATAATAATTTTCAAAAGCTTCACCATAGACAGCATCAAAATACTTATCCAACATACTTAAAACTTTATTATCCTCTTCCACACTAGTAACAGGCGTTTCTATTTTTGCTGGCTGTTCCGGAGGCTTTTCATCCTTCTTAAATAACAATGAACATCCTGTACTTGAGACTGTTACTGATACTAATGTCATAATTGCAAACAACTTTAGTTTATTATTCATTTGATCCACCCCATATTTAGAATATATCATATAAATTAAGCTCATGATTCAGAAACTTTTCCAAAAGATTTATCCTTGCAGATTTATTCAAGTATAGCATTTTAACATCTCGGTCTACTGTTGTAATTGAACTAGGAATCATAAAAGCACCATGTGTAGTCGAACGTGCTTTATCAACAACTTTCTCCAACTCAGCTGGATCAGCTGCATCAACCACTATTCCAAGGAAAAAATCAACTGATGCGGCCTTTGTATCTGCTCCTGTATCAAATATAACCGCTGCATATTTACCTGTATCCAAATCAGCAACTTGACTTTCTTCAATTGCATTCATAGGTTTACCACTGGTGGTATCATACTGCGGATAAAATACATCACCATCATAACTTCCACCACCAGCTGCAATTATTGAGCCACGTATATCAGCATTATCTTGTAAAATTACTTTGCCAGCCGTTACAATAATTCCATTAAAAGTTCCATTAACCTTAAGATCAATTTCGGGATCCGAATTGGCAATTAAATAATACTTTTCATCACTTGTAGTACTCCTGCTATTAGAACTTTCCGTATAAACATTTATACCTTTCTTTCCAGAATACACATCATCAATATCATGCTCGCCTGTTCCGATTGAATCACCCTTAATAATATGCAATATATAGTCTTCGGCATCTGTACCAATCGAAGAATCTGCTTTACCTTCTAAACTATCAAGCAAATTATCGAACTCTTTACTTCGAGTTACATCCCAATCTGCTCCTGCTGCTGATGTTGGATACTCTCTTTGTGCATACTTATGAACCTTATTTTTGAGTTGAGTTTGTATATCTTGGAATTTTCCGATGCTACCAGGAACGTGAATATCACCAAAAAGAGTATCTCTGACATTTGTACTTATAGTGTAATCATTCCAATAGGTATCACCAAACTTAATCTTATTACCAGCATCAAATATATTGTCCAATCTATATTTTCCAAGCACTGTTGTAGTTGCAGCATACAAATTCTGAGAAAAGTCATTGTCAGAAATATATGGTGCTATTGACAGTGGTCTAGAATACAGTCTGTTATTTGCGGCCACCTCATAAAAACAATACCCTCTTAACTCGTCAGGAATTCCTTCACCATACGTTGGTACAACACCTTTTCCATAGTCTGGAGCCCCTAAAGCTCTTTCATTATCAATATCAGTTAACCAATTGGATATCTGAGTATAATTTTTAGGGTCAACAATATTCCAAACCTGAAACTGATTTAATACCGCCGTAATATTTAAACTGGTAGATCCTGATCCGTAAGTACTTCTCAAATTAACATGATAATCCTCTGCAGGTTTAATCCCCCAATCATCATATGTCTTGTAATGAGCTATTGTATCAGTATCTTCTGTGTTCCATGCTATAGATGCATCCTCAATCTGTCCTATAGCCTTACCATCATCTTGAATTTTAAAAGTACCTCCACCTAACATAACATCACCATTTATGACAATCCTTGATTTAAACGAATCTGGTGACATCATTCTATGTATTGGTGCACTGTTAACAACAGCACTGGATTCATCATGGCTATTAAAATTTCCACCACGAGATAAACCAAAAAAACTACCATTTATTGCGATCAAGGATCTGCTACCATTTACTTCCACGTCATCAAAAGTATACGCATTCCTTAATACTACAATTTTGTTACTATTCCCAAAACTTTGTATACACTGTGCTATAGCATCTTTATATATAAATATCTCACTAAAATCAGAACTAGTGTCTGGTTTTCCGTAAGGTCCAGTTCTTATAAAGCTTCTACTATAAGCATTTCCGAATATATTAATCTTTCCCCTGTTAATAGCATATATCCCACCATATAAATATTGTAAAGGAGAAATGGTCTTTTTAGCAAAGGAACCAAACGAAAATACATCACCATTTACTTTTGAAATTTTATCATTGCCATTACCATTTATAAAAACATCACCAACTGCATAAATAGCTGATTCCAGCTCCAATTTAACAGGACACGCAACCCTGAATGGCTTAACAGCATAGACAATTTTATTTCCGGCATTATAATTTGTTCCTTCAGTAGAAAAACTTGATTTAGCCTTAATACCTAAATATATATCCATCATATAATTCATAGATGGATCCCATTTAGCATCTACAACTTCAATATCTTCTAACTCAACAGTAGCAGAGTTTGTTGAAGATGCGGAAGCAGCATTTGTAATATTTATTAACTGTGTTTTGATACTAGAACTAGGACTGGTATAGTCAATTTTACCTTTTATGTGATTTGCATATATCATTCTGCTAGCTGGATCGGAAATATTTAATGCTGTGTATCCACTTCCAATGTCGGGGTCATTTATCTGATCATAAATTAAACTTGACCATTTTTCAATAGCCGATTCTCCGGCATAGTATGCAAAATCTATATTTTTATGGCGTTTAGTCAAAACTAGACTTTGCATAACAGCTTCAATAAGCATAGCACTTAAAATAACTAAAACAGTTACAACAATTACAACTGTTACCAAAGTCATTCCCTTTTTATTATTTAACTTTTTTAGCATCATGTCCCACCTCCCCCAAGTTACATGAGAATATGTACTCTATTCTAAGTAGTTTTTCTTATACTAACTGCTATCTTAAGCTTGTTAGCAATTTTTCCGCTATCCTTTTCCATTATTGTAATTACTACATTATATACACCTGAAATAGCTGGATCATAATAATCCGCACCTGACCCACAGGTTATTTTATATTTATATTTACTATTCAATCTACCAGTTTCCATAATCTGTAATTCGTTGCTCGTAACAGGAGCAGCCTGTGTTACTGCATAGGAAACGAAATCCTGGAAAGTATCAGGATTAGAATCCCCATTAATATCAACTAAAACCGTATCATCAACATCTATCATTGGCTGATTGTCGATTAATCCATCTGAAACAATCTGCTTTACAGTTCTTGTTATAGCACTAATTTCTGTTTGCTTGTCAACTTTTCTCGCAATTACTTGAGTATTCATAAATGATATCATTAATGGAACCGCTAGAAGTGCAAGAACGGTTATAGCTATCATAACTTCAACTAAAGACATACCCCTACTATTTTTTAATAGTCTCTTCATAAACCTCACCTATATGATATAAACTTTTTCTGTATTACTATTTCTAATAATCTCCTGCCCATTTCTATCAGAAAATTTTGTTCTTCTTATTTTATCATTTAGTGAAATATCAACTTTCTTTGCTGAATTATTAATAATTTGAATATCAACTCCAAGTTTCTGGTTTTCTGGAATGTTTAATGGAAAACTAGCTGATACAAACATTTGTATAGAGTTCTTATTTAATGTTTTACCGCTTAAAGTAAATGAATACCCTGTACCACTCGATACCAAAACATCATAATTATTACCGGTAAAAGTAATCTTTACCTTAGATCTTTGATCTGTTTTAAACTTTATAGGGTTAGATGAGCCTGCTCCATATAACCAAAAATTCTGACCAGCTGCAAGAAAACTCTCCAAGCGAATATCTAAATCACGACCAGCTACAATATTCTCTTGTACTGGATTTTTATTCGTTACTGTAGAATTGCCCGATGGACTTGACGAGTCTAAACTTACCTTCGCGGGTACAAATATAACACCATCGGAATCATCAAATCTATTAAATCTCTTACGGCTATATTCGTATACTTTATCAAGATTAGCTAATTCAAGAGCATATAAATTTATCGCCATATCTAAAACGTATTGCTGCTCACCAGATTGTTCTACATTTGCAGGTGCAGATGTGTTTGTAGGAACTGGTACATTTGCAGAATCAGTCGGTTTCAAATTAAAAGTAGTGATTTTAACCTTCCTGGAACCACCCTCAATATAATTAACAAGGTTTATTGCTTCAGAGTATGTCATGCTTGCATTAACACTAATACCAAACTCATAGTACTTTTTTTCACCAGAAGTATTCTCTACGGGTTTCCCTATACTAACAGTTTTGAATCTGTTAGCAAAAAGTTTAGCTAATTTATCTATATACTCAATGTTATCAGCCAAGTTAGCCTCACTCATTAAGTACTCTTCCAATCTCTCATTTTGTACATTTTTAATTTCAAGATTTCTCTGAAGAGTAGGTAAATTCTTCAGATCTTCTTCCAAAGCAGCTTTTTGCTGATTTGCAGAATCAATCTTTGTTTGAATATCACTAAACTTTGTCTGGGCATCTATTAATACAAAGTTATAATATACCAATCCATACAAAATCAAACCAATTAAAGTTAGAATGAGTGCATCTCTTTTCCCTTTAGACATATGCTAATTCCCTTCCTTTCTGTTGCCTACACTCAGCTTAATAGTAAATTTATTTGTTTGGTCCACTACGATATCTTCTGCAATTTCAATAAAATCCAATCTTTGGACTTTGGAAACAAGCTCTGCGATAGCAATATTATCATCTGCATTTCCTGAAATACTCAACTGAGTACCCTTATATTCCATTGTGTTAATATGACAGCCTTTAGGAACAACACTATTAACAGAGACAAGAACCTCATTTATTGGATAAGCTTTAGTGTCAATGTCGTTCATTATGGTGCTTTTTGCACCAATAATACCATCTATACTCGCCAAATCAGATCTCACCTTTTTAACGGGATCATATTGAGGGTCATTTATTTCCTTTTCGATACTGGAAAGCGTACTCTCTAATGACATTATATACATCTTAGGAGCTGCAATAGTTCCTGCTATAAACAGAACAACAAAAACAAAAATTGTTACTGCCTTTGCAGAAATGCCCGATTTAGGCCTCTCAGGTGTATAAGATGTGGTTGACTTTATATCTTCCGGTAACAGGTTTATGTCTTTCATATTAATCCCCCTTGAAACTTTTTATATTGTACCAAATTTTATATCTTTATATCTAACAGAAAACTCTGTAATTATATTCTCGTTAACATTTCTACCCTTATACTTTGTTTTGTTTAATTGCTCAGGCCTAATACTAAGAATTAATCGTGCTGTTTTATACCTACTTGTTACAGAAGAAGGATCTAATGAAGTAGTATCTAATTCAAATTTACTTTCACCTAAATTCAATTTATCAATTACAAGCACATATGTAGTTCCTCCATCTACACTGAGCCACAACCCGTTAACAATTTTTCCACTAACTGTGCCGCTTTCAAATTTCCATATTCTTGAAGGTTTTGCAGGTGATGCTGAAAACTCAAATTTAATCTTATTTACTTTTAAGCTTCCCGGAGCTGAATCCATCTCAAAAGTAATGGTTTTAGCTTCCTCGACATCCTGCCTTATCAATCTCGTTACTTCCATTACAGTATACTGCTGATCAACATACTTTGTAGTAGTTGAATAATCCTCAATCCCAGAAACAAATACAATAAATATTATTGGAGACACAATACCTACTATCGCCAGCGCAATCAACAGTTCAATTAATGAAAAACCTTTTTTGCTCTTTATTAGCATTGCCAATCACCTAAGCTTTCTCTGGCCGGCTTTTGACCGGCCAGATTTATAAGTATTAATTATCTCCCTACACTAACAACAGGAACAGAAGCTAATGTAGTTGTTTCAACAGTAGCATTCATTCTGTCAGAATAAACCTTTATTACATATCCTGTGTTTCCACTCCATTGACACTTAAAGTCAACAGTTGATGGTGCAGATCCATTTTTAGGATTGAGATAAGGTTCATATACTTTTGTATCAACAGTTTGTTGTGTTTGAAGTGCCATTACAAGGTTAGCCCATGTTGAACTTGCAACTGAAGAACCACCATATTTGAGTTGTGTCAAAGTTACGTCACCAGTATCAACCATGTAAGCAACAAGTGCTTTCTGAATATTGCCTGCCTGAGTATTATCAGCTTTCTTTTTGCTGTTTGCAACAACACCTGAGAACATACTAAATGCGATTACTGCCAAAACACCCATAATAGCTATAACTATCAAAAGCTCGATAAGTGAAAAACCTTTTTTGTTTCTTAACATTTTTTTCATACTTAACCCTCCTATAATTTGTCTTTTTTTATTATACTGCTTACTTATCATTATCCTATTCCATAAAAGCTACAATTTGAAATCCCCCCCCAAACCTTTTTTGGAATATGACACTGCAGTAAGCAAACTTCACTAGAATTCAGCGTTCTGGTATATACTCAACATTGGTACAAGGACTGCAAGTACAACAAAGGCAACAACTACAGCCAATACAATGGTTATTAGCGGTTCTATTAAAGCCATCAACTGTTGTATAGAAGTTTCAACTTCCTGATCATAGAAGTCAGCAGCTTTTTCAAGAGTAAAATCCAGACTTCCTGATTCTTCACCTATTCTAATCATCGACATAAGAAGCGGTGGAAAATATCGTACATTAAGTAGTGGCTGTGTAAGTCCTCTTCCCTTTTTAATCTCATCTATTACCGTGTCAAACTTTTTTATTAGAACAGCATTACCAATTATCTTCTGAACTACTTCCATAGACTGAATAAGTAACACACCACTTGCCATGAGGGTTCCGAGTGTACGGGAAAGCCTCGATGTTGCAACATTCTTTGTAACTCCCTTTAAAACAGGAAGTGTAATTGCTAACTTTCCAAAAAACAACTTTCCTGATTCTGACTTTGTAAATGCCTTTATACCAGCTACCAAACCGATTACTCCAATTAATATAGCCCACCAGAAATGTACGAAGAAATTACTTATTGCAATAAGAATTTTTGTATAAATAGGTAACGGAGTATTAAAGCCTTCAAGAATTTCAACAAATGATGGAACAACAAATACCATCAATACAACAATTACCAATACTGCAATTACTCCAACAATTATCGGATATGTAAGTGCACTTCTGATTTTTGCATTTATAGCATTCTGGTTTTCAAACTGCTTCGCAAGTCTTTCAAACACCACGTCGAGCTGACCACTAACCTCACCAGCTTCAACCATACATATCATAATTTCAGGAAATATATCATCATGCTTTCTCATTGAATTTGATAGCGAAATACCCTTCTGAATATCCTCGTATATATTGTTGAGGACCTCTCTTAAGGTTTTATTTGTAGTCTGTTGCTTCAAAACATCCAAACACGAAGCAATCGGAACACCTGCCTGAAGTACAATGGCAAACTGCCTGTTAAAAATGGCCAAGTCCTTGGTCGTAACCCTCTGCTTGAACAAACCAATCTGACTGATGTCTGTAAAAGCATTCTTCTCAACTATCTCAACAGGAGTGTAACCTTTGTCTTCGAGCAGCCTTCTCAGCTCTTCAATGCTATCAATTTTAGTTTCGCCTGAATACAATTTTCCTGTTTCAGTTTTCACCTTGTAGCTGTATATCGGCATTTTTCCAACCCCCAAATAATCAACTGCATTTCATTTATATCATTTTGTCAAATATAACGAATTACATTTTCATAAAGTATGCAAAACTTACATAACACTGAGTTTTATAAACAAAAATGCTGTGAAGAAATATTAATCTTTAACTATGAATTGATTTTCGAAATGTAATGAATTTTATACTTATAATATGCAATAAAGATTTTTGAATTTCTGGAATGAAATTATTGAGGTTGATGTGTACAATAAACATAAATATAACTAATAGCAAAGTAAGAAATGACATATTCTTTCCAACCTCCCAAATAATAGACACTCCAAGAAAAATAATAACAAATATCTCTATAACATCTTTATTAATATATATAAACCTAACCCTGATTTTATCTTTATTAATTATATTTTACAACATATTATAGAAAAATACTAGTACTTTTTTCACATAGATATTATTTTTCTCAAATTATCCATATCAACTGAGTACTGGCAAGCACTTTCGTAGTCTATAAGTTCCTGCTTATAAAGGTCTGCAAGACAGGAGTCCATGGTATACATACCAAATTGCGATCCTGTCTGGATACATGTATTAATCTGGTGCGTACGACTCTCACGAATAAGGTTAGCTATAGCAGGTGTCCACACCATAGTCTCTGTGGCAAGCACACGACCTTTATCATCAGCACGCCTTATCAACTGTTGGGATATAATACCCTGAAGAACAGTAGAAAGCTGAGTTCTCACCTGTGCTTGCTGGTATGGCGGAAACACGTCTATAATTCTGTCGATGGTCTTTGCTGAACCTATAGTATGAAGCGTAGACAGTACAAGGTGACCTGTTTCTGCGGCAGTCAGAGCTGTTGAAATAGTCTCCTGATCACGCATTTCTCCTATCAGTATAACATCAGGGTCTTCTCTGAGCACTGCTCTTAGAGAATTAGAGTAATTTTTTGTGTCAGCACCAATTTCTCTTTGATTTATAACACTTTTATTATGCCTGTGAAGGAATTCTATGGGATCCTCTATTGTCACAATATGACACTTTTTCTTGCTATTTATGTAATTTAGCATGGCAGCTAGCGTTGTTGACTTACCATGACCTGTCGGACCTGTTATAAGTATAAGCCCTCTCTGCTTCATAGAAAGATCGTATACAAGTCCCGGAAGACCTAGATCCTCTATTTTAGGAACATCCTGAGGGATTGTTCTGAGTGCTATTGCACAAGTCCCTCTCTGCTTAAATACATTTACCCTGAAACGTGCCACTCCAGGGATTGCATATGAGGAATCCACTTCACCTGTATCGAGGAAGTGCTCATACAACCTGCTGTTAAGACATTGTTTCGCCAACTCCACACAATCATGTGGCGTAAGGATAGGTTCGTCTAGATTTATCAGATCGCCGTGCAATCTGATAACCGGCGGCACACCTGCACAAATATGCAAGTCTGATGCTCCACTGTTTACCGCTTTTGTAAGAAAAGAATTAAGATCCATATGTTACATCCTCTCATTTAATCTTTTGAAAACGCTATTTTAAGCATTTCATCAATCGTAGTAACACCATCTTTTACCAATCTAGCACTGTTCATACGCAATGTCTTCATACCGTTTTTGATAGCTACATCTTTTATAGTATCGGAATTTTCGTTTTTAGCAATCATTTCCCTGATTTCTCTGTTAACTTCCATTATTTCATATACAGCTATTCTGCCTTTATACCCCATGTTATTACATTCCGGACAACCCTTTGCCTTATATATAGTAACCTCTTCGCCTTCTTCAAGACTTAAAATATCTCTGTCCTGAGGGGTAAGCTCCATTACTTCCTTACATTTTGGACATAATCTACGTACCAACCTTTGAGCTAGTACTCCAACAACAGAAGATGACATCAAGAAGGGTTCAATACCCATATCAATCATTCTGGTAATAGAACTGGCAGCATCATTAGTGTGAAGTGTACTAAAAACAAGGTGACCTGTGATAGCGGATCTGGTTGCTATTTCTGCCGTCTCCCCGTCACGTATTTCTCCTACCATTATGATATCAGGATCCTGTCTTAAGAAAGACCTTAATGCTGCAGCAAAGGTCATCCCTGCCTTAACATTAACCTGGACCTGATTTATTCCTTTTATCGTATTTTCCACAGGATCCTCAACTGTTAGTATGTTTACATTAGGCTTACAAAGTTCTTTTAGTGCAGTATACAAGGTAGTTGATTTACCGCTTCCTGTAGGCCCCGTTACAAGTATAATACCATGAGGATTAGAAATTATGTTATCGAACTTCTCCATATCATCTTCAAAGAATCCCAACTGCTGTTTAGATACATTGAAACCATCTTTGTCTGCTATTCTCATTACAATCTTTTCACCAAACATTGTTGGCAGGATAGATACACGGAGATCATAGTTCTTTCCATCAATATTAAGTGCTATTCTACCGTCCTGAGGGATTCTTTTTTCAGCAATATTCAAGCCGCTTATTATTTTAACTCTCGCAGACATAGAAGGCATTATCTTCTTATCATGACGCATAACTTCAACAAGCTGACCGTCTATTCTGTAACGAACCAGAACATTATCTTCCTGAGGTTCGATGTGAATATCACTGGCTCTGCTAGCAACAGCTTTTTGAAATATTATGTTAACCATTTTAACTATCGGTGCATTTTCAAGATCAGTTATATCAACTGTTTCTTCTTCTATTTCAGCTTCTTTAATCTCAACTGCAATTTTCTCATTAACCTTCTTTATTTCTTCATCTAATTGTGCCATTTTCTTCTCTGGTTCAGGAGCTGATTTTTTATTGGTTTTATCAAAATAAACATCTAGATATTTTTTAATCGATTCCTCTTCTGCAAGACATGGAATTATTTCAAGTCCGGTAGTAAGCCTGAGGTCATCTATCGAAAAGATGTTCATAGGATCACTCATCGCAACTTTAAGAGTTGTTTCAGACTTTTTGAAAGGAATCAGCTTATGCATCCTTGCAATATTAGGAGTTACAAGCTTTATAGCATTCTCATCAAATTCTATAGTATCAAGATCAACAAACTTTACTCCCATTTGTTTTTCCAAAAATTCATATAGAGATTTGCTATTTATAAAACCTTCCTTAACCAGAATTTTTCCAATAAGCCCACCGTGTTTAGACTGGATTGATAAAGCACGGTCTAACTGCTCCTGAGAAATAACTCCGGAACGAACAAGCAGATTACCGATTTTATCTTTAAAAAGACCAGTCTCATTAAAATTATTACCATTGTCAAAGTCATTTGTCTTTGAACTGACAGGTATATTATCCATGCCTAAATCAGGCAACTCAACATCCTGCTTTATAGAGTTATATGTACCCTTATCAAGTAACATTTCCTCTTTTTCTTTTATAGCGTCATTTGGTTGCACATCTGGCACTGAGGCTTTAGGTACTGACTCTTTTGCTTTTATTTCCTCTCCATAAAACTTGATGATAAGCCTATCAATTTCTTTGGTTTCCGCAAGAACAGGCTTGATTTCAAGACCTGTTGCAAGGCGTATATCATCAATGGAAAATATGTCTGTAGGATCTTTCATAGCAATTGTCAAGACATTGCCTTCTTTTTCAATAGGTATTACTTTGTATCTGTGTGCGATGTTTTTGGTTAAAAGATTAGGAATACTTAAATCTTTAAATTCGTAACTTGATAAGTCAACAAAAGATATGCCCATTTTAGTAGCTCTTGCCATCATGACGTCTACTTGAGACACAAGACCAAGATCAATCAGAACATCCTCAATATTTCCTTTACCTTCACGCTGGATGTCCCAAGCTCTCTTAAGATCTGTAATTTTCAAAACACCCATTTCCAAAAGTATCTCATCAATTCCTCTAGTATCTAATCCTACCATTTTGAACCCCCAAATAATATTTAATTATATTATTACTCAACGCGATTACACTGTTTTGATACTACAAAGAATTCTTTCATATCACTTAATACAATTCTATACTAAAGTTTATTCTTTGTGAAGTAAAAAATATTCTTTTAAATATATACATAAAGAAACTTTTTATAAAAAAAAGCAATTTATTCATTTAACATGTACTAATACCTATTTTAACATGTTTTTTTGCTATTCTCAAGCACTTAATTAACTATTTATGATAAATTTATGAACATTTCATAAATTTTTTGTTAATTTTTATCTCCTTTCATCACAAACCATAATTTTATTTAGTTTTATACTTATAGCTCACTTTCAACTATTATTCATAATAAAAAGAAGTGAACTTTTGTCACTTCTTTAAGGTGTTTTTAAAAAAAATTCATTAGTCAATGTTTTTGGCAATCACCTAACATAAAATATTAACAATCAATATTTTATTAGCAAGGGTTGAATTTGTTTACCCTTAAGAGCATATTCTATTGTAGGAATTATCAATGTTGTTTCTGATACAATGGAGTTTGGTTTACTATCAGGTCCATCCTGGCCGAAAGGAACAAGGTATATGTTTTTCATATTAAGAAGTAAACCGATATTTTTTGCATTTGCACCTAGTCCATCATTAGTTGAAATGGCAATTACCACCGGTTTTTGATTCCTCATGTGTGCCTTGCAAGCCATTGTTACAGGCGTATCTGTTATGCCGTTAGCGATCTTGGCTATTGTATTTCCCGTACATGGAGCGATAACAATCAAATCCACCAAAGCTTTAGGCCCGAATGGTTCAGCATCAATAATAGAATCAATAACTTTTTCTCCAGTAATTCCTTCCAACTTTAATCTTAAGTCCTTTGCTGTACCGAATCTTGTGTCAAATTTATCAACAGAACCTGAAATTATTGGTAAAACCTTAGCACCTGTGCTAACTAGTTTTTCAACTTCAGGTACCACTTTTCCGATCGTGCAGAAAGAACCTGTAAGTGCAAAACCGATTTTTATTCCATCCATCTGCATTCTCTATACCCCCAACTCATTAATTATATTATAGACCGTATCTTTAATGAATTCTGCCGCTGTAACAGGAGCCACTTTTCCTGGAAGTGAAAGTGCCCAAATTGTTTTAACTCCCTGCTCCTTTGCTTTTTCGAAATCCACTCCGCCAGGTTTTGATGCAAGATCAATAATAAGACTGTCTTTTTTCACTTTTCTTAGCATGTTTACATCAAGAATCACATGAGGTATAGTATTGAATATGACATCCATACTGTCAATGCTTTTTCCAATATCCTTCAAATGAACAGGCTTGTATCCATAACCTTTTATCCAAGCGAGGTCGGAACATTTTCTTGCCTCTACATAAACATTGCATCCCAATCCATAAAGCATCTTCGCAAGAATTTTTCCTATTCTTCCAAACCCAAGAACCATTGCATTGCAATTGTGAAGCGTTACCGGCATTTCCTCCATAGCAATTTGTATAGCACCTTCAGCGGTTGGTATAGCATTTAATACGGCCATCTCCTCACGTTCAAGCAAATCCACTGAGTAAACACTATATACAGATGCAGCATGTAAAATCTTTTCACTGATTCTACCAGCAATAAACAACTGATTCTTGGTCATTTTTTTAAATATGTCGTTTATGTCGATTTTGTCAGGACAAAATGGTGCATTAAGATTTTCATTATCATTTGAACAAGGCAACGGTCCGATAATTACATCTGGTTCTTTTATTGCATGCTCTAAACTTGGACTTTCTTCCATACCCAATTCAAAACCTGCATTCTTAAAACCATATATATCAACCTTGTTGCCATCCGCTGCAATTAGGTTTGCAAGTTTTATGCTTCTCAAATCGCCACCTAAAACCGTGAACCTTTTTTTTGTCATTTAAGCAGTTCCTCCCTTCATACTGAAAACACGGAATTTATACTTACCTTCGCACATACAATTTACTATGTAACAATTTATGGCGACTAATACATCTTATGTTTTTTGTAAATCCAAAGTGCTTGTCTAAAGGGTACTATTACTTCAGAAAATCTAGTGCTGATTAACAAAAAAAGCTCTGCGGTTAAAATAACACCACAAAGCTTTTTCTCACAAAAACGTCTTATTCTTCAAGAAAATTCGCTACTATCATGAATTTTCTTGTTCTTAAATAAATTTTCCAAGATCAATCTCACTTTTTATGTTGCCAACAGCTGCAAGACTGATTTTTTCAATCTGGAAAACCCTACTGATAACTTCATTGACTTTGTCTTTATTGACTGCGTCAATTTTATTTAGTACCTCTTCAGGAGAATTTATGATACCGAGCATTAACTCTGACTTACCTAAGCTGTTCATCCTGCTGCTCGTGCTCTCTAAGCCTAAGATGTAACTCCCCTTAAGCTGCTCCTTTGATTTGGACAGTTCGTCTTCGGATATACCATGTTTCACCAACATTTTTATCTCTTCCATTACAAGCTTTAAAAAAGTATCCTGGTGTTCAGGGTTCATACCCGCATAAATAGTATAAAGCCCAACATTTCTATAGGATGATGGATATGAATAAATGGAATAAACCAACCCCATTTCTTCACGGATTTTCTGGAACAATCTCGAACTCATTCCGCCACCAAAAATATTGTTAACAGAAAGTAGTGAGTATAAGTAATCATTACCATGCTCAATGCCTTCAAAACCCAAGCATATATGCATTTGCTCAGTGTCTTTTTCTTTTATTTTTTTGCTTGTATTAAATCCAACCTTTTCAAATTCATTTTGAAGAGTTTTGTCCGTATGCCAGTTACCAAATTTATGTTTTATTCTTTCAACCAGTACATTTTCATCATAATTGCCCGCAACAGCAATCACAGTGTTAGATGGTAAATAGTGCGAACCAACATAATCAATAATTGTATCCCTGTTAATTCTGTGAAGGCAATCATGTGTACCCAAAATAGGCATACCTATGGCATCACCTTCCCATACAGTCTCAGATAAATAGTCGTGTACAAGTTCTTCCGGTGAATCCTCATACATACCTATCTCTTCTATAACAACTTTCCTCTCAACATCAATATCCTTTGCTGAAAAAACCGAATTAAAAAACATGTCCGCTAGTACGTCCAGGGCAATATCGATATGTGTATCCAAAGTCTTGGTATAGTAGCAGGTACATTCTTTCCCTGTAAAAGCATTTATCTGACCGCCAATACTGTCAATGCACTCTGCAATTTGCTTTGCACTCCTATTTTTTGTGCCTTTAAAAAGCATGTGTTCTATAAAATGAGAGATACCGTTTATTTCCTTCTTCTCATTTCTAGAACCTGCTCCCACCCAAACTCCTACTGATACCGACCTGACATGTGGTATTTTCTCACAAATAATCCTGACGCCATTATCCAACGTAATACGCTTTAGCATAAACCCTCCGATTTGCAACTTATAGTTTTACAACTACTGCTCCTTACTCTCTTGAGAATCATCCATTGCATCTTTTCTTGAAAGGTTTATTCTACCCTGCTTGTCAACATCAAGAACCTTGACAAGAATCTCATCTCCCACATTAACTACATCTTCAACTTTTTCTACCCTCTTTTTGTCCAGCTTGGAAATATGAACAAGTCCCTCCTTGCCCGGCAAAAACTCGACAAACGCTCCAAAAGGAGTTACACGCATTACTTTACCCATATATATCTGTCCAGGTTCGACATCCTTTGCAATACCTTCAATCATCATCAATGCTTTTTGAGCAGCCTGTGAATTTGGACTTGAAATAAAGACCTTTCCGTCATCTTCAATATCAATCTTGACACCCGTATCGGCTATTATTTTGTTTATCATCTTACCACCAGGTCCAATTACATCTCTGATTTTATCAGGATTAATTGACGTAGTAATAATTTTAGGTGCATAAACTGACATTTCCTCCCTTGGAGCAGGAATGGCCTTTAAAATTACGTCATCTATAATCTGTAGACGTCCTTTTCTTGTTAACTCAAAAGCCTGAGTAACTATATCCTCTGTAAGGCCGTCAACCTTAATATCTACCTGAATGGCAGTTATTCCATCTTTTGTACCAGCTACTTTAAAGTCCATATCTCCAAAGAAGTCTTCTATTCCCTGAATGTCCATAAACGTTACAAATTTGCCCGGATTTTCTTCATCAACTACAAGACCTGCCGATATTCCTGCAACCGGCTTTTTAATTGGTACGCCAGCATCCATAAGTGCAAGAGTGCTACCACATACACTACCCTGTGATGTTGACCCATTTGACATCAAAACCTCGGAAACAAGTCTCATTGTATATGGAAACTCTTCCTGAGAAGGGATAACAGGCTCAAGGGCTCTTTCAGCCAATGCACCGTGACCGATTTCTCTTCTTCCAGGTCCTCTTGAGGTCTTTGCTTCCCCTACGCTATATCCAGGGAAATTGTAATGGTGCATATATCTCTTTGTTTCTTCAAGTTCGATTCCATCTAACATCTGAACATCCCCGAGTGCTCCAAGAGTAACTATTGTAAGTACTTGTGTCTGTCCTCTCTGGAACAATCCGGAACCATGAACCCTAGGCAAGAGGCCAACTTCTGCTGAAAGTGGTCTTATTTCATCAAGCCTACGACCATCAACTCTTTTACCTTCCTTTATTATATATTCCCTGATAACTTTTTTCTCCAATTTGTACAAAGCTTCAGCAATAACAGCTTCCATTTCAGGGAAAGTCTCTGCAAGATGTGCTTTTGTATCTTCAGCAAGCTTTGATATATTCTCATCCCTGACCTGCTTGTCTACAGCCAAAACAGCTTCTCTCATCCTGGCATATCCGAATTCCCTGACTGCATTAAAAATTTCAGCAGGAACTTCTGCAGATATATATTCAAATTTAGGTTTACCAACTTCTTTAACAACACTGTCTATAAAGTCGCATATCTTTTTGATTTCCTGATGTCCTTGTCTTATTGCATCAAGCATCACATCATCAGGCACTTCATTTGCACCTGCTTCAATCATCACTATTTTTTCTCTGGTAGCCACAAGAGTAACATACATCTGACTCTTCTCCCTTTGCTTTGCATCAGGATTTATCACTACCTTACCATCAACAAGTCCTATTATTACACCACCTACAGGTCCGTTAAACGGAATATCGGAAACTGCCAAGGCCATTGATGCACCTAAAAGAGCAGCAACTTCAGGTGAATTATCCTGATCCACAGACATAACCGTATTTACCAGGGCTACATCATTTCTCAGATCCTTTGGAAATAATGGTCTTAAAGGCCTGTCAATTACTCTTGAAGTAAGAATAGCCTTTTCTGAAGGTTTACCTTCTCTTTTAATGAATCCACCCGGAATCTTTCCTACAGAGTATAATCTTTCTTCATAATCAACACTTAACGGAAAGAAGTCTATTCCTTCTCTTGGCTTTGCTGAAGCGGTTGCACTTGACATAACAACTGTATCACCGTATCTTACCAATACTGCTCCATTAGCCAACTGAGCCAATTTCCCCGTCTCAATTGTAAAAGTGCGTCCTGCCAATTCCAAACTAAAACTTTTTTTCATCAGTTTATCCTCCTCTTGTCTTAACCACAGACTGTAGGACGTAGATTCTACAGCAAAAATTATACTATTAGTAATAGCAAATCTATTTTCCCTTTGCTGCACAATCTACCTTCTACTGCCTGTAGCACTTGTATTTTATAGACACTTTAAAAGTTAATTTTTATTTATTATTCCACATAAAAAGTATTGTATTTATAAATTATACAAAAATATATCTATGTATAAAAATAAAGGTAAACAATTACCTTTACAATATTAAAAGAATGAGCGGAATACTCCGCTCACTGTTATTTCCTTATATTCAATTTCTCGATAATCACACGGTATCTGGTGATATCAATCTTCTGAAGATAGTTTAACAACCCTCTTCTTTGACCAACCATCATTAAAAGACCTCTTCTTGAGTGATGGTCTTTCTTATGAACCTTCAAGTGACCAGTTAAGTGATTAATTCTTTCTGTCAGGATAGCAATCTGAACTTCCGGTGAACCTGTATCACCTTCATGAAGCTGATGTTTGGTAATTATTTCTTGTTTTAATTCTTTTTGCATGTAAAAATCCTCCTTAAATTTTAGCACCATTAGCCAAGAAAAAGGACGGAGTACCCTTAAACCGAGCAAATGGTTTACTTTACCTAAAACATTTTAACATACTGATTATGAACTGTAAAGAATGAATTTAAATTTTACTTTACAGGATCATCTTTCCCGAACCGAATATATATCTTCTCTTCTATGCTTTATCAAAGGAAGTTCGTTTCTGACTTTGTCAAGCTTTGAAAGATCCATTTCTGAATATAAAATATCTTCCTCATCTCCTAAACGTGCCAAAATTTCCGCAAACGGATCGACCAGCATCGAATTTCCGTATGCTGTATAATTTGCACTTAAATTTCTTGCAGGGGATATAGCTGCTACAAAAACCTGATTATCTACAGCTCTTGCCCTCATCAGAAGTTCCCAGTGCAAAGGTCCGGTTGTCATATTAAAGGCTGCCGGAACCACTATCATTTGAGCACCCTTTAAAGCCATAAGTCTGGACAATTCCGGGAACCTTATATCATAGCATATTGCTATACCGATTTTGCAATATCCTATATCCACAACTGTTACATGGTTTCCTGGACTAAGTGTATCTGACTCCCTGAATTCAATTTTACCCTGTATATTGATATCAAATAAGTGAAGCTTTCTGTGGCTACCTATATTATTCCCATTATTGTCAATAACAACACATGTATTATATAGTTTTTTTTCGTGAATTTCAGCAATCGATCCCGCTATGACATGTACTCCAAAATTCTTTGCAGCCTGTGAAACAGCTTTTATCGTCTCTCCATTTTCAACGCTTTCTGCGTACTCAAAGAATTTACTGTTATCATAGGGACAGTTAAACATCTCAGGAAGTATAACTACATCAACATTGTTTTTTGCTGATGTTTCAATCATTTCAATAGCCTTCGAAATGTTAGCTTCTTTGTCATCAACCACCTTCATCTGACATAAAGACAACTTTAATGTTGAACCCATTTTTCGCTCCTTCTAAAGTTTTATTTATAATCTCATTATACTCCATAACAATTAGCCTTTGCACACTAAATAATTTATTAAAATTAGATGTTCAAGAACATTTCACATTATGTTCGAATATTATGTTAATAAAAATAACAATTTGGAAGGAGTATTAAGATGTTATATCCAAATTCAAACATAGGTATGATGAACACTAAAAAAAGTTCTCCCCCTTGTATAACGCCTGCATTTATGCCGGCTGACCCCCAACTTGCTCACGCTTATGTACCGTTTCAAACCCTTGTATGTATTTATCCACCTATGAAGGGATTATGTGCAGGTACAATTTTCCCTGAACTTGACAGACCTTATGGTGTAGACCCTGAATATACTGTTGATGCTTAGGAGGTGTCATAATGGATCAAAATCGTGAAAATTTATTAAAAGAGGTTATGGCAGCTGATTTTACTGTTACAGATCTTCTCCTATACCTTGATACACACCCATGCGATCAGAATGCAATAGCAATTTACAACAATTCTGTTCGCAGATCACTCATGCTAAGACATGAATACGAAAGAATGTACGGCCCTATAATTGCTCAGTTAACACCCGGCAGATATCCGTGGCAGTGGATTGAAAGCCCATGGCCATGGGAAAAATAACAACCAATTTAACTAAACAAGTAAAATTTCAGGAGGTCTAAAAATGTGGGTTTATGAAAAAAAATTGGAATATCCCGTAAAAATCAAGAATCCAAATCCCAGAATGGCAAAATATATTATTACGCAATATGGTGGACCAGATGGAGAGTTAGCTGCATCTTTAAGATATTTAAGTCAAAGATTCAGCATGCCTACAAATGAAGCTAAAGCAATTCTTAACGACATAGGAACTGAAGAAATGGCTCACCTTGAAATCATAGGCTCTATCGTTCACCAGCTTACAAAAGGTGTTCCTGCAAAAGTACTCGAAAAAGAAGGCCTTGGTGCATATTATTCCGACCATGACCATGCAGTTTATCCTGTAAGTGCATCCGGTGTTCCATTTACCGCAGCATACATTCAATCAAAAGGTGATCCTATTGCCGATTTGCATGAAGATCTGGCTGCTGAGCAAAAGGCAAGAGCTACTTACGAGAATCTCATTAATCTTTGTGATGATCCAGATGTAATTGACCCTTTGAGGTTTTTGAGGGAAAGAGAAGTTGTTCATTTCCAACGTTTTGGGGAAGCCTTGAGGATTGTTGAAGATAAATTGGCGGATAAGAAATTCTATATAACCAAACCTGTAAATAAGGCATAATGGTGCCAAAAGCAATAAAAATTAATTGTTTGAGACTATAATTAGGTTTGTGTAAAAAGACCACATACTTTAATTATGGTCTTTTACATAGAAATGAAATAGCCTTAATTTAATGATAAATAATGTTATTCAAAACTATTACACTTCAGCTAAAACTCTATCTTTGTCATTTCTTTAATTTTTTCTTTATCCCAGAACTCATTTTGCCAGAAAAAATATTCCGTCTTTCTTTTCTTAAATATTCTAAATGGCTCATTGGAATTATCATAAATATGGCAAACATCACATACCTCTATCAATTCTGGTACTAAATAAAGTGCTTTAGAATATCGGCTAAATATTTTTTCAATTGGCACATCGTGTCCACCTGATTCTTTTCTTGTTTTAACACGTATTACATTAATATTTACATCTGCAGTCAGAACGTAGATACATCTGATAAAAAAACCTTCTTGTTTTGATTTCTTAAGAAGCTCCAAATTCCTATCCGTAGATAACACCGTTTCAAACGTAAAGCTCTTATGCTCATTAACAAACTTAATGTGCATTTTCTCTGCTATCTGGGCTGCATCAATATCAGAACATAAGTTAACCCGCTTAATATCATCAGCATTTACATATGGTTCAATTATCTTTGCCATTTTTGCAATAGTACTTTTTCGCTACCATTAGGTCCTGCAAACACAATAATTTCCGGTTTATTATGCATACTCTCTTCTCCCATCCGGATATTCAAGATAAGGGACTTTCTTTTCCATATCGTATTTGGCAATCGGTAAGCCTTTTATTTTTTTTATCTCATTATCTATGCGAACTGCTTCCTTAAATCTTTTCGTTAATTCTTCATCTGATACCCCACAGGTTGAATCTAATTCATTTAACTCTTCCATCAAAACACCTCCAATAACACCACTATACTATCTAATAACAGTATACAATAAAGTTGATTATATGCCAACCGTACACCCTATATTAAAAGTTATAAGAAAAAGTTGAATAACTAATCCTCAGTTTTTGCTTTTCCTTCTAATCTTTTGTCAAAAGTTTCATTTGATTAATAGAAATTATATTTAATTTTTCTAATCCTTGCGATTGAGTTAATCCATCATTAATAAATAAAGCATTTAAATTTTCTAGATTTGCAAGGCATACAAATTGTGAAACATTTGCATAATCACGGATATTTCCTTTCTTATTCTGGTTTTCATCATGCCACTGCTTAGCTGTTTTTCCAAATAAAGCACCATCTAATACATCAGCTTCATTTGCATACATCCGCTTTTTTTCTTCCTGCTTTTGCCACAATACCTTTTGAATTGGTTTTTTCAGTCCATTGTTTTACAGATAATACAAAACGATTTAATCCTGCCTAATTTTTAATTCCCTCGAATTCGGGGGAATTAAAAACTTGGTTGTACATTTCTTTCCAAATACTTAGAAACTCTATTGCATTTTTATTACGTAGCCACTTGTTTATCAATCAATAACTTCCATCATTGTAGTTATTAGTTAATTGCTGCTATCGAAATAGCTAAAAGCTGCTTTAGCTGCTTTAGTTGCTTTAGTTGCTTTTAGCTTTTGTAATAGGCTTAGTTTTTACTTATGTAAAAGAAAAAGAGTAGTTTTACTCTACTCTTTCTTTTCCAGCTCTTTTTTTAGTTCTTCCACTGCTATTCCTGTCAATGAGGAAATCTTCTCAATATCATCTCCTGCAAGATACATATTTCTTGCAACTATTAGTATTCCTTTTTCTAACCCTATATTTATCCCTTCTGCTCTTCCTTCTGCTCTTCCTTCTGCTCTTCCTTCTGCCTTAGCTGAACTAATCATATTTGCTCTTTCATGCAGTGCATTTTCTCTGGCTTGGTACAAAGCATACTCTTTTTTATCATGACTTAAATAGTCAAGTGTTGCTTCCGCTCTCTTTATTGCATTATCCATTTCTATCAACTCCTTCAATTCATCTTCCGATAAATCCTTGTTAAAAAACTGTAACCATCTATGAAGTGAATTCCCTTTTATATTCTTATTATTCAATCGTTTGAATTTTGGCACTTCTATAAAATGTATCTCTATCAAGTCAGTTAGAAGATAGTCCTTTTCCTCATCTTCCCACAAATGATAGCGGGAGTGAAACTTCTCAATGTCCAAATAATTAAAATCCAGTATATTTATTGTGATTACCTTTGATAGTGAAACATAGTCTTCGCCTTTTTTAATTCCCTCAAGAAATAGCTTCCCCCAGTAGAACATCGTTCTTTTGTCCATGTTATGCTGGTTAGTAAGCTGTACTTCAATGTCAAGCTGTGTACCATCTTCTGTTTTCGCTCTTACATCCAATCTTCCAGTTTTATCAGTAAGCATTTCTACTGTAAGTTCTTTATTGTCTATTATTTCTATGGAAACAAGTTTTTTTCTATCGTCTGGACTAAGAACTGCATTCAAAAACGAAATCAATGCTTCCTTATTTTCTTCTGTCATGATTTTCTTAAAAGCGAAATCATTTAGTGGATTAAGCCTTTCCATTACTCATGTAACCTCCGTTATTTGTTCTATATATATTATACCACTTATTCTAAGTTTTAAAAAGATGGCGAAAGTAAATCTCAGTAAATCTCCCCTATTCCGACCTTTTCAACCAGTGTAACTTTAAATGATACAGGTTCCAACTTTACATTTGCCTTTATAAATTAAGACATCATCACCAATTTTTTCGATAAGTGTTGTCAAATTCAAATCTCAATACATTACTGAATCATTAACATTTTCTATTACTTTTTCAAGAAATTTTGCCCCTATACAAAGTAATAAAACATTAGTATCACTTTTATAAAGATTAAACATACTCTATATGGTTATCTTCACACCACTCTACAGCAATTTTCCCAAAAGCTTCTTCTTTAAATTTATACCAACTATCCTCAATATTTAACCTTTGGATAGTATCTTTAAATTTCCTGAAAGCTCCACGCCCTCGTATAGCATTTCTTAAAGCATCACTCATTCGTGAATCAGAAACATAATCACAAAACTCCTCCATAATACTATATTCATCAATGTCAAATTTGCTAGGAAGTTCAACATAATTTTCCCAGTTTACAATTACATCAAGCACTTCTTTTAATTCATCCTGCTGCCATTCTGGATAATCTGAGAAATCCTCATCTTCCTCTGAATCTTCGGCAATAGACAGTTCCTCATCACTTAGAGAAACTATATTTCTGGTTTCTTTATCTAAAAATACCTTGTACTCGTCTGACATTGTATCCATTTGATCAATAATATCTTTTAGTTTTACAGGTTTCATATTTTGTCCTCCTCCAAATCATTCTACTAAAAGCCCTTTTGAGCCGTTAATCCCATCACATAAATAATTCTCTCAAATCATCTTCCCAAAGCTTATCAACATTATTTTCACCTGGTTTTATTATACTTTCTATCAAATCCCTTTTCCTATCCTGAAGGTTTGCAATTTTTTCTTCGATTGTTCCCTCTGTCAGGAGTTTATACACCTGAACAACATTTTTCTGCCCCATTCTATGGGCTCTGTCACTTGCTTGATCTTCTACCGCCGGATTCCACCATGGATCAAAGTGAATTATAATATCGGCTTTTGTCAAATTCAGTCCTGTTCCTCCCGCTTTTAAAGATATGAGAAATACGGACTCACGGTCACTATTAAAATTATCAATTTCCATCATTCTCTCTTCCGGTTTCATAGCACCATCCAAATAGTAATAATTTATGTTGCTATTCTCCAGTTCATTTCGTATTATTTTAAGCATTTTTGTAAATTGTGAAAATACTAATATGCTATGGCCTGAATCTATTGACTGTGTTATTATATCCATTGCCAGATCCAGTTTTCCACTACCTCCATCATAGTCGTCCAAGAAGGTTGCAGGGTGTGCACAAATCTGTCTTAAGCGGGTCAAAGCCGCAAGAATTTCGATATGGTTTTTCTCAAGTCCGAATTCTTCAATTTTAGGAATTAGTTCTTCTCTAAAACTTTTGTAATATGCTGCATATATTTTCTTTTGTTCTTCCTTCATTTCTGTAAAATAATTTGTCTCAATTTTTTCAGGCAGTTCTCTTAAAACCTCTCTTTTTAACCGTCTCAAAACAAAAGGTTTAATAAGTCTTGATAACTGATCGGCTTTTTCTTTATTTCCGCCTTTTACAACAGGCTCCCCAAAATCCGCAGCAAAGCTACTTTTATCCTTTAGAAAACCTGGCATTACAAAATCAAAAATTGACCAGAGCTCAGTCAAATTATTTTCTATAGGAGTTCCGGTTATAGCAAAACAAGATCCTGCCACAAGACTTTTTACACTGTTTGCATTTATGGTCAATGGATTTTTTATGTTCTGTGCTTCATCTACAAAAATATAGGAAAAACTCATCTTTTTATAATCTTCGATATCGTTTCTCAGTGCACCATAGGAAGTTACAATCATATCATAGGTATTCGAAGCTGCAATAAGCATGGTTCTTCTTTCCTTTATTCCCGTAATCACAAGTACTTTTAGCTGGGGTGCAAACTTTTCAGCTTCTATTTTCCAATTATAAATAATTGAAGAAGGTGCTACTACGAGACATGGTAGCTTCCTGTGCTTTTGGGAAAGTATAAATGCCAGTACCTGAAGGGTTTTCCCAAGTCCCATATCGTCGGCCAATATTCCCCCAAAAGAATACTTTGCCATGCTTTTAAGCCATTTCACCCCATCTTTCTGGTAATTCCTCAGTACACTGTTTAATTGTTCTTCAAATACTAGTTCAGTCTCCATAGGCTTTGAAACTTTATCCATTAAATCACTAAGACGCTTATCTATCTCTACATTGTCAAAACCCTTTTCTTTTAAATAGTTTTCTATATACAAACATTTATTTAAGGGTATTTCAAAAAGTCCATTTTTAATGTTTCTTGTATCTATATTCATATTACTTAAAAAATCAATGAATTTCTCACTTTCAACACTGCTTAAGTTTATGATCGAACCATTTTTTAACTTGTAATACTTTTTCTTATTGTTTATTGCATCTAAAAGCTCTACTAGCTCCTCATCACTTATATTTTCAAGGTTGATATTCATATATATTAGCGATTCATCCAAGGACAAAGAAAGCCCCATACTGCCGAGATTTTTTACATGCAATTTTTTGAAATCTTCTGAATAATAAACTTCTGAAGTTTTCTTCAACTCTGTCAGCTTATCGGTCAACAAAAACATGATTTTTTCTGTATCCTCCAATAGAAAAAGCCGTCCGTATTCACGGAATCCCAATAACTTTATCAAGGAAAGGATCTCACTTTCCCTGTCAAATTCTCTAAAACTCTTGTCCGATCCGGTATCATCGAGTGGATTTATTGCTTTGTCGGCATAATTAAACTCTAACTTTGAAACTATCCCCTTAGGCGATAAATCAAAATAAGCTCTTGATAAAAGACTTGCAGCGTTGATTTCCCTTTCTACATCTTTATCTATCGAAATATTGAATACTTCTCTATATTTTTCAACAAAATTCTTATAAAACTGTTTTTTCTCTTTCTCACCAACTCTGAAAAATACAATATTTTCGCTATTTTTAAAATTATAGAGATTACTTATAACATTTCTTTTATCATCAGTAATTTTTACAATAATACCCTTTTCATAAAAAGCAATATACCTAAAATCCAAAGTCAGAGGATAAAAATCTCCATACTCGGAATAATCCATAACCAAAAGGTTATGGCCATCTTTATTTTCAACACTTGTCTTTATGTGCACTTCATTTTCAAATTTCACTTTAGCCGATTGTTTGTTGAAGCTAAGATTTCCCACATTATTCCATACTGTATCAAGAAAATAAGCACATTCAGCTTCCTCAAGAGCAATTTCAGCTTCATTAAGTTCAGAGCTCATATAATCATATCCATGTGGTTTATTCTCTCTTGTCCTCTTTATATAGTAAAAAAACTCGAGAACTTTTGTGTCAGTTTTGCTAAAACACATTTTTGACGATTCGAATATAAAGTTTTTACTCAAATAACATGATGTTCCGTTTTCAAAGCATTTAAGGAAACGTCCAATTTCGCTGATCTTATACATTTTATCAAAGCCAGCATAAACCCCAATTTTTATTGAGTTCCTTTCCTTAAAAAATTCCAGTACAAGCTCTAATTTCACGGGAATTTTCCCATAATTGGCATCAAAGCCGCTTAAAAACGTTGTCTTAGCAAAATCAACCAATATATCTTTTGTTTCAATACCATTATCCTTCCAGGTCAAAATATCACTTCCTAATTAACTAATTCAAACCTTGATTTATCTTCTATTTTAAACATGGATACCGATAGGATTTCATCCTCTTGAGTTTCAATATCCTTCTTAATTGTCTTAAGTTCTAAATACTCCTCTTCTCTTCCTATTTCCTTTTCTATATTTACAGAATAAATCAGGTTGAATCTATCAAAAATTGTATGCTCTTTCAAGTCAGAAAGGCAAATCATCTGCGTATTATATTTTTTTGAAATCTCAAAAAGAGGCTTTAAAAGATGCTCTGATGTAATAGGGCCAAAAGGGTTGTCCATAATCAACACCTTACTCTCCATATTTGAACTGAGCAGATTTTCTCCTCTCATGTAAGTGAGTAGAGATATAAATACTACAAAAGCACTTACAAACAACTCGCCTCCTGAGTTCTCTTCTATAACCTCTTTCCAACTTTTCTTTTTCAATTTATTAGGTTCAATTTTAATTAAGGTTATTCCGATTTTGTTTATTGAAACCAGTCTATCAAAAAGGTCAAAGGTACTTATTTCATTCGAAAGAATATTATCGAGTGATTTTCCCTGCTTATATATGCTCACGCAGTTTCTTATAGTGTTTTTTAAGTATTCCTTAAGTGAAATGCTTTCCAGATTTTCCTTTTGAGGCAAATCAATTATAAGCATTTTGCACCTTTTACCATCTACATCAATTGTTGAATTCCTGTCTATACTGTTCATTTCATCGTAGACATTCATAAGATAACTTACAGTATTATCAATTATGCAGATTTCCATATTGTCAATCTTTTTAATATCTACTGAGTGCTGTTCAAGTTTTCTTTCAATTTGCAGATATACCCTGTCAAGTGCATTCATTGCGTGCACAGGCTGATATTTTTTATCACCCTCAAGAATGGAACTAAAAAGACTTCTAAACATCTCCACCTTAACAATAAATTCACTTTCAACTTCGGAGTATATATCAGTCAGCGAATTCCTCTTTAAGTTCGATAGCTCTGCCAATTCCTTATACTCTTTTACAAGCTTCAATACATGTTCGTTTATTTCACTTTCTATAGCCTGTATATCAACAACAAGCGGTGCATATATGGAGTACTCTTCGAGGGCAAACCTTACTCTCTGTAAATTGTTATCCTGGGCTTTCAGCCGTGATAACTGTTTTTCAAAATCCTTCTGCTTAATTCTCAAGCTATTTTTCTCGGTTTCAAATTCCATATCCCTGACGTTTTCCCTTTGCTTAGGCTCATCATAACCACACTTGTCCAAGATACTTTTTTTCATATGTCGTAAATCGGAATTTCTTTCTGCAATTTTAAATTGTATACTGTTTTTATTTTCGGTCAACTCACTTAAAACACCGTTTATTTTAGTCTGTTCTCCGTTTATACTTTCAAATTCGAATTGGCTGTATTCCATTCCCATGTAAACGCTTTCTTCCAAACCAAAGGAGGCTATCATTTTTTCTTTTTCATTCCGATCTTTCTTATAGTCCTCCAAAATATCTCTCATCGCCCGAATTTTGATCCCAATCTTCGAAGTATATGAGGTTAGTTTTGACTCAAGCTGTTCTATTTCATCATCTATATACTTTCCTTGTAATACATCCTTGTATTTTAGGTAATTGTTCCTTAATTTCTCTAGAGCTGTAGAAATATTAGTGATTTTTAAGTTATGAATATTTATACTTTCCCTGGTATCAATAATTTTTTTATCCAGAGCTTCCTTTTCAGTTCTTTTAAGCTTCAAAACCTCTTCCTTTTGTCTTTTCTCTTTAAAATCAACAGAGTATCCTTCACACCTGGCAAAGAAAGCATAAATTTCTTCTCTTTTTCTCAAAAATCTGTTTTCACGGTCTAAAAGCTCGGCTTTTGCTGCTATTTCATCCTTATCATTGTTTTTTATCAAGACTATTTCAGCCTCTAGTTCTGTTTTTTTAAATCTATTCTCTTCCATATCCTTTGATATGCTGCTTAGTTCCTCAGCCATGTTATTGACAGCATCAAATGTATAGTTGAATTCCTCAACCCTCGATATTTGGAGTTCAACATTTTTCAAGGCTTCCTGAGCTGTTTTGATGATCTCATTGTTTTTGGAAATTTTATCGGTTATATCCTCACAAATTTCCTTAAGGTAATTTTTATTTAAAATCCTGTCATCAAAAGCAATAAGAAAATCAATATTACCAAAGGAATGAACACTGTTTCTTGACTTGATTTCAATAGCACTTTCAAGTCTCTCCCTTTCGATAATAGGAACAACAGGCGATATAGCCCCTTTAAATTCCATTTCTCTGATACACTCCATATCCTTTTGTGATACTATGAGCGAATACGGTAGAAATGGGTTGGATCTTACAAGTTTAAGTTTTGAATTTTTGTTTTCCTGCAAACTTTTCAGCCATTCATAGCCAAACTCAACCAGAATATTATTATCTTCCAGCATTTGTTTAAGGTCTTCAGATAACTCAAAAGCCTTTCCCGATTCGTATATTTTGTATTGCTTCCCAAGAATTGAATTTTCCAGATTCTTGTCACTAATAAGCTTACCGAACTTTTCCTTATCTGAATTTAAAGGAATCAACAATTTTTCCTTATTGTATAAAAAATTCTCACTTAATTGATACGCCTTAATTATTTTAACAATTGCGTTTTTTTCATCCTCAAATTTATGGTATTTGGTATCAAGTTTATTTTTTTCAATAACCAATGCAGGATATTTATCCAATAACTCTTTTAATTGTATTTCCAACTTATCGAGCTTGCTTTGATTTTCAACATGCCTGCTATTTAAGTGGAGTTTACTCTTTTCAATTTCCTCTTCTTCTTCCTTGAGCAGAGCTTTAATGGAATCCATACTCTCCTCATCCAATTCATTGGTACTGGTGTTTTTTACAGGTAAAAAATCCGGATATGCCATTCCAAGTGCCTTTTCCGACTCTTCAAACACAGCAATCCTGCCCCTTATAGAGATGATCTTATCATTAATTTTAGAAATATCTTCATTAATTTTTTCATAGTGATCAAGGTTCTTTGAAAGGTTATTGTTTTCATCTGTAAGATGTCGTTTTTCGATGTCAATTGTTTTTTCCAGGTCACAAATCTTTTCTTTGTACTTTTCTTTCAAAGAATACTCCAGGTCGTTAATAATGCTTTTGATGTCCTCCTGTTGAAGACTTTCCTTGTGGAGCTCAGTCTCATATTTTGCAATTTTGGAATTCAGGTTTTTGACTTCATCCTTTAGCTTTGAACATGAAAGCAAATTTTTTCTGTACTCCAGTTTGGAATTTTCCGCTTTGAGTTCATCCGCCTTATTTTCAGTTTCCAAAAAACTCTGTCTTAACTGTTCCAAAACATCTGAAATCTGATAATATTCTACAGATAACCACTCATATTCCAGTTCTTTTATATTGTTTTCCAAAGCTGTAATATTTCTTAATATTTCTTCTTTTTCTCTATTAATGGATTTCATTTTATCATTCACAAACAAAAAGGAATTGCCAAGCTCTTTTTTATTATCCTCACTGCGGTACAGCACGTCTTTATACTCATTAAGGCTCTCATATAGCACCTTCGACTTCCTTCTGAAGTCTTCAAAGATTTCTCTTTCCCTAATCATATCTTCATTTTTTACAAGCTGTTCTGTGTGATTTTTAATTAGTTCTTTTATGTTTTCAACAAAATTACCATTCTTATTCAATTGTTCTTCTATTGTGGGAATAAACCACTTTTTAATCAAAGCACCAGTAGTCTTACAATCATTGAAAAACGAATTGAGTCCGGCTTCAGATTCGTTTATTTTTACCATGAGGTTTTTCCATTCAAGCTGATTTATTTTATAATTCTTAAGCCTTCTTGCATATTCTTTTTTGTCGTCAGCCAGCTCCCATCTAAATAGCCAAACATCCTTCCCTTCCTTCTCAGCAGCTGACATATTTTTCAAAACTCTGTCAAACTCAATTAACCTTACTATTCCCTTTTCTTCTTCTAAAAGTTCAATGTTTTTTATGTCAAAACTACTTTCACCTTCATACTCCGTAATAAAAGTTACTACTTTTATGCTTTCGCTTTCGTCCTCAATATTCTTGCTCAGTACTCTCTTAATACCTATACCTGTCATAACTCTCTTTGAACTGTCATCTAAAATCCACTCTATCATAACATAGACAGGACCTTTGGTATTCTTAAAATAGCCTTTGAAGTTCCTGTCTTTCAGCTTCTGCTTTGGAATTATCGGCTGCATCATCATCTGGACGAGCACCGTCTTTCCTCCCCCATTTTGAAGGTTTAAAAGGGTATCTTCGCCATTATAAAAATCAAAAGTCTGATCATAAATATGCCTGTTGTCATTATATGTGAAATTTACAAACCTTATTTTCCCTATCTTTGCCATAATCTGCTCCTTAATATCCCAGTAGCTTATTTATTGTTTCCAAACGGTTTCCGTCCAAAAAGCTGTATGTCATCAGGTGAGTAAGCTTGTTTGAAGGCCTGATGTCCTCTTCAACAGTATCGTAAACCAGAAGATTGTGTTTCTCAAGAAAAGCACATACGCTCCTGATATACCCGTATTTTGTTTTTCTTTTTCCCTGCTCATCAATCTGCAGTGCATTCCAGTGCTCGTACATGGCTGTAATATTAAACTTAGCCTCTTCCTGATCCCTGTCAATATTCTTTTTGGAATTTGCATAATCAAGCCTTGAGGTAATAACCTCTTCCAGCCCTGATATTCTGATGAAATCCCTTGACTTTACATAGCTTCCTTTCCCGCTGAAAAAAACCAATATAATCGTAATAATAATGTATTGAGCCAAATAAAAATCAATCTTACGTGCATCATAACTGATAATTTTCTGAAGATCTATTTCCTTTATGCCAAGGGTGTCATTTTCTTCATTTGGAATAAGATATATTACCTGATTATACTTCTCGATCGTTACATTGCTTTCTCTCGCCATTATTTCTAACACAGCCCTTACTTCACTATCGGAGTAATCCAGATAAAGCTCTTTGTTGTCATCAAAAGTAAGCTCTCCGTCCTTTAGCAAAAAATAATATATCCTCATCGCCTTCTCAAGACTCATCTCATTCAATGCTGATTCACCTCTATTTTAAACAATATATCAGGACAATTAAGCCCCACCACTTTCTCAGTGCTAAAAAACTCGTCAGAATCGTCTTCTAAAGGTTTTTCCGCTATAAAGACCTTTTTATTCCTGGACAGAAGGATTTTTAAACCGTCGATTCTATTGTAACTTTTGTCCCTGTTTAGAAGTTCAAGAACACAGTATTTTATGTCAAAAGCTTCTGAAGGGTTAAACACAGTTTTATTTCTCTGACCTTTTATGGTCTTAAAATCTACTTCTTTAATATTGCAAAGCTGAAGCAGAACATTTGTCAGAATCTTTAAGTCCGGTACAAACTTCACATATTCATGACTCAATTGATTTACCAGTGTTGAGAGTAGTATCTCTTTTTCTGAATTTTCCAATGCCTGCTTGCAGATAATTTCAAATATATCGATATATTTATTGTTAATATCACGAATTCTAATATCCCTCTCACTCTCAAACCTGTTGAAGTATCTCTCATTCATAAGAATATTACTGCCTTCGCTATACGTTTCCGCCATCGCAATTCTTTGCTCACCGAGAGCCATTTTTATATTGAAAAATTTGTTTGTATCCGGCATGAAAATCGGCCTTAAAACTTTTATAAGAGGATATGACAAATCAGGATTTTCTTCCAACTTCTTCATAATAACATCTTCAATATTTATCCTGTTCTCAAACCCGATATAAAGAATGTTATCAACAGCTTCATTGTAGATTTTTTGAAGCTGCTGTTGCTTTAAGAGAAGATTGGACTGTTCATTGATAATAAATTTAAGTCTGTTTTTTATATATGAAATATCCTCAATTTCTTTTGTAAGAGCCTCTTTCTGAATACCATTATTATTACTCTCAATAATTGAGTTTTCCACTCTGCCTATGAGTTCATAAAGATTATCATAACCTTCTTTTTGTTCATCTATTGAAGAGAAAGTACTGTTGTATATTCTTTCATACTCCTCAATTCCAGCACCACCAATATCTTCTTTAACTCTTTTAATAAAGTAATTTATCCTTTGAATTTGGGTCTTGCTAATATTAAACAAACTGTCTGCGTTGTTTCTTGCCGCATTGAAATTTCTTTTTTTGATGGAAAGGTTAAGTTTAAACTGCTCTATGGAAACCTTCAAAGCATCTTCTATTTCCAGAGTATTAAACATAAACTTGTATCCTTGAGGGGTCATGTAATACGTATATACATTATCATTACCAACTGAAATTCTTTTATCATCTATCAATTTTACATTTATTTTTTCTTCTCTATTTGCTTCGAAATTGTAGGTGGAAAAATAGTGTGGAATCCCACTGTTCTGTAGACAATCCTTTATAATATAATCCACTATACCCAAGTACTCTTCATCAGGTATATTCTTTTTTAGAAATTCAGCATCAAGCCTTCTTATAAAGTTAGCCACATCATTTTTTGTGCACGCTTCTTCAACCAAAGATTTTTCCATTATAAAGCACAAGACAAGCATAACCAGATTTATTGTCCCTGATGCTTCAAACCCAAACTCCCTTAGCTTAGTCTTTCTGGCAACCCTTGTAGTTATAAAATCAACTATTGCAATTATCTCTGCACGCCTGTGAAAATCCTTTAAAAATTCGTATACCAATTTATCCTCGCCAAATAACAATGTTATAGTCCAACAATATTTATATATGAATAGCATCAAAAAATCAAGGGGTTAATCTATATTAAAACAAAATAAAATCATAAGTTTAGCATATCATAAAAAAACACACAATAAAACATGCTTGTGATACAAAAAATAGTATGCCATTTTGATAACGATATAGGAACTGAAGAAATGGCTCACCTTGAAATCATAGGCTCTATTGTTCACCAGCTTACAAAAGGTGTTCCTGCAAAAGTACTCGAAAAAGAAGGCCTTGGTGCATATTATTCTGACCATGACCATGCTGTTTATCCTGTAAGTGCATCCGGTGTTCCATTTACCGCAGCATACATTCAATCAAAAGGTGATCCTATTGCCGATCTGTATGAAGATCTGGCTGCTGAGCAAAAGGCAAGAGCTACTTACGAGAATCTCATTAACCTTTGTGATGATCCAGATGTAATTGACCCTTTGAGGTTTTTGAGAGAAAGAGAAGTTGTTCATTTCCAACGTTTTGGAGAAGCCTTGAGGATTGTTGAAGATAAATTGGCGGATAAGAAATTCTATATAACCAAGCCTGTAAATAAGGCATAATGGTACAAAAAGCAATAAAAATTAATTATTTGAGACTATAATTAGGTTTGTGTAAAAAGACCACATACTTTAATTATGGTCTTTTACAATATATAAATAAGAAAGAACCGCAGTTTTAAAGGTAATCTTGCAGCACTTTAATACCTCTTTATAATCGCTCCATTTTAAGTTCCTTTCCTTTAAAGCCTATTCCAATACATACTATACTTTCATAATTATATACTGCACTGAATCCTTCCTTATATTTCTTCTCTTTTATTTGGTTTACTGCTTCATCAGTTAATTTTTCCAAAGTCTTTGTTCCTTTTGTACTCTCCCACTTGAATTCAAATATGTATGCTGTACTATTTGTACTTTTGGGGATTAATACTATATCTGGTCTACCTAGACCATATTCTTTATTGCTTTCCACAATGTATTGTTCTCCTACTAATACAAATAACCCCAACATGAATCCATGATGAAAGCTTTCATACTTCTTATCTTGCTCTACTTCTCCTAGTTCTTCTATACTCTTTTTCTTACTATTTACGTCATGATAGCTTACTTGTTTTAAGTAGAGTTCTTTTAGTATTCTTTCAAATTTTTCTATATTTTTTTCTTGGAGAGTTTTTATTATATTTTGTATATGTTCTAATGTGTTTTCATCTTCTTTGAAATAGTTTATTATCATATCTTCATATATTGTTTGTATCTCGATATTAGGTATTGACAGCTTATATTGATATTTATTTCTTACTTTTTCTTTTTCAAATGCTTTTAGATAGCCTGCATGTAGCAGAAAACTCCATGCTACGTCTGGATTATCTTTTATACTTTGATATACTATGTTTTCTTCTACTGCTTTGGAAACTTTTTCTCCTTTAATTAGTTTTTCCACCACTTTTTTCCCTTCTGCCTTATCTAACTGCATCACATCTTTTATAATTCTGTTATCACTTGTGTTTATCCAATATGCTTTTAGTCCATTTCTAGGATTATACATGTATTTTATTATGCTCCATGGATTATATATTACTGTATCTATTCCAAACATGTATCCATTGTACCATCTTTTTATGTCTTCTAAATGATCAGTATATTCTAAGTACTCTGCCATCTCTTCTACTTCAGCTTCAGTAAAGCCAAATTTGTCAGAGAATTCTTCTGCAAGAACTGTACACACTAAAGGATTGTTAAAATCACTAAATATACTTTCTTGGGCAACTTTCATTATTCCCGTCAACACCCCTTGCTTAAGCGCCTTGTTGTCTTTAAATCCTTTTACTAACATACTTTTTTGGAATTCTATTACTTTCTCAAAGTATCCATATAGGTATCCTGATTGTATTGGCGTATCATATTCATCTATTATTACCATACAGTTTTCTTTGAAGTATCTTTTTAGATATTCAGTAAGGTTTAATATTACATTTGTATATTCTATTTTTTCTGCTTTCATATTTAATACATCCATATATATTTCTTTTTCATATTCACTAAGTATTTCTCCATCTAATAAATATTTATGGCGTTTATATTCATTTGCTATAGTTAATTTTAAATTATATAATGTATCTTCCCAATTGTTTTGTTTTGCATTTTTTAGTGTTAAGTATACTACCGGGTATTTTCCCAGTTCCTGCGTGTATTTATCTCCACATTTTACAATATTTAAATTTTCAAACAGATAACTCATATCTTCATCTTCTAAATCATGTTGTCTGCATTTTGGGATTTCATAGAAGTACTTTAACATACTCATGTTCAGTGTTTTTCCAAATCTTCTTGGTCTTGTTATCAGTACTATTTGATCAGGTCGGTCTATTAGTTCTTTTATTAACAAAGTTTTATCCACATAATATCCGTTGCTGTCTATTAACTTTCTAAAGTTGTCTATTCCTTGTAACACTTGCTTTTTCGCCATTTTAAAACCTCTTTATCTTCCACATTTATTCTAATATTGACATTAATTACATGAATTATGAATTATTATATTCTATTACCTTGTCAACCTGAAATTATTCGAATTTTTTTGTACTTTTGATCTTTTTATAATCATATACATATAACTCTTCATAACAACAAATATATAATCGTTATTTTAACTGGATATGCTATGTTCGGCGTAAGCACACCAGATTAGTTATTTTATTCTATTATATACAAGTTATATTTGATTATCAATTTAATCTATCAAATTTTCAAATTCATCCTCAACTAATATCTGCGTTTTAAAAAACAAATCATAAAATTATATTATGCCATTTTGTTACGATATAAGTGTTATAGGAACTTTAGAAATGGCTCATTTAGAAATCATAGGCTCTATCGTTCACCAGCTTACAAAAGGTGTTCCTGCAAAAGTACTCGAAAAAGAAGGCCTTGGTGCATATTATTCCGACCATGACCATGCTGTTTATCCTGTAAGTGCATCCGGTGTTCCATTTACCGCAGCATACATTCAATCAAAAGGTGATCCTATTGCCGATCTGTATGAAGATCTGGCTGCTGAGCAAATTGATCCGTTATATTTTTTGCAGACACTGGTCCAACCATAATTAAGTGATAGTCCGAAAAAACCTTGACTTTTCAGCCATTGCAAGCTTTGCTTTGAGCATTAGTTGCATAAACATTCTTTTTTTGATAAAAACAAAGAGTGGTTTAATCCTTTTCTGGACTTAACCACTCTTTTCGAAAAATGCTTTTTATAAAACCCTTAAACATTTCTTAAAATCATTCAAACTTTACATTAATATTTTCCTTTTCCATCTCATCTACATGCATAAACAATTCCTGCTTAAAACCAAAAATCGCTGCTATTAAATTGCTTGGGAACATTTGAATGGAGTTGTTTAAATCCATAACTACATCATTGTAAAACTGTCTTGAAAACGTAATTTTATCCTCAGTTCTTGTCAACTCGTCCTGAAGCTCAATAAAGTTCTCGTTAGCCTTTAACTCAGGGTAGCTTTCTGCAACAGCAAATAACCTCCCCAAAAGCTGCCCTACTTCACCGCTTGCGTTCATAGCTTCTTTTTGAGACATTCCACTCATAAATCTTGTCCTTGCTTCAGTTACTTTCTCTAAGGTAGCCCTTTCATGTTCTGCGTACCCCTTAACAGTTTCTACAATATTGGGAATCAGATCAAATCTCCTTTTAAGTTGAACTTCTATCTGACTCCAAGCATTTTGAACCTTGTTCTTTTTCCACACTAAACTGTTATAAATGAGAACAATATAAACTACAACTACAGCAACTACTATTGCTAGAATAACCCACACCATAATAATTCCTCCTTAGATTATTGTTAAAGATTTTTTTTAAAATGCTCCACCTCCGCTGCCGCCGCCTCCGCCGCCAGAACTTCCTCCACTTGACCCTCCTCCTGAACCAGAGCCCGAGGAATTAGATGAGCTTGCAATGCTAAATGCAGAATTAAATGATGTATTCAAATCATTAAACGCACTGTCAAAAGCCTTTAAATCACTTAGTCCTTTGTCCGTGGCAAGGATGCTGCAAGCTATAGCAGATCCTGATAGCCTTTCATCCTTTTCTTTGTCTGGTATCAGTGGGAATTGCTTTATTACTTCTTTTGCAATACCTAAAGGTATAGCATAAACAAGGTAATGTTCCCATATTGCAACTGAAGGTATTTGAGCATCTTTTATACTTGAAAAATCTTTTACAAATCTTTTAAAAGCTATCCACTTTCTATATTGATCACTGCCATACTCAGTCCGTTTATGCTGTGCCGAAAGAAACAAAATTAGTAATAAACCTGCAAGTGAGATCAAAACTGCAAAAGCATACATAAATCTTCCTGTTGCAATTCCCAAAACAATAAGCATAAGCCCTGTCAAGATAAATCCACCCTTTTTTTCTGGCAGCTCATAAAATCTATTTTTAGAAGCTTCTTTCCTTACAAGCTTTTTCCAATGCGTGAAGTATTTCCAGAATTGATTGCGGTTTTTATATTCATCCAGATATGTTTTCATATCTGAAAATCTGAAACTATCACTTTTTGCAATTTCATTAAACAGCCAGAAAAGAATATGTTCTTCATGGGATTTTAATTTAACTTCTATAGTTTGAAGCTTTTTTGTAAAAACATAGTCAATACTTTCTTTTTTCCAAATCAGCTTATTAGTAGTTTTCTTCTCAGTACTAAGAATTAATACGCCTTTCCTTGCCAAATCAAGCAAAGTCGCCAATATTTCCTTTGTTGAAGCATCTGAAGTACCCATCAAATAATTAACCTCAGCCGGAGGATAATCACCCGGTATTTCCCTGTAGTATTTCCCATCAAAATTGGTTTTTGGGTCTTGTCCGTATTTTTTACGTATCTTGACCAATAACCAAATCCATATTGGGAAAACAATTGCCATCATCGCTTTCCCAATATTCTCTAATTTCTTTTTATGCTCAACCTCTTCTCTGGCCTTTTCCCTGGCAACATTTGCTTCCTCTGCCAATTTGGCTTCCTGTTCCATTATTTCTTTCAATACATCTTTGTTCACAACATTCTGACTTTCTGGAACTAATGTGGTGGGAAAAAGCACTCTCACCTCAAAAAAATCACCAGGAGTTATTACAGGTACTGTGTACTCAGATGTTAGTTCATTAATAAATCTTGATTCACCCGTAAGAGGCCCATGAGAAAATATCTTAATTTCATCTTTTGATGCTCCTTTTGGAATAGTAATACTAATCTTTACATTATGGACAGGTACTTCCCATGTAGTACCAACTAATTTTCTATTGAACTCTGCAATATCGTTATACTTAGTGACAGCATCAATAAGTTTATATTTATATATAAATGTTTTTTCTCCATAGGCAGAAGGCTCATATACAATAAATTTAGCTGTACTTCCTTCAACTTTATATGTATATGTACCTTCGTTTTCTGAATTATCGTTAACAAACCTCCTAAAACCCTCAAACATTTTTACAACAACAGAATGCTCGACAAGTCCTTTTGAACCTGTAAAATCAAGGTCTAGATAAACTCCATTATATTCTCCATCAAAATTGTATGTGATTTTCTCTTCTATATCAGCTGAACCATCTGAATTTATATTTACTATAATGTTGTAATCTGTTATGGCATATTGACGTGAATCCGCAAAATGTATTTGAGTGGATATTAACAGCATAATTGCAAAAAGCAGAAATGTTACAACTTTTTTATACTTAGTCAAGTTAAACCATTCCTCTCTTTTTTTATTTTTTGAAGGAGTAAACCTTATTCTCACCATCAACATTTACTACAACCAAAATGTTTTCTTCTACTATATTTACTAGCATACATTCTTCATTTTCCATGAAAGTATTCTTTTGAGTATCCCCAATTTTCATCCTATTAAGCCCTTTGTTTCCAGCTGGAATATAATATAAGTAACCTTCATCTATATTTATATTAGCACAAGACTCATCAAGTATCTTTTCTTTGCTGGAGCCATCGGTTCTAATCCTGTATACCTTAGATCCATCTGACACGTTTATGTAGTAAAGCCATTCATTTTCATATACGAGCATACCTGATTGATCGGGTATTAATTGTTGTTTATTTGAGCCATCAGATTTCATTTTCGTTATATAGCCATAATCACCAACTCCTTCAACATAATAGATATATTCTCCAACAACATTTAAATAAACTCCGGATTCATCAGACAAAACATTTTTTTCCGACCCATCCTTCTTGATTCTGTGCAGCATCAATTCAGCATCAAAATAATATATCCAATCACCTGAAACACTTAAATATGCAACTTCATCATCTGTTATTTTTGTATTTTGTGACTTGTCAGCATAAACTTTAAATATCCCTCTATCAAACAAATAATGCGAATAATATACCCATTCCCCATCATAATCCATCGTCATACACTGATCAGCTATGAATTGTTTTGAATCACTGCCATCAATATTTGCTATAAGAGTTTCCCCTCCACCACCATTCATACCTAAATCATTGCAGAATATCATCTTGTCACCAGCAGCTACTGCAAAGCCCAGATTCACTGTATTTCCGCAGCTATTGCCTAATGAGGGGGTATAATCATCATAATCTGATTTTAAACCTGTGCTTTTTTTATCAATATTTTCAATGTCTTTTGATGTATTATTCGAGTTGCTTATCAAACCATTCTTATCACTATTTGATTTTTCATTATCCAATGAGGTTCTTAGTGCTGAATATACTACTAAAACTATTAAAACAATAGCAAATCCTCCAACCCAAATCAGCCACTTGGTTTTCTTTTTTGGTCTATTCTGTATGAGAGATGAACGCATATTATTTGTAGCACTGACCTCAATGGGCTGTTCTACTTCTTGAGATTGTTGCATAACCATGGGTTTCATTTCAGGTTGTTCTTTTTCCAAATCATCCAATTCAACTTTGTATCCGCAATTGTCACAAAACTCAGATCCCGGCACAAGCTTTTGCCCGCATTCTTCGCAGTAAATTGGCTCCATACATATCCTCCTGTCAATTCATCATTCCCGATCTTCGGTATACTCAAAAACATTTGGCTTGCCAAATATTTTTTGTGATGAAATTATACCTTTTATAACTATTCCACTTTTTAACTTTTTCACCAAAAACTCTGCATCCATATATGCTGTGCCATGGTCAACAAGAGTCTTTGCACTTAAAACCAATTCCTCGTCTTCTACCAACAGCACCCCATCCTTAAAAATACAGGGAAAAACCATATCATCTATTACCTCGGCTTCCTTTGTCCTGATTCTTATATGTCCATATGCTGCAGATTGTTCATCAATATCTATGATAACCTCCAGTGGTTTGTCAAAATCCTTATAATAACCTGTTGCATCATTATCCAATTCTTTGATGACCAAACCGCCTTCCCAAGTACCCTCAAATTTTCCCGAAGGCTTAGATGAATTTGTCATGATTTTTAAAAATGCAACAAATGCAAGAATTAGTATTAGAATAATAATCACAGTAATTAAAATTATTTTTTTCAACTTGTTGGTATTTAGTCCATTTTTTAAACTCATACGCCTACTCCTTCTAGTGCTTTTTAACATTACTAATTTCTAGCCTTTCCACATTTCCCACAAAATTTCGCATTTTCTCTGTTTATGTGTCCACATGAAATGCATTTGCCTTTAACTGACTTTAAAACTTCTCCACCGCAATATTTACAAAACTTAGCTGAAGCTTTTACTTCCCTTTGACATGAATCGCACCTTATGGCAACTTCCGTTAATTCTTTAAGCCTTTCCGGCTTTGGCTTTGGCGAAGGTGGAGTGTTGATAGTCACTTTATACTCTTGCTCCTGTTGTTTAAACTCTTTATCAGGTCTTTTTCTTTCTATCCACTTATTACTCTTTACATCAAAAAATAACCATCTTCCTGTCTCGGAAGAAATTTTCCATTTATTATTGTTTTCATCCTTTGCCAATAGAACTTCATTTAACATAAATTCCATATGCTCTTTATCACAAATCTCATTTATATACTCAATTTTTAATAGCCTGTACTCCTTTTCAACTTGTTCAAATGTCATACGTTCACCACCTTAATCATTATCAGTAATTAGGAAACGCATTTCCATATGCCTCCACCTGACTCTTGAAAACATCTGCCACCTCTCTTAGAGAAGACCCTTTTGACTTTAAAAGTGCTTCAATATATTGAGGAGACTTTCCGCTGTTAAATAAATCTACTGTATCTGTAAGAATGGAAGGAAGCTTTGTAGTCTTTTGATTTGACACCGTATCCGCAATCTTTTTTATTGGAGTAAGTATGTTATTATATTGTTTACTAAGTTGCTTTAAGCCTTCGAGCATATTGCCCTCAAGTTCTATATCGTCTTTCCCAATTCTATTAAACCACTCAAGTTCCTTATAACCCGTTCCCAAACCCAAGGAAGATGGATCTTCAAGTTTTATCTTGTCATACACAGCCTTGACCTTCTTTGCATTGTCAGAAAGAGCTTGTTTCACATTACCATGTCCGTCTGTCTTCCTCTTAAGTTCATCCAGGCCTCTCTTAAGAGCATTGTTATCCATATTAACTATTTCTTCAGATACATCCTTCAGATTCAGTGCCGAATTTACATCTCTTCCATAGCCACCGGCAGCATCAGGACCCATAGCCGATACATCTAAAAGCTCTTCAGCAAATTGTTCTTTGTCTAATCCCTTACCATACTTATTTCCTGCAGATTGATAAAGTGAATCTTCAACTATAGGCTTTAAGTCTCTAGCTTTCATATCCTCTACCTTTACTCTGCCTTTTTTATCTATGTATTTTACCTTATATGAAACGTCCCAATCCGAACCCACCTTTATAATATCTGATTTGTTAGACTTACTTTCAAATACAAGCTCCACATCCTTGTATCCTTTTTTGCTATACAGTTCCAAAACCTTTTCATCCATTAACTTCTTTGTAGGAGTTTTTATTTCCTCATCAAAAACATCATTTATTACTTTTTTCATATCATCGGAATATAGAGGTTTTCCATCAACTACCTTATTAATTTCTGCTATTGAGTATTTGTCCGTTTTTATATCCATAATGCTCTTTTTTATATTTTCCTGGTTTCCGCCTTCAATAGCATCGGAAAGATTATTTATTTTTTGTTTTGCATTAAGAAAACCTTTATTGTAGTCAAGGCTGTCCCGAAATTCATCAGCACCTGGTAGTTTTGCATTATTGTCCGGAAGTTCTATATCCTTACTTACTGCTTTTGCACTATTAGCAGTCAAATCCGTATCAATATTTTTTCCTTTTCCAAAATATGCACTGACTCTTGAGGAGAAAAATTTCAATGCTCCCGCATAGGCAACATTTTGTGCAGCTGCCTTTGCAGCATCAATCACGCTCATCTTTTTTAATGCCATATTTGTAATAAAGAAATACGAAAAGTATGCCAAAACTGCCAGTGCTGCTCCTTTCGGGTTTTTCGAGAACCATTTCTCTGCATTCTGCTCTATTCCCTCAGCACCAAGGCTCTGAATAACTTCTACAAAATGCTTCTTAATAAATTCTTTTTCAAACCAATCATCAAAGCTTTGTCCTGCTGTATAAGCATTTATTCCTGAGACAATCACATTATATAATTCTCCTGCTGCTATAGCCTTGAACACTCCCATGTACTGGCTAAGGAGCATATCTGTAGCAAGCTTCCCCATCCAATTGGCAAAATTCAAAGTGTTTTCTATATAACCGGCCCATCTTTCAACATCCTCATAACCGGAAAGTCCTTCTGCCTCCCATAGGGTTTGTCCTATTTTCCATATCTTATGTCTTAAATCATAAAGACCTCTAGCACCCAATAGTTGAGCTCTTTTCTCAAGTAAGTCGGTCATCCGTCCTTGATACTCTTTAGGTATTTTGGTGATTATCTTCCTGCACCTTTCAAGCTCAACTTCCCAGGCTTTACTGCCTGGTCCTAAAGCAGCGATATCAAGAAGAACAGGTATCTTAACTCTGTATTCCTTTCCTTCACTATTTGAAGTAATATTCAGCTCTCCATGGTAATTCTCTCCCTGACCTGGAATTTCACGTTTTGTTTTAATCCTATAAACATAGCAGGCCAGAGCATTTTTATCATTGTAGGATTCCTCATCCCAGCCACCGTCAATAATTTCAATGCCAGCAGTAGAAAAAGCATTTTCAGACAGTTGGTTTTGTGTTTTTACAGCATCCTCAAACCTTACACTCTGAAGAAGTCCGAAGTCAGTATGTAATTTACCGTCTTTTGCATTCAGTGCAGTAATTTTAAGCTCGGTAAATGTCTCTCCATCTGCCACGATGCTTAGCGGCTTATCACATACAGCAACAAGCCCCTCCTTTGCAACGGTAACAGTAAGCTTTTCCTCTATAACCTGGCCTGTTTTGTTATTTATAGCTTTTACAACTAATTTGTTTACAATGGTATTGCCTGCATTTTCAGGGATTTTCAAAGGCGAAATTTTTATACTACTGGACTTATCCCCGTCTTTTATAAACTCAACTTTATTTATTCCTATTTCCAAAACCTCGGCTATACTGTATTCATAATCCCAGTTGCCCTCGTCCCAGGATAATATCCTTGCCTTTATCTGAGGATGTGAATCGGCCCTATCTGCAATTACAATTGTTTTAGGGTCTATAACAAGTCTGTTTTCCGGTTTTTCAAGCTTAAAGTGTACTAGTTTATTAGAAGGCTGTACCTTTGAGGCAGCAGAAACACTTATGGGAATTTGAAGCGGTAGCTGTAAACCAACATCTTCTTTATAAGTTGAATATAGATAAAACCTTCTCCATTCATCCCATTCACTAGCATCCTCAGCTTCTATAAATATGTACTTAGCTCCAGGCCCCTGTGGTTTTACCTTAATAGATGCCATTGCTGCTCTTAGCTCACCTTCATTCGGTGCATTTCCATCTGCTGACTGCACGCGTATCCCGGCAAATAGCACAACCGCAGTATTGCTGTCTCCTGCTACTATTGACTTGTCCTGAATTTCTGCTTCAAGAATTAAAGTTCCATTGCCATCTTCTTTCGCCTCATCTTCTTCCATCGAATTATCCCCTACATCCTGTTCTAGAGTATTGAGTGTATTGGCACCAACATTCGTACCCAAGGTACTTAGTGATGATGAAATACCAAGCATGAGAAACATTAGCGCAAAAACTCCAACTCCTGGAATAAGGCTCAAAACTAATGGGTTATCAATACCAAAAAATACCCCAGAGGCATCATAATTTAGACCTATATTATATAATATTCCATACATCTGATCTTCTGAAACAAGCCAACCCTCTCCCCAATTAATATAGTTCGGGAGTTCCCAATCACCATATTTTAACACTTCGGCTTTTTTTCTTTCCTCAAAATCAGCCATTTTTATGTCCGCTTCTTCTTTTGAAATGCCCTTTACTCTATTTTTTTCACAATAGGCAATAAATTCACTGCCTATTTTAATGTTCCATCTGTAATGATAAATACTATTCAAGTATCGCTCGACACGTACATCACCTGAATAATCTTCTATAGAATTCAATTCTCCAAAAAGGCGTTTTCCATCTTCATTTAAAGAACTAAGACCCGTGTCTTTGTAGTTTTCCAGTAGTTTTATGGCTTTTGTCCAATATTCTACTACATCAACATAATTGATATGTGGATTGTTAACAATGTCCATATTGTTTTCTATTAGACTGTCAATGTTTGATTGTTTATAAACAATTGCAAGTTCAAGTTCCGAAACCTTTCTTTTAAGAAATTCGATTTTTTCGTCATACTTATTTTGATATTCCCTGTATTTTTTTGAATCTGCATATATATTCGATGGTAGAAAAATAATCAATATTGTTATCAATAAAAAAATTCGTCTTTTCACAGAAGGCATCTCCCATCTCAGATTTTTTCCATATTAAACTTTATAAAGATCTTACATTAAGAATTATGTGTTCAATGGATCAAGGTACATGATTTCGTAAAATTAGAAATCGTAATAAAAATGATTTTAACAAAATATGTAGCTGAGAATTCACAGTGTATTATTTACACCGATTCTGAATTTTTTCAATCGAATTACTACCATTAATGAAAATAAGATCAGAAAAACTATCTGAACGAATATTCCCTGTTTGAACATAACCAATATACTATAAAGACCAAAACCCAATGAAAATCCCTCTACTAAATGTAACCCTTTTTTTATCTCAAATTCTTTCTTTTTTTTAATAATTTTTTTAAGCTGACTCCCTGCAAATCTTGCTATAAAAATCAAACTGCTCTTATTGTTGAAGGCTGCAGAAGTTATAAATGACAGAAATAATGCCGCACTAAAGATAGCATTACCCATCAGCATTGAAAAAAGAAGAGCTATGAATGCACCAATAAGAAAAGGTATATTTTTATAATTCCTTTTTATATTCAGAATAGGCCCAATGGAGGATGTACACCCCTTTAACATCTTTCCCAAACCATAAATTTTTGTCTTTTGAAACAACGATAAAAATAAGCCTGATAACGCCGCCCAGAGAATACTTCCTTTTAAAATATTCCCTGGTCTAACCATTAAAGAAGACAAAAATGAATTATCTTGAAGGTTCATCTTGTCGCCAATAGAAACAAGAAGTAGATTGATTAAAAAAACTATTCCAGAGATAAACAGTGATTTCACAAAATTTTTAGAAAGGTTTTTCCTAAAACCATTTGCTGCAATGTAAAGCAACTTGAAAATAGAATCTGGAAACTGATCTGTGGTGTTTGAAGCTTTATGAGATATCATCCTTCACCTCCAGCAGGTATTTCAAACTCTTTGTACATAACCTTGTAAAAAGTTCCATTACTTGATTTATCGTAAAATATATTTCTATTCATAATACCTTTTTTCAATAATTTTTAGTTCAACATGTTTTGTGACCTCATTCTGTTAACGAAAAACATAATAAAATTGTGGTCAGTGTAACAGACAGCCTACTTTCATTAATTGCTCCTAACTCCATGGTTAATGTAAGTAGTTACATAATTATAAATACGGCAATATATATCTTGTAAATTACATACAAAATATGTTATTATTTTTTTATCCTTCAATATAATGGCTAGGAGATAACATATGTTTAATGACAAAAATATTTTTCCAAAATATATTGAGTTTCAAACACATTCCTATTGCAATTCCAAATGTCTTTATTGCCCCTATGAAAGCTTGTCTAAGACAGTTTCTAATGGACTAATTGAAGATAATCTTTTTGAAAAAATTATAGAAGAGTCTAGCAAACATAAGATGGAGAGAATGATTCCGTATCTAAACAATGAACCACTTATGGACAAAAAATATATTGATAGAATTGAAATTATAAGAAAATATATGCCTGAAGTTTTTATTGAAATAGCTACGAATGCTGAGTTATTAACTAAAGAAATTGGTGAAAGGTTATTTGATCTGAATGTAAATGAAATCAGATTAAGTGTACATGGCTTGTATAGAGAAACCTACAATAAATTAATGAAGGGCTTAAATTATGATACCGTTTATTCAAATATAGAGACACTTTTAAATACCAGAGAAAAAAAGGGTCAGAAAACCAAATTAGCAATTGTAATCCTTAGAGCCAAAATAATCAGCGACGAGGAAAACTCACAAATTAAAGAATTCTGGAATAAACGAAACGTAAGTGTATACGAGTTTGAAGTCCATGATAGGGCTGGCAGTATCGAGAATACATATGAACAATTTTCTGACCAAGTATTAAAAAACGAACTCAAAGGCTGCTCTTTCAAACGACAACATGAAAGAATGCATATTCTCTATAACGGAGATGTGATCTGTTGCTGTCAGGACTGGAAAAGAGAATTAATACTCGGGAATGTTAAAGAGCAATCGCTTTATGAAATCTGGAATGGAGAAAAGTATAAGTTATTCAGAGAGCATCTATCTGGAGTAAGACCTTCACCAGAAGGATTTATTTGCAAAAGGTGTTCGGTAGCTTTTTAGCCAAAATTTGAGCATAGAATTACAATTACACAACAGATGAAAGGGGTGTTGGTCATATATTTTAGTATTGTGATTCCTGTTTATAATAGGTGTGAGCTTTTAATGAATACACTTGAAGCATTAAACTACCAGCAAGATTATACTACAAATGACTATGAGGTTATAGTAGTAGATGACGGATCTGATGAAAGCATTTTTAACAATATACATTCAGTAAATAAAAATTATAGTCTAAAATATCTTTTCTTGCCAAGATGCAGTCAATCGTGTGTAGCTAGAGCTAGAAACTATGGATGGAAAATAGCTAACGGAGAAATAATTGTTTTTATAGATAGCGACATAATTGTAAAAAATGACTTTCTAAAGGAAGTGGGAAGAAGTTACCAAATCAATCATGATTTGTTGGTCATTGGAACGAGAATTATGTTGGACAAAAAAGTAAACTTTGAAGAGATAGGCAACAGGTCCATTTTCGAGAAACACGAAAACTCTGTGTCTTTACCTGCCCTTCGGGAATTTAGATACGAAGTTTTTGATGATTACTCATATAATTTTGCCTCCATCAGATACCCCTGGCTTTTGGTTTTCGGTTGTAATATGATAATTCCTAAAAAATGGCTAGAAAAAACAGGTGGATTTGACGAGAAATTTATACATTGGGGACAGGAGGACAATGAATTAGCTTATAGGTTGCATATTGAAGGCGTAAAAATAGTAATCAACAGCAAGCTTGAAGTTCTCCACCAGTTTCATGGAAGAGCCGGCAATGTGGAACATATCTATTTTGAAGGGGTTAAAAGAAATATAGATTATTTACTGAGTAAACATAAGACTTTTATAGACCTCCCTACTGACAAGGTTTATTCACTATTTAAAGGAGAATTATTTTTCGACTATCGTTTAGTTCAGGAAGAGCCGGAACATCATCTGATTTATAAAGTATTTAATATGGAAGATGTCACATTAGTAAAAGAGAGTATATTAAATTTGGCTAATACAAGCGGATATGAGGTAATTGTAGAGGATTATTTAGAGATCTCAGACCTTGATATCTGGCTTCAATTAATTGATTTAGCCGGGAGTACTGTAAAGTACTACCCTGTTTCAATGAAATTAAGGAGTGAATTTTAGTGGCTGATTTTCTAATGGTTGATCTCAAAAACTCATTCAATCATAAACTTTTTGGGACATATGATGGTGACTTTTGGGATTATGAAAAAATGATGATAGATCAATACAATTTATTAAATATCGGGGCTACAACCCATATGATACACCCGGATTTACTACCGGCTTCATCAGAGTGTATAAATATAAATGGAATACCTTTTACTTTTCCTGACAAATCAATAAACCTTTACGACAATATTTCTTGTGAGAATCAATTAATTTCAATCGTTGAGGGTAAATTTCAAGCACTTCACCTTTTAGGAATGAGTGAATGGGGTAACATTTGTGAGAGTATTAGGTTAAATTATTCTGATAATAACAGTGAAAGCATTGATATTGCCTTCAGAGATTGGAACCCTATTGGTAATACATCTTGGAAGTATGATGAGATGCAAGCTCAATGTAGTTCCGCTTTTAGTGTTGAAGATAATATAGGCATAAAAAAGCACTTTTATCTTCATTCCCTAAGCATATTATCAAAAGATAAATTTCTGAATTCTATAGAGCTTCCTTTCAATCCAAGTATACATATTTTGGCAATATCACTTACTATTTCTATATAAATCACGAAAATGATTATACATAAGAAAATTTGAATTTCGTGATATTGTATTAAGGAAATTGGAGTGCGATCTAAAATCTCTATCGCATTCAATAAAATGGTGAAGTTTAGAATGACACTTTTTAAAGGGGGGTTTTTACAACATGTCCAAGAGAGAGATAAGCAATATTGAACCTTTCAATGATATTTGGTTTAATGGCAACCTACCTAATTGCTTATATAGTGCTTTGTTCCCGATTGTTAATCATTATGTCGGAAGCCTTGACCCCTTTTTGCTTAATGGGGTTTATTTGTATGAATATAGCAACAACGAAGGTAATACCAGTATAGACTTAAAACTTCAGGAGTTTATAGATGTTTTCAAGCTTTGTTCTACTTTAGGGATACATGTAAAACCAAAGCTTATAAGTACTGATATAATTAATGATATAATTGCAAGTGTTGATAACATGAACCCAGTAATTATTTTTATTGACTGTTTCTATGAATCCATACGAAAAGACACATATCAAAAAATACATTGGAGTCATGCTCTTCTTATCTACGGATATGATAGTCAAAAAGAAATATTTAATGTCTTGGAACACGATTATAATGAAAACTTGACCTATTTAAAACGTGAGATCTCTTTTTCAGATATTTTTTCATCTTATAAAGGCTATTTAGAAAACTTTGGCAGTCTTAACAATTATACTTTCATAGAATTTTCAAAATGCTTTGAAGATAGCCAGAAAAGCTATGGTACGGAAAAACACGTTACTAGCTTTATAGACAATATACTATTAAAAAAAGAGGAGATAATAAACTCCTTGGATTATATTAAAAAGTTTACTGAAGATATTCACCCTTTGCTTTTGTCAGAATCCATTTCACAAACTGATATGGACAATATTATTAATGGTTTTAACAATATTATTAATAACAAAAAAAGCAGTATATATATTTTTAAGAAAGTATTCGGAAATGATCCTACAATATTAAATCATCATAATGACATAATAAACAGTTGGAATTTTATTAGATCGGTATTCCTAAAATACAGATTTTCGTCTATGCGTAGTACAAAGTATTTTGAAGCCTGTATAACAAGATTAATGCAAGTTTATGAGTTTGAGAAATCTTATCATGAATTTTATTTTCAGTTTCTGGATTCAAAAAAAAATTGTTAGTTCAGGAGGTATTATATATTATGGAGAAAATTTTACCTATTAATTTAAACACAAATATCACTACAGAGTGTTGGACTTTTCATAAGCTAGCAGCAATACTTTCTGATGCCAAATATAGACCTTGGTATTTAGAGAAATTCATCAACCTGACAATAGTAGAAGACTTTCGCACTATGTATTACCCGCAGGATACCCCGGAGCACTATTCAATTTTTGACGAAGTAATTGAATTCAAGTATTTTAGTACAAAAGATCAAATTGTTTCACAAGTAATTGAAGCAATAAATGAAAACGGTTATGTATTAATTGATACCGATTATTATTATATGCCTCATAGTGCAGAGTATCAAAAATCTCATTATACTCATTTAATTATTATTTACGGCTATGATAACAGTTCACAGGCATTCCATATTGTAGATTTAGATAAAAGCTATTCCTGGAAAAAGTTTAAATGCCCATTTAGTCAAATTGAGGAAGCCTTCTACTCCCGGTGTGACTTATTAGTCTCAAATAAAAGTAAAGACTATAAATTAATGTCTGTATATCATCTGCCAGCTTCCTCCTTTTTTCTTAAGAATACATTTAGTCTTAAGCAGCCAAGAATATATAGAATTTACAATGAAATTTCAGGCTGTTTGAGCGGTCTTGAATCCAAATCCATAAAACCCACACTTTGGGATAACATTACCAAAGTCCGAAGGTCAGGTGTTTCTATTTATAAAAGTTATTGTGAGGATTTATATAATATAGTTTCTGAGGATTCAACCTTCTTAAAAAATAATTTCATACCTGTATTAGGTTTAAAAGCTTTAACTGAATGTAAAATCGGCTTAAAGTTAAGATTGGAATACCTGGTTCATAATGGTATTATTAAATCTTTTGATTCTGTAATTGGATCTATTGACGAGATATGTGATCTTTTGGTTAAATGTCAGAGTTTGGTGACAAATTTTTCTTTAACCGATAATATTAGTTGCCTGGAGAGATCTATGGAACTGCTAAGACAATGTCAAGAAATTGACATTAAACTGTTACAAGAAACTGCTGATATTTTATTCGATAACATTTGTGGTAAGCTGGATGATTTCTTACACATATAACTAAATTTGAAGAAAATATGCACCTCTAGAACAAAACCGCAAAGCGGCTTTTGTCACCTTGAAAGTCCATCAGGAAATTATGTCATCCGGTTCTTATATCCACTGATACTGCTACATTATAAATATCAATTAACACCATAATTTCCTTAAGATTGCAAAAAGAAAATCCGAGAATCTTGTTTCAACAAGTTCTCAGGATTTTCTTTAATAAGGTATGACACCTTATAGTTAGTCTTCGATTCTTTCTACCTTAAATGAAACCGGTCTCATTCCGTCGCTACAACATACTATCATAACATTATCGTTTTTCATCCATTTGTCAAAAATTCCTGTTGAATAATTTCCTCCCATATTTAAAGTACTGACAACTTTATAAATGTCATTCCACGCCCAATCACAAAAATTTTGTGGTTTCTCAAATAAATTGCAGGTAAATACTTGACCTTCTTCAAAAAATGGGCATTTAGTCACCTCTACACCTGAATATTCTTCAGCCAATTCCGTATTCAACGCCCTTTTCAATACAGTAATTTTACATTTTGACATAAACTCACCCCTTAGAATTTTTTATTTTTCACTTACTTATTAACTCTATTTTTTGTTTTTTTGAATTTCTTCGTTCAAATAATTTATAACATCCCTTAGTGTTTGGAACCTGTTAAGATTTATTTCCTCAGGGTCGAACTCTATAGCAAATTCTTCTTCCAGCACAATTGCAAATTTAACAAAGGAAATAGAATTAATCCCTACTGTCTCAAGTTTGTCATCAAGCTCAACTTTCGGATTTTCTACAATATCCTTGATTTGTTCATAAAATATAGCCTTTACTCTTCCTACAATATCCATTTCCATTTAAAAGCCTCCTCCTAATTATCTGCACAAAAGACACAAATAACCTTCTGTTATCTAGTGATAAAAACTGAAATACTTATAGTTCTTCAATTCCCTTGATTTATTATCGTGAAAATTCAATTTGTCCCTTAAAAATCACTCTCAAAATTTATAGAACTATTATAAGCCTCCAGCATTAAATAAAGCTTGTTTGTGTACATTGTCTCCAATCGGTGTATCTGCTTCAAACTATCTATGCATTCGATAATTTTGCTCTCCTTATACTTAGATGTATGCATAAATCTGAGCAAATTAACTCTGATTAAATCCCAACAACTTAAAATTGATTTTAAGATTTCTTCTACTTCTGAATAGTCTGTATATAGTTTCTCTAGCTTGTATATTTCAGCCCGCTTTGCATTTATAACAACATTCATAACATTTAGAATTTGATCAACATTTTTTCTTAGACTTTCTTCATTTAATGCTATATCTTCAAATTGCTTACCAAAATCCTCAAGATAACTTAGCCCCTTTATAACTTCAGCTTTTTTAGAAATCATGTTGTCAGCATAAATCTTTGCATAGTCTGTATCTTTATAATGTACGTTTTCACTAAATAAGCTCACCTCAAAATATGTAGGGAAAATTTCGCCTTCTTTTTGGCATAACTTACTAAAGCCCAGGCTTCGAATGTCGGATTTCCCAAAGTGCTCAATATACCCTTTATATGAGTTTACAATATCTGAATAACTGATGGTCCGCTCCTCATAGACAAAGCTACCTGCATTGCGGTGCTCCAATACATGGAATTCTTTCTTATTGACATCAAAACCGTAAATTAAAAGGCAATGTGGCCAATGAGTTTTCATATAGGTGTCAGGTCTAATTGACTCATAATAACAGTCTACGCATATCAATACCGGTTTGTTCGAAGCGATAGAAGCTGTAATATTATCAATTAAATCAGTACAATTATGCTTGGCAGTGATATTTAACCCAAGATTTTGGCATATCTGCTCAAGTGTCTCCCGTGCTTCATAATGAATTTCCAGCTTATAAAAGCCATCTTCTTCTGAATAACAGTACATACTGACATCATTAGCTAAAAAAGGCTTTATAGACTTTTCAAAATACAATATTGAAGGGAAAAAAGCACTATAGAAGCAACCCCTGTATATTAAATCGTTAAAGGGTTGCATGCCTTGAAGCAAAGTTGTGGCATCTCTCTCAACATATCTTGCAAGTTCAATCACAGTAGGGTAAAGACTTACATCTGAATATTCTATTGGAATATTGTTCTTTTCCATTTCAGTCTCAAGTTTTAGTGCCAGTAACGAATTAACTCCTAAAGTGAAGAAATCCTCATTCACATCTAATTCTTCAACGCCAAGTAATCCTCCCAATATTTCCCCTATCTTTCTCTCCATCTCTGTATAGTTTTCTTCATGCTTCCCAATTAATTTAATACTTGTTTGTCGGTTCTTTTCTTTTTTTGCCATGCTTTTATCTGATCTATCTCTAATTTTTTTCGCTCTACTACTTATTTCTTCTGATAATCTTATTGGATAAAAAGCTTCATTATCAAAGAAAGCATTTTGATAATTAGGTTCGGCAATTACTACCCTATTTAACCTTTTGCCAAGCACAGTGTCGAAAGCATATATTGCATCTTCAGTAGAAATAACCTTAAATACTCCATCATGATTTATACCAAAGTCAACAGACATCCCCGTTTCCTTCCACGCAGTCCAGTTTATGGCCAAGGTCTTCTTTCCTTTTTTGTTTCTGTAGTCTGAAAATGCATCTAGAAAACTATTAGCAGCAGTATAGTCTCCTTGACCTGGGCCCCCTGTAATTGAAACAATAGAAGAAAACACCACGAAAAAGTCCATATTTTCATCCTCAGTCAGGCTATCAAGTATCAAAGTGCCATCTACTTTAGGTGCAATAACATTTCTGAATGTGTCCTCCTTCTTATTGATAATAAACCCATCTCCAGCCACACCAGCTGCATGCATTATGCCGTTAATCCTACCGAATTCAGTTTTTAAGTTACTTATCAAAACTCCCATTTGTTCTGGATTTGACACATCAGCACTGATGCAAACTACATTTGTTCCTGCTTTACGCATCTCACTAATAGCCTTTAGACTATTGCAAAGCTTTATATCTTCATTTTGATATATAATATCCTCCCATTTTTCAGCATCAGGAACAGTCTTACGGCTAATCAGGCATATATTGGCGACACCTTTTCCTGATAGGTATTTGCCCATTTCAATCCCAATTCCACCTAGACCTCCAGTAATAATATACACTCCTTGTTCTGAAAATTTTAATTCCTCTGAGGCTTTTTCTTCTAAATTAAGCTCTTTGAATTCTTCAACATACCTTTTTCCGTCACGGTAGGAAGCCAGATAAGTATTATAATCTGCAGCCATCTCACTATACAAATCCTCGGCAGTTGCCTCTTTGTCTATATCAATACATCTTAACCTCAGGTTGGAAAACTCGCTTCCTATTACCTTGCCCATACTTAAAAATGCATTACTATAAGGGTTGATATATTCTTCCTGTCGGTTTACCTCAGAAGCATAATCAGCTACTAATATCAATTCGAGATTATTTTTGACCTCACTTTTATAGAAGGCCTTAACTAAGCAGAACAGACTTAGAATTCCTGTCCTTTTCATATTCTCAAGGTTGTGAAGAGCTTTAATATCATAAACCTTTTCAGGTATTGACAAGTGAATTACTTTTGTAAGACCTGAATCTACCGAATACTTTATTAATTCTACGTAATCTTCCTCTATTGGCCTTACAACAAATTTGTTGTCAGAAAGCCGTAGGTAACTATCTCCAATATATGCTTCCAGGACTTTTGAACCTTTTTTACCAAGTAAATCTACTACCGATGCAAGAATTTGCGTTTGGGTTCCTAATACCAGTATGGTTTCACCAGACAGGTCAGAATCTTGTGCTTCCAACTTCTTTGGCACCCATACCGTCTCATAATATTTATCAGCCTTACCAGCTAAATCCCGGAACCTTTTTGAAGCATTATCTACTTTTTTAACTGTATACTCTTCGGCCTCGGCGAATACTGTTCCGTCTTGGTTTAACAAAGCTATATCAAAGGATACTCTGTCCTGATTTTCACTTTCAAAGTTCTTTCTTTTAATGTAACTGTAAAATCTACCTGGGGTAGATCCGTATACTCTCAAGGTCTTATATGCAAGAGGCAGATACAAACTCCCCCCTAAATTCCCATTAGTTGTATTGACAGCACAATCCATCAAGGCAGGATGCAAAAAATACTCCTCCAGATCTTTTAAATACTCAGCCTTCATCTCAAAATAGCATAAGAATTCATCGTTTCCTACATATACGTCACAGATATTGTTCCACCTTGGCCCGAATTTTACCGGACCTTCTTTAATCAGATCCATATCTATAACTGCCTTTTCTTTACAAACTTTTCTTATAGCCTCAAGATCCAGCTTTTTGTTACTTTTTGCTTTTTCTTCGCAAGTAGCATGACCCTCCGCATGTTTTATCCATTTGCCCTCTTCTGTCTTACTTGCAATAATAATTTCTACAGAATCTGCATCCTCTGAGACCAAGGTCTGTACCTCTTTGTACTCACCTTCACCAACCACTAGAGGTTCAATAAAATATACATCACTTAGGAAAACCTCCTTACCCGGAAAATCTAAAGAACAGCCTGCCCTCATCATTTCAAGGTATGTAGTACCGGGAACTACACAGTTCCCCATAATTCTATGTTCATCAAGAACCCAATGTTTTTCGGAACTGAATTCAGTTATATATACCTTCTGGTTAATAGAATCAGATAATAACTCCTCCAATAATGGATGCTTTATACACTTTCTGTCTATAACCTTAGGTTTCTTTAAGCTCTTTTCCCGATTAAACCAGCATCTGTTTTGTTCAAAAGCATAGGTAGGAAGGCTTATTCTTTTACTATTACTACCTGCATAAAACTCCTTCCAGTCTATTTGTGCACCCTTAACATAGAGGCTGCAAATGTCTCTGATGATATTTAGGTCCCCTTTTCCTGAGGCTATAAGCCTTTCAAGTTTGGAACCAGCTTCGTTTGTATAATGCAGCACTTCATCTTCTGATGATATTTTACTTAAATACACCTTGTTTTCTGTGTCTTCATAACCTTCAGTAATTGAGTAATCCAATGCTTCTAACTTCTTTTTTAACTCCTCAAGGCTACCAGCTACTATTGCCAACCTATACTCATAATGCCCTCTTCCTGTACAGGTAGTAAAACATAAATCGCTTAATCTACATTCGGTTTCTCTAAGATACTTTTTATAGCTTTCTATTAAAGCAGCAAAGGATGTTTTGCTTTTTGCAGACAATGTAAAAACTTGAGTTGTGTTTTCTTCCATGTTGTTTTTTTCTTCACAGGGTGCCTCTTCCATTACAATATGACAATTTGTTCCGCTAAAACCAAAAGAACTTACTCCACACCTTCTTGGATATGCTTCAGTTTCCCATGGGAAAGTCTTATCCGAAACATATACGGGTGATTGCTCAAAACTAATAGCTCTATTAGGCTTGTTAAAATGCAACGAAGCCGGTATTGTTCTGTGCTTTAATGCAAGAGCCGATTTTATCAAAGCAGCCGCACCTGCTGTATTATCAAGATGCCCTATATTTGTTTTTACCGAACCAACAGCACAAAACTGTTTCTTTAGGGTACGTTCGGCAAAAGCTTTAGAGATAGCCGCAATTTCTACAGGATCTCCTAATTTCGTTCCTGTACCGTGGGCTTCTATGTACGAAATGGTTTCAGGATCAATGCCGGCATCGTCCCAAGCCTTCAATATGACTTCCTTTTGTGCAAGAGCGTTTGGTGCTGTAATACTTATTGAAGTGCCATCCTGATTAGATGCTATCCCTTTAATAACTGCATATATATTGTCCTTGTCTTCAAGAGCTTTGCTTAAAGGTTTTAATACTATAACAGCTGTACCCTCTCCCCAGGTGGTTCCATCCGAATCATCGTCAAAGGTCTTTGTCTTATTGGTTTTGGACTCAATCCCTGTCTCATATGCCCCCTCAACAGGAAGGAAGTTTATTCTTACGCCTCCTGCTAGTGCCTGCTCACAATCACCATTTCTAATGCTCTTACAGGCAAGATATATTGCAACAAGAGATGATGAACATGCAGTATCTACCATTATACTAGGACCTTTCAAGTCCAGAAGGTATGACAATCTCCCTGATATTATTGAGGCCATATTCCCTGGTATAGACAAACCCGTAAGCGAAGGATCAGACTTCATGATGTAGCTGCCATAAACCGACCAACTGCTGTAGCCTACGAAAACTCCGGTATTTGTACCAACAAGTCCATCTCCACCATAACCAGCATCTTCTATAGCCTTATATGCCGTTTGCATAAACAGTCTTTGATTAGGATCCATCAGCTTTGCCTCTAAGGGTGACAAATTAAAGAATTTATAATCAAATTTATCTATATCATCAAGGTATCCGCCTTTTTTATAAGTAAAATTTCTATCTTCATAATTGAAATTCATATTAAGCAGCTCTTCCATGTCCGCTTTTCTTTTCTCTGGAAAGTCCCTAATACAATCCACTCTATTTACCAGGTTCATCCAGAATGAATCAACATCCTCTGCCATAGGCAGCTTAACAGCCATACCTATAATTGCAATATCTTTTGATGCCGTCTTGTTACCACCCACCATCAGTTTCTTTAGTATTTCGGCACCAACTTTTTTGTCTATTTTCCCCTGAACCGTATTTTGTATTATAAACTGATTTAAATCACTCATTTGTACCCCCTCCGAAATCCAGGATAACTCCGTTATACACAGCATCCATACCCTCACCAATTGTCCCGGAGCCATACATCAGCACTTTTCCCGTACCCGAAAAGGAAGTATCCCTGCAAAAATCAGTATAATTTCTAATAGAATCCACTTCAGCTAAATGCCCACCTTTTGATATATTAGTGGTGAAAAATTTATCAATACTAATCGACATATACTGGGAGTACATGTGGTATTCTGAGTAATTTATATTCTGAGGAATTATTTTTACCAAGTCATCTACAGTCAGGTTATTGGCCTTCAGAAGGTCGGAAATGAACTCCACTCCTTTCTTTGCTATCTCAAGACCACCAACTTTGGGAACCAGGTTATTGTATTTGTAGAAACTGTATCTTCCATCGGATATAGAATTACATCCGGATATTTTACACTTATAGTTTTCGTTTCCCACCAAAACAATACTTGCACCGTCACCCACCACTGTTGTGCCTGTATACCTATCTTCCATTTCCCGTCCGTAGCAAACGGATACGATAAGAACGTTCCTGGCTAAACCGCTGTTTACAAGTGCATATGCGTACTGTATAGTCTGAAGGGTGGTTACACACTCCTGAACCATACCTGTGATGGAAGCCTTCTGCAAACCATAGTTTTCTTGCAGGTAGTAAGGAATATATACACCCTTTCTCGACCAATTATCAGGACTTGTAAAAATTATCTGAGTAATATCCTGAAGCTCTACAGAGCATTTTTCAAAAAAACGCTTTAATAGAACATCAAGCATTTGTATTTCATTTTTTTCAGTCTCAATACATACTGATTCCTGCTTACTCTGGCTAATAAAGCATTCGCAAAAATCCTCATCTCGTGCGTGTTTGAATTTGCTACATTTAAGAAAATCCCAAACAGGCAAATAGTAATCCGGTAAATAATAATCCGAGTAAATTATTCCAGCCATCGTCAATTCTACCTTTCTATCTCAATTATTAACCTCTATATTTTCTGTTTTTATTATCAGACCTCGCTAAAATCAGATAGTCCTATTCTTTTATTAAGTCCTTGAAAACCAATGCTAATTTTCTGACAGTAGGGTTTTCAAAGAACTGATATATAGGTACTTCTACCTTATACCTCTTCCTTAAGCGTGAAATAATTGCAGTTGCAAGCAGAGAATGCCCTCCTAGTTGGAGGAAATTATCATCTATACCAACCTCTTTGAGGTCTAACACCTCTGACCAGACTTTGGCTATTGTCTCCTCAAGAGGGTTAGTAGGAGCTGCAATATTGCTTTTAACCTCCAAATAATTCTTACCGTATTCCAACAATGCGTCACGGTCGACTTTACCGTTTGGGTTAAGAGGAATGCTGTCAATAAGAATTATATCCGAAGGTATCATATAATCCGGAAGTCTGCTTTTTATATATGTCTTTATATCCTCAGAAAGTTTCCTGCCACTACACCACTTCATTGAAACAGGATCTCCTTTTACCTCTTCATTTTTCATTGAAGTGGCTTCACTTATTGAAACTGCATACAAGTTGTATATTTCATTATCTTCAAGCTTCGTATCTTTTAAATATGAAACCTGATAGCCCTTTTGTTCAAGAAGAGACTTAACCTCATCCAAACGCCCATTAATATCATGAAGCTCCAGAACAATTTGACCTATTCTCCCCCAATGTGCGTCTGATATTCCCTTTATTATATCAAGCTCACTTTTCTCAACATCGATCTTTAATAAGTCAATACGCTCAATGCCTTTCTCCTCAATAACTTCTGATATTGTTTTAAGCTCACAATTATAGATTTCACTCCTTAATCGTTCTTCAACAAGCTCATCTATTTCCTGCTCCGAAATCTCTGACTGGTTACCGCTTTCTTGCATATCATGAAGTATGGCAAGTTTTATGTTTTCATGATCCTCCTTGTTGTCTGCGTATCTTCCCGACATTATTGATACATTAGGATAATAAGTAATATCTTCTGTTCTGGAAACATCGGATATTCCGCACTTAAACAACTCTACATCTATGTCATAGAGCTCAACATTTTTCTTAAGTATGTTGAAAACAGGTTCAATAGGTTCAAATGCATAAATTTTGGCATTTTTACATTCTCTTGCAGCAAACAGGGTAAACATACCTATATTTGCACCTACATCCATTATAGTGCTTCCCTCATTTAAGGTTATTCCGCCTTGCAGATATGTCTGCTCATCAAAAATTTCTCTATACACAAATTCCGTTTCACTCTTATTCAAATGGAAAACCGTCATACCATTAGGGAGGTCATATGTATCCTGCTTGTTATGCAAACCATCTTTTTCAAGCTTCATAAGTTTTTTTACCACTGGTGCCTTCTCTTGGTCAACTGCAATATATGCCTCAAGCTTGAGATTATCGTAAGGGGTTTCTCTAACTATTACAACGGCATCCTTCACACCGCTATGCTGCTTTATTACTGCTTCAATTTCACCAAGCTCAATTCTAAAGCCCCGAATTTTAACCTGATGATCAACCCTTCCAACGTACTGAATATTTCCATCAGGTAAATAGTACGCAAGATCCCCTGTCTTGTATAAGAGCTCTCCCTCATCCGTAGCAAAGGGATTTCTTACAAACTTTTGTTTTGTCAATTGAGCATCGTTAATATAACCAGCACCTACCCCGTCACCTGCAATACACAATTCTCCAATAGTTCCTGGAGGTACCAGTTCATTATTCTTATTTAAAATATATAGCCTCGTATTATATACAGGACGCCCTATAGGAACTAATTGAGCATTCTTATAATCACTTTCACTTATAGTATAGAAAGAACATATGTCGGTACATTCTGTCGGTCCGTATGTATTGATGACTTTTGCCGAAAAGTGTTCCGATTCAACCCATTTCCTCAGCCTTGACAGCGAAATAGGTTCTCCTCCCAAAAACAGGCCTCTGATAGAACTTAACTTCTTAAAGGAATCCTCCATATCAACAAATGGATAAAATGCACTAGGAGTACAGTTTAGAAGACTTATTCCCTTGTCGAAGACATACTGCATTAAAAAGCTGGGATCATAGTATTCCATAGCAGTCAAATGTAGTTCTCCCCCAGTAATTAGAGGTGCAAATACATTTTTTTGAGTAAGATCGAAGGAAAATGAGGAGATCAACATCACCTTATCACTTGAATTTAGATTAAACTCATTAATAAACCAGTTAAGCAGGTTGTTCCACCCTCGCTGGAAAACACCAGAACCCTTTGGCTTTCCTGTCGAACCGGAAGTATAAATAATATAAGCCATATTCTCCGGGGATATATCTTCAAAATAAGGGTCTTTCGGATCCTCATCCTCAATCTTGTTCCAGTCTGCGTCAATAAAAAGTTTCTTTAGGTCAAGCTCGGAAAGTAATCCGTCTAAATGATTCCGGGTTATGAGTACAACAGGTTTAGCATCCGATAGCATATAATTTATCCTGTCCTTTGGATAATTGGAATCTACAGGAACATAGGCCCCACCTGCTTTCAGAATTCCAAAAAGTCCTACAACCATTTCGATTGAGGGTTCTAAACAGATACCCACTAGTGAATTTGCTTTTACACCCATCTTCCTTAAATACTTTGCCAGTTTATTGGCTTTTTGATTTAGTTCCAAATAAGTTATTCTTGTACTCCCGCAGGTTACTGCAACTGTATTGGGAGTTTTACGCACTTGTTCTTCGAAAAGCTGGTGAATGCACTTGCTCTTATCATAAGATACATCCGTTTTATTCCACTCTATTAGAAGTTTATTCAATTCCTTTTCACTAAATATAGTAAGTTCTGAAAGCTTTGAATTAGTATTTTCAAGGGCACTCTCTAAAACCTTCAAAAAATGGCTTATGAACGCAGTGATGGTTTCCTCACTAATGAGGTTGCTGTATTCAACCTGCCCTCTTAGTTCATCCTCACATTTAGAAAAACACATAGTTATATCGTTTTTTATATCAGGCATCTGCTTGTGGATATTAGTTAATAATATTGTAATATCAAACAAGGGACATTTTCCATCAGTATCTGAAAGTCCAAGTTCACTAATAAGTTCCGACAGAGCATAGTCTTGCCTTTCATAATCCTCCAAAAGGTTCTTCCTTACGCTCAAAAGGAAATCACGGAAGGTCAGGTTGCTATCTATTGTATTAATAACCGCTATTGCATCACCTTCAGAATCTGAGCCATCCTCTTTTTTGATGACTGGACTTCCGATTATGATTCTTTCATTGCCAGTATACTTGTATAAGCATATATTAAGTACAGCCACCAGTGTAGTATATAAGAGGAAATCCTTGCCCTTTGTCAGATTGTCAAGCTTCTTTAGCAAATCACTACTAATGCTAACAGGCATAAACTTTCTTGCTTCAGAAGTCTCCTGCATTAACACACAATCCTGCTTTACACTTGCCTTTTCAGGAATGCCGGATAATTTTTTTAACCAATATCTGCGGTTCTCAATTAACTTCTCATCAAATTTATGATCTATTGTACTCATACCAACCATCTCCCTTATAATATTTAAAACTGCAAGGAACTTATAACTTAGAAATTGAACTCTTCTTCCAACATTTTGCTTACCCAGTTCTCTTCTCTATAGCAGCTTACTTTTAGATTTCCAAGAATCTCATTTTTCCTTTCCCTTATCACTTTTAGTATTGAGAGCATGTAATCTCCAATATTTGCAACCTCATCATTGGTATATATAGATTCTTTGTAGTCAATATATAGTTCATAGCCCGTTTCTAGTTTTAATACCCTAACTACAAAATTCAGGCCGTTGTATACTTCCTTATGATATTTGAGCTTTTCCGATAGATGGCTGTTTATATCTCCAGTTACAAAAAAACCAAATTCAAATTTTGGACACTGCAAACCTTGTTCTGCCATACGCTCAGGACTTATCAAAACGTTTAAGGCATATATACTATACTTTTGTGCTTCTTCCAATTTATTGCCAATAGTTCTCAAATAATCTTCCACCAACATATACTCTTCCACGTCCAAGTTTACCGGTTTTACATCTTTTGCGTCATCAGCAGTTATTATGCTAACGTTATTGAGAACTTTTAGCCTCGATAGGGTTAGAGAGTATGCAGCAAGAATAACTTTGTCGATATCCTTTGAATTATCTACATCCTCGCGGTCTAGTACCCCTATTCTATAGACTTCCATTTTCCCTTTCTGTTCGAACGATACTCCCTCATTTAATTTCATCAACACTTTTTGGGAAGTACCAAATTCTCTTAACCAATATTTTTCAGCTTCCTTATACATCGATCCCGACAGTAAATCTACAGCAGCGATATCCGATTCAACCTTAGAATTATACTGGCAGCTTTTCTTAAGATTTTCAAGAAGCTGAGGACTAATATCTTTTTTGTCAGGATATAAAATTTTCTCTTTTACTGCAGAATTAAAACATTTTAAGAATCCTTTAACCTGGTCTATAGACATACCTCTCTGTAGCAGGTAATACATGCCGTAAGCATTAAACCCTGGATCAGGAACCCAAGTAGAATTTTCAACAGATAGGAATGTCTTTTCAAACAAATCATAAGCTGTTTTTGAATCCATAGTATTATGCGTCCAGTTAAAACCCAAACCCTTTATACCGTATTCCTCTCTTTTTTTCCATACAGGCGTGAGAGGGTCACTCCACCAAATCTGTGGTCTGAAAAAATCAGGTTTTGAATATTCAATGAAGTCCATTGTTTCTTTTGCAGTCTCGTAGGTTTCACCGGGAAAACCAATTATAGTGGAAACAAATATTGAAATTCCTATCTGTTTCAAGTAAGCTATTGCCTTTAGATAGTGCTCCACCCGAGATGTTTTATTCATCCTTTGCAGCATGTCGTTATTTGCGGACTCTACCCCCAGAAAAACACCTATGCATCCTGCTTTTTTCATTAAATCAATAATTTCTTCATCACCAAAATCCGCCCGATAAAAGCTATACCATTTAAAGTCGTACTTATTCCTGATCATCATAGTGAGGATTTCTTTATATCTGTTTTTAGGTATGTTGAAAGTGTCATCAATAAAATTTATGTATTTTACGCATCCCAGATCACGTAAGGCATTAAGCTCCATTTCTACCCGTTCCACACTGACGTAGGTATATTTTTCTGCTCTTAACGGGAACCCGCAATATGCACAAGAAAAAGGACAAGACTTTGAGGTCCTTATGTTTACAGTCTCTCCGATTTGTTCCTTAGGAAACAATGAGTAATTGATCATGTTATCCTCAAGCGAATTGGATTCTCTTGAAGCAGTAGTAAAAACATAGTCGTCTCCAAGCTTGTATGCTATATTATCAACCTGTTCATATCTTCCATTACCTTTCACTTCTTGTATCAGTCTTAGCAAAGTAGCCTCTCCCTCAAGGCTGTTTATGTAAAAATCTGCATCCATAAGCTTAAAAATCGACTGATTTGTTGCGACATCCACCTCTTCACATTGCTTAGATATATAAGGACCCCCAACAATAATTTTGGCTGTCTTATTATATTTTTTTATGAAGGATATGACCTCTAGTATAGGATGAACACTCACATATATTGTTGTAGTAATTGCAATAGTCTTTATATTTTCCTTTTTCAGCTTCTCTCTAAGCTTATCCTTCTCTAAATGGAAGAGGTTTATATAATCAAAACTCAATCCATTTTTATTAAGATAAGTACCTAAATACATGATCGACTGCCATAACACATCTGCGTTATGAAATACCCTTATTTCCTCATCGTTACTGTTTTCATAGTAAAAATGAGTAAGCATATCCAGAGCTCTATATGGCTTTTTTTCATGATTGATATAGCCAAGGCTGAAATCCTTATATGAAATAGAGTTAGTCCCCATCGCTTTCATCCTTCTTACATCCTCTTCAAAATTGGTCTCATTATAGCCAATTATTAAACAATCTACCATGATTTTGCCTCCTTACGGGTGTATTATGTTTAGCAACCTTTTATACACTCGCTATTTGTTTTTTGACATCCCCTCTATCATTTCACTTGCTTTATCAATGGAAATGTTTCCTTTTTCAACTTCTTCAAATAGTGCAATTATGTCTGTTTCTATGTCTATGTCTTTTTCTCCAACATCCGGTCTAGTTTCCTCATGCTTTGGTAGTACAGTATCCTCATTTATAAAACTTGCGATTTTTGAAATAGTAGGATATGCGAACAAGTCACCCACCTGAACCTTGCCAGGGTATTTCTCCTCAAGGAAACTATGAACTCTGGTTATCATTATGGAATCTCCTCCTATTTCAAAAAAGCTATCGTTTATGTTAAATTCATCATAACCCAAAACTTCCTTCCATATGGAAGCTATGCTTTTTTCTGTTTTGGTATATTCACCCTTGTTTTTGCCTTTTAGTTTCACACTGTCAATCTGTTTATCCTTGTGTTTGATTTGGGGCATAGTACTATTTTCAGCAGCTTTCATTCTTTGGGTTATTTCATCAGAAAGTCTTATACCTAAATCTTTTACACCATATCCATATGAAGTCCCACTGTAATTCAATTCACCAACAATAACCCTCTTTACATTCTTTCTCAATACTTTTTCAAAAGCATTTATAGCTTCCACCGTTGATATGGGCTTCATAAGACCATCGGCAGCAACTCCATGCTCAAAGGCCATTCCAGTTTCCTTCCATGCTGGCCAGTTAATGGTTATGGTTTCTTTTCCCAAACTGTTTCTATAGTAAGTAAAGGAATCGAGATAGCTGTTTGCTGCAGTATAGTCTCCCTGCCCGGGCATACCGGCAAGGGTATTATTTGAGGAAAACAGAATGAAAAAATCCAACTCATCCGACCTTGTCAGGTGATCAAGTATCCAGGTTCCTTGAACCTTTGGTCTTATAACCTCTTTAAAGCCGATTTCCTCTTTCCTTATAATAAAACCATCTCCAGCAACCCCCGCACTATGAATAACACCGTTAATTTTTTTAAATGTATTCTTTATATGTACAAATACTTTTTGCATATCAGCTTCCGAGGAGATATCGGCACTGTAATATTCCACCCTCGAGCCCAATTGTTCTAGCTCTCTTATTGCCTTTATCCTTTTTCGGAGTTTATCATTATTCTGACTGTCTGGTAACATACCCCATTCACCTTTTGGAGGAAGCTGTGAACGCCCTATAAGTACCAAGTTTACCGTGCTTTTTTCTGCAAGGAACTTGGCTATTTCCAACCCTATTCCGCCTGCTCCTCCTGTTATTAAATAAACCCCGTCCTCTTTGACATTAAAAGCTCTTTCGGAAGCATCATCTATCTCCATGTTTCCAAGCTCTTCAACATATCTCATGCCTTTTCTAAGTGCAACACAGGTCTCACCATTTATATCCATAAGCTCATTATAAATTATGTCAACTGGTGTCTCACCGTCTATATCTATACCTTTAAATTTTATATTGGCATACTCATTTTTAATTACCTTACCTAATCCATAGACAGCAGCGTTTTCAGGCTTAACAAGTACCCCATCACCCATAATGTCGTTAGCGTATTCTGATACAAAAACCATAGCTATGGTATTCTTTATTCCACTGGCCAATACAGCCCTGCTCAAACGAAACAAACTATAAAGACCTGAGTTAAGGCTGTTTTCCAAAGCCTCCATACTTTCCGAGTTATCTTCTCCAGTTATAGTTAACATATGGAAAATATGCGTAATACCTCTCCCTTTGATATCTCCAAAGAGACGATCATAATCTTCTTGTTTATTGCCTACTGTATAATTATCCTCTCCAGTTTTTGAGTACACCCCTGCCATATCTACAGAAATAGTAATCCAGCCAAAGTCCTTGAGCTTTTCTTCAATTTTTTGGCCAATCCCCTTCTTATCCATAAATATCAGAGCACAGCCACTTATATGCTCCTGTGATTCATAGTTGCGGCTCTCCAAAATCCAATCAGACTTGTAGTAAATATTTTTATATGCCCTCTGGTCATCAAATCCAAGTTTTGACTTTCTGGCCTTTTTTAGTGAGTATTCTTCTATTTTTACAAAAACATTACCTGACAAGTCAATAAAGTCGATACTAAATGTAACTATTTCAGCTTTCTCAAAGACACCTTCCTTTACCTTTACATGGCTATAAAACCTTTCAGGCAATGGTTTAAATATCTTTACTCCCTTATACCCGAAGGGAAGATATATGCTGTCACCATTTTTTTGGTCAGGCATGGTATTTAGAATTTTATTAAGTAAAGGTATTGTAGCCAAAGCATTATCAAGCATAGATGGATGTAGCGGAAAATCTTTCAGTTCACTTGTGAACGCTGAGGGCATTTCAATATAGGAAATCAGCTCCCCTTCGCCGGTAAATATCTCTTTGATATTCTTCCATCTAGGTCCGAATTCAAATGAAGTCAAAGCGTTGTAACTTTCAATGTCAGGTACGATATAATCGTCGTTACATCTTAGCTTAATATTAGCAATATCAACTGAACCTGGAACCTCAAAACCTATTTCAGTAATCCTTCCTTCAACATGCCTGATCCACTTTGCACCATTGTTGTCACCGTTTTCAATCTTACTGGCTACATAGAATTTAAAAGAATTATTATTGCGTTCGAGAACAAGTTGTGTGTCGGTAGTCTCTCCAGGCTTTACAAACAACGGAGTAAGGAACTGTACCTCATCGAAACATGCCCCCTTGGGAAAATCTTTTTGACATGCTTCCATTACCATCTCCAGATGGGTTGTGCCCACAAGCACACAGTTTCCATCTATTTTATGTTCATTAAGAACCCAGTGTCTGTCTATGTTAAAGGCGGTTGAATATACTTCCAACCAAGGTGATTTAATTATACAATTATCAAGTAGTGGCTTTCCTGTTTGTGTAATCAGTGGTTCTTTACTATTTAAAGCCCACTTACTCGTATCAATCCAGCATCTTTTCCTATCAAAAGGATAGGTTGGAACCCTTACCCTCCTTCTTCTTTCTCCTGCATAAATTCTCTCCCAATCTATTTGTGCTCCCTTTGCATAACTAATACAAATTTCTTTAAGTAGCTTCAAATCCTTATTACTTGCTTCAAGGAATTTTTCAATCAGTGAGTTTGCAGGGTTAAGCATTTCATCCGTTTGAGAACCTTTATATTCTTCAGGTACGGTGTTTTTATTATTAGCATAATCCTTCATGTATTCACTGTAGTAAATATTTTCTTCCCTTATATCTTCAAGGCCTTCAAAACCTATATGCTCAATTTTTTTCTTTAACTCTTCCCTATCATGAAAAATAATTGCCATCCTGTACCCAAAATGTCCTCTACCTGTGTTTGCGGTATAGCATATATCTCCCATATCAGTATCAATATTATTGTTTAAATAACTCTTGTACTTACTAATAAGTTTACAAAGCACCCTCTCACTTTTTGCAGATAGTGTAAGAACATGTAATGAACTGCCCTCATTCCCTTTAATTTCTGTTAGTTCAGGTGCTTCCTCAAGAATTACATGACAGTTTGTACCACTAAGTCCAAAGGAGCTCACACCACACCTTCTTGGAAAACCATCGGTTTTCCACTCAGAAAGCTTATCGCTCACATAAACAGGAGAGTCCTCAAAGTCAATTCTTGAATTCGGTTTCTTAAAGTGTAGGGATGGTGCCAGCTCTTTGTTTTTTAAAGATAATACAGCTTTTAACAGCCCAACAATGCCTGACGAACTGTCTAAATGTCCTATATTGGTTTTAACAGCACCTATGGCACAGAATTGCTTTCTATTTGTAAACCTCGTAAAGGCTTTTTGAATACCATCTATTTCAATTGGATCACCAAGCTTGGTACCTGTCCCATGAGCTTCAATATACGTTATGGTTTCTGGGTTAACACCTGCGTCCTCCCATCCACGAACTATTACATCCGCCTGTGCCGCAGCATTAGGAGCAGTTAATCCGTTGGAGTTACCGTCATGGTTTACTGCACTTCCTTTTATTATTGCATAGACATTATCCCTGTCCTTCTGAGCCTTCCAAAAGGGCTTTATTATCATGGCAATTACGCCCTCACCGGTTCCTGTACCATCTGATGAAGCATCAAAGGTTTTTGCCCTCCAATGAGAGGATTCAACTCCTATTTTTGTTTCTCTCACGGGCATAAGATGAAGTTGAATCCCTCCAACTACAGCCATGTCACATTCGCCACTCCTTATAGACCTGACTGCCAGATGAACTGCAACAAGAGATGAAGAGCAGGTAGTATCCACAATCATACTTGGCCCTCTGAAATCCATAAGATACGATAACCTGCTTGCAACTATAGGTTTGACATTTCCGGGAAGTGCCATGGAAATAGAAGAAGGCTCCACCTTCGAAACAAGCTTCTTATATTCGGAATCTGAATTAAAGCCAAGAAACACTCCAGTGCGGCTGCCTTTTAATTTCTCGCCCCCATAGCCTGAATCTTCAATAGCCTCCCAGGCAGTCTCTAAAAACAATCTCTGGTTTGGATCCATCAGATTGGATTCCTTCGGCGAAAGCTTAAAAAAATTGTAGTCAAATTTATCTACTTCGTCTAATAATGCAGCTCTGCTTTGGTCCAAACTATCAGGAGAAACATTCATAATATTTAAAGCATCAATAATATCTGGCCTTCTGCTGTAAGGTATTTCATCAATACAATCCACGCCTTCCTTCAACACCTTCCAGAAGTCCTCAACGGAGCTGGATTTAGGGAGCTTCAGAGCTATTCCGATTATCGCAATATCATTGTTTGAAAGCTCTTCCACTCTATAGCTCTTACTTGTATTTGTCTTCATTTTTACCGAATTAAAATCAATCATACCAGTACCTCACTAATTGTGTATTAATATCAGTCGGTCGTAATTTTTAATACTGATCAGTCAGTGCCTCTATAAGCTCACAGTATCCATCGACCAGCTCTTTGATTTTTTCCTTTTTTAAACGTTTGCTGTTATATTGGCATATAAAATTCACATTATTGCTCTCTTCCTGCATTTCAAATACAACATCATATATTTCATTCAGTGGCATAGCTCTGTCTAAGCCTTTTGCATTTAAGAAAAATGGAACAATTAAGTTTTCGTCCTTTTTCTGCCCCCACTTGGCAACCTCGAAAATTTTATATGTTTTGTCTTGACTTCTTAACCCCTCTTCAACCGCTTTAAACAACATTGAAAAGCCATCAATTTCGGCAATATCAACTTTTAGTGGCAGGGCCAAATCATTAGGTCCTACTAAAGTTTGCACCGTGATATTTTTCTTTCCTGATATCTCAGTAAATAAGTAAGCAAACATTGAAAGGAGAAAAACATGTACGCTTGAGCACTCTTTATTAGCAACACTTTTAATCCTTTCTAGCAAGTCACTTTCAAAACTAAATCTTAGCACCCCTGTTCCTGCCTCTTCTAATCCACGTAAAAAATAGTCCTCCGGCAGACCTATTACCTCAAGTTGGAGGTTATTTTTACTGCCATCGGTTTTGCTTTCAATATATCGTGCCAATTTTGATATTGTAGAGTAGGTAAATAAGTCAGTACCCGTAATAGCCCCTGGGTAAAGCTTTTCAATTTTTGCATGTACCTGTATCAATAAGATAGAATTACCGCCTATATCAAAGAAATTGTCCCTTGTACTGATTCTTTCAGCTCCTAGAACCTTCTTCCATATTTCGGCAAGCTTGATTTCAATTTCATTTTCAGGTTCAGCATATTCGTAAATTTCGGTGTAATTCTCCTGCTGTGTCTTTATTGCTTCAAGGCGTCTTTTAATATTTACCTTTTCTTCTTCACTTAGAATTTCAACATCCAAAACCCTTTCCTTAGGTTTTAAAATAATTGTTGACAGTATGTTTTCAAAGTGCATTGATAGTTTCTCAATGGTATCCTCAGAGAATAAAGCACAATCATAAATAAAGTTGACAACAACCTCTTCATAGTAGGTTATGCCTATAGTTAAAGCATAATTGGTCATTTCAAATATAGAAAATTCTTCGACCTTTATTACTCTATCATCTTGGTTCAAACTCTTGTCTAGCGGGTAGTTCTCTATAACCATTATTGAATCAAATAAATTCTGCTTTCTGTCAAATTCAATATAATTCTTAATATCTATAAGTGATGAGGCTTCATATTCCTGCCTTTTGATCAAAGCCTTGTCTACCCTTCTTAAGATATCCATCAAAGTTTCATCTTCTTCAGCTTTAACCCTAAAGGGTATAGTATTTATAAATAGTCCTGCAATGCTCTCTATTCCCTTTACCTCAGGCGTCCTGCCAGACACTGTAGTTCCAAATACCGAATCGTGACTGAAATTATATTTTTGCAGCAATATCCCCCAAGCACTGTAAAATACAGCTGCCGCAGTCAACTGATTTTGTGCTGCAAAGTCAGTTATCTGACGACTTACTGCAGGTGGCATTTTTAACAAAAAGTTTTTTACACCACTTTCGTTGCTTTTCGGACCTTCATCATAAGGCAGCAGTGTTTTTTGAGAAAGGTCAGCCAGATATTCCTTCCAAAAAACCTTCTGGTTATCTTTATCCTGCCGCTGAATCCATTTTATATATTCCTTGAACTTATTTTTTACAGGTCTTGAAGGCATTTCACCATTAAATAACTGGCGATATGTAAAAAGGAGTTCCTTTAGTATCAGCATAGTACTCCAACCATCAAAGAGTATATGATGGTTGCTGATAACCATTTGAGCTTCACTGCTACTTAATTTACAAAGCAATATACGGTAAGGCTTATCAGTTATATCTATTCTTTCTTTCCTGTCTGCTTCCCTTAAATCCTTGAGTATATCATTCTTTTTTGAATCACTCATAATATTTGATAAATCATACTCATTAATTAATGGTTCAAATTTATTCAGAACTATTTGTATAGGTTTCTCCACACTTTCCCATCGATAAACAGTTCTTAACATTTCATTTGAATTTATTACAAAACCCCATGCTTCCTTTAGCAAATCAATATTTATTTCACCAGTCAGCTTAATGGACAACTGCTCAAAATACATTTCACTATGTGGCTGATTGATATAATAAAAAAGCATTCCTTCCTGGGTCGGCGTTAGAGCCAGTATATCTTCAATATTGTTTTTTTCAAGCTTGTTTGAAACACTCATTTTTACTATGTCCTCCGAATATCAAAAGTTTAAATATATAGATAACGTACACTAAAGTTAAATTTATATAGTATCCAAACGTTATCTAATTTAGATGAAAAACGTCCTTTAATTTTAGTTTTAGAGTTTTTCATCTATAATAACACCTTATGCAGTGATAATACTTGAACCTACAGCATCCTTCTCTTCTTGCTTTACAATTTTACCCATTTCCATCTTTATTACCTTGTCAGCAACATGAAAGTAACTATCATCGTGGGTTATTGCAATGATACATTTACCCTTCTGCTTGAGCTCAGGCAGCAAGGTCATATAAAAATATTTTCTGAATTCCGGGTCCTGATCAGCAGCCCACTCATCAAATAATATTATAGGCTTATTTTCAAGATAGCTTATTAACAAAGCCATTCTTTTCCTTTGACCGGTAGAAAGTTTTGTTGAACTGAATACTCCATTATCAACTTTAACCTTATCACTAATATGTAGAAGACTTAAGTGTTCTTCTATCTCCTTATTCTTATGTTCGTATTCAATTCCATATAACTTTTCAAACAGATAGAAATCACTAAAAATTGCAGAATACATTTGTTTTAGATTTTCAGTATCTATGCTCCTTCCATTAAATAAAATTTTTCCTTCCTCTGGCTTGTATAAACCTGTTACCAATTTGGCCAGACTAGATTTACCACTCCCGTTTCCACCCGTAATAAAAGTAATTTCAGAGGATTTGAATTCCAAGTTTATTGGTCCTACCTTAAACAATTCACTATCGGAGTTTTTATATTCAAACTCTACATCTATTAACTTCAGGTTCACTGTATTGTTTTCACCCAAAGCTTTAAGTGTCTTTGCTTCAGTATTTTCCATTGTAGTTAATTCAGTGCTAAGAAGCTTTAACCTGTTATAACTGACGTTCATCTGAATAAGGTTAGGAATTGAGTTAAGAACGGCATTTACAGGACCTGTCATATATAAAAATACAAAAACATAACTTCTTAAGGTTGCACTTCCGATACCATCAAATAATAATGGGAAAAAAAATGTTACAGTTCCTATAACTATAGTAAAAAGCAACTCTCCCAAAATAAAGGCATTGGCAAATTTCATATCAGCATGGACACGTTTATCCCGATATTGCAAGCAACTTTGACTCATGTCTTCGCTAAACTCATTCTGTTTTCTCCTGCTTAAGTTTAATTCTTTGAATCCATAGATTATGTCATTTATATACTTGAAAAATATGTTCTGGATATCCCTTGTTTGTTCCCATATTCTATTGGCCGCTCTTCCTACTACAAAATACAAACCAGAAGCAAAAACTATAACACACAATGAAACCAGTAGACCATAAATATTAATGAAACCCAGATAAATAAAGCATGTAATTAAGGTTATCAAAGCTGTTACTATGGTTATAATAGTATTGGCAAAACTGCTGACGGTCTCAGGGTCATTATTTAATCCTGCTTGCAGTTTTCCTTTTTCCATGCTCTCCATACTATAGTAAGATGAATTAAATATTTTATGTATCAGTTCCATCCGTTTTGAATATACATAGTTGTTTGTAATTAAAATCAACCTCGAACGGATAAGTTTCTGTCCAAAAACATAAATTATAAGTGCCACTAAAAAGTACAGAAACAGATTTGCTTCAAATTCACGCTCGTTATTATCCAGAATTATGTTATTTATAGCAATGTTAATGACAAATATGATTAAAGCATTTCCAAATCCACTGGCTAAGCTCAAAACCCCCAGGGTAAACAGTGATTTTTCATTAGTTTTTATATAAATAGATGTCAAAACATAATATATGTAAAAAAGCACCACTAGAGAGCAGGTCGTAATAATGGCAATAATAACGCTTATAGGCCCCCATACTTTAACTGCTTCCCATGGAAACTCCGAAAACAAAACCTCCGGGACTTTATAGATACAGTAACCGAAAACTGCTATAAACAATACAGATATCGCGTATCCTGCAACTTTAGATTTGTTCATTCCTGAAAATTTTCTTCGTTTTTTGAGTATTTCTGCAACAATATAGATTATTAAACTAAGAACAGCCAATGACAGTGGACCTGTAATAATAATAATGGTAAAACAAGCATTGTCTACGTTCTTATAAATATCGCTTATTTCTGGCACACGCTTGTCTCTTAACAAATTAATAATATACGGAGCCATTAACATAGTATGCAATGAATTCAAATTTGACAAAACTACAACCCCGAGCTTTTCCTCAGGTCTAAATGATATTGAGGATGAAAATGTGGGATTACTGCCAGCATGAAAGTATTCACCTTTCTTGCCACTTTGGATTAAATCCCAGCCAGCTGCATAAGAACCATAGGTATTATCATACGATATAAAAGGGTTGACTGTTCTGTCTGGGATATGGGATTCTTCAATCAGTTTTCTGAATACCTCAGGTACAGTATTCATTCCAAGCTGTATACGAAGCCATGTCTCCATATCATTAATATTTGATCTCATATATCCTGCTGGTGTATTACCTCTATAAAATGGAGGGTTGTATTCCAAAGCTCTATTAAAACCAATTTTATAACCTTTAGCCATTTTATCCATATCCACGTCTTCTTTAGCAATATATGTATTCATCAAACCAAGTTGACTTATTACATCGTTTTTCATAAAGTTCTCATAGGTCTGACCAGATACTTTTTGAATAATAAGTCCTAAAATATCATAGTTTACAGTAGCATATAAAGCCTCTTCCCCAGGATAGTTTTCCAGTTCTCTTCCTACAAGCATTCTAACTGTATTTTCTATCCCATTAACCGGATCATCCGATACAGGAACATAACCTGTAGTTTCAAACGGTATACCACTAGTCTGGTGTAAAACCTGTTCAATGGTAATACTCACCTTCTCACCCTCATATTCCATCCAAAACCATGGTAAATACTTGTCAACAGGATCATCTAAATCAATCAGTCCCCTGCTTTTAAGCAGGAGAATACCCAACCCCGTAAACGCTTTTGTATTAGAACCGAGCTCAAATAATGTATCTGGTGTAACAGGCGTTTTAGATTTTATATCTGCATATCCGAAGCATTTCTTATATACCTTATTATCTCCTTCCATAATAATTACTGACAATCCCGGTATCTTTGCCTTCTTCATTTGGCCTAAGATGTAATTTTCTATTTTCTTCTCATTTTCATCAGTTAAAAAAACCGGGGTTGTATTCATATCTGAATGCTTCACATTCTCTGCTAAAGCTTGCATTTGCACCAATATAATAAGGGTGACCACTATAAATATTGAGAAAAGCTTTTTCATCTCTTTACCTCCAAAATACTTCCTATTAGCTAAACAAACCATCAAGTTCCTCTTGAGATATATCCACGGTTTCAAAATCTGAAGGAGTAAATTCTCTGGTGACTTTATTACAACAATGTTCAATCATATCTAGCAACTTATTCTTGTATAAATCCAGTAAATTGTTCATAGTCTCATCTCTAAACTTGTTCCTGCTGTAGGTAAATCTTATTTCTAACTCTCCATGTTTTATCAGGGCATTTATGTCAATCAAACATGTCATCTCATTGTTTTTCGCACAATCTGATCCGGTATTTGCATCCGATACTTCAAATAAACCATTCATGTTTATACCGTCAAAATCCCCTAAAAAATTAAAACGAATATGCTTTACGCTTTGGTTTTCTAAATTGTTTAAATGGTTTTTCAGCATCCCAAAGTGAAAGCCTTTTGCTTGGACTTCTCTTATTTGTTCTTTCAATGCTTTTATTTGAGAAGAAATCCCATCTCCACAAATATTAAAGACGGCAGGATATATACATGTAAACCATCCAACTGTCCTATATACATTAATGTTATCAAATATCTCTTCTCGTCCATGTCCCTCAATTTCCAAAATAATATTGTCTCTATTCAAAAATTCCCTGATTGTAAGTATCAAAGATATCATCAAGATTTCTACAGTCTGTGTTCCATATGCTGAATTTGCAGTACTTAGCAGCATATTGACTTCTCTTTTATTAACTTTTGCACATATGGAATTACTGTGTTCTACAGTATCGCTGCCAGTATCAAAGTCTGTATCCATAGTATAATGCTTACCTAACAATCCTTCCCAGTATTTCACATCTTCCAATGCATAGTTTTGAGCATATCTAGCTAAGGCTAAAGCCCATTTTTGTATGGAAAGGGTTTTCATAGGAAGTATGGCTTCTTTATTGTTATTATTGTGTGAAAGCAAATTTGCTAAATCTTCAAGTACAATTCTCCAGGATACTCCATCGATAACTAAATGATGGGCGGTCAGTAAAAGCCTTTTTCCTCTAGTCCCCAAATCAAAAACACAGGATTTTATCAGCAATCCGTTTTCTATATCCATACTTGATTTCAATTCTTCACCTATACATACCATTTCAGAGTCCTGCTTATCATATGGATAATGCAATAAATCGAAGACGTTAACCTCACACCCTATACTTAAGTGATCCGGATTAAAAAACATCTTATTAGACTTAGTATCATAATTTAATCTCAGGGCATCATGATGACAAATCAACTCCTTTAAAGCCCTTTGAAGCTTTTCCATATGGATATCCTTCTTTAAAGTCAACAGGACCGACTGATTATAGTAATTGAAATTCTCAAAAGGTTGTGAAAAGAACCATGAAGTTATCGGGGTGTGTTCAACATAACCTTCACAAGGATTTTGGTCTGCCTCATCATTAAATAAAGTCCTCTCTAAATGTATAGCCATTTCTTCAAAAACTGCGTTTGACAAAATATCCTTAGTTTTTATTTTTAAACCCATCTTATTTAATTTTGCAGCAACCTGGATGGCTTTTATTGAATCTCCACCGAGCCAATAGAAATTATCGCTCATTCCAATTCTCTCTACGCCTAGAACTTCCTTAATAACATCTATTAACTTTTGTTCCATTTCATTTTTTGGTGCAACAAGCTCTGTCTTTTCCTTTACCAAACTTTTAGGTTCAGGCAGCAAACCCCTGTCCACCTTGCCGTTCGGTGTCAAAGGAATGCTGTCCAGACAAACAATATATGCTGGTATCATATAATACGGAAGAAGCTCAGAAAGGCAGCTTCTAATCTTGTAGTCTCTGACTTCTTCATTTGATACAACATATGCACACAAGTATTTGTTTTCTTCTTCATCTTTACGGTCAATTACTACTGCATCTTTAACGCCTTCTATGCTAAGCAAATATTTCTCTATTTCACCCAATTCAATACGGTGACCCCTTATTTTCACCTGATGGTCAATCCTTCCGGCATACTCAATTATTCCCTTGTCTAAAAAGCGTGCCAAATCCCCTGTTTTATAGAGTTTACTGTCCTCTAGAAAGGGATTATCTATAAATCTTTCCTTGGTTAATTCGACTCTATTTAAATACCCTCTGGCAACTCCATCTCCTGAAATGTACAATTCACCACAGTTGCCTTTGGGAACAGGCTTTAAAGCAGAGTTCAAAATATAAATCTGCACATTATCTGCCGGTACACCTATTGGAACGGAAGAGCTATTGTCCTTTTCATATTCATATTTATGTATCATACAGCCAACAACAGTCTCAGTAGGTCCATACTCATTAAAAATTTCAATATCTCCTAAGAAGCTTTCATGAATACTGGCAGCGAGGCTGGTTTTTAAATCTTCTCCTCCAACAATGAATCTCTTTACAGAAGAATTCCTGTTGTCCGAATCTTTCAAGAGAGATAAATGGGAAGGAGTAAGTTTTATAATACTTACTTTGCTTTCTCTCATTATTTTATGTAGTATATACTCATCTCCATCATCTTTATAAACAACAATTTTATTTCCTCCTATCAATGGAGTAAACACTGAGGTAACAGTCAAATCAAAGGATAATGAAGAATATAATGCAAAAGCATCCTCCTCGCTTTTGACATATAACTTTTTTGCCCACCAAATATAATTTACCAGCCCTCGATGTTCGATCATTACGCCTTTTGGTTTTCCGGTAGAACCTGATGTATATATTACATAAACCAGATGGTCTGGTCTGCTCTGAAATCCCAGATTGTGCATTTCTCCCGTAAACATACTTTTATCATGAATACTTATGAGCCTTCCGTTAAAATCACTGATTTTATCATCGTGGCCATCTGTCAGTAAAACAGCAGCTCCGGAATCCTTCAAAATATAGTCTATTCTGTCGGAAGGATACTCAGGATCTATGGGAAGATAGGCTCCGCCTGATTTTATTATTCCAAGAATAGCAATTACCATATCCAGGGAATGGGATACCATTATACCTACTATGGTTTCTTGTTCCACCCCATTCTGCCTAAGAAATCTGGCAAGTTGGTTTGCTCTCTGGTTTAGTTCAAGATAGGTTAACATCTCATCCCCAAAACTTACAGCTATTCTATCAGGGGTCTTTTCAACCTGTTCTTCAAAAAGCTGAAACACTGTTTTATCGCTTGGATATTCCTTGCTTGTAGAATTGAATTCATACAATAATTCATTTTTTTCCTCTTCAGACATATATGTAAGATTGCAAAGCTTTTCATAAGGATTGGACAATACCTGTTCAATCAAGGTCTTTAGAGTTTTGAAAATACGGGTTATTTGAACACTGGTATAATCACTTGTTTTATAGTCCAAGTCCAAAGTTATGCACCCTGTGTCGGACCATTCCCTTATAACTAACTGCAAGGAGTATAACTGATTGCCATTATGAAATTCTACAACTTTTGAAGGAACACCATTAAATTCACTCGCAAGTTTTGTATTATAATAGTTAACACAGAACTGAAACAGATTTTCATAACCTCTTCTGTTTAAGTCCAAATCTGATGCTAAAAGGTCATACGGATATTTCTGATTCACATAACAGTTTTTTAACCCTTTATGTACATCACTTATTATATCAAGTATGGTTCCTTCACAACTAAGCTTTACCCTAAAAGGCATTGTGCTTGTAAACATACCAAAAATGTTTTTTTCAACCTTATCGGACCTGTTTAGCACTGGAGTTCCAATGATAATGTCTTCCTTCTGAGTAGAAATGTTTATATAAAACAATAATATAGAAACAAAGAATGTATTGATTGAACATCTATTTTCTGAAACGAAACTCTTAATTCTAGAAGATAAACATTTATCCAAATCAATGGTACTTCTTTTAGCTTCTGTACGTTTAGAACTGTTTACAAGAAAATTTTCCGGTAGTTCTTTTAATTTTTCATACCAAAATTCCTTGTTCTTGATAAACCTATCCGAATTTAAGTATTTTCTTTCCTTGTCTATATATTCAAGGTATGAATATTGCTCCTGGTGCTTTATTTCTTCGCCCCGAAATAGCTTCACATAATTATTGCAGATTTGTTCAGTAACTATTTTTATGGACCAACCATCGGATATGATGTGATGGAATTTCGCAAAATATCCACAGTCATTGTCAGATATTTTAAACAACGCAAAATAAAAAAGTCTGCCGTTTTCCAAAACAAAGGGCTTACTTGCTTCTTCTTCAACCCATTTATTTAATTCTGCATCTGGATTTTCGTATATGGAAAAATCTTTAAAGTCAAGTCTTATGGGCTCATGCTCACTAACATATTGATATACTGCCTCATTTTGTTCAATAATTCTTAGTCTTAGGCCATCATTAAACTTAACTAAATTGTTAATTGCCTCTTCAAGCAAATTAAAATCAACTACCCCGTTTATTCTATTTGTGCCACCAATATTACACAAAGATGTATAAGAGTGAAGCTTCTCTGTATACCAAATTCTCAATTGTGCATGGGTCAATGGATAAAAAACTTTATTGCCAAACCTCACTTGACTATGCATATCAAAAGAACCCCTTAACCAATTATTGTCAAACATTATTATCTCTCTTTTAATCCCTGCAAACATATATAATATTTTCTACTACGGTGCACTGGTAAAGATTAGACATACGTAAAGGTGAATAAAAATTGCATTTAAATCTGTTGTAACAGTAATACACAAACGCTATTCTATAACATTAAACACATTTTATCCCATTACATTTTCCATGTCAATGCTTAAGCCCAGGTATGAATTATACGTTATTACCTGCTTATTCAGTCATATTTACTGGTAATCCAGGAATATTGAAGTCAGGCACTAAGTCCCAAGTCAATGTTTCGTTAAAGATCTGATTAAATCTTTGTGTTTGCTCATCAACTGGAGTCCCTTTTGTATTGAATACAGAAACAAGCATATATAAAGCTTCTTTCATCTGTTCTAAAGTCGGTTGCCTATTTTCCTTTTCGAGTTCCTCATACATATTCTTAACTTTTCTATAAGGTTCAACAACACCTTTTTGATATTCTTCAGTATTCCAGTTGGTATTTTTAGTGCAAACAGCAATCGCCATGCACCTCGAAATGAGATCACAATAATTTGACGCATTTTTTTTGTTAACTTGTTTCTGATCTGACAACTGTTTTCTTAAAGCTTGTACATCTTCTTCTAGATCGAACGAATATGCACTTATGCCTTCAACTCCTTTTTTTGCCAAGTTTTTAAGTACCGACTTGGGCCCCAATTCAATTATAGTATCTACACCTTTTCCCTTGAGAAAGTCCATAGTCTCCTGCCAACGTACAGGCTTATATATTTGATAGGTCAGGTTATCAGTTATTTGCTCCACACCTGAATAAGGAAGTGCGGTTACATTCGATATAACCGGCCATTTCAGACCATTAAATTCATACTTACCAAGTTCTTCCTTAAACTCCTTGGCAATGGGCTCCATCAGTGAGCAGTGAAAAGGTGCACTAACCTGTAGAGCTATAACACTTGCTCCAAGGCCTTTTAACCTTTCTCCTAATGCACTGACAGCATTTTTATGCCCCGAAATAACAACTTGATTTATTGAGTTATAATTTGAAATACTTACAATACTATCGCTTTGAGAGAGCTTCCTACACTCTTCCTCCACAATATCTATACTTATCCCACTAACTGCCGACATAGCACCAAAACCAGGTGCAACCGCACCTTTCATAAGCATTCCACGCTTCCGGACAATTTTTAATGCCTCTGAAAACTTTATTGCTCCGCTGCATGTTAAAGCAGATATCTCACCAAGACTATGCCCTGCAGCATATACCGGTTCAATTCCTATTTCCTTTATGTATAGTTTGAAAGCTGCCACACTTACCGTAAGAATTGCTGGCTGAGTATTTTCAGTCTTTGTCAGCTCATTCAAATCTCCTTCAAAACACAGTTTTTTTATATCTTGCCCTAAAGTGTAATTCGCTTCTTCAAATACTTTTTCTGCTTCTACAGCTTTTTCGCACAGTAATTTTCCCATTCCGATATACTGTGACCCTTGACCCGGAAACACTAAAGCAACTTTATTCATTTTAACCTCCGTCACTTTCATCTTTTTCTTAGACTTTATACATATTATTACAAAAATACGTGATTGAATCAACCATAATTTAAATATTTTTCTAAAATTATATAGAATCTAATAATTCTTCTATGAGCAAAGAATATATGCTGATGACCGAAAAAAACTTGTATCCCTAGAAATTATTTATAATAAAGAGCTGACAAAAATGTTGTCGGAAGAAGAGTTGCCTCTACGTACTTCATCATTTCACATGCTGCTTTTCTAATTGTATCTTCATTAATTTTGTTATATTGTATCTCAGTATTTTTCCCAGCAACAAATGCCTTCAATTGTTCACCAATTGCGAATTCTATCATATGGGTATTATCTATAAGGTTGGCAACAACATAGCTTTCTATGCAAGGGTAACTTAATAGTAATAACCCTCCTCTTAATCCATCTTCATTTTCATAAGCATTTTTGAGTTGAGATATCAATTTCTTTATTAGTAGCACATCAACATTGGACTTTGGGTCACGGTCAAATATGTAGTAGATTGCAGCCTTATCAACAGGAAAATCATACTTTGATATTAATGTTTCAAAAACACTATCGAGATAGCAGTTCTCATCACAGATATCAGAATATTGGATTCCTCAGTATTTATAACTGCAATCTTTGAAGTACTCTACTAATACTTTTATCCTTATTAATTTTCATAGGCATCCTTATACTTTGGCAAGCCGCCAAACACTCCACTCAAATACATCTTTTCAAGATTCTGAGCAACTCTAGGCTGTTCATCTGAAAAACGTTTTATATGGCTACCGTTCTTTCCGTCAAATTCAACTGAATATATTTGATCCGGACGAAGCAACGAAGTTGAAAGCAAATTTGTAGAATGGGAAACAAAAATCATCTGAGACTTCTCAGTTGTATTCATGAAGTATTTGACCATAAGCTCTTCAAGTTCATTATGAAAGCCGCTAGAAAACTCATCTATCAACAGCATACCGTTATGTTGTGCAACAAACAAGAACGCTGGCAGCAAGTTCAGCAACGTACGGTTCCCTAGTGATTCTTCACCATAAGGAATAGGTGTGTTAATACCTTTACGCTTGAAGAACAGCATCTTTTCCTCTTCATTATGATACTTAATAACAACGTGCTCTCCTTTAACCTCATTGGCATAGTCTATAGACTAATCAAAGTTGTAATCCTGAAAGAATTTATTAATCTCCTCAGTTCCTTTTTCATCAATATACTTAGCAATCCTGAAATCCTGCTTTCCGTATGATATAACATTTCTACCAAAGGCATTTAAGTAAATGGAGCACTGCAAAAACTCAAACCATTTACGTAAAATTTCATTCCTTGCAAACCTGGTGTTAAAGTATACCTGTTCTCAAAAAAAGCGTCTCTTTGTCAAGATCAGTATAATTTTCATTGTCTGTGATGTATGATTTAGCTGTTACACCCATTCTTTCAAGCATCACCTTATTATCAATATATAGTTTTTCTGGAAGAATAGTTTTCTTAGCATCAAATTCAAAAAAGTAGCGATTCTCTTTGCTAGCAATCTTAAAGTAATAGTCCAGCGAGAACTCCGGTCTATCTGAAAAAAGGCAACTAAAAAGTCCAGAGTTTATTTCCTTCTCCATAAATAAAAGATCGAGCAATAGTCTGATTGCATGTAATGCATTGGATTTACCGGAAGCATTTGCACCAACAAACACCGTCCCTTTAAGCACCCCATTATCAGCTACATTAGGAACATCCAATACTTTATAATTAGTTTTCGTAAAGTCTTTTATTGTCTCATTCTTAAAAGATTTGAAGTTCTTCATAACTAACTTAGATATCATAAACATCACCCTCTCAAGTCTGATTATACCATGTATATGTATTATGCAATATTTTTACACATCATCAATGATTATTCGTAATATTTTTACGACTATGCAACACTTTCATTTCCAACTGTCTTTAAACTCTTTAGTTTTCAGTACATAACTCGTAATAAGAACAACCACACCTCCAAATAAAAGACGAAATAGCCTAAAGTATCCGACCGCAGGATTTTCTGCATGCTTTGATAAAGACAACAACCCTATCATAAAAAATACGAAGCCCATTATATTAATGGTTTTAATCATTTCTTTTTTCGTATTCTTTACCCTATGTTGTGTATCAAACATAGTTTTATCCCCGCCTTTTGCAAAAGAAAATTTCAGCATTTTCAGTACTGCTCCGTAAAGAGTAAATTAGTAATAATGAAAGCCTCCAAATTTTAAGTATATATAGTCACTTACAATATTGTCGTGCTTTATAGACCGGTTTGGCTGTGGTCATGAAAGGCTGCAGAATTCAACGCTAACCCAAGAGTTGGCAATGCTCGTTCGCTAAGAAATTTCACGAAACGTATCCTACATAACATCCTTGTTATGGGGATACTTTACGAACATCCTTGTTCGTAATCGTGAAATTTCTAAGCTCTCTTCGCATGCCAACTCTAGGGTCTTAACGCTAATGAATTCCTCCGCCTTTCATGCCCCCATCCAAACCTACGTAGGGGCTGGAATTTGCTCTTTCATCTTTAGAGGAAGCCTAAGAATAGAGTTATTAATATTTTTAAGACACGTAAAAGTCCGGTGTCTCTAAAGCTACCGGACTTTTAAAATTACATAAAAATAATTTAGTTTCCAATCACAGCGTTTTGATCATCATAAAGCGTACCGTTTACAGTCACTTCAATTACATCTAAGTTGTATATGCCTTTTAGAGTACCCAACCCTTTATATGCGTTAGTTGAATCCGACAATGCAATATCCCCAATCCAAGCCGCTACTCTGTATTTACCGTCAGGCATATCTATATTGGTATATACCTTTATGTTTTCAGGATTTACTTTAATGGTAACTGTTGTTTTTTCAGTTATTTTGTATAAATTCTGCCCGTCTTTTATGTACTCTCTGTATTTATAATTGTTTTTGCTTCCGATTGTACCGGATTCATCATAGCCCTCAAGAATTTGCTTCAGGTATTCATGTGTAAAGCCTCCGCTATCCTGCGAGTGTTTTATTTCCTCAACATCCGGCTTATGCAATGATTTCTCCACCTTCAGCATTACCACACCATCAACACCCGTCGGATCTTTTGCTGTTAATACTGCAGGTTTTCTGGCAAAACTGCTTCCGCTTTTTGGTAACAATTCATTTTGTATATTAACCGGCTCTTTACGGTTATTTATATACATCAGGTCAGATTCATAACGAAAGGAATCAATTACAGCATCCACAAGGTCTTTGTGGTCTTTAGTCTCTGCATCGGTTGTCTTGTATGTAACCGTTTCTACTGTAAATGTGTATGTTCCAGTCGGGTTGAAATAATAGCCTGACTTTATGGGGTAATCAACATTTTTCAGACCTATATCCGATGCAAATACTGCTTTATCATATTCTGTTTTTCTGTAATCTCCGTTTCTGGCAGCTTCTCTGCTTCGTTTGTAGTCTTTTGCCATTATGCTTGTAGGCGTCCATTTCAGCACACCGCTATTTTGCTGTGTAAAAGTTCTTTGATAACGTCCCGGCACTGCTGTCCATCCATATAGTGAAGCATCCACGTCCTGATGACACATCCAGCGTATTACATCAAATTTGTAAGTCTCACTTGTCCAGAACAGGTTTTTCTGTAGATATTTTGCTGCATTGTATTCTATCTTATTTTCAAAAGTCTTTGCCGGTATTGTATGCTTGCCATTGTATATATGGGTTGTAATAGTTCTCGTATCGGTTCCGGAACTAAATGCCGCACTGGTTTTATTTGATTTGGCTTCAGTGTAAGTACTTCCGTCCTCATAGATACGGGTAACAGTGTATTTATAATTTCCGTAGGCAGTACCACCAAAGGTAATTTTACCACTTGCCGTTTTTGATACCGGTCCATCCAACCATTTGCTATCTATAGGATTGTCATAGCGACTGGTGGTTGAATCATATGTTGCATCTTTTCTATATACTGTGGTATTTATTACAGGATGTTTTACTATTGTACCTGCCGCCTCATCTACTGCTTGATTTGTTGGGCTGAAGTTTCTATACAAATCAGTAGTTTTATTATTTATACTCAAATCTCCCCATGCATTACCATACAAACTTCCTCTTGGAGCTGCTAGTTTAGCAGTTATATCTTTACCATCAGCAAGAAGAAATTTGACTTTTCTGCTCAATACGTTATAGTCGAGGTCGAACTTTCCTGATGTGTTAATTGCTGTTGCAGGTTTTATCACAGTTTCAAGAGTGTTATTGTCAAGAAGGGGCTCTTCTGGGTTTGTACCGTCTTTATTTATCTCAAACTTAACGTTTACATCGTTCTCAGGCATTTCAAACTCTGCTAGAATTGCAGTTTCTCCGTTAGCCAGTATTTCAATATTACCGGTATCCTTTTCAGCATAGCCATAATACTTTACTGAAGGTAATGGTTTATTTGTTGTTTTATCAGTGATTTCCCATTTATAAAAGGGTGCATTTTCATCGACCTCAGTTAAGTCTGTTTTATACGTCGATTTAATTTGTATGAGTACTTGTACTTTATCACCGGATGCGACGCTTGAGGGTAATTCTTCTAATTCTACATTGAGGTCACCGAATTTGGACTCGCTTTTAAGTCCCTCTGGCGACATTGGAACAGTTAAGTAATAAACTTGATTCCCTGAAGGATTGTGGAACATAATTCCACATCCCCAACTGACACTTGTAGGTGGCTGGTAGACATGTACATATTTGTGCCATTCCCTTTCTTTAATTCTATCTTCAGGGAAATCTAATAAAGAACCATCAGGCTTCTTCCTTGATATTAGCTTTAATCCTAACCTTATACTTTCTTCATATAATGGGTTATCGTTAAAAACATCAATACTTTGTACTTCTGTTCTTCCTTTTGTCTTACTATCGTGTTTAGGACTTGGTAACCAATTCCTATTCCATAGACCTATAGTTGAAGTAACATCATTCCGAAACAAATAATTTGTAAAAAAAGTATCCTCCATAGTATATCCTAAATACCTATTTCTACCTGTAACACTATCAAATTCAAAAGGTTCTCCATATACAATAAGGTTTCTTTCATCTAATAAATACGGACTATTTGATAATGGTTTAGGAGTCGGAGCAAAATTATACATCTCAAAATAATCATAACTTAGAATGCCAAGTGTTTTTATTTCATTATTAGCTAATTTAACGAGATCTTCTCTTGAAACAGTATCACTTGCAAACACACCTATTGTACTCATAATTAAAATACTTAAAATAATGAATAATGAATATTTTGATTTTCTTCCTCAAGTTATTCCACCCTCTTTTTCCAAACTTTAACTTCCACACCAATACCTGCACCAAAAACAGATATGTTTTGGTCATTATATTTAAAATCTTTTAGTTCAATTCTATCGCTTCTTGTTTGTTTTAATCTTGCATAAGAAAATACTTCCATAGCAATTTCTTCCCCATATCTATCAGCTAACATTTTTTCAGCTGCATCATATCTTGCATTTAAAATTTCTGTATTTGGATCCCATGTAATAGATATTGAATATTCAACATCAACTACATTAGTTTCAACCTTAATCCATCCATAAACAGGATCCTTCGTAGCCTGTGGCGTAGGCACTACACTTACATTCGTGTCAATATACACTGTCCTGATTACACTATCCCATCTCACAGTTGCCCCAAAGGCTTCAGCTACGTACCTTGCAGGCACAAACGTTCTTCCCTCTTGTAGCAAAGCAGCTGTATCCATCTGAAGCTTCTTGCCATCTAGTTCATATTCTTTCTTTCCTATGTACAAAATCAACTTATTACCGCCCTTCACAAAAGTCGCTTTCTGAGCTGTTCCATCCCACGTAACTGTTGCACCTAATTTCTCACCTATAAACCTTGCTGGTGTTTGTGTTCTACCATTTGAATCTATGAAAGGCTGTGCATCCGGAAAGAACAATCTATCATTATTTACTACTATACGAAGTGGCATTTCACCATAAACTTTTAATGCCGAAAGCACTGTTGCCATAAATAGTATAAACACTATCACCTTTGCAAACTTTTTCATAATAAAAAATCCTCCTCTAGTATAATATATGTGTCTTATTGATAGTCACGCTAGGACTTTATACATCTACAAATTTATTCTCTTGGCTAATTAATTTTATACGATTTCACCTTGAGTAGTGCATTATAGTATATATCTTTCCTTTATATCGGCAATTGCAATGCCATAATTTACTATTATTCTATATTTACAGTTCATTTAATACAAACAATATAAATATAAAAGCATTCAAATATGGTGGTACTATGATTTTGGAAGCTGTATGAAGAGATTTGCCTGATGTTTTAGTGACAACCGACTCCTTTACATGACCTTCGCAAAGAAGCTGTATGCCATTCGGCAGACAGATGAACGATATTTTGCTACGCAAAAATCGTGCCTCAGCTTGATAATTTATCGCACGCGTCTATGGGACATCCTGTCCCGAGACGCTAAAAATGCCGTCCGTGGCATTTTTACTTCAAAATATCAAGCTTTCGGCAACAGCTTACCTCTTTCGAACGAAGTGAAAGAGGTAAAAGCGAAGGGGCTCGATGCCCCGTAGCTTTTCTTCTAATGCTCAGGTCAAGTAATTCCGTCGGTTGACACTAAAACAAGGTTATACAATAATCAAGTTGATTTTTTGCTGTCTTATTGACATGGCTGTTTTAATATAGATTTTTAAATATTTAAAGGCTTTAATAATTTCTGAGCATCAAGGGAATAACTGGATATTTTATTGCCCACACAAAATAGCAAAGAGCCCCTTTAGTCAGTCATGTTCACATTCTTTACACTCATCACAAAGCCATCAAACTTATATCTGTTTTGAAATTCATCTTTAGTTAACATTACTCGCCCTTCAAGCGGATCACCTATAATATAACTCCCTCTTTCACTGCCGAAGTAAACAATAACATGCCCAATATTACTTACATTTACATCAAGAATTGATGGAACAGGAAGCTTTGATAAATCCTTCTCATAAAAGCATTCTACTTTCATTCCATTTTTTCTGATATACCTAATAATTTCATATACACTTGTTCCTGTACGGTTTGTATATACGGATTTCGCCACTTCAGCTTCGGTCTTTTCCTGTCCGAAGTATCTAAATACTGTAGCTATAGCTGAAGGTGCACAAGTAACCCCTTCAGTCTGGATGCAAACATCTTCCCGCCATTCACTTTTTAGATTCTCATAGTTAATAAGAATGCCTATAGCTTGCATATTAGGGGGTATAATTAAAAGAACAGCTATTATGTAGAAATACTTATTGAACATTTTCCATCTTACTTTTGCAGTATCAGCCTTTACTGTAATAAAGCCAATGAGCAGTCCCCAAAAGGCAGTTAGAAACTCAATTCCAACAATACTCCTAAATTCGATAAACCATATAGGCTTTTTAAAGATAGGCAGTTCCATAACCAAAAAAGATATTCCTGGTAAGCATAAAGCAAAGAAAATCAAACCTAAGATTATTTTTGGTTTGCTTTTCTTTACTGCATATGAAAGCTTGTATCCAAATAGCAAAAGAATTACTGTTGTTACAAACGCAATAAGGAACTGTAAATACATTTTACCACCCATCTTTCATTTGTAGGTCATAATTCTATCGTTATTATCCGCAATTTCATCAAAAGTGCCTTCAGTCATTTTCTCAGTTTTTATAAGCGTTTCTGGCAGGAAACTTGCCATCGCAAATTGAAAACCACTCTTTGCAATGTTGACTGTTCTTATTTGCCCTGCAAAGTCATAAAGCCACCAAATAAATAGCCGTGAATTTGCTGCAAACCTTTGACTGTACCAACTTCTATTGTATTAAGCAAGGAGCTGTCAAAAAGAGCATACGCTTTGGATTTGCTTTTGCCGTCAAGGGTTTCATCGCTATATGTGAACCATTCGATAAAACGATTTGCCTGTTTCCTTGGAAAATTTTTCGCAAGTTCGATGATTCCGTCGTAGTCAAAAACATTTGCTGCATGTTTTTTTCCATCAGGTGCGGTAAATTTGAACTGGGTAGTCACACTACCCAGTTGATTATTTTCGCGTTTCAATTTTGCCTTAAGGTATTTCCAGTAATTTCGATTTTTTTCGTAATCACCTGAGCCACGAAGAACACCTATTATATCAAGCACAGAAAACCACCATTTAGATTTTTCATCATCCCAAACGGCACGGACTTCTTTATCATCAAAAAAACGAATTGAGATTTTATTCATCCAACATAAACTCCTTTTTCAAAAGTCCTCATATTTTCCACCAAATTAATCTTATTTGCTTTCTTTCCTTCACTGCTAACCTCAACGCCTTGAAACTTTGCATAATTAACAGTTAAAATTTCAGTTTCATAATCTACCAATTTAGGGTACCTTAACAAACCAAGTTACCCTAATGATATAAATAAATTATATACTTAAGAACATGCGTTTTGCAACAAGAACAAACAAATTTGCATCGCCATTATTACTCGATAATCCCAAGATCAACTAATGCAACAGATACCTCCAAATAAAACACAAAATAGCCTAAAGTATTCGACCGCAGACTTTTCTGAATATTTATTTTCTCTTTTTCTAAACCCATTTTAATATTGCAAACTTTTTGTCTGTTACTCCAAATTTCAAAAATATATAATAAAATCACAGTAAACAACGGCGATATCCTATACCGTTATTACTGTATATTTGAAGCAGTGTAATAGTTACATCATATAGGAAAAACACTATTACAATTATTCTCAAATATTAACAAATCAAAAGCAGCGTATCTGAAGCGGTAATACAATTACATCAACCGTTAATTGAAAAAACATTGTATTAATTATTAATTATTCTCAGAACGTTGCAAAAGCTTACAAGGAGTGATAGAAAAATGAGTAGATTTTCAAAAATGGTAATGGACAAAACAAAAAGAAATGACAAAGTGACAAACTTCATGGGAGGAGTATCCTATAATCTAAATCCCCTTGAAACTTTAAAGCTAGTCACTTCTTCATCTATATTTGGCGAGCCTCAATACTATCGTTCCGGAGAATTTGCTGATAGCGGGATAGAAGTTTTTGACGGTATATATACTACACATGATTTGGTTTCTTCTTATAGCATTTTTGATAAATTTGAAGGGAAAAAAACCTCCCAAATCATGGAGCAAACCATAGATGATGCTTTAGACTTCAACTTTGAAGCAACTTTACTTTGGGCCGTCAAATTACGTAAAGAATTTATGATGAGACTTAATCCTCAGGTAATTATGGTAAGAGCTTCAATACACCCAAAAAGAAAGGCTTTTTCCGAAAAATACCCCGGGAGATTTAATAGAATAAATAATGATATAATGTCGAGAGCTGATGAGCCTTCTTCTCAACTTACATATTGGTTATATTCCTATGGGAGCAAAAACAAAATCCCTTCTGTTTTGAAAAGAAGCTGGGCAAAAAAAGTTGAAAGCTTGTCCATTTATGATATATATAAATACAAAAACAAGGGGTTAGGATTGATAGATGTGGTGCGTATTTGCCACGCCAATAACAGCTTTATCAATGAATTGATGAAGACAGGAACTGTTACCGTGAAAGCTAATGAAACCACCTGGGAAACTCTAAGGTCTAGTGGAATGCCATGGTCAGAAATTATATACACAATAAAGCTTCCACACATGGCACTATTGAGAAACTTGAGAAATATATTCACCGAAATTAGTGACTATGAAACCTGTAAATCTGTAATGGAAACGTTGAAAAAGGGAGTATTGGACGGAAAGCAATTTCCATTCCGTTATTACACTGCTATGAAGTATATTCAAAACTCAGAGGTATATCATAAAAACTTAATTCTTGACACATTTGAAGATTGTATTGATATCTCCAGAAACAATATGCCCAAATTAAAAGGCAAAACCATGTGCTTATCTGATAATTCCGGCAGTGCTTGGGGCTGTTTTAATAGTGAGTACGGAAGCGTTACAGTTGCCGAAATAGATAATTTAAGCTCTGTACTTACTGCACAAAATTCCGAGGAGGGCTATGTAGGAAAATTCGGTGATGGTTTGAAAGTTTTTCCTATATCCTCAAGTAAAGGTGCCTTGCTTCAAACCAATGAAATTACAGAAAACGGTTACAACGATGTCGGAGGCAGGACAGAGAACGGGATTTGGATGTTTTTTGACCAGGCTATAAAGAAAAAAGAACATTGGGATAACATATTTATATACTCAGATCAACAGGCAGGACACGGTGGTTTATACGGATTAAATGCGAAAGAATACGCTCCTTATTCTTATAACTCTAACTATATAGATGTAATGAAACTAATTTTCAAATACAGAGTTGAAGTAAATAAAAATGTCAATGTATTCTCAATACAAACAGCAGGATATAATAATGTTGTTGTGCCTGAGTACAGCTACAGAACTAACATTTTATATGGATGGACCGGAAAGGAAGTCCTTTTCGCCAATGCAATAATTAATTTCTGGGATCAAAACAATAGATGACCTCCGATTAGGGGGGCTTTTTTTCTCCATATCAACTAAGACTCTAAAAAAATCAATTAATTTTTGACAACCTTTTTCAAAAAGGTATAATTAACTTAGGAGTGAAAAGAAACATAAAACATTTTACAAGGAGATGTCATTATGTCTAATCAACCATACTTTACCTCAGTTATTGAAGGTGCAGCAAAGCTACCGCTTGTTCGCATCAACCGTAGCTGGTATTCCGGGCGGTTTAGCTATGGCTGCTACTATTCCAGGTGACTTGATACAGTTCTACGGTCACGTTATCCGTGTCGCACAGGAACTTGCGTACATATATGGCTGGAGCGAGATCTTTACCGAAAACACTGATCTTGATGAAGGCACAGAGTCGCAACTCGTCTTATTTATAGGTGTAATGTCAGGCGTAGAGGCAGCCAAAAAAGCTCTAACCAAACTGTTCGGCGAAACAGCAATGAAGTCTGTTGCAAAAAAGATTGCGGCCAAAGCATTAACCAAAACGTGGTATTATCCCATTGTCAAGAAAATTGCTGCAATACTAGGTCAAAGAATGACCAAGGATGTATTTGCAAAAGGTGTAAGCAAAGCTATCCCTCTACTAGGCGGAGCTATTTCAGGCGGTCTTACACTAGCTACGTTCAAGCCAATGGCACACAAACTTCAAAAGCATCTCTCCGAAATGGCACATATGTCACCGGAAGAGTTTGCTAAATACAATGCTGCAAATACTATGTCCATTGATGAAGAGGATTTTGTAATAGTTAATGAGGAGACTTCAACAAATAGTTGGACATGTTCCTGTGGCACAGCAAATAAAGGTAAATTCTGCCACGAATGTGGTAACGCAAAACCTGCTCAGTTACATCAATACAAATGTGATAAATGCGGTTGGGAACCAAAAGACAAAAATCACCCACCAAAGTTCTGTCCAGAATGTGGTGATCGGTTTGATGATAGCGACATAACATAACGAGCAAATCCAACGCCTTTAAACATCAAATTTCCTTATGGTAATAATTGCTTCGCCATTATTACTCTTACAGAAAGACATCATTTTATTAAAAATAAGTTGAATATGGATTTATATATTGTAAAGGTAAAATCTGCCGCATATCAGTGTGGATTTTACTTTTACGATTAAGTATTATATTTTTTCCTCATCAAATCAAAAACGCTCATTAAACTTATCCAGAACCCTTAGCAAATCATTGTCAATTATATACTTACTTAAGCAACAATACAGCTCGATATTTCTTTATAGTAAGCTTGTGCAATAGATGTAATTAAAATGGCTTTTCTTATAGCATATTAAACGTCAATTGCTAGAGCATAAAAGCTTAATGAAATGGAATTCATACTTCTTATGATTCTTATATAACAATAGCGTTCTCTTCATCTGATACATTGTGATTTGGATTGCTTAGCAAGGTATCTTACAAGGAAGCTTTTAATTTGTCACAACACGCCTTAAATGTAACAAAAGTGATACTTCCACCAATTATACCACCAGCAACAGGAATTGCCTTCTTAAAAGCTCCAGCAAATATTTTTTTAGTCAAGTTTACATTAAACCATTTCATAACACTTTTTACAATAGGATAAATAACTCCTTTGGCAAGAGCCGCTTTCAACAGTTTCTTTTCAACCCCTTTTGCCAAAGCTGTTGCCATTGCTTTTATAGCATTATTTGCACCAGCAACCCCATACATTACACCCAAGCATAGAATTAAAATGTTTATTGTTTCAGAATCAAATTTTTGTCCTTTTTCTTCAGTATCTATTTCTGGAAATCCGTACAAATACAAGAGTTTTTGTGTAACTCTTAACATATATCCATAATATTGAGCAATATCAGCTGGAATTGTAGCAACCATTGTTAATCCCCCCGGAGTGCTAAGTGCCGTAGAAATACCGGATACACAATTTCTTTCAAACTTGATTACTTCATCAGCAATTTTATCTATTTCTATTGATGGTATTTTAGCTTGTGCAGGAGTACTAGCTATTGCAATGTCAATAACGTCCTGTGGATAATTTTTAAAAAGCTCTCCCTTAAGAAATTCCGCACGGTTGATTTTAATACCAGGAACTCGCAATCCCAATACAATAATATCTTCAATATCTATTTGACCATTACCATTTTGGTCGATTGTATTTATAACTGAATTCGTCGAATTTACTGCTAAATCTTTTGATTTATTAGCAACATCTTTTGTAATTTTGCCAACTTTATTTGCTAATCCGTGTAGATTCTTACCTACTCTTTTACCATCAAATAGTTTTTCCTTTTCTGTTCCCATAAATCTCACCTTTCTAATACTGAATTCATCCTAGCCTATGTAATTTATGCGATGTTTCTACCTTCCAATCTTTCAGTAATGCTAAAACATTTCACTTTCAAAATTCTAAACTCCAGATTATTAGCCATTTGAGTGGTTGTTACAAAACAGATTAGTTTCATAAACTTTTCTAAACTTGCCTTAGCAAAAGTTCTGCCAATTAGCAACCTAAGGCCTACCACCCTGACAATTAGGACATTTCCTCTGGAATATATCAGAACCATTTGCTTTGTACTTAAAACCACAAATCAAACATTCCATTTGATAAAACCACTGTCCATTATCAGTTCCTTTTTCGCTAAGGCGTCCTAAATTTCTTTGACTATTACGATTTTCATACCCTGCAATTGTTGAAGATGCTCCATTTTTGATTGACATACTTAATCACCCCTTTATTGATAATTCAATTCAAAAAACATTTAACATAGATTATATAATTTGACAAATTTATCTTGTTATATTATTTTACTTGGATTTTCCTTTTCGGTTTCGCAACACTTCCTTTAGCCATCTCTTCAATTTTTCCTGCTATCTTTGCTATATAATCTATCGAAATCCCATCAGGAATGTTATCACTTTTTAAATAGGTTGATACATAGGCATCACTATTGCCTTTTAAGCCAAATCTATGAGTTACCGTAAATGCCACTGCTTCAGCTTCAATTTCAACAGAATCATGATTTAAATTCTGACGACTTGGCCACCAACGATCATGATCTGAGCCCAAATGTCCCAAGAAAATATGTGCAAGTTCATGGCACAAAACTCCAAACCGACTAGGTTCATCTAGTTCATTATGTATTGAAATTCTCATCTTATCTGCCACATTTCCCCTGGCTATAGTTGCAAATCCAGCACTTGTTGTACTATGCTTTTTAAAATCAACCCTTATCATATATTTTTTTGCATTTTCAATTAGATTTTCTAACCATTTTGGGTTCCAATCACCCTTAAATTGTGCAAAATCTTTTATTCTTTTTGGTAATTCTTTTCCTTCCGTTTCATCAAAATCGTAAACTAACATAACCGGATGCATAGGAGCAAGTATAAGCATTGGCTTTGCATCCTCTTTAAGTTGTCTCTCAAATCGATTATACCAATCGCATTTTGAGGCATAAAACGAACAGTGTGGATTTTGGATTTTTACTAACATATTATTATATGGTGAGTAGCGGCGAAATTTTGCCATGAATTCAACCATTTCTCTGAAATCTTCCGATTTTCTGTACTTCTGCCCATCCTCAAGTAACACATCCAATGTTGATTTAAAAATGTTGTTATCAACAGCCTGTCCATTAGAGCATTAAATATGCTATTTTCACTATCTTTGTCCAACAATTCAAAAAAATATTCTCTCACAAAATGTGTAAGGTTATTTTCCTTGACAAACTCACTTATAATTTCACATATTCTCCATCTTACTTGCCATCCAAATACCTTTTCAACTTCACTTAAAAGCTCACTTCCAGATGGTTGGCGACACTCATGAGCCATGCTTAACAAATAAGATATTACTCCATCTTTTTTGCTTATATCAAAAACAGGCTCCATTCCCCCCACTCCCCTTTTTTAAATAATTTAGCATCAAAAGTCTATCTGAACCTACCATTACTATATGCTTGCTATATTTATTTAAATATTTTTCTTTAATTTATTAATCTTATTAACTGACATATGGAAATCACTCCACACCCAAAGCCCTAAACACTGCATCCTCCGCACTCTGATAAAAAATAATGTTAAAGCACCCTATTAACTCCGATGGTACAGTCCCAATGTCGACTGCTGATGTTATTGGAAGTAAAACCTTCTTTGCACCACTGTCCAAACACACCTGTAAAGTATTAGCCAATTCCTCAACCTTAATAATAGTACCGCCAATACTTAAATCCCCCAATATAACAGAACTGCTAATGGCAGGTTTGTTCAAAGCAACAGAGCAAATTGCAACTAATGCAGGTAGAGTCAGGTATTTTGTCATACCTATGCCATTCAGATCCTGTATATGCATCAAATAATCCTTTGTTGTTGTACTGATGGTACCACTAATATTTCGTGCATTGGCTTTCAGGTAGCGATATGCCGTATCGACTGCCTCCTTCGCTTCCCTATCTGAACCAATACCAGTACGTTCAAATTTCCCTGTACCTGTCGTCATTTGCATCTCCAATTTATAAACACCAATCATGCCGTTCTTTCCATGGGAAACTGTATAGATGTGTCCTGGTTTTCCCATACCCTCCGGTATGAGCTTGCCACCACCCTGCTCTGGTACAGAAACAAATTCTTCATTAAAAGATTCGTTATCTATATATGAGAAATTCACATCATAGAACTCCATTCCACCAATCTTCTTCAATTGTTCTTTAACTCGTCGGCGCAATTCCAAGGCAAAACGCAGGATTCCCTCAACACTTTCTCTGGTATATTGTCCATCGGGATGGATCAGCTTCACAAGGCCGGAAACCGTCTTTTTCACTGCTATCACATCACGCTGGTTCAGGTTATTTCCAATCTTAAAGTATTTATCAATAGCATCAGCATAAGATATTTTCCTAAGTTCACGCATTATTTCCGAAAAATAATCCGTGATAAAGCCATAATCATTGGTAAAGTATTCGGGGCGATACTTTGGTATCTCCCATCCAGGTATATAACAATGCATACGGTCTAGAAAAGCAGTATCATTTGCCATCACATCCGGAAATGGCTCAAACAGGTGTGATGTTTTCAATATTACATCCACACTCTGGTTGATATTACCAACAAATACCATTGAGGCATAAGCATTCTTTTCTTCCTTACCTCTGGCAAAAGAACCCGATGCCATATAGTCTTTCATTATCTGGACTCCATCCTTGTCCTTAAATGTGATTCCCGCAACTTCATCAAAGGCAACACAATCCCAGAGTCCAACCAATCCAACCGTTTTATTTGCCATGTTATAAAACAGGTTGGCAACTGTCGTTTGTCCTCCTGAAACAAGAATACTATTAGGACTGATTTCCTTGTAAATATGGGACTTACCGGTTCCTCTCGGCCCTAATTCACATAAATTATAGTTATTCTCAATAAGTGGGATCAACCTTGCTAGATGCAGCCATTTGACACGATCATTAAACTGGGAAGGCTCCATACCTGTACTTCGCAGCATAATGTCAATCCACTCTTCATTTGTAAATTTCGCTCGTGCTTCTTTAACCTCTTCAAAGTCAAGACTTGGCATCTGTATTGGTGTTAGTTTGGTGATGATAAATGGACAGCGATTTTTGTCTGCTTCATCATAAAAGTATTCCATTTGCACAATACACCAGATACCACCGCATAGTAAACGCTCATAATCAGAGACATACTGCTCTGAAATAGGTACATCTTTTAGCCCAAGGTTGGAAAACTCACATTCATATATATCACTTTTGTAATTCAATTTTGCAGTTATCCTGTCTATAACAGTATAACTTCCATATTCACGAAGCTTGGAGATGATCTTCTGTGCCTCATCCGGCCGCACATAGTTCTCGGCAAGGATATGCTTTACATTCTGAATTCCGGCACTGATTTCATCCTCATCCCTTGATGAACAGTACATGCCAAGAAGGTATTCCAATACGTACACAGGAACATTGGCACCTTCCTTGATTTTCTTTGTAAGGTCTTTACGGACAATTTTCCCGGCAAAATTGGTATGCAGTTTTTCCAACAACTCTTCTGATTCATTTGCAGCCGACACTCCAGTCGGGTCAAATTGAAATTCACTCATATCTTTTCACCACCTATACTTTAAATCCAAAGTCATTGGCAAAGGCAATATCCATTGCTACACCATGACGCAGGATTTCCAAATCATTCTTTTCATCATAAGCCACAAGATAGTATTTCTTCGTTTTATCATACTGCCTATTCTTAAAGTTGAACCTCAAACGGAAAATTCTCTTTTGTGGTTCAACATCTTTCTTATCCGCAACATAAATACACTCATTGGAAATCTTCTCGTTCTCCTCTGAAATGAAAAACAACTTGTAACTGGTAGCTCTCACAACATCACTGACTGGTTCCGACTGGATAAAATCCAATGTGGTAATCAGGTTTGTTATTTTCTGAACCATACTGACCAACATGATCTGTGCCGGTCTGGTTTCGACATGTCCCTTTTCAGTCTTCACATCTATGACCGGAATAATCATTTCCTGAGGCGAAGATCCACCGTGTACGTAATTCTGACCTCCTCCCGGCACTTTGAAAACATTTGAACTCACCGGATAAGCCACTACCTTGCTGTCGTCATTACCCAAAATCAACCCAAGAGACTTACAGGCCACACCATCCTCATCAATTGCCATGTCAGATACTATAAAGCGTCTATTAACAAACAATCCCTTACCAGTTGCGTTGCCAATCTTATCACTTTCTTTAAGCTTATCCCTCTTATAAATAAAACCATGATCTGCTGTCACAATAAAATGGTATGTATTTGCACTTCCCGAAAGACGTTTAATCAAACTGTAAATCTCATCAATGGCCTCTGAACAAGCATTAAATACTTCATTCTCGGTATTGGGCTTTTCTCCACGGACGTCAATTTGGTTGTGGTAAACATAGACCACATCCTTACCGGTAAAAATCTCACGAAGCTCTGCCTGTTTCATTGCCCTTATGTTATCATACTGTACGCAGCAGCTTCTTGGTATATAGCTCTGTAAAATAGTCTCACGTTGCTTGAGATCATCGCAAGGCAATCCTTCAGCCAAAACCTTAAAATCATCTGTTATGGTAAGCAGCTTTTGTGGTAGTAGTGCCGCCATGCCAAGTCGGGTGTAAGAAGGCAGGGTACTCATCATCGCCTCCATTTTTACAGTACACTTTACGTCGTCCTGCAGCTTCTCATACAGTGAGTGTCCAGTCTCATAACGAAGTGCATCAGATATAATAACTACAACCTTGTCCTTGCTATTACGAATATATTTATCAAAAAAATTCCGCTGAAGCGGCATCGCAGACATAGATTCATCTGCTGAGAAAGCCGCATTCCATTTTGGTAATACTTTTGCCAAATACTCATTGGTATAAATGTTCTCAACGAGATCCCTCAGTTTTTCATAAGGCACGGTGTCTTCAATCCGATCATAATACCAATAGAATTCACGATAGAACCTATCTATAAGGTAATCCTTGCTGCAATACTTATTGATTATACTTTCCATATCATCAGGGCAAGCATATCTGGCTGCTGCAACTATATGAAACGCACTCGATACCATCTGATATCGGCCTTTCATATGTTCGCCAAAATGCTTCTTGATACGATGCTGACAAACAGCTGCAATATCAAGATTGTTTAGCTTTGCACCAGTATCTTCGTTTAAAAGACGTTCTGTAATCCAATTCAAAATAAAGCTGTCAATAATCACAAAAGTATCACAATCCACAAGCATTTCCGGTGAATATCCATCAAGGGCATCAGCAACTTTTAATGAAGCTGCCATCAAGCTTGAAATTTCATCATACCGATCCCGGTAAAGGACATTATTCATAAGGTTATCCATGAAAGCAATGATATTGCCGGATTTATATGAAATAAATCCATTCCAAGCCTTTGGTAATTCTCCATTCAAATACCTGCCTGTATAAGTCACGAACATTGTCATAACAAGCTTTTCAATTGTAGGCTTTGCATCTGAATAGCCAAACTGTTCCTCACACATACGCCAAAAAGCATCTAGCAGTTCATACTTTTCAAATTCAGCCAGAAACTTGTTATTCTCGAAGCCGTCATCGGTAATAACCACTCTCACTACCTCTTCAAATGAGGCAGTACGTGTTTTACACAGCACGCTCATTATAGCAACCTCAATGCTGTCTCTTGTAAAGTTATCGTTCTCCAGATCATAGAACTTCTCAGTTCTTTCCTTCGCACCAAAGAACTTTATATATTTTTGAATAACAGGCTTGTACTTCTCATTTATGCCCAAATCTACCGCCAAAAGTGAAGCACGGTCGGCAAAAAACTGTTTTGAGTACAGCAAAATATCCTCCAAGTGGTTATTCTGCACAGGAGGTTTAGGAAACGGTGCATAAATCAGATAGCTGTTTTCTCTGTCCTTACGTTCCAAGAAATATTTTGTATAGAACTGATTGTCAGGCTCAAGGTGATAAACCTTTGCACCCACCAATTCTAATGTATCAATATCATCAGCAAACTCTGCCTTTTCATCATACCAGAATACCAGCTTACGGGTATCACTAGCAAACTCAGCATTGAGTTTATCTATTATTTGCTTTAGGTTTAATTCTGCCATATAATCACCGTTCTTTTACAAGTTTATAGTCTTTTGCAATTTCTTCATTCATTAAAATCACACTATTTTTCCAAATCTTATTTTGATGAAGCAATTTTTTATAAATAGCATCTTTAAGTGGCTGCAACCATTCGATTTTGTGACCTTTTATAATCAAAATAAATTTAAACTCAACCTTTTCTTTGTTAATATCTATCAATGTTGTTGGGATTTCATCATAATGGTTTCTCTTTAAAATAGCAGATAAATACATATTGAATGAATGTAAAAACTTGTCCGATATTTCATTTATAAAGGTATCGAATTTCTCTTTATTTTCCGGCGTAGGTTGTGGTGAGCTTGACTTTGCCTCGACAAAATAAATCTCATCTTCTTTTAATGTAACCAAAAATTCAACTGTCTTTATCCCTTCACCAATACTCTTTTGCAATTTTGAATTTTCAATCCTAAACACTCGCTCTTTTTCGAATTCAAAAAGCATTTTTGACTCTTCTATTTGTATCATGACCCCATCTCCATTTTAATTTCATCCTTATAGAGCTGAATAAAAGTATCGCGAATAGTATTCACTTCCAAATCTTTGAATTTGGCACTACTTTCACATTTAACCCCATGTTCTGTTTTGTAAAGCGAATGAAATTTTACTATTCCCTTTTCGTTTGATTTAATATCGAAATACTTCGACAGTGTATAGTCATGCGTAGAAATAAAAATCTGAACGCCGCTCTCTTGAATTTCCAGAAGCATATCTACAATCATGGGAATATGTATTGGATTTATGTTTGCTTCCGGTTCATCCCAGAACAAAACAGACCCTTTTTCAAGCGTGCCATTTTTCATTAACTGCCAAAGTAAAGCTATCTTTCGAATCCCCTCAGCAACAAGATTAAACTCAACCTTGGAATTTCCGTGTTTTAAGTAAAATTTATCGTTTGGTGCATCGAAAAAAACTTTCCCTTCAATAATTTTTTCTAGTCTGTTTAGTTGGGGCTTTTTGCTCATTGAGTCACGTCCAACTGATATATCAACCTTAGCTGAATGAATTATATCAATATATGTATCATCAAACTCAACATTACTTTTTTCATTAGCCGAAATAAGGTTATACGAATTTGACAGTATTTCTTTGGCTGGAATAAATGTACTTTCTAAATTACCGAACTCCTTTTCCCAGCTTTGTTCATTTTTCACTTCAGCTTCCCATTTATTTGTTTTTGTACTGAAATTAATTGATAGACTTTTTATCACATTATTTTTCTGAGCATAAATTTTTGTTGTTGAACTGGATGTGCCTTGCTTTCTATTCACAAGTCTTCCAATTTTAAAATCGTCCGGTCTAAATGTATTCACAATTTTTTGCGAAAACGAGACCTTAGGATTTACAGCTTTACATGCTGAATAAATAAGCTTCATTAAATGAGTCTTACCCGTCCCATTTTCTCCAATAAGAATATTAATGCCTTCACAAAAATCAATACTCTCTTGTTCAAATACTGTAAAATTAGATAAATCTATTTTTTGTATGCCCATATCAGTACCTCCCTTAATTTACTTTACTTATACCCTAACTCTTCAGGTGCTTTCCCATTCTAGATCCTCAAGCTTTTTCCCATTAATTGCATAATACTCTGCTGCTCTTAATACTTTACCAAGCCTTACAAATTGATATTCCGGGTATTCTCCTGTTTGCCCAGCCACAATCATTTCTATGTAATCATTTTTATCCTTAGTTGAATCTATGAGTGTATAAAAAGTTTCATTGTCATAGGTCAATACTACCATATACAACCCATTTTCTCCACCTGCTATCATTAGCGACTCATCGGGGTTATCTTCATCAGGTCCCATTGTCACACACGTACTCTTATTGCCATCTAGGCCCAGTATTGCTTCTTTTATCCTCTCTAGTGTTATATCATCTCGGATTATCTTGTTTTTATAATCACCATTTTCAAAATTATCGCTTGTAATATGTGTAATATACATACTTTCACCCTCTTAATCATAATAGTTCTTGAATGGATTACCTGACTCAAACGGATTAAACTTTAGTGTTGGTTTTCCCCTAGAGTGTATTTCTACCTCAGTTAAGCCTAATTGCTTTGCCATAGATTTAACGGCCCCTCTAAGTCCACATGGAGGACAAACTTCCCTATCCACTATTAAAACAGCCTTTCCACCACTAATACCAGCGTCTTTTGCTTGCTGGAATACATCTGTTTCGGCATGAGTTATAGATATACTATTTACTTTTAAGGTTATTGGTTTACGCCCATGAGCATTGGTTCCTATAAATTCCTTATCTCCAACTACCAACTTTGCTACTGTTCGTGCACTCCCTTTAACATTATCTTCCGAGCTACCAGCTACAGGCATCCCATGCTCTTCACGATATTTGGCTAGATCCTCAAAATGCTGCTCTATAGTTTTTTCAGACATTGGTGCTGCCTTTGGTTCCTCTTTCTTTCCAGCTGGGTCTATCTTTGGTCTATCACTAACAAAATTCCTACCCAATTGATTTCCCCCCATAACATCTTATTTACTCACATTGTATCTTTTATCAACATATATCAAATTCATCACGCAGGGATTGATAATTCTAGTATCTTAACTCTATATCAAATCTTTGCAAGTACTTCAAGCTTCTTGCCATCAGAACCGGTTTGCACTTTTTCATAGTTCACCTTTACCCCATCATCTAAATCTATAGATATTCTTGCAAGCGCAAGGTGAGCAATCTTCTCATCATACTCTTTTGTTTCTTTCAGCTGCTTAATTAACTTTTCCTTTCTCTTTTCCGCAGCGGCAACTTCACGAGCATTGTTGCTGTTTTCAATTGTTTCCTGCATTCGGGCAATCTCACTTTCGTAAACACGTTGCATTCGGTGAAGGTAATCAATACGCAAGTTGCCTATAGTATTTTCATCATATCGGTGCATATAGACCAGTGCCTTAAATCCATCAGCCTTCCCGCTGTCAAACAGCCAATAGATAGGGCGCTTTTGATACACTTTGCAATGATCTTTGAAAAAATCTTTTAGGAAGTAGTTTCTAATGACTTCACAAGAAGTATTACCCTTGTTACCTAAAGCTTTCGCAATAAAGTCAAGGTTTTGCTCCAAAGTTTCTGATCCATAGACCTTTTTGACAAAGGAAACAAATAATCCAACAATATCATCTTCAAAATATTCTTCATCAGTAATAGGTAGAATGTTGTCTTTATCGGGGGTAAATGTGCTAAATTTACTGTCGTCCCATTGACCACCAGCATAGGCAAGACCGTCAATATCAAGTGAATACCGTCCAAACATGCAACCAACCGCATAGGAAATAAAACTACGAATGTCACGTTCTAGATCTGCTTTTCGGATGGTAACATCTTTGTCTTCAACTTCTGGTGTTAGTTCATCCTGTAAACCATAGATATCAATGAAAATATGATTTAATTCTTCTTCATTGGCTTTTAATTGATTGAACTGAACTTCAGTAAACTGTTTCCACTGATTAAATGCTTCAGAAATAGTAGTTGTCTCACGAAGCAGTGGATGCCTCAAGAAGTCCCATGAGTTTTCAAAAGAATTCCATTCCTGTACTGAAATTTCTATGTTTTTGCTAACTAAATCATCAATTCTCTCAGCTGGCAATAAAATTACAGGCGTTTTTCCCAGAGGTCCTTCATGAAAATCTAAAGTCGGAGATACAACTTCTAAAAATTTCTGCATCACTCTTGAATTATATAACCCTAATAAGTACAATATTTTATCATCACTTGCAAAACACATTGAACCTTTAGTTTCAAAAATAAAGCCATTAGGAACATATCTCATTCCAAATAAACCAGAAGCAACTGTAGACCAAGTTAAGCCTTTACAGAAATATAAGTCTCTATTTATCACTCTCCCATTTGACTTAACTTTTACACCTGGAGTAGTATCTATATAATTACAAATTGCAGCTCCATTATTTTGATAGTTAACTACATAGTCAAAATTTCCATACCACCTTCTAAATGTTCCACCTTTTGTAATAGGGAACCACTTAAGCCCTGATTTATCAGCCTGTTTAGGCGTTTCAAATCCTTTTCCAATACTTCTTTCTTCAACCTCATACCATAACCTTAAAAACAAATCATTGTTTGTAGTTGCAAGGCCTTGTCTTGGTTTAGCAACATCATACAAAATACTATTTTGAAATGCTGCAATCATTTGCTGACTAATCCAATATGCAAATGGTGTTCCCGGTATTTTCCTATAGTTTTCTTGGAAAGCTTCAAAATTATTATTTTTAGACAGGAACGCCAATCGCTTTTCTTCTTGACTATTATAAGACACCAATCGACTATATACACCCTTGTATTCCTTAATTGAACTATTTCTAAAAACAAAACATGCTGTTTGCACAATTTCACCACTTATTTCTTCAAACGCCCTAGCTCCAAGGTGTGCCAAACATATACAATCAGTATTAACAAGCTTATCCCGAAGCTTATCGAAGCTAGACAGAAACATCCAAGCTTGCTGTGTAATCATAGCCTGCATTCTATTAAGCTTTGTTTTCAATTTGCATACCTCAATAAATACAGAAAAGAGATCTGTTTTACTGTCCGGAAAAAACTTTTTCACATAGTTTGCAAGTCTACTCCCCATATTTCCACTGCCCATATATGGAGGATTAGTTAAAACCACATCATACTTCCGTGCCATAACAGCACCTATTTCTACCAATACGCATAATTGTTCCTTAGTATCCTCAATACCCATTGTATCGAACGACAATTGACCACTCACTTCAGTATTACAAACAAATCTATTGAGCAATCCCCAATTATAGTTCTCTACATTAAGGATCGATCCATATTCCTTAGCATCAACAAAAGTATCTAACAGCCCTTCTACTTGAAGAATTGCAGTGTTCTTTTCTATATCACTCATGCCTACACCGAAGTATTTCAAATGATTTCGATTAATACGATTACTTTCTTCAATAGCGAATAAATGGCAATCTGTTTCACCATCTAAAACCCGGCGATTATAATGTCTTGCTTTCATCATTATTGCAAAATAGGCAAGTTGATAAGCACGGTTATCAATATCTAAGCCATAGATATTATGAACCAAAATACTCCTTGCAGCATCACGCTGGCTATATCCGTAACTTTCATAAATCTGCATCAGCACATCAAATGCGTACACTAAAATATGACCACTCCCCATGCATGGGTCAATAACCTTGATATCTTCCGGCTTAATTGTTTTATACTCTTCATGGATGGCCTCCAATTGTTTCTGTACATCTTCTTCCTGTTCAGCTTCATCCAGATAATATTTCCATTCAGATTTTAACGCATCATTTGGATGGCCTTCAAGCCACAAACGGCCCAAGCTATTCTCAACCATATACCGTACAATCCAGTCTGGTGTAAACAGTTGCGTTGCTGCAGGGATACGCTCCTTTGTAATCTTTACATTCTTTTTAAGCAGTGCAAAAGCTTCATCCTTCGGCTCGGTATTATAAAATTGATATAACCATCCAATGATTTCAACCTGACCTTCTTTTGAAACATTAAAATCATCCTCCAAAATGTCATGCACTAAACGGTAAACTACACCATCCTTATCAGTAAAGGAAACATTCAGAAGCAGTTCTGTATAATCACTTGTCTTTTCAAAAAGATTTGGCAGAATAGCATTCAATGCGTTGCACTGCTTGATAAAGAGCATTTGAAACAATTCATCCAACTTATTATTATGTTTCAATTGTACAATACGGTCTTTTTCATAAGGAGAAAAATCCAAGTCCGAATCAAACGGTGTTGTCACCAAATCAGGTTCTATTTTTGTTATGCTTTCAGAAGAAAGAACACGTATGCGTGAGGGTAAATAATCATTAACCTCCATAAAACGCACAGCTATAAGACGGTTAAACCATGTGTATGCTACTTCCTCAACAACCGCCTTATAAGCAGTTTTGTAATCTGACTGCTTTGCCTTACTTTTTATAGTTTCTTCCAACTTCTCACGTTGTTTGATTTCAACTCTTGAAATAGAATATGGCTCCTTAGTCCCAATGTCAAAAAACTGTACATCCTTTGTTGATTGTGGTAAAGCTTCCTTTATCTCCTTTTCGGTAATACCTAAAAGACCTGCCTTATATGTTATATCAGCAATAAGTTTATTTCTTGCCCAAATTGCAAAGTTCTTAATAGCTGTTTTATTCATTCAAAATCCTCCAGCTCGATTTTTTCTTGACTAAATCTTGGCTAAATCTTGACTAAACCTTGACTAAACCTTTTACTTTTTAGCCAAGATCCAATTCGACCTTTGTTGATTCGTAGAATCTCTTGAAATATCTCCACTTTTTTTCATTGCCGCCAATAAGTTTTGCACTTTTTTTTCCTTTTGTCTATCACTCATAACATCAGGAAGTTTACTAAAAAGCAATTGAAGAAAATCCTTTTTCTTTCCCTTTTCCCACTTTTCCAAATAATCTATAATAAGCTTTTTATAATACTCATCATCAAATCCTTTGTTTTTAATATACTGTGCCTGTTCATCAATTTCTTTTGCAATTGGTGCAGCTAAATAAATATTAGGAATCTTACCCTCTATTACCCTTAGCTTACGCAAATATATTATATTCTCCTTGGAAATTGGTTGTTTTTTTTGTACACGGTCTATAAGATAAACTGTGTCCAAATCCCAATCCTGATTATTAAATAGCAATCTAGTATAATTCAAATCCAACACTTTACCGTAAATTGTTACTGAAACTTCTTGTGGATTTGAAATATCATAATCAGGAAGCGGAAAAAATTTATTTCTTTGTATGCGAAATACTTTCCGAATTCCCATAGTTGCAGTGTCTATCATATGAAATTTCACCATAGCATCAGCCAAAAGTTGGTTTTTGTAATATGGTGGTGCATAGCTTGGCTTAAGAACTACCTGAATATTACCAGGCAAAAAACTACCTGGGTTTGTTATTTTTATATGATCTTCAAATTCATTGACATATATCCGGCCACCAGTTGTATAGTCCTGATGTGCAATGCAATTGTTCAAAAGCTCACGTAAAAGCCATGAATCATATTGTTGGGTTTCAGTTGGAAACAGTGTCATCTGATTAGGCATGTACCTGTATGTAAGATTTCTAATTTTATCATATATCTTGTTCACCACAGTTATAAATGGAATAGTGAATAGCTCGTAATCCTTATCTTCACCATTAGCAGCATAAAGTCTCCACATAACACGCGGTGGCGTATCCATCATATAATCAAAATCACTATTCCCAAGCAATACCATAGCTGCATTCGTCAGTTTTCCATCAATAATCAGCTTAATTTTTGTAAGGAATTCTTCATCACTCATACTATCAACTTCTTCACTGATATGCTGTCTGTTTTGAGTTATCTTGTAGTTTTCCCGTGCGATTTTTATCGCTTCTTTATCAAGCTGGCTAATGGATGAACCATTAATTATTTGCTTTGACCAATCTTTGCGTTGTTGGCTTCGTATTCGTTCCTGTTCTTCTATAGATAAGGCGCCAATAGATTCTCCATTCCGTCCATAATAATGATTATTCCAACCAGTAGGTATAGCACTTACGGCTGCGGGAATCTTAAACATGACAACACGCTTTTTTTCACCGTCAACAATAGGGTAAACCTCAAATATATCTATAAACGATATTCCACCAGTAGTATTTTGAGCTATTTCTTGTTTTAATCTTTCTAGTCCAACTGTATTTCTGTAGGAAGATCCAACTACTTTTTTATCCTTATTTCGGACACCAAATACAAGCCATCCGTATTGCAGCCCTTTGAGGTTAGCCTCATTACTGATTGCGGAAAAATATTGACCAATTTTGTCCTTGTCATAATCGTTGTTTGCTTCCTTAAATTCAACCACTTCACCTTCCCAACTATCAATTAAGTCATTCAACATAGACTGTAAGTCATGTTCAGTAGTATCATTAACAAATAAAAACATGGTACACCTCCCCGGAACTGACTGTTAAAACTCAATATTAACAACCGTATCCTCTTCCAATTCCTTTATAATCTGTGCTCTCAGAGCTTCTATATATTTATCTACATCCTGTGTAGTTTCAATCTGCCATGAGTTTGCAATGTTAACCGTCTTTATACTGATGTTCTTGTGTTTCTTAACCTTTGGTTTAGGTGGAGTGACTGGTTCTGAACCTTTATGATCATAATCTTTAGGTTTATCTTGCTCTTTAGCCTTTATGGTAGCAAGCTGCTCGTCCTTCTTGGCAATTTCATTCAACAAACGGACTTTCAGAGCATCAGCTTCCACCTTGATATTTTGCAAAGTAGCAACATTGTTGCAGGATTTGGCTTTTTCATAAATTTCTTCAAAAAGTTGCAGAAAACGAGCACTCAACTCAGCCTTGTACTCCTTGGTATTCAGCACCTCGTATACACGGTTTTTGGCATCGTCAATAGATGCCAGTACAGGAGTTTCCATTGCATCAAGAACTTTTAAATAGGCATTATTAAATTGTTCAAGCAATTCAGGTAGCTTTGGAATCTCTGCATAAGGTGCTTCCTTTTTAAGAATTGCCTTAATTTCATCCACAACACTTTCGACTTTTTCATCCACAATGAAAGTCTTACTGTCATCATAAATACCCATGAGCTTTAAGGCTCGTTCAAATATTGTCTTTTGCTCACCGCCGAAAAATGTCTTCACAGGCTCATAATCCTCAGCAAACTCTAAATAATCATCTCTATCTGAATGTATTTTTCTAAAAAACTCCATTGAGGACTGAATCTGGATTACTTCACGGAAAATAGTTTTACCCTCAGCTACAACCTTCTTTCCTGGCAGAGCTGCTGTTTTCTGAAAGATCTCAAGTTTCTCCAACTCATTGAGTATATTTTGGCTGTATGTCTGAAAGGAACGCATCATAGAGTCTTCATCGTCATTCACGCTTGAAACACCGAACATTTCTTTCATAACATCCCGGACTGATTTTTTCTGAACGTCATTTAGCTTCTCCCTACGCTCTGTAAGTAGCTTTTCCACATACTCTTTTTTGGTAATATACCGTACTATTTCATCCTCATTCTTATTTAGTAAAGTTACGCTGGTACCATTGACAGTAAATGCAATATCACCATTCTTAAAGAGCTTGGCAACAAGCCACTCAACATCATCCTCAACAAAACCATAGGGAGCCTTCATAAAACGATCCATTAAGCTTTTCATGGACGTCTTTAAGTGTGAACCGGAATTAGATGAAATAAAACTCAGAACATCGTTCAGAGCATGAACATTTGGTTCTTTTCCGTCATCCAACTTCAGTGACTGTTGATTGGAAGTTTTAAACAAAGTACGGATATTAGCTTCACTCATAGCCGTATCAATGTAGGTTAACTTATGATAAACTGTAGAAACCAGACGCCCTAAAGCATCATTTATCCTGGCACTTACGTCTTTGGATGCAATCTGAACTTTGTCTCCGTTAACGTAAATATCAGCATTTTTTATAGACTCAATAAGGAATAACTTTGCATTGTTACCTCGTTCACGCATTTCACGTTCTTTGGCACTTCTGATTTCTACTAATTTAGGCAAGACATTATCAGTGGAAAAACGGAGGTACTTTTCAATCTTTAAAGATATTCGTAATTCATTCAAGAATTCCGAATCATTAGGCAGCACAACAAGCACTTCTCTACCCTGACCGGACATCATACGCAAGGTAGCCTCTTCACCGCCATAATCTGAATTTGGTGTCAGTACACGCACTCCAATATCATGATTTTGATTGGCTTTAAATGGCCGGTCATCCACAACTTGATTAAAGGAAAAGTTATATCTGCCGTTGAAAGCTGGATATCGGTACTTATTCTCTTTTAGAATGTCGATAAAGACCATCTCAGAAACCTTGTTTATAATTTCAGCCATTTCAACATTCTGTCTATCAATATCGCGGTTAATTTCTTGTTCCTCATCAGTCAGGAACGTGTAAATATCACCATTCTTCTGTACTAAGGTCTGGTTTACAAGAACTTTGAGGGCTTCTTCCACCTTATTTTTTAATTCGATACGATCAGTACCTATATCATCTATCATCAAACTTGTAATGTTATCTGAATTGGAAGTAATCTCCTTGACATACTTGATCATGAACAAGGTTTTCAATACGTTCACTGTAAAGCATTCTACATCTTTGTCCGGATTGATAATATTATTGTCATGTGCACGGATGATAACTCCCTTGTGGCTATGATCCAAAAACTGGTGCAGTGCATCATAAAACACATTGAATGGGATTATAGCGCCGGTATCTCTGTCCATTAGCTTCATAGCCGATTCCTTGAATAGAGCAATCATAGAACGCTCACCTTCTGACAAATGCTTACCTGATGCTCCGTGAGTTCTGATAGAAGTCAGTACACTTGCCAACAGATTAAATTGGTAAGGTACAAATGGATAAACCGCAGCAAAATCAGCATCTCCGGAATATAGCTTTTTCTCTGCGCTATCATTGAAAACAATCAAGTTCTTTATAATAGTCGATTTTTGCTCATACATAAGTCTTAATGTCTGTTCTGCAGTAGGTTGCTTGTCTAAAATCCTTTTCTTAATGACTTCATCAACATTAGCAGAAGATAAAGAAAGACGAGTGTCAAAACGACCTTGTATCTTAGAAAAGTCATTACTTCGAAGCCCCATATCCTTGGCTATCGCATCAATATCCTGTTGACTGGTAACCACGACCCACGCTTTACCACGGCAAGCTGTACCCAAATCTTCCGTTACAGTTTGAAGATTCAGCATTAATTTAGAGTCTTCTCCTATATACTGCCCGATTTCATCTACTAAGAATACCACATGATGGTTACGGCCTTTACGTTCAATATATTCCTTCACCAGCTTTGCAAAACTCTCAATGCTGATGTTATAGGTTTCAGTCGCTTTCTCACACCAGTTGCGAGCTGCTGATTCACTCATAAAGCCCATACTATCGAGCACCTCAACAATGTTGTCCTGAATAAAATCAAACTTATGACGTGAGGATTCCCAAGACTTACCGAAGTTATCTTCAAAGGCTTTTTTAAATTCTTCATAACGCCCAGCCTCCACAAGAGTACGCTCTAAATCAGCAAGAAACGGAATAGAACCGCAGAAGCCCTGCATTTCATTGAATACCTTTAAAAATACAGATACAATGGCATCCTTTGACTGTTTGCCTGTAATTTCGCTCTTTGAATCAATATTAAACAACACTACATCTGTATCTGCTGCAATGCTGGTTGCCAACTTCATATCAGCAAGTACCATCGGGTCAATAATCTTCTTATCATCTATAAAGTAATCGATAGCTTTTTTACCGTTTACCTCTATATTCTTAAGTAAATAGGACAGAATTTTCAGGAAGTGGGATTTACCGCTTCCAAAAAAGCCGGATATCCAAACACCCATCTTATCTGTATATCCGTTTATCCCCTTTTTGTAGCTGGAAAAGAACTGCGAAAAATGCTTTTGAAGCTCTCTGGTTACAACGTATTCTTCCAGCTCCTGCCGGATATTTTCATCATCACCCTGCCCAACCTTGATAACTCCTTTTATGTCTCTATCAATTGGCTTCGTAAACATATCTTTCAGTAACATAGCTTTCCTCCCCTTTAGTCCACAAGCCGAAAGGCTCTGTAGTAATTACCATCTTTAATCTGTGAAAACAGCACCAATTCCTGTCCATCATATTTACCTGGAAAAAACATTACCACCGGCACTCGGTCAATAGCTTGATGAAGATTATTTAGCACCTTATGTGATCTCAATATCGGATAGCATTTTCCAACTCCGGTAAGGAACACAACCGCATCCTTTGGTGTATTATCCTGAATATATTTTACAATCAAGTTCTCATTATCGTTGAATTGCAATAGATTACCAACCGCTTTTATTATACGTGCCATTCCATCTTTTTTTTCAAATTTAAAGCATTGTTCCAAAAACCCTTCCTGTTCCAACAGGTCAATTATAATATCATACAAATCAAATACAACCAACTCAAAACCTTCTGTGCCTCTGGTATTTTTGGTTTTCATATATTCAATTCGTTCCCGGACATCCAATTCTTTTTCTGCCGGATAATCAAATACATAATAACCAACCTCATTTCCGAGTCCTTTATTTTCACGGAAATTGGCCTCCTTTATCATGCGTTCCACCGCATCCATCCGTTCCTCCAAACTCGCCATTACCTCACCCCTGTAAGTGCATGGATAAATAGCTCCATGCCATGATCTTTCATACATTTTTCTAAGGCAACATCTAAAATTGGCTTCAACATTTTCCTGTCACCTGTTGCTTGATCAATAACACCGGCTTCCATAAGCATGGTCTTGTAACAAGTCCCCAACCTCTTTATAGTATAATCAGTCCAACCAGCCACTTTTTCACTCTGTAATTGCTTATCCTTAAAGAAAATTCGAATATCGCTGTCTGATAACGTGTTATTCCCTATAATCAACTTTTCACGGTACACCTCATATACAAAATCAAAAAACAGGCTGTCAACGTTCATAACCGCTATGATTGCAATAATCTTCTGTGTCGCAATATCACTATTCTCAAACAGCTTATAGAAGCTTTCATCAAGACTCATTACACGATTGCAAACTGTATTGAATATTTGAATAGCTCTAGCCATTGTTGGTGCTGCAAATATATTCTCATTTATATTCATATCTTTGATTTCATTTATTGTCTTTCCAGAATTCAAAAAGTCTATTACTTTCCGAAATTCCGAAAACCAAAAGGATAGATTAACCATTCCTGCACTATATTCTTTTCTTACCACCTATATTCCTCCAATTAAATCTCACTATTTAGTAGCCTCTGCATCCTTGCTGTTACTAAGCACCACTTCCATGATATCTCCAACATCACAATGTAGTACCCGGCAAATCTTCACCAGTACTTCCATAGATACATATTCATTATTTGATAATTTTGTCAGGGTATTAGGACTTATACCGGTAGATAACCGTAAATCAGTTTTCTTCATTCCCTTATCAATCAGTAACTTAAATAGTTTGTTATAGCATACGTCCATTGATAAACTCCTCTGATTTTATGTTTATATTACATAACCAGTACATATTATATCACATTTTGTATTCCAATAACCGTAAAAAAATATAGATTCATGCGAATCTATCACTAGAAATAATATATGAAGTATAAATTTATGAATTATTATATTTTTTACAGGTGAGGCAGGTAAGGTTTTCGCCTCCTATTTAAATTTAACTAACCAATCGCTTAATCTTTTCCTTGAAATTAGCATATGAATTTCCTTTTTCACCATAGTACATAAAATGTCTACATACAGCCACTACACAAGTACTACCCTTTGAATAATTGAAGGTTAGAAGTGGAACAGCAGCTTCCATTTCATTAATTGTTTTATCAAAACTTATTGCATTATTAAACTCGATACCAAGGTGTGATAATCCATCTATAAATTGCTCTACTGTCTCCTTACCATGAAGAATTATTAATTTAGGTCTAATCTTCATCATAATTTCAAAAAATGTATTCTTACCTCTTTCAATAATTTCTGTAGGCTCTTTCCATAGCTTTTTAATATTCTCTGTTGGATAGGTAAAAATATTTGTTTCAACTACACTTGAAGTTGTAATGCCGGATAACCATGACAAGAAGGAATTCATTCCTGTCCTAGTCCTTGAAAATTCACTTTTCCCACTAAGCACTCTAGCTTTTTTATAAAAAACAATAAACTTGTCATAATCGCAAAGTAAGCTTATATAGTCATCGATATTTAAATCTTTTTGCATAATTGGAGTTGCTGGATTGATACCAACTAAAAATATATCTGCCTTAGATAGCTCGCCCTTGCATACCAATGGCCTAAAGTATGCTTTTTCTTTAATCTCACAAACACTCCAGTTTTTTAGCTCCCCTTTTGTAATCATTTGCCTTCCTCCTATATGGCCTCGGAATTTATAGTATGCTGTAAGCAGTCAATGGCTATTTATAAACCTTTATCCTTTGTCAACATTTCCAATCGATTTTTGCAGGGTTTGGCTCGTTCTTCACAGCAATTTCGCATAATGAAACTTCCATTTTCCTGCATTCTTCAGAGGCATATAGCTCAATCTGTTCCCACGGTGCGTCTGTTCCAATCTGGTCATAAGCGACTGCAAGTGCTCCATAAAAGGCAAGCCCTATGCAATGCCTTGCTGAATGAATAGTCGATGCACATTGGCCAATCGCCCGTGCAGAAGCCTGTGCAACAGGGTTTTCTTCTGCTTCTCGGGCAGCAGAATGGCACTCAAGGATTATTGCTTTTGCCTGCGGCAGTTTGATTTTTCCTGATAACCAGTCACGTGCAGCATTTAATGCACTTTGCGGACGCATGTCATCAGGATAATACTTGTGCCATAGAGGCAATATAAATAGCTCTGAATAGTTTACCGCCCAAATTACAAGTGTGGTCTTACTCTGACTTTCAATTAATCTCATAAGCGACTGGATATAGGGGGCCTTCCAGGCACTTAACATTTTTCTTGCTTTTTTCATACAATACCCCATTCCTGTCATAAATCTCAGCAAATTCGTTTTGTTTGAGAAAGCTACATCATTGCTAACCTTAAAGCTTTCTACCATTATACTACTTTAATTTTTCAAAATACAATACCAACCCAAATGAGCCCATAAAAAAACAGCAAATTTAGATCATAACCTTGTTTTAGTGTCAAACGACGGAATGCTTGACCTGAGCATTAAAAGAAAAGCTACGGGGCATCGAGCCCCTTCGCTTTTACCTCTTTCACTTCGTTCGAAAGAGGTAAGCAGTGGCCGAAAGCTTGATAATTTTTCAGCAAAAATGCCACGGATGGCATTTTTAGCGCCTCGGGACAGGATGTCCCATAGGCGCGGCGAAAAATTATCAAGCCGAGGTCCGATTTTTGTGCAGCAAAATATCGTTCATCTGTCTGCCGAATGGCATCCTACTGATTTTTTGCGAAGGTCACGCATGGAGTCGTTTGACACTAAAACAACAGGCACTGATTCCAAATCAGCTCCATAATATCAAAATTTAGCTATTATACTTTTGTAGATGGTTATAATTTAAGAGAATTTTCTTCTGTAATCAAGTAAAACTTAAACTTATTAATATCATTCCCATAATATGGCTCACGAAAATTATATACACCCCACATTTTCCTTCGAAAGCATCAAAGCATAAATTTCCCTGCTATTTATCCCCTACAACCTGATTGCGACCATTGTTTTTTGCTGTGTAGAGGTTCTTGTCAGCATTGCCGATCAGAGAAAAACGGTCATCATCCTGTGAAAACATTGCAGCACCAATACTGACTGTGACCTTTAATTCTAGCTGGTTATCGCCGTCTTTATATGGAATTGTAAGATCCTCAATAGTTTTTCGGATTTTTTCCGCTACAACAAGAGTACCTTCATATGAAGTTTCTAACATGATTACCGTAAATTCTTCACCACCGTAGCGTGCAACGATATCACTACATCTTACAGTATTCTGGATACTTTTTGCGACTTTTATAAGAACCAGGTCTCCTATTTGATGCCCGTAGGTATCGTTAAATAATTTAAAATTGTCAATATCCAGCATTAAAAGGCTTAACGGTATTTTATAGCGTTTTGCCTGAGCTTCTGCTTTGGAAATGTAGTTGTCAAAAAAGGCTCTGTTATATATACCGGTTAGGCCATCTGATATCGCTCTTTGATAGAGTTTGGCATTTTCGATGGATATACTCATTTGTGATGAAAGTAAGTTTAAAATCCCTACCCGATCTGGAGTAAAAGCGCCATAAGTAGCATTATTTTCCAGATATAATATTCTCTTCACCTCTCCCGTGTGCATCAGCGGCATGCATAGAATTGACCTAGGTCTATACAGACTGATATATTGGTCTCCTACATACATGCTTTTTAGTGCATCAGGAAGAACGATGGTTTTGCCGGTTCTTACAACATAATGAATCAATGACTCTGGGAATTTCTTAATTAGAGCTTCTTTGGAATCCATGTTTATCGTTTCATCTAAAATATTATGTTCTACCTCTACAAGATACTCTTCATTTTCTTTACTTAGTAAAATAATCTTCTGTGCCCCAGCATTTTCGGTAATGACTTTGATAAGTTTCTCTGTAAGGCTCCTATAGTTTATTTCTTGAGAAAGAGCCTGTAAGGATTTAATTACAGATACAAAATCTATATTATTTCTGCCCTGTATTGAAGTCAAATGGGTTGTTGTAAATTTACTAACTGTTCCCTCTAAATGGGAATGAATTGCAGCAGCTTGATTATTTGTCGTGATTTTTGACAGTTGGGGATAGGAGTCAACTAAATGCTTGACTTTTGCCTTTGCACCCCAAATACTGTAGCAACGACTGGCAGAATTCAAATATCTATATGCAATATCTTCTGCTGAAATAGACAAAAAATATCTGCCTGCCAGTTCATTAGCCAGAGCCTCATCATTAATAAATTCATTTTGTGCAGCAAGGGCAATAGCCTGTACATAGTGCTGTATTGCTTTCTTATGATTATTTTGTACCTTTGCAAGTTCGGCTTCTATCAAATAGACTTTGTGTTGATAATTCATAGGAGCATATTTGGCATGAATTCTTAGCTTTTTCAAATTGGATTCCACAGTTCTCATGAGGGTACGTTTTCTCAAGATAGTGCTGCCGGGGTATAGTGCTAAATCAATCAGGCACTCATAAAAAAGGTATACAGGAACATGTGCCAGTCCGGCAACACTATCTGTACTGGAATGAATCTTCTCGGCACAGATATACGCTTCTTCATAATTATAGAACATATAAGTTAATCCGGCCTTGTCAAGGTAAAATGTGAAAAATGTTGTTGTGTTGTGAGAGGATATACAGGAATTCACAAACTCTTCTTCAATTAGTAATGGTCCTGAAAGCGAACTTGGATTGTCATTTAGATCTATTAAATTGGAGATTGACTGCAATGTTAGGAGATTTAACTTAATGGTAAATGCGCTGTTCATTTTTTCTTGTGACTGTTGTGCCATTTCATATACTTTTTCAAGATTCATGCCACAAAAATATGCGTTACGAGCCTTATTATATAACGCAATGTTGGCGTACTCAAAGTCTCCGCACTCTATTGCCTTTAAATAGGCTTCCTCAAAGGTGGCAACAGTGTCCTTCATTTTTTGGCGATGTTGTTGGCATACTGCACCAATCAGCATGAGATGCATTCCCTGTACTTCAGGTAAATACAATTTTTCTGTTAATGATATGTAAAGTTTTGCCCATTTTTCTGCTTCATCAAAACGGTACAATGAACGCATCAAGACACTTAAAGCAACATATGCTATAGGAGTTAGATGGCTGTTTCCATAAGTCAGGCATAAATGAATGCCCTTCATTCCTACTAGGGAAAACAACAAGAGTTTATTTGATAAATATGCTGCAAACCCTGTTAGCCAAAGGATACGAGTCACAGCAACCATAAATTCATCTTTCATTAAAAAGTGATTAACGATTTGGTCTTGTGTTTTTCCGTGCAACAATAGATTTGTTTTAAGTAAAGCAAAGAGAATATCCAACTCACACGGATTTTTTCGAATGTGAATTTTGCATAGACGCAATACATCAATACCCAGATTGGCAGCATCAGCTTCTCTATTCTGAGTAAGCATTGAACGCATCATGATTTCATAAATTTTCAGATCATCAATTAAGTTTTTCGAATGGGAAAGAGCAATCTGCGTATAATGCTCCATATCATGGTAGTTCCCGCATAAATAAGCCGATTCAGCGGCAGCACTGTATAGCGAATGTGACAGTGTATAATAATCATTAGTCCACTCATTCTCATTGAGCATTTCGATGCCTTTTTTGTTATATTCAAAGGCTATTGCGTAGGAGGTAGAATTTTGTGCTTTTTTACCTGCCAAGAGGTTAAAATGGGCAAGTTTCTTTTTGTCTTCTTGGTGGACAATGCATTTTGCTCCTATATTTAAATGGTGAGTAATGTCAAAAATCCTATCATCAATTTTATCAGAAGGAGTATTCTCCAATATTAGCTGTCCAATTTTTAGGTGGACACTTTTTTTGGTATCTTCATCAATATGAGAATATGCGGCATATTGAACTTTGTCATGGAGAAATTTGTAAGCTGCGTTAAAATTGTTTGTGTTGTTAGTAATGAATTTATATGAGCGATCTATAGGAATAATCAGATTTTCTTTCAACGCATCCCATAGGATTGACGCAGTCTCCTTCATGGAATGTTCATAAACTATGGAAAGAGTGTTTAAGTCAAATTTATTTCCGATACTTGCAGCAAGTTGAAGAATTTCCTGAGTATTAGGAGGTAACTTTTTGATTTTTTCCGACATCAATTCAACAACGTTATCTGTTATGCTTTTTTCATTAAGCTTTTCAATATCCCAAACCCAAGATCCTTTTGTTAAATCGAAGACTATTAAATTTTCCTGATAGAGGGATTTTAAAAATTGATTTACATAAAATGGGTTGCCTTGGGTCTTCTGAAAGCATATTCTGCTAAGTTCTGCTGCTTCGGAAGGAACACATTTTATTGCATCACAAATTAACTGCTGGATATCCGTTTCGGCAAGGGGAAGAAGACTGATGGTTTCAATTCCCGTCTTGCTTTTGCTGATTTGCTGAAGTGTCATAAATAGAGGATGAAGGGGTGAAACTTCATTTTCTCTGTAAGATCCTATAAAATATATATATTGTATATCTGTTGTAAATAATTCAATCATTTTTAATGTCTGGGTATCAGTCCACTGTAAATCATCTATAAAAATAACCAACGGCTGCTCTTTGGTTGCAAGTGCCTTAACAAAGCTTTGGAACACCATCAAAAAACGATTTTGATTTTTTGCAGGATCCAATTCGGGAATCGGAGGCTGTTTGCCGATAATTGTTTCCAATTGAGGAACAACATCAACAAGCACCTGACCATTGTTTCCAAGGGAGGATAACATTCTATCCTTCCACTTTGCCATTTGTTTGTCACTTTCACCTAAAATCTTTGTGATCAGTTCCTGTATTGCTTGGATAATAGGCATATAAGGAGTATTTCGGCCAAATTGCTCTGCTTTTCCAGAAATAAAATAACCCCGTTTATTAAGGGGGGACTTATAGATTTCATGAACTAAAACTGATTTACCAATACCTGATACTCCTGATATCATTAAGATCTTGGAAGTGCCATTTTCAACAACTTCATTAAAGCCTTTTAGAAGAGTATTAATTTCTTTTTCTCTGCCGTAAAGTTTTTCTGGTATTTCAAATTTTTCCGGTATATCTTTTTCACCAATGATAAAATTGTCTAATGTGAAGTTGTTCAAAAAACTTTTTTGACATTGCTTTAGATCATGGATTATACCGAAACTACTCTGATAGCGTTCCTCTGCGTTTTTTGCCAAAAGTTTCATAATTATGTCGGAAACGGATAAAGGGATATCTTTGTGCCTTTGAGCAGGCGGAACGGGAATTCTTGCAATGTGGCAGTGTATAATTTCAAGAATATCATTTGATCCAAAGCATGGTGAACCTGTAATAATTTCATATAACGTCATACCCATGGAATAATAATCACTGCGGTAATCAATACTTCGATTCATTCTGCCGGTCTGTTCAGGAGACATATATAACAATGTACCTTCAAGAGATTGAGGGTCCATTGCCGTCTGTAGTTCTCTGGATAATTTGGAGGAAATGCCAAAGTCAATGAGTTTAAGAGATTTCTCTTTCTCATCCCACAAAATATTAGAAGGATTGATATCTTTGTGTATTACATTTTTAGAATGAACTTCTCCAATGGCCTCAACCAATTGGATTGCGATATCAAAAAACTCAGAAAGATTGACTTCTCTGGATTTAACAATTTTGCTTATGGGTTCACCATGAAAATACTCCATGATAATTGCAGACTTGCTTCCGTGCTGTTCAAAATTAAGCATTTTTATTATATTTTTATGATTAAACTCGCTGCCTATATCAAATTCGAATTGCAACGCACTAATCTCGCTAAAGGAAGGGGTTTCATTCTGTAAAATTTTTATAATAACGGGTGTATTATCAGTGGTACGAATTCCGCTGAAAATATTGGATAGATTGCTTTGATATATTAATTTAACATCTGAATAATTTTCCATTTTAAGCAAATATTAAAACATCCCCTTCCTATAAATATACCTTAATATATTTATCGGTAAACGCTTGGAATTTATTAGTTTATTTGCTCAAACCTAGATCAAATTTTTTAATTATAAATCAACACCACTAGTACGACACTCCTGGATAATAGACCTCCATTTTGAAAGATGATACTGACGTTTTACTTCTTTGGCATCCATCAATTATTTCTCCTTTAAAGTTTTTAGAGTTACTTTAAAAACTATTATAGAAGAATTATCTCATAATCCTTAATTCTTTGCGAGGTACGCATGGTTTACCGTTTACGTTGATACGGAAGCAATATAACTATATCAGAAAGATTGCAAAAGAAGGATTTTATTAAAAAGGCAGCTCCAAATTTTAACCAGTGGAGCTGCCTTTTTTTGACTACGTGTGGTGTTCCATCGCTTACCACCCAAATACTAGGTGGGGATTATTTTCGCTTACCACTCACGTTCCATCTTGGTGATGGTACCATGTACTAGTATCAGCTTTGGGCCCATTAGGAGCTAGCTTGTCAGCTTTCGGAAACTCTTTATTCCAACCTTCAATCTCCATTCGAAAATGCACCAAAACATCTGAATCATGACATTTGTATTCTGTGTTTTTGTCATAACTCAGTGTAAAATTGTATATAAGTACAAATTACCATATATTAAAATACTTTTAAACTTGGATTACAAAATCCTGTCACAAAATCCATCAAATCAAGAAAAATATCCTCCATATCAGAATTACAACTAGAACGTAACTCTATCAAGTTATTCATCATACTATTTTTATCCATTCCTGCCTCTTTATATTCTATTAATAACTCGCGTAATAATAATAAATCCCCTTGACTTATACTCATTTTACTTAATAAAGATTGTCTAAAATCCTCATCTATCATCATTTATCCAGCCCCCATCTTAATAATGTTTCCTCTAAAGCTTTTTGATAATCCTCAAACGTCATAGTTCTAGTTGGTTGAATAGTTCCATGCCCTGGACTATCAGGAACATATTTTAAATCAGAACCTAAATCATTGATATTTATTGACCATACAGGATCTTTACCTGTTCCTCCATATGCTGTTGGTTTACGATGTATTGGTAAATCATTTGGACTTGGTGAAACAGACATACCTCCTGTATTGGGATGAACCATACCATTTTCACCAATAGGAATATCTATATTATGCCTTACTCCTAATGTTCTAGCAGACTCTCCTACTTTAGGAGTACCATTATTTTCTGTCATACCTCTATAAATCTTACCCGTTCCCTTGTTACCAACTCCCGCATTATTGAAGTCAGTAACTATAGTTTTATCCGTTTGCTTTTAACTCCCTCAAAAAAACAAACAGTATATAAACCCTTCATCAAGGCTATTTTCAAAATCCTACCAGTATTTTACCATAAAAACAGTACTACAATAAAGCTTTTTATCCTTGCTTTTCTTTTGCTCCTGCTACTTCCTGCACCTTCTCAAATGGCTTGTATTCCATCTTTGTCCGCATCATGCCATAAATATCTAACCGCCCTGCGAGATACACAAACAAGGGCTTGGGGCTTCGTTTTACCTTCTTTAATTTCACCTTCAAAATATTCTCTAAACACTGGATGCCTTGGCTTGCCTGATGGTGAAATCTGCACCAACTGAATAGCTAAAAAGTGAAATATAGCATTTAAAACCCTGTTTCCCTGTCTGCTCCTTTGGTATTTGCCTTTTCCTGCCGAACTGAAATTTACAGGACACACGCCGCAAAACTGGGCTAATTTATCAGAATTCGGAAACCTTTGAACATTTCCAATCTCGGAAATAATGTTAGAAGCAGTAATTAAATTGATACCGGGCATTGTTTAAAGCTTGTACCCTGTTAAATCAATTAATCTTTCCAATTCATTGTCAATAGCCTCATTTTCCTGCCTTTTGAAACGAATTTCTTTTACAAGGCTTTTAATAATCAAGTCTCTTTCATATTGGAAGTCCTTTTCCTTTGGGCTGTTCTGCTCTGATAATGTCAATATCATTTCTGCCTGTTCCTGCTTCATTCCTTTATGTATTGTCCTCAATTCTTCTAAAAGCGTTTCTGACTTTACACCCTTTAAATACTGTGGGTGTGGGTACTTCTCCCAAAATAACAAAGCTGTTTTATTGTCCACAGCACATAAATATTTCTTGTAACTTGGATAGACATTTGTTAAATTGGAATTTAATTGATTCTTGGCAATAAAAATCCCTTTAACAAGGCTGTTCCTGCGTTTTACAAGTTGGCGAATAGTCCAATGTAAATCGTTGTGTTCTTCATCTGGTAAAGTGTCCACCATATCACGCAAAATTTTGGCAACACAAAACGCATCGTACCCATCATTCTTTTTACTCATTGGGGCACTCGACCGCATGGCATCAGTATAAGCAGGGTTTACATGTTTTACAGTAAATTTATGCCCTAAAAGGTAAGAAGCAAAATTCCTTCCAAATCCTCTGGTATCTTCAAGTCCGAAACATGGGGATAAGTCCTTATAAATCTTTTTTACATCCTGCATGAATTTATCAAATTTTGAAGGTCTATTTTCAAAAGTAATTTCACCTAAAATATTAGTCCAGCAATCTATTACAACCGCAACATGAATATCTTTATGCATGTCGATTCCAATAAAAGCTGTTTTTCTTTTCTCGTAAATATTTATCCTCTCCTTTTTTCCTGTCTCCACAAAACCTATCGGCAACCGCACTTTATGAGCATTAAGCCTTTTGACCCTGCAAGGGAGTTGTAAACCTGTCTATTTTTTATGTGACAAATTACGTGAAAATGGCTTCACGAGCCTATTACACTACTTTTCAACACAATTAGATTGATAACATTAGTCACTGCAAAATTTACAAAGCCCTGTTCATTCAGGTATTACAAAGCAAACGGACAAACTCCAAACGCTTTTACGCTCTGAATT
>JAEWSG010000219.1 GCA_023398495.1 Bacillota bacterium
CCGTTTGAGCCGCTCGAGCCCGCCTGCACCTTCGTCGACTACGGCGCCCTCGATGCCCTTGCCGCGGCCGTCGATAAGGATACGGCCGGGGTCTTCGTCGAGCCCATCCAGGGCGAGGCGGGCGTCCTGATCCCGCCCGACAGTTTCCTCCACGGTATCCGGGAGATCTGCGACGACGCCGGCGCGCTGATGATCGTCGACGAGGTCCAGACCGGTATGGGCCGGACGGGCAAATGGTTCGCCTTCCAGCACACCGGCGTCACTCCCGACATCGTCACGATGGCAAAGGGGCTCGCGAGCGGCTTTCCGATCGGCGCGCTCGTCGCCCGCGAGGGGCTTGAGTTCGGGCGGAGCGAGCACGGGAGCACGTTTGCCGGCGGGCCGCTCGCCTGCGCGGCGGCGCTCGCGACGATCGACGTCATCGAGGGGATCCTCCCCGGCATCCCGGCGAAGGGCGAGCGGTTCATGAAGGGCCTCGCCCCCCACAACCCCCGCGGCCGCGGCCTGATGATCGGGGTCTCGGTCGGCGACCGGTGCCCCGAAGTCCAGCGGATCTGCGCCGAGAACGGGGTGCTCGTCAACTGCGCCGCCGATGGTAACCTCCGGTTGATCCCGCCGCTGGTGATCACAAACGAGGAGATCGACGCGGCCGTCGGTGTCATCAATGCGGCGCTTCGTTAGGGCGTGCTATGCGGGCGCGACGGGATACTCCTACGCGAAGAAAGCGGAGGACGTCGCGCGCGAGCACGGTCTTGACCGGGTTGCCCGGCTTGCGAGCAACGAAAACCCCCGCCCGCCGTCGCCCGCCGCGATCGAGGCGGCGGAGGCGGCTCTCCGGGAGGGGAACCGCTACCCGGACGAACGGAACCTCGCGCTCGTCGAGGCCCTCCGCTCCTACCACGGCGACTACCGGTTCGTCACCGGCGCCGGGATGGACGGGGTCATCGAGACGGTGATCCGGACGGTCGTCGAGCCCGGCGAGAAGGTGGTCGTCTCGACCCCGACCTTCTCCTTCTACGCTCTCGCGGCCGCGGCGCACGGCGGGAGGGTCGTAAACGTCCCCCGGCAGGATGACTACTCGGTCGATACGGAGACGTTCATCGAGGCCTCACGGGGGGCAAACCTTGCCTTCCTCTGCTCCCCGAACAACCCCACGGGAAACCCGGTCAAACCGGAGACGGTCGAGGAGATCCTCGAGGGGATGGAGGGGCTGCTCTTCCTCGACAACGCCTACGTCGATTTCTCCGATATCGACTACCGCCCCCTGATGCGGCGGCACGAGAACCTGATCCTCGGCCGGACGATGTCGAAGATCTTCTCCCTCGCCGGGTTCCGGGTCGGCTACGCCTTCGCACCCATGTGGTTCGAGCCCTTCTACAACCGGGCGGCGACCCCGTTCGCCCTGAACTCGATCTCGGCGGCGGCGGCGATAGGCGCGCTCTCCGACCCCGACCGGGTCCGCGAGACCCGCGACCATGTCAGGGAGTGGCGGCGGCGTTTCATCGAAGAGGTGCCCTACAGGACATTCCCCTCGGACGCGAACTTCGTCATGATCGACGTCGCCCCCCACACCGGGGGCGAGGCAGTGGAACGCCTCGCGGCAAAGGGTGTCCTGGTGCGGTCCTGCACGAGTTTCCCCGGCCTTGGGGACCACTATATCAGGGTCAGTATCGGCGAAGACTGGGAGAACGAGTTATTCCTCGAGGCGATCAAGAGCATATGATGATCGGCATCACCGGTACGCCGGGAACGGGAAAGACGGCCGTCGCGGCCGAACTTGAGCGGCGGGGGCACCGTGTCGTCCGCCTGACGGATACGGTGCGCCCCTACATCATCGAGGAGGACCGTTGCCGCGATACGCTCGTGGTCGACGTCGACCGGTGGGTCGAGGAGTTCGAACCCGTCGACGGCATCCTCGAGGGCCACCTCGCGCACCTCCTCCCCTGCGACCGCGTGATCGTCCTCCGGTGCCGCCCGGATGTCCTCGTTGCGCGCCTCGGTCCGCGGAACTACACGTCCGAGAAGGTCGCCGAGAACGTCGAGGCGGAGGCGCTCGACGTCATCCTGATCGAGACGCTTGAAGAGCACCCGGACGAGCACGTTCTTGAGGTGGACACGACCGATCTCGGCGTCGCAGAGTGCGCGGACCGGGTCGAGCGGTTCATCCGTGGAGAACTGCCGGCGTCCTATGGGGCGATCGACTGGACCTGCTACCTGGGGACCTACCCATGACGCTCGACCAGTTCCGGCCGCACGTGCAGGGGATCATGCAGCCCGTGGTCGGCCTCGCCCGGAAGGCCGGGGTCACCCCGAACGGGCTCACTATTGCGTCGTTCTTTGTATCGGTGCTTGCCGGCATCGCGTTCTACGCCGGCGGGGTCGTCCTCGGCACCGTCATGGTCGCCTTCAACGCCGTCTTTGACGCGCTCGACGGGGCGCTCGCACGGGACATGGGCATCGCGAGCCTCCGCGGGGACTTTCTCGACCATGTCATCGACCGGTACGCCGACATATTCATCATCACCGGCATCTTTGCCGGCGGCGCCGCGTCCTGGCCGATCGGGGTCTTTGCCCTGACAGGGGTCCTGATGTCCTCCTACCTCGGCACCCAGGCGCAGGCCGTCGGGGTCGGGAGGTTCTACGGCGGCATTCTCGGCCGGGCGGACCGTCTCGTCCTGATCATCCTCGCCGGCATCCTCACGGTCCTGATCCCGGTAACAATCTTCGGCCTGAACTACCTGGGCTGGCTGCTCGTCATCTTCGGCGTCCTCGGCCATTACACCGCCCTCCAGCGGTTCGCCCATGTCTGGCAGCAGATCGAGAAGCACTGAAGCTTCCCGGAAAGACCTTTTCTTTTGCCTCTGCCCGACGTAAGAAGGCAGTTGCTCCCCACAAAGTCCGTCCTCAAAAAAGCGGGAGGTTGATCGGCCCTTACGGGTTGAGGATGTAGATCCCGTAGGTGAGGTAGGATGCGAACGTCACCCAGAGGATGTAGGGGACGAGCAGCACCGCCGCGGGGACGGAGACCCGGTAGAAGGCGAGTATCGTCATCAGTACGGCAATCCAGAGGAGGACGATCTCGATGAGAGCGAGGAACGGGGACTGGAGCCCGAAGAAGAGGTACGACCAGAGGACGTTCAAGACCAGCTGGACGCCGAAGATCGCCATCGCGACCCTGACATTCTTATTGTTCCATCCCTTGATCCAGACGAGATAGAGCGCGATGCCCATCAGGATGTAGAGCACCGTCCAGACGGGGCCGAAGATCCATGCCGGGGGGTTCAGGGCGGGTTTTATGAGTGTTGCATACCAGTTCGGGACGGCCGGCATCGTGAAGAGCGAGCCGATCGCCGCTGCAACCAGGCAGACGCCTACCGCCGCAACGAACTGGATAACCCGGACGTATGCAGGTGCCACGACGGTAACAATGAATCCTGCGCCCTTAAGTCTTTCGACATAAGCGAGAACGTCAGCCGCCGCCCCGACAGAAAGCCGACGGCGTTCCGATAGGGGCCTTACTCGCACCCCTCGTCCGGGACCGGCTCGTCGTCCTCCTCATCCCCGGTGGGAAGGACCTCGCGGAGGGTGAACCGGAACGCCG
>JAEWSG010000229.1 GCA_023398495.1 Bacillota bacterium
ATACCGTTATTATATCTAACATATTCTTTAAATTTAAGCAAGTTAGTAATTAGTTCCTGATCTGTTAGCCATACATCTGGATTATCAAATGATAAATCAAAAGCTTCCTCCGTCCCCTCAATCTCTACTATTTCTGAACTTACAAGCACTCCACTGTTGCCAGGTATATTTCTTCCTTTTACCTGTATGTTGTATTTACCAACAGCAGGTATTACATAGTCATATTCCAAATTTATAGTATCAGTGTTACTGTCTCCAAATACTGTCTTCTTCCATTCTCCATTGATAAACACTGCCAAGTGGTGACAATTAGTCCCTTTTGCAGTTATTTTTATCGATTCTCCCGCTTCAAGCTCAGTTTTAGCAGTAGGAGTAATCAAGGTAACCTCTGGGTTCTTCGTATAGAAATTATTGTTTTGTAAAATATATCTATAACTCCAACTATTTCTATCAGGCTGTGCATTTTCCTCATCCCATGGAAGCGACAACTTCTTCCATGTATCTTTTCCTACTTTACCATCCTGATACAAATCTTTAATCTTCTGAAAATCCGTAACAGCTGTCTTTGTAAGACCTGCATAAGTACCAAACGGTGTGTCGGTTGGTATTTTTAGATATCCAAGTTCTACCAATACTTTTTGCAAAACTATAACATCATTTTCAACATTGTTTCCATCTACTTTTAGCACCCAAGGGGTTTTGCTTGTATTTGAGGATTCGTAAAATATCCATTCCATTGAGTATATACCAATACATATTTACTATTTTTAACACCGCTAACATTAGTTCTGTCCAGTTCTTTGTCTCCGCTTGCCATACCACTGTTAACAGTACCCAAAATTTCCTTATCACTTGGTTTTAATTCTCCAGGAAATATTTGATTAAAAGCATTCCCATAATATAGTAAAGCGTCAAATCATTAAACGTGGTATCTCTTGCTAATGCGTGAAACCTTTTTCATGACATAAAGACTGAGATTGCTCCCAGCCTTATTCTTGATTCTTAACAGGTGGGACAACGTACCTGTCCCTCTGTACCACGTTCCATTATAGTTCTTCTTTTAATTTCTTAACAAGCTCAGCAGCTAGTCCCGTAATCTTTATTACAAAGTCTATATCTGCTCCTTTTTCCAATGCTGATTTTGCAACTTTAATTATTCCTTTCTCCTCTGCCTTTCTCTGTAGCTCTTCAATGGTATTCGCTAAGTTATAAACCATATTTTCCACCTCCATTGACTGTGTCTTTTCCAACCAGCATATTTTCAGATTTTCAACCCCACTTTAACCCCTAAAAACTAAAAACAACAAAAGCCCTTGAAATCAAGAACTTTACATTGTATCAAAATTTGAGTTTTAATATGTCTAATCACTGCGATTTTGATACAACTTAGCGGTAATCGAATTCTGCTAAATTGTTCGATTACCGCTAAATTGTATAGGATTTCCTCTAAAAAGTGCACACTATATCACTATATTCTTCCCATCCATATCAACAACTTTTCTTTAATTTCCTTCCCCTAAATTGCGTTACTACCTTCTTCTATAAAGCAATTTGCATTACGAGTAAATACTGGTACAAATTGCATTTCCCTCTACTAAATCATCAATTAAAGATATATAGAACATCTCTACATATTTAAACAAAAGAGGCTTTGAAAAAAAGCCAACCCCAGTCGAGTCCGTAAAAAAATCTAAAACCTCACTATATTTTAAAACTGCATTTTCAACTAATTCTCTACTAATATTTAATTCTCTCTTTTGTTCCAATACAGGAAGCTTGTTTAATAGAAATTCTTTAAACTTTTTTCTATATTCACCTTTTCGCTTACATAAAGACATTGTGTTTTCTTCATATAGTACCGATTCATAACTCGCCCTACCATCAGTGTAACAACCTTTTCCCCCATGTAAGCAGAGTCTAATTATATCATAGATATCAGTTACAAACCCTGAAATATCATTATGATACACGAAATGGTCATTAAATGGTATACTAACTGATTCCTCGTTAATTAAATATAGTGATTCTGGCCTTGTCTCAAGGCAGAAATATTTAAGAAATGATGAAATTAATGTTTCATCAATCTTTCTACCCGATCGTAAAAAAAATTTATCTCCACACCAAGCATTTCTATTGCCAAATCCAACAATGATAGGCGTTCTTCTCCTCAAGCAATACTCCAACTCACTACCTTTAATAACTAATTCCGGAATCGGATGATATTCGGGTTCCAGAACTTCAAGGTAAAAATGAATTGTAATTTTATTATCATCTGCTAAATATTTGTTGATTTCCGCCATAATTTTAGCTGCCAAATTCTCATCTGCATAGACTCTAGAATCAATTATATCTTGAGAAGGATAGTCACCTCTTTGCACATGTACTCTTACTTGATTAATGTCCTTACCATAAAAGTCTACAAAAGGCTTTACTAATTTTGTTAGCTCACCTTTAAATTCTACATCTGCTTCTAAATTCCAAGACATACTTATCACCTTCCTATTGAGAAATTTCACCTAAATTAGCCTTGCGAATATAAACATTTTTACCACCAAACATCCATTCTCTCCATTCAGTAGGGTTTGAACCAGACACGAGTTCATAGATTTTACCAGTACTATCTGTCATAAAGTTTTGAGGTATCTTACTTTCTTCATATAAATAACTTCCCGCAGACTCATCTGGCGTTTGTGCGAGTGCAGTCCTACCATATCCTGATGCTCTAATTAAATCCCGAGCCAATGTAGTTGCTACTTTAAAATCTTCTGTTGGAAATTCTGATTTATGTTCATATGCATATTTTAGCCCTGCTGCCCAAAAACTTACCCATTCCCCAGGTCCTCTATGACCATCTACAGCTTGTAATACTGAAATCGAATCATTTTCTACAATATTTTGGAATTCCTCCCAATCGTATGCATTATTCGCAACGAGAACATTATAAAATTCTTGAACTACCTTATCATATCCTGGAGTATCTTTGAACATTTGACACAAATCATTATAGGGAGTAACCGTGTTTCTTGAATAATGATATGTCTTTCCACTAATAGTTGCTACATAGGTTTTATACCCACCGTTTGTAGGATTACTTATCCCATCAATCTCTACTATTTCTGAGCCTACAAGCACTCCACGTTATATTTGTAAATACTTTTTATTAGTATTTGTATTTACTTTTATGTTTCAAGGCAAAAAGAAACCCCGAAGCTGTATTGCTACAGTGCGAGGCCTTGCAAATAAGCTTATTCACCTTTTAAATCAATCACATCTTCTACATAAAAAACTTTCAGTTTATCACCTTTCCAAACAAACACTTTCTTGCATTTAGGACATAATTCTACTTTTCTTGGAAAAATAGGTTCTTCTCCTTTTTTTATTTGAGATTGAATGGAAGGTGATTCATAATCATTATAACTATACACATTTAAAAGAGTTCCTGTATTTAAATCATTTTCACAAGTACATTTGTTCTTAGATGAATCTTGAGTTTCAATAAAATATGTATACAATTTATTGTCCTTAGGTTCCCAGTTATACAATCTATCACATTTATCACAATGCCAAACTGTTCTTATAAAAGGATAGTGTATTTTGCCGAGTATATCTTGAATTTGTTTTTCCCATTCATCCTCAAAATATGTCCAGTAAACTACTTTGTTTGGCACTGTAGAATCAGACATTACATTTCCACATTTACATGTTTTTATCATAATAGTTACACTCCTTTATTGAATAAAATCCCCAGCCTTAGTCCAAACCTCAACTGATTTTCCTGAATATAAACTCTTAATCTCTTGCAATATTGCTTTTGCATCATTCAATGAGATATCAGTATTACTAGCAAAATCCAACACTAATCTATCAGCACCTTTGCCAGCAGGTGGATTTAAAAAGCTATCTTTTGCGTATTGAAGTGCATTACTTTTTGCATTTGTCAAATCATTAGTTACCATTCCCTTAAATTCAACCTTTAGATTATCAACTATAAAGTCGGCTGTTTTGACTGATGCAGTTTCGGAAATCCTAAATAAAACTTTTCCTTGCTTTGCATATTTTTCAATAGCTTTCAATTCTTCTACAGTAAGCCTTTCAAGATTTCCGCTAACTTTACTCATCCAAGTAGAAACATCAATCATGCCATTATCAGCACCATTCTTTAATACCCACTTTGAAGCATCATCAAGGTGAGCAAATTCTTCAAACGTATCAATTATTTTCTTTTGAATAAAAGATGATGACCGAATATTATTTTGAATAACATTAATTATATTCTCTTTTGTCACCCCTGCGCGAGTCAACTTTGTAAATCTTGCTAGATTTTGTTCGGTAGCAAGACCTAATGGTTTAAGTGCTTCTACAGCCTCAGCCACCGTCTTATCATAAGCAGCACCCATTGGAATTCTTGTAGCTGCCCATAAAACAACTGATGAATAAAAAAACTCACCAAGACGAAACTTTTCTGCAAAATCACTGATTTCTGTTAATGTTTGATTTAT
>JAEWSG010000245.1 GCA_023398495.1 Bacillota bacterium
AGTGTCATAATAGCTTACATGGTTATATACAAAACCCAATTGAGCTGGCTTACTTATAGAGTTAAGTAAGTTTACAAGTGCTTGAGCCGTGTGAGGGGAAACTTTCACGCACGGTTCTTAGGGGGGAAGGGGGTTGTAAAACCTCTGACCTACCCGACTGGGTGAAATGTCGCGAGAAGGTCATAAAAGACTTCAAGTGTTGAATCTATATTTCCAAGAGAGGCTCAGCGAGGGGATTATCTCCAGCCATCCGTGGCTTGGGTAGGAGTGAAAAGTGACCGCGTGTCTTTACATACTGACGGCAGACTTCCGTGTCTGCCTTTGACAATGAGTGTCTTTGGAGCAAGCCCGTCCATCCGTGGACTGGGAAGGTCTACGGTGAAGTACTTCGCTTCTGACTATCATTAGTCGGGCATCGAAGTGAATGCGAATATTTTGAAATTAGAAATATGAAATATACTTTTTTGCATGATTTAAAGGTATTTTGAGAAATGTATAGAATCTATTACGTCAAAAAGCTATTAAGAAGGTGATTTTATAAAAAGAAACAATCCCAAATATAAAGAATGGTTAAAAAAACATACCTATAAAAAGTTTTTAAAAAAAGTTGAAAGAAAAAAACGTAAGAAAAACAAAATGAGTATTAAATATTTTGAAAATACATCTACTCAACAAGAGCCTATGTTACATAATCATTCTATACGTGAAGTATCTCCTGAAAATTTTAGTATAATTGAAAACCCAGATAAAACACTGGCCTATTTTAATGACATTATCAGGGTTATTAAAAAACCAAAAAGGGATACTTCAGTATTTATTGATATTGAAAACATTACTAACCTTACAATAGATTCTGTTATGTATTTACTAGCTATTATTTTTAATCTTAAAAGAAACCCTTTAAGAAAGAACTATTATGCTGGGAATTACCCTAAAAATAAGGAAGTGCGAGATATTTTTGAGGATTCAGGGTTTAATAATTATATAACTAATCATAATAAAATAAAGATTGAAAAAAAAGGAGATACTGTAGAGATTAAGTCGGGAAAAGATATTAATAGGGTAGTCGCTAAAGAAATATGTGATTTCGTAAATAGGGCGTTTGGAACGGATTTGAAATATACTAAATTTTTATATAATATGATAATAGAATTAATGACAAATACCATTCAGCATGCATATAATGATAATAATATATTGGTTAATTACTGGTATATTTATGTTAAGAATGATGTGGATGCTATTAAATTTATATTTTTAGACACTGGGAGTGGTATACCACAGACGATAACTAAAAAGTTCTATGAAAACATATTAATTAAACAAGAGTATGAATACATATTATCAGCACTTAGAGGTGAGTTTAGGTCAAATACAAAAATGGCTTATAGAGGAAAGGGATTACCTAAGATATATCAGTTATATTTGGAAAAAGCAATTAGTAAATTGGCAATAATTTCTGGCAAGGGCTATTGTTTAATTGATAATAATACTATTGATATGAAACAGACGCTAAAAGGTACTTTGTTTTACTGGGAATTAAAAAAAAGTAATATAGGGAAGGGATCGTGATTGAAGTATGATTAGGTTAGTAGTGGTAGAACAGTTTACAGATGCACCAGGTTCAAGGTATAAGTCAGAAGGTGATTTTTCTGGCGAGGAATTTAGAGAAAAGTTGCTTGAACCGTTATTTTTAAAAGCTGTAAATGAAGGAGAAAAATTATTAATAGACTTAGATGGCGGATATGGATATGCAACCTCATTTTTAGAAGAAGCTTTTGGCGGGTTATCAAGATTATATGAAAACACAGAAAAGATACTTTCTACTATTGAAATTAAGTCGAATGATGAACCTAGCTTAATTTATGATATAAAAGGATATATTACAAACGGAAGAGATAAAAAATAAAGGGGTAATTACAGAATGAATAAAAACATTGTGGGGCGTCCAGTAATAGGTTTGTTTATTATACTCTATTTAGTTTTATTAGTTTACAATATATTTAATTATGATAAATTTCTTGAAATACCATTATATAATATGATTAACATAGCTATTGCAATAATAGTTGCCTACTATTTTGTACAGAAGAAAAATGATGAGAGAAAATTAAAAGAAATAGTAGAAGATATTGTTGGGAAAATACAAGATTCTGTAAATTCAGAGCTTGCTAATATATTTCAAGATGGGAATGATAGAAAAAGAGTTCTTAGGATACTACGTTCAACCAACAATAGAATTGAACAGTTAAATAACATCAAAGAAAAACTGAACTTAAAAGATGAAGTTGAGTATATAAATGAAAAGTATAATTGCTATAGAGAGTTTATTGGAGATAATTTGAACCAGTTAGAGTCGATCTCCCAAAACGGCATCGATTTACACCGTTTATTAAGTGATATCGAAGATAAATGTGATGAGTTAAGAATTAAGATGTACAAATGATTATCATAAAAAATGTTAACAGTTGCAGTTGGTTTCCATGGGGCGACTGACGTCCTGTCAGTCTTGAGCAGGGAGAACGTTTGCCTCCGTCCATCCGTGGACTGGGTCGCATAGCGGGGCGCCTCGGATTTTAGGTAGGGTGCATAAAAATAGAAAATGAGGCTCAGATAGGTTTGATTAAGGCGACTGACCTCCGTGTCAGTCTAGGCTACGCGGGTCGCGACACTTCACCCAACAATGCATCTTCGCAAGGGGCACGGAGAGCAAGAGCACGAAGTAGGGCTAACGCAGGTCATCCCATGGAGTATGCGTGCCCACATCCTCTCACCCAAGTGTCCGCTAGGACACCCGGCTTGGTCTCACTGGGTGCAAGCACCGCCTACGAAGAAGGTCTTTGAGGGTCCAGTTCGACCGGCGCCTTAAGGGTTCGAGGACGTCGCAGATGCGAGACGTTAGTGCGCCAAGCAAAGCTTGGCATCATCTTGCAGGGTGAGAGTCCCTGTTGGGAAGACCTAGCCAGTCACCCATATCGAGTGTTGCATCGAAGCTGGTAACAGTTAGGTGAAGCGTACACAGAGAACCATGTAGGCCAAAAGGGAGACCGCACTCCCTGAAGAATATTCAGCTCCGTTAACGCACAGAATGCAGATGGCGACATGTTTAACGTCATGGAAGCCAACACAGAGAAATCATAAATGGCGAGATTTCCGAGGGTCTGCCGGAGTCAGAGCACGTGGCATGTATGGAGAGAGATGTCAGGAACTTGGGAGGTCCTAAGGCTCCTGTCAAGAGAGGCAGGTAGGCATATCCAATCGAAAAAGAGGACTGCCAATGCTGAAAGGAATTCGGATTAACTCATAGTACTCTGAGAGTGGGAGAGCCACTTACATGGGGAAGGGGTTAACAATTACACGTA
>JAEWSG010000085.1 GCA_023398495.1 Bacillota bacterium
GCCTAATCCTTTCTTCAGATTCCAGTTCACACTGGACACCCTTGGCTTCGGCTGTATCCTTCCCACTGTCGGGTGGATTGGGGACTTTCACCCGTTAGAACGTGTGCTCACTGGGCACACCAAAAACCCGAGGAGCAAATAAACTGCCCTCGGGTTTGACTGCAAAAAATTTTATTACGCTTTTACAGGCTTTGAAGCCAACTTTCTCTTTGCCTGCCATTCCTTTAGCATTACCCACACTGGGCTTGCTATAAATATGGTTGAATATACACCGCTTATCATACCAACTAAAAGTGGTAATATAAACTCCATGATAGAATCTATTTTGTTATACCATGCAAACGCAAACAGGATAAGTACACACATTCCTGTAGTTGCAGCAGTATTTAATGTACGGCTCATTGTCTGCTTAATACTCTTGTTTGTAAGTGACGCAAGAGTTTCCTTTCTAAGCAGGACACTATTTTCTCTTATCCTGTCGAATATGACAATGGTATCATTCAAGGAATATCCAAGAATGGTAAGAATAGCTGCTATAAAGGATTCGTTGACAGGTATGTTGAATACGGCATATAAAACAATCATAACTCCAACGTCATGCACTAAGGCAACTACCGAAGCAAATCCTGCAAGAAGACCATTCATGGCATTAAATCTGATCCATACATAAACCAGCATCAATATGCAAGCAAGTACAACAGCCCACATACTTTTTCTCGATAGTTCCTTACTCATTGATGCATCAACATCTCTCAAGCCTATTTCTGCACCCTCTTTAACTTTAAACTCCTTGCTGATTGCACTGACAAGGTTGTTGTACTCTTCGTTAGAAAGCTTTTCTTTAGAAGATACGCTCAAAACAAGAAGATCAATTCTTTCATTTTCTTTGCTTGCATCAAAGGTATATGAATGTTGTGCATTTACAACTTTACCTGTAGCTTCTTTTGCAATTTCTTCAGCCTTTTGGGTATCGATATTCTGCTCTGTTACTTGAATTTCAACAAGCGTACCACCTTGAAACTGAATATCCAAATTAAAACCTTGATGAACTATAAAACCAATTATGCCAATCAGGAAAACCAATCCTGAGAGAGCAAAGAAATATTTTTTGTTAGCAATAAAATCAAACATTGACTTTGCCTCCCTTCACACCATACAACCAAGTGTTTTTTGCAAATTTTAAGCTTGATACTGCCTGAAGCAAAGTTTTTGATATGGATATACAAGTTATAAAGTTTAACAATACTCCAAGAGCCAAAGTAAAGGCAAAGGACTGTATAGGCCCGGTACCTAAGAAATAAAGTACAGCTGCAGCAATCAAAATGGTGATATTTCCGTCAAATATAGCTGTAAAAGCTCTCTTAAATCCTACATCAATGGCTGCTTTTACAGTCTTACCGGATCTTATCTCCTCTTTAATTCTTTCATAAATTATAACGTTTCCGTCAAGGCTCATGCCTATGGTCAGTATAATACCCGCAATACCAGGCAATGTAAGTGACATATGAGAATATGCTATAACCATTATCTGTGCTACTATCGCGAACATAAAAGCTATATCTGCTATAATTCCAGGAAGCCTGTAGTAGAGCAAGATATACAAACCAACCAGAATCAAAGCTACCAACCCTGCAAGCATGATTACATTAAGTGCACTCTGTCCAAGTATTGGACTTATTTGTTCGAGATCCTTTGCTACAAGTTTGAATGGAAGTGCACCGGCATTTATTGTGTCGGAAAGTTTTTTTGCTTCCTTGGCAGTATCTTCTACGGTGTAACCACCTACCGAGATTGTTGCACTGTCCTTGCCAGTTATTTTCGTCTCAACAGTAGGAGCAGAAATTAACTGCTTGTCCATAAATATGGCTAAAGGCTTTCCAACAAGTCTTTCGGTTGCCACTTCAAATTTCTTTGCACCTTCATCGCTTAAATGAAGTCTTACAATTGTTCTACCTGTTCTTTGATCCAGTTCAGGTTCAGTAGTTACTATATCATCACCCTTTAGTACGATTTTATCATCTAAAGGAAGATAGTCCTTATTTTCATCTACCTTCTCAGGGTCTACTTCCCTGAAGGTCAACATTGCTGTCATACCTATCTCTTCGATCGCTTCTCTTGGATCCTGCTCAACCTGTCCAACCTGATAGGGTATTTCTAAAATAATTCTCTTGTTTGCTTTTTCCAATAAAAGTGTTTTGTCAAAAATCCTTTTATTGTTCAATCTGTTTTCTATGGTCTGTCTTGCAGCTTCCATCTGTGAATCTGTAGGATTTGCACCCTCTTCAGCTGTCAATACAGCTCTGATTCCTCCTCTGATGTCTATTCCGTACCTGATATTTTTTTCTACGTTTTTAACATTAACTTCCGTCCCTGGAATTTGAAGCCCTGCTAAAGCAATATAGGTCATAATACCTATAATGATAATCAGCACAATGGACTTAACCCCGTAGTTGCCTTTCATCTGTAAAATTCCCCCTTTTTTATCTTGTCCACATGAAGATATTATATAACTATAAGATTTGCTCGTCAACAAAAATCAGCTATACAAAGATGTTATTTTAAGGTTTTTATAGTAAATGTGTGCCATTTATTATAAGTTGAAACTTCAGCCCTAAAAACTCAGCTGCTCTTCTGTTCATTGTCATACGAACCAAAAATATCTCGAAATAATCCATCACCGGGCAGATATCAGTATCTATATGCAATTCAAGCACTGCAATTTTCTTTTCCTTGTCGACATAAATCTTTGAACTATCAACTGCATAGTTTACCCTGTCATGAATATCAAAAGTAGCTATTTCATTGTTTCTTACCCTCGTCCGATGAACATCGGATTTATCTGCGAGTATCAAGGCAGCTGTCAATACGCTTACAGCCCCTCCACTACCTTCATCATGATGACCAATTGCCAGCATAATTTCAGCAGCTTCCCTTATGTCCATCCCGATTTTCACCAGTATCTGGTGAGCCAGAATAGCTCCATAATGAGCATGATCAACTCTATTCACCGAATTGCCTATATCATGAAGAAATCCGGCGATTCTGGCAAGCTCTATTTCTCTTTCACTATATCCCAGTGTCTTCAAAATGTTACCTGCGACGCTAGATACCAGACCCACATGTCTGAAGGAGTGTTCGGTATAACCTAACTCAGCCAGCTGCTTGTCCGCTATCTCAAAAAGAGCTTTTACCTCTTCATTTTTTTTAAGGTCTTCCAAAGTGATAATAGCCATATAACAATCCTCCGTTTATGCAATCACTTACACTCCTTGTGACTTTATCCAGAGTGCACATTCTACCCTCTTTTTTTCCAGCTCACAACCAACTTTATAAGGAATATTTATGTCGTTATTGAACTGGTGTGCATTTGCTGCACAACCTCCGCTGCAATAAAACTTTGCCCAGCACTTGCTGCATTCTTCCTTGGTATAAACGTTAGACCCTTTAAAATATTCCTGAATACCAGTATTTGATATGCCTTCGGAAACATTACCCATTTTAAAATCGCTATTACCTACAAACTGATGGCAAGGGTATATATCACCTTCGGGAGTTATTGCAACGTACTCATGACCTGATCCGCAACCTCTGAGCCTTTTTGCAATACATGGCCCCTGAGACAGATCTATCATAAAGTGAAAGAAATTGAAGCCCTTTCCCTCTGCTTTACGTTTAACAAGCTCTGAAGCAAGCTTCTCATACTCGGCAAACAGCAAAGGCAAATCTTCTTCTCTAAGGTCATAACCAGAATCCTTTGCTGAAACCACAGGCTCAACCGATATTTGTTTAAAACCTTGGTCGGCCAGATGAAGTACGTCCTTGGAAAAATCAAGGTTTTCTCTCGTGAAAGTACCACGGACATAGTATTTATCCTGACCTCTTGAATCAGCCATATCCTTTATTTTAGGCATTATGTCACTATAACAGCCGGTACCGTCAACTCTGTACCTCATTTTGTCATTGACTTCCTTTCGGCCGTCAACGCTTAAAACTACATTTTGCATGTTATCATTTAGATAATTCTTGATTTCTTCATTCAATAGCAAGGCATTTGTAGTTAATGTAAACCTGAAATTCTTCCCATTCTCTTTCTCTTTAGCTTTTGCGTAAGCTACAATTTCCTTAACAACTTCAAAGTTCATCAGAGGCTCACCGCCAAAAAGGTCAATCTCAAGGTTTCTCCTGCTTCCCGATGCCTCTATTACGAAATCAATAGCCTGTTTTCCTACTTCAGCCGACATCATGGTCCTTTGACCACCAAAATCACCCGTTGAAGCAAAACAGTATTTGCACCTTAAATTACAGTCGTGGCTTATATGAAGGCAAAGTGCCTTGACAACGGGCTTCTTATCCCATAAGGAAACAGTATCCTTATAAACATCTTCGGAATAGAGCATTCCTTCTGCCTTAAGACTCTCTATATCCTTAATTGCTTCCCTGACTTCTTCACTTTTATACTTCGATGAAAGCAACTCAACTACTTTCTCCGCCTCATTATTTTCATAATATTCCAATGCATCATAGGCAACATCATCAAAAATATGAACTGAACCACTGTTCACATCAACAACAATGTTGGTTCCAAATAACGAAAACTTGTGGATCATAATTCAAATCTCCTTAATACTTTTAATAACTAAAAAGTGAAAGGCGTAACCTTCCTTTCACTTTTGGTTATAACTATTGATTAAATAGCTTCTAAACTTCTAGTTTAGTTTTTTTCACAGCTCTGATTTGCAACAGTACATGAAGTCTTGCAAGCTGACTGGCATGAAGTCTGACATTCGCCGCAACCGCCCTTTTTCAAGCTGTCTTTTAATGTTGAGCCATTTATAGTCTTAACATGTTTCATCTTATTTCCCCCCATTGTTAAATTTACAGCCCATATTATAGCACATAAAATCAATCTTGGAAAGAAAAATATTGACAAAGGGGTGTACGAAAAATAAATACACCCTGTCTACGAAAGCCTTAAATCTTCCACCAATTTTTTAAAGTACTCCGGAGGCTCTGCACTAAACTCCATGTACTCATTTTTTACAGGATGAACAAAGCCGAGCGTTTTAGCATGAAGTGCCTGTCCACCTATATCATATTTGTCTTTTTTCTTACCGTAAACGGTGTCACCTATAATAGGATAACCTATATACGACATATGAACCCTTATCTGGTGTGTTCTACCCGTCTCTAACTTCACTTCTATCAAGGTTGCATCTTTGAACCTTTCAAGTACTTTAAAATATGTAACAGCCCTTCTTCCGTTATTTGTATTGACAGCCATCTTCTTTCTGTCCACAGGATGCCTTCCGATAGGAGCATCTATCTTTCCTGATTCTTCCCTTATAATCCCGTGAACCAGTGCAATATAAATTCTGTTAATATCATGTTCCTTAAGTTTTGAAGAAAGCTTTTCATGAGCCTCATTGCTCTTTGCAACCACAAGTACACCGGAAGTATCCTTATCTATCCTATGAACAATGCCTGGCCTTATTACTCCGTTAATGCTGGATAAGCTGTCTCCACAGTAGTCCATCAATGCATTTACCAATGTACCTGAATAATTCCCGACAGCCGGGTGCACCACCATGCCCCTTGGCTTGTTTACCACCAAAACATCCTCATCCTCATACAAAACCGGAATATCGATACTTTCAGGCACTATATCCAGTACCTCGGGATCAGGAATTTTTACTGTTACATCATCATTAACCTTAACCTTGTAATTTGACTTTACTATAGCTCCGTTTACCAAAACAAGCCCATCGCCTAACAACTTCTGTATATAAGAGCGGGAATATTCATCAAGCTTGCCTGAAATCCAGGCATCTATTCTAGCTCCATTTTCTTCTGATATCAACTTAATCTCTTCCATACTTGTACCTATCTTTCCAGTGAAATTTAACACTTTATATACGTTTATTTGGTTTTGCACCAGATTTTACTCTTTCTCTGTTTTTTCTGTAATAACCTTGTCTTCCTTCATAAAAAACAAAATATAACAGGACAAAAGTATAGTGCCTATTACTATAAAAGAATCAGCAACATTAAAAGTGGGAAAATTGTATGCTCCAAAATGGAAATCCAAAAAATCCACAACTCCGCCTTCCCTAAAAGCCCTGTCGATAAAATTTCCAATTGCTCCACCCAGCACCATCGAAAGTGATATACTGTACATCTTGTTTTTAGACTTGTAAAGCATATATCCAATTACGATTGATACAATAAGTGTAACAGGAATTAAAAATGCTTTTCCATTTTGGAAAATACCCCAAGCCGCACCAGTATTCTGATAGTGTGCCAGATAAAAAAAGCCATTAATTACAGGTTTCATTTCTCCATAACCTATACTATTAATTACTACATACTTGGTCAACTGATCCAATCCTATTATTACCAGAATTATAAATGCCCAAATCATAATTATCCTTTACCTTTCTATAATTTATCAGCTAAGATTATAAATATTTATTCCTTGGTTGTAAAGCATAAAAATACCTCAACCAGTAAAAAGTCATGTCAATGGAATATACCATCTGGTCATATCAAAATACTTATTCCATAAATGAGGTGCAAATCCGCCCTTTATCCGCTTACTGTATATTACCGCATCATTATAAAAGAAGAGCCCAAGATAAGGTACATCCTGATTAATTAATCCTTTCATGTTTGTAAAATATGCTTTTTTAGCCGATTCATTCCGCTCCTTGATTATCATTTTTAAATACTTGTCAACCTCTTCGTTCTTATAACCGGAAATATTAAGCGTTCCAGCTTCAGAAGAATACATAAAAGACAAATCAGGAACAGTCGCTACAGTACAGCCTAACAGCACCATATCAAATTTCTTTTTGTTTATATTTTTAAATTCATCTTCCCAGGTCGCTTCCTTAACATTAAGTTCTATACCTATTTCCTTTAGTTGTGCTTTTATTTCATTTGCAACTTTGATCCTAAGTGCATTATCACTATTAACCAGCATCTCCAATTTAAGCGGAGTTTTAACACCGTTAATTTTATTATAAAGAATACCGTTTTCTTCTTTCCAACCGCTATCTAAAAGCAGCTTCTTTGCCATTTCCTTATCTTCATTGTAATGAACTGCCTTCGTGTCATTAAGCCAAGTATCTGGCATCACAGGCAAATCAGAGGCAACAGCCTCTCCAGGTATTAAGTCATTGATGATTTTGGTCTTGTCAATTGCATATGCTATAGCCTGCCTTACTTCGGTAAATTTCAATATTTTATTTGACAGATTAAATGCAATATACTCATACTCGTTACTTGTATACCTTTTAAGCACAATATCCGATCTACCGTTGTATTTTGACCACCAGGTCCTGTCAATTGCAATAAGATCTGTATCTCCACCCTGGAAAGCAGCAGTACTGCTTTTTGTTTTATCGAATACACGAATGTCTATCTCTTCAATGTAAGGTAAAGCCAATGCATTCTCATCCTTCTTTTCTACCTGCCACCATTTTTCATTGCTCCTTAACTTAATGTGACTACCCATTTTGTATTCCACAAATTTATACGGCCCTGTGCCTACCGGACTATTATTGTGGGTCGAAGTAACCAGTTCTCCTCCGTCATACAGGTGTTTAGGAAGTATTGGAAAAGTCATTAACTCAGCTGTAAAAGAGTTGGGATTTTTTAAAACCATCTTAAACGTCTTTGAGTCAGCGGCTGCAAACGTAATAATATTATCCAGATTTTTTTTGTATGAACTACTTGGACTGCTGATAATAGAATTAACGGTAAACTCAACATCCTCAGCGGAAAAAGGCACATTATCATGCCATATTATATCTTCCTTTAAATGAAACGTCCACGTCAACCCGTCAACTGAAATTTCCCATTTGTTTGCAAGAACAGGCACTGCCTTTTGATTTTTATCAACGACAACAAGACTTTCATATATAAAACCCGAATAATCCCTGACATACAAGTTATTAGTCAATATAGGGTTTAAAGTATCAGGAATAGTAGAATAAAGCTTTAATACCCCTCCTTTTACAGGCCCAGTATCTATGACATCATCCTGACTGTTTAAAAAATTATATTCTTTTTCCTCTTCATCATTTCCACTCCCAAGGCTTAATGTTCCACAGGACGTAAATAAAACACCTGCAACTATAGTAATTATCAGAAACAATGCTTTTTTATTCAAGTTTTTTCTCTCCCTTTTAGGATGTAAATTACTACCAAACTTTTCCACGCCATTTATATTTGCTATGCGTCAAAATGCTATGAGTGGGGAAGTTGAGTTTTTACTTCTTAAGCTGCATAATTGCTGAAAGAGTGCCTGTCTTTCCATTATCTCCCCTGTGTGAAAAGAAAATATCCTTGTTACATTTCGTACATATTCCGCTCAGCACAATCTTATTTTCCTTTAATCCTTCCGATTCAAGAGTTCTTCTGATTATTCCGGGAAGATCTATAAACCATTTCTCCTCTAGCTTTTTACAATACTCACCACACCATTTAAAAGCACTGATAAATTGAAGATATACGTCCTCACCCACTTCAAAACAACATTGACCTATTGAAGGTCCAACAGCCGCTTCAATATCAGAAGGCTCACAGCCATATACCTCTCTCATTTTAAGAACAGCTTCCTTTGAAATTTCTTTCAGTGTACTTCGCCAACCTGAGTGAACAAGTGATATAACTTTCTTTACCGGATCAAACAAAAATACTGGCACACAATCCGCATAAAAAGTAACAAGAGCTACATCCGCAATATTTGTCATCAAACCGTCAATACCAATAATATCACTCTTTTTGTAGATCCCCTTACCTCTGTCACTCTCATGAACCACCCTTATTTTATTATCATGGACCTGATTTGAAAGAACCATATTTCTTGTATCTATACCCAAAACTTCAGCTATTCTTCTATAGTTTTCTTCAACGTTTTCCCTATTATCATTTTTATTGAAGGCCATGTTAAGTGATTTGTACTCCCCTTCGCTTACCCCACCTCGCCTGGTTGTAAAGCCATGAATAAGGATATCTGAATATTTATCGAGGTTGTTAAGACGGATGTATTCAACACCGTTTTTTTCAATGTATGTTATATTTGGGTTCGATAGAAATCTTTCTTCCAAACTCTGTCCCTCCTGATTGCATTATTATTTTTCATAAAAAATCATACCATACATTATTACTATTCACAAGATAAGGTATACTTTTCCAGCCACAAAAAACGCCCTATGATTTACCATCCTCATGGGCGTTTTGAAGCCTTTGATTTTATTTTATGCATCTTCACCAATGTACTCTTTAATAATCTTTTCAGAAATTTTTCTGTTCTTCTCTTTAAGTTCTGTAATAATTGACCTCATAAGAATTTTTTCATCATACCCTAAATCAACTGCAAACAGACCATAATTATAGCTGCCGTTTTGCTCATTCTTCCTCGCTATCCTGGCCCTAACATCAACAGAACGGCTATCAAGTCTTATGCTCATTTTTACAAAATGATTGATATTCAAGTCTACATGGGTATTGACCATAAAACCTCTAAGGCTCATATTCCTTATTACACCGTCAAAGCCCTGTGGGGATAAACCATCATTAATTCCCACTTTAAAAAAAGCCGGATACCTTGTTGAAAACCTTCTGTTTATAACAGAAAAGGTTTTACTGACCCTGAGTTTTATAACACCATTTTTGTCAGTTTTCTCCAGAACATCACAATAAACGGCATAAATGCTATTGTAAGATTCATACCCGAGCAGCACTCTTCCTTCCGGAACGTCTTCATAATTAATGACCTCATCAATAATCTTTATTTCAACCTGCTCGTCATCTCTATGAAGAACTAAAGCCGTACCTACATATTCTTCAAGCTTGTTGGTTACTGTAACAATATCTCCCTTTTTAAAACTCATATTAATCCCTGACTTTTTCTTATTTTTTCTTTATTTTTATTACCTTATATGTTTTCAATAAGCTCTTGACAATACCTTGTGACATTCCTTCAGCTGGTCTCTTATTTTTAATTTCTGAGGGCATTTTGTTTCACAGACACCACATTCTATACAAGCATCTGCTCTCTTTCCTTTTACCCATTCATTTGTTCCGATTTCAGCATATCCATTCCTTGAATAGTCCTCAATTCCATATACCTTATGATAATTCATCATCTGAAATATATGTGGTATATTAACCTCAGAAGGACATGGTATGCAGTATCCGCAACCAGTGCAATAAAGATCAGCAAGTTTCTTATTTTCTTCCATCATTTTATTTATTTCATTAACTTCCTTTTCAGAAAGTAGTTCATCATTTGATGCGGTGAGACTGTTTTCTTCGACCATCTCCATTGTTCCCATACCTGATAATGCACAATCAACACCAGTATTTGAAAAAACAAACCTAAGTGCCAGTTCTGCACTGCTCCTTACGTTAATCCCAAGTTTACCTGCGGTCTCTTTTGGAAGTCCGGAAAACCTTCCACCACCAACAGGTCCCATTATCACTACGCCAAGCCCTTTAGACTTTGCATAATTTATAGCTTCTTCATTACTTCTGTCTATTATATTATATTGGCATAAAACCGATTCAAACACTCCTAAGTCAACAAGTTTTTTGAGGTTTTCGGGAGCATCGTGAAACGAAAAACTTATATGCTTTATCAAACCTTGTTCTTTTGCTTTATAAGCCTCATCCAAGTGTTTTGTCTGTTCATTAAGACTGATGAAATCATCATACCCTATACCGTGGAAGTGATAGACATCAATATAATCAATATCTAGCTTTTTAAGCTGCTTTTCCAGTATTTTTGTATAATCCCCATGCTTCTTGATAAGGTGTCCTGGGCTTTTAGTTGAAACGTAAACCTTATCGCGTATACCCTTCAAAGCTTTTCCTAAGACTAGTTCACTCTGACCTCCATGATAAAAATATGCGGTATCATAGTAGTTGACACCCAATTCATAAGCCCGGTGAATCATTTCAATCGTTTTATCCTCGTCTACTACATCCTTACCATTCAATTTTATTGTCGGAAGTCTCATACAGCCAAATCCCAAGCGTGATATTTCCATCCCTGTGTTGCCAAATTTTCTATATTTCATGTTTACCCTCCTGATTTTCAGCATCAATACCAGAACAAAACCGCAAAGTGGCTTTTGTTACCTCTCTTTATAGCTATACAAATCACGAAAATGATTATACATTGGAAAATTTGATTTTCGTGATATTCTATTAAGGAAATTGAAGCACGATGTAAAATCTTTATCGCATTCAATATATATCATCATTTTAACATTTTAAACTTTACCAGTCTATTTTTTTATAATTTTTCTGTTTCTAAAAATATAATTTTATGGTAAAATACTATGGATGTATACAAAGGGAGAGGATAATTTATGGCTCATAAACCGAAAGCAATAAAAATCACGGGAAATAAACTGGAAATAGAAATAGCTTATCCAGGCACATCATACACCGGTTCTCGTTTTGACTGGACAGGTTTTATAACTAAAGTAGTATTAGACGGAAAACATACATTTTGTGCTCCTGAATCAATAATACCCGGTGAAGGTTCTGGCGGATACGGATTTTGCAACGAATTTGGAATACATACTCCTATAGGTTATGATGACGCCAAGCCTGGTGAAAAATTCCATAAATTAGGCACCGGTCTACTGACACGCTCCGACGAATCAAATTATTTCTTTTTCGACAAATATGAAGTATCACCCTATCCGGTAACAATCGAGTCAGCTTCCGACCATGTGCGTTTTGAAGTAGAGCCTGTCGATTGCAACTGCTACGCCGTTCATATGATTAAAGAAGTCAGTGTGGATGAAAACTCAATGATAATTAAATACAGCTTGAAAAATGTAGGTTCCAAACTAATTCAAACTGAAGAATATTGCCACAATTTTATATCAATAGACAACAATCCTACAGGTCCGGAATATCTGCTCAAGTTTCCCTATTCTGTTGAATCTGATGAAACTCCTGATGTTCTTAATATATCAGGCAACGAAATAAGCTGGAAGAAACAGCCTGAAAATGATTTTTATATAATTCCCGGTGGGTTTAAACCCGTTCGCAACCATAGCTGGGAACTTATTCATAAACCCTCTGGAGTTGGCATAAGAGAAATCAGCACTTTTCAGATTCAAAAGGTGGCTGTTTGGGGAAAAGGTCACGTCATAAGTCCTGAAGTTTTTGTAGCAGTTAATATTGAACCTGGCCAAACTCAGAGCTGGGAAAGAGTTTATGAGTTTTTTACATTATAAGCACACTACTACGGAAGCCGCTTCAAAGCAGTAATACTCTTATAAAATGCTGCTTCCGTGTAGTTTTGAAACTACCTCTTAGTTCCAACCAAAGTCAGGATTCAATCCAACCGTTTATATTAGCAAGAATTCTTCTAGCATCAAATTTTCAATTGAATTACAAATCAAGTGTTCTGCAAAAAGATTAACCTCACCTTTATAAATTTATCAATTATTGTTAAGTTTTCACCAAATAAACACGATAGAAAAAGTAACTCTAGTATTTTTTAATTCCACCATAATATTATAATAAAACAATACAACCTTTTAGTGTAATTACAGACATCATTTCTATTTATTATCAACACACAAATATATACAAGGAGGATTTTTATGTATTTTGAAACCCTTACACAGCTTATATCTCATATTGAAAAAACAAATTTTAGTACTTTGGAACAATTAATGATCCTTGTAGGAGATGAATCCTCCGATAGCGTTTCTGAAATGTCTCAATACTTAAACAGCAGAAATATAAAATTCTTTGGTGGAATTTATCCCGGTCTTCTTGTAGGAAACAAAAATAAACGCTCTGGCTTTATTCTACAAACACATCAACCCATTTATTCTTCATTGGTTTTTCCATTTATGATGCTAATGAAAGTAAAACCGGAAGAACTTGAAGGCTCTACGGCTATTGTACTTGTTGACGGTCTTTCAAGTCAGATGAAAGAACTAACAGATACCCTTTTTAGTAAATTAGGAAGTACTGTAACGTATGTTGGAGGTGGAGCAGGTTTCTATGATCTAACCCACAGAAAATGCATATTTGACAACAAAGGAATCTATGAAGATGCACTTTATGTTTGTATCGTTAAAGCACCTTCATGTAATGCTGTAGGTCATGGATGGAAAAAACTCGAAGGTCCATTTATTGCTACAAAATCAGTTGATAACACCTTATGTGAACTAGATAACTATAATTCCTTCGAAGTATATAAATCAGCTATTGAAGATATTGAAAGAATAGCTTTGTACAAATCAGACTTTTTCACATATGCCAAAGACCATCCTTTTGGTATTGTTCAAGATAACGGAAAAATCATAGTGAGAGACCCGATCAGTGTGAATGATAATGACGAAATCACTTGCGTTGCCAATATTCCAGAAGGAAGTGAAATTTACATTCTTAAAGGAGATACTGATACTCTTCTGGCATCCTCTTTAGAAACAGTAGAACAATGCATAAAAAACACTCCTGAAAAATATATTCCAATGCTGTTCGACTGTATATCCAGAGCTATGTTTTTAGAAGACCGTTTTGAAGAAGAGCTTTCAAATATACAAAGCAAATTAATTTATCCAGTTGAAGGCACGCTTTCTATTGGAGAAATTTCAACTCTAAGAGACGGCAAAATAGTAATTCACAATAAATCAACCGTCCTATCCTTGCTACAAAAATAGCTAAAATATCAGCCTGCTGCGTAGGAAATCATCTCATCACAGCAGGCTGAAAACTATCAAAAAACGTTTATTCCTTATTGGAAATTTTAGCCCAAGTGTCCTTCAACGATACAGTCCTGTTAAATACAAGCTTACCGGGCTTGGAGTCTACACCATCCACGCAGAAGTAACCTAGCCTCAAGAACTGAAACATATCTCCAGACTTTGCATTCTTTAACCCAGGCTCCATCTTGCAATTGGTTAACACTTCAAGTGAATCGGGATTAATCTGATCTAAAAAGTCAACATTTTCATCTGATCCTGGGTTAGGATCACCGAATAGATTGTCATACAGCCTTACTTCCGCATCAAAAGCATGTTCAGCCGAAACCCAGTGGATAGTACCCTTTACTTTTCTTCCATCAGGAGCATTTCCTCCTCTTGATCCGGGATCATATGAACAGTGAACTTCAATTACTTCACCTGTTTTTTCATCCTTTACCAAGCTTTCGCATTTTATTATATATGCACTCTTTAACCTAACTTCCTGTCCTGGTGCCAAACGGAAGTATTTTTTCGGAGGATTCTCACAAAAATCTTCCTGATCAATATATACTGTACGTGTAAACGGAACCTTACGATTACCCGCCTCTGGATCTTCCGGATTATTCGGAACTTCAAATTCTTCTACAAGTCCTTCAGAGTAACTGTCAATAACTACCTTCAGCGGACGTAATACCCCCATAACCCTTGTAGCTTTGGAATTCAGTTCTTCTCTGATACAATGTTCAAGCAGAGCAAGATCAACAATACTGTTTCCCTTCGCTACTCCTATGCGTGCACAGAATTCCCTTATGGATTCAGGTGTATACCCGCGTCTTCTAAGTCCTGATATTGTGGGCATTCTAGGGTCATCCCAGCCTCTTACATGTCCCTCTTTAACAAGCTGCAAAAGCTTCCTCTTGCTCATAACTGTATAACTTAAGTTCAAACGTGCAAATTCAACCTGTCTGGATTTGCATTCCACATCAAGGGTTTCAAGCAGCCAGTTGTACAATGGCCTATGGTCCTCAAACTCAAGCGTGCAAATCGAATGTGTAATTCCTTCCTTCGAATCGGACAACGGATGTGCAAAATCGTACATAGGGTATATGCACCACTTGTCTCCTGTCCTGTGATGATTGGCCCTCATAATTCTATAAATAACAGGATCACGCATATTTAAATTAGGAGATGCCATGTCAATCTTTGCTCTCAGCACTCTTGAACCATCTTCGAACTCTCCGGTTTTCATTCTTGTAAACAAATCAAGGTTTTCTTCTATCGTTCTGTTCCTGTAAGGGCTCTCCTTACCAGGCTCTTTAAGAGTTCCTCTATATTCACGGATTTGTTCAGCACTGAGGTCACAAACGTAGGCTTTACCCATTTGAATCAATTTTACAGCAAACTGATAAAGATCATCAAAGTAATTTGAAGCATAAAAAAGCCTGTCTCCCCAATCAAAACCCAACCATCTAACATCAGTCTTAATAGATTCTACATATTCATCCTCTTCTTTGCTAGGATTGGTGTCATCAAATCTCAAATTACATAGTCCTTTATTTTGAGCAGATATTCCAAAATTCAGGCAAATTGACTTGGCATGACCTATATGCAAGTAACCATTTGGCTCGGGCGGAAATCTTGTATGTACCCGGTTTCCAAATCTGTTACTTTTTAGGTCTTCGTTAATAATATCCTGAATAAAATTAGAATACCTGACTTCATTTTCTGTATTATCATTTTTTTCAACTTCATTTATATTCTGATCTTCCATGTGTCTTCCTCCTTGTATATTACAGCCGAATGCTCTATTGAGCTCCTTATTTCTTAAAAACCCAAAGTTTATAACCAAAGTAATTAATAAACTGAGATATTACTATTGTAGGAAACTGTGCCAAATTCTTATCTATTCCCATATTTTGAATTAAATAATCCAACCCTTTAGTTGTTGCTGCAAGTGAAACAAGGTTTACTGCAACAAACTGCAGTATTTCCTTTGTCCTTTCTGTCTCATTTCCACCTTTGCTTTCAAAAGTCCATAGTTTATTCATAATGTAACTATTTGTTACACCAGCTGCGTAAGCAATAACCCAGCTCACCTTATAATGAAAATGAAAAACATTGTTACACACAGTGTTTACAGCTATTGTAACCAATGTATTTATTACCCCCACAATAGCAAATCGGATAAATCTTTTATATTTATTCAGTAACTCTGTAATTCTGGAAATTAAATTACCCACAAAAAGACCTCCAACAAAAATATTTGGAAAACAGAAAATACAATTTTTGAGGTATGCTTCTATAAAAACCTCGAGGGCATTTAGCCCTCTCGATTAAAATTCCACTTATCTTTTTCATATTATTCGTGTAATGGATAACGAAAAAATAACATCCTATTTTTATATTATGAAAACGTTATCAAATCAAGTACTTTTGTTATCCAGAATAGAAACCTATATTTTAGTCATACCTACATGGTTTAAAATGCTCTTAGTACTCATTTTCTTTTAATATTACGTCGTGGGCTCCACCTTCCATTATACTTACAGAAGAAACCAAAGTTATCCGTGCAGTCTTTTGAAGCTCTGATATAGAAGCAGAACCACAGCTTGACATGGTAGATTTAACCTTACTTAAAGTAACTTCAAGATTATCTTTCAACTTACCTGCATATGGAACATAACTGTCTACACCCTCTTCAAATTTAAGGCTGTTACTCTCTCCAAGGTCATATCTCTGCCAGTTTCTTGCTCTGTTTGAACCCTCGCCCCAGTATTCCTTAACGTAGCTGTTTCCGCGCTTTACCTTCTTTGTAGGACTCTCGTCAAACCTTGCAAAGTAACGCCCCATCATTACAAAGTCAGCTCCCATAGCCAGTGCCAGCACAATATGGTAGTCGTGTACTGTTCCACCGTCTGAACAAATAGGTATATATGTTCCTGTCTTTTCAAAATACTCGTCCCTTGCCTTAGCCACTTCGATGATAGCCGTAGCCTGTCCTCTTCCTATCCCTTTTTGTTCTCTTGTTATGCAGATGGAACCTCCTCCGATTCCGACTTTTACAAAATCTGCTCCTGCCTCTGCGAGGTATAAAAAGCCTTCCTTGTCAACGACGTTTCCGCCGCCTATCTTCATGTCCTTATAATTGCTTTTTACATACTCAAGAGTATTCTTCTGCCACACAGAAAAACCATCGGAGGAATCTATACAAAGAATATCAGCTCCTGCTTCAACAAGTGCCGGAACTCTTTCTTGATAATCTCTGGTATTTATACCTGCTCCAATTACCAATCTCTTATTTTTATCAAGTAGCTCGTATGGATTTTGCTTGTGCTCATCATAGTCCTTCCTGAACACAAAATAATGAAGTTTCTGTTCTTTATCAACTATTGGAAGACAGTTCAACTTGTTTTCCCATATTATATCATTAGCTTCGCTTAACGATATTCCCAAATTTCCGACAATAAGCTTCGAGAATGGTGTCATAAAATCTCCAACTTTTTTGTCAAGTGAAGTACGACTAACCCTATAATCTCTGCTGGTTACTATACCTAACAGCTTTCCTGCAGAAGTACCGTCCTCAGTAACAGCAACAGTGGAATGCCCCATTCTGTTCTTTAATTCAAGAACATCTTTCAAAGTATTGTCTACACTCAGATTAGAATCACTAACTACGAAGCCAGACTTATATTTTTTAACCTTCTTTACCATCTCAAGCTGACTCTCAATGGATTGAGAACCGTATATAAACGATATCCCCCCGCATCTGGCCAAGGCAATGGCAAGTGTATCATTTGATACAGACTGCATTATTGCCGACGCTATAGGAATATTAAGCTTAAGCTCACATTCCTCACCTTTATTGAATTTTACAACAGGAGTACTCAGATTAACTCTATCAGGTACACATCTTTCAGTTGTTAAATTTGGTATGAGAAGATATTCGCTAAATGTTCTGGATACATCATTATATATATATGCCATTTTTATCCTCCTAAATCTATATACTATTAAATTTTCACTATTTTATATCAAATCGAAGCCTTTGTCAAAGGGCATTTTAGCAATTTTTATATTTTTTTACTGTAGTTCTTTTATATCATATATCATTCCTGTATCTGTCGCATTATTATGTATCAATTCTAAAAGTTTTTTTGCAACAAAATCAGGTGCTTTTAAATTGCCATTTTTCTTAAACTCTATAAATCTTTCAACCTGTTCAAAATCCTCTGCATCAGCTTGTCTGATATCACTTTGCATATCAGTATCCATAATTCCCGGATCAAAAGAAAATATTCTTACAGGATTTGTGCTATTCTTCTGCTCAAGCCCGACACATCCGGTAAACATATTCATTGCTGCTTTCGAACTGCAATAGGCGCCCCACCCGTAATATGGCTTTTTGGCGGCACCGGAGGATATATTTACAATTTTTCTTTCACACGAAGCCTCTTCTGAACGCCTTATAAACTCAGATATCAGAATCATTGGTGCAATCAGATTAACATTCATATTGCTTATAATTTCAAAACTCGGAAACTTCCCTACAGGCTTTATAGGCTTTATCACTCCTGCATTATTTACTAAACAGATAGAATCTGCCTTTTTAAAGTTGATTCTTTCAAATATTGTTTCGGCCAACATATCAATTTCTTCTAAAAAGTTAAAATCAAATTCAAAAAAATCAATCCTGCAATCTTTCAGTCCAGCCCTCGTTATGAGGTCTTCATTACTCCTTCTGGAAATACAGAACAAATGATTGTCCTTTGATATAAGATTATCTGCTATTGCTTCACCTAATCCCCTAGAAGCACCGGTTATTATGTAATAATTCATACCTAATACTCCTCCCAAAAAATATCAGCTTTTTTTATCTTTATCTTGTAAATTCATTTTCACGATTTATCTACATGCAACAATTGTACCACACTTTCGACCATAATTGAATTATTCATGAAATTTACGACAAAATTTATAGGATGCATGTAGTTTAAGTGAAGAAAAATATGGAAGAAACATTGTGAAACAAGTTGTAGTATCCCAGTACAATTAGGCACATATTTCACCAGGCAGCAGAGAATGTAAAAGAAATGGCAAACCAAATTGATGGGTGTATTTAATTAGCGTGCACCCCAGATTGATTGGTGCGTTGTTGAAAAATTGTATTTGTGATATAATTGAGTTGTAAGAATAAGTTTAATGGACTTATTTCTTTTTAAATACATATACATTATAGCATTACGTTTTTTCTTTGTTAAAACCAGGCAAAATTGGTGGTGAGTTAGTGTTTTATGAGATAAGGAATTAATATAATTATTAGGAGGTTTGATGAATTATGACAAAAGAGAACGAGAGTACTTCAAACTATCTAAATGGATACAATTTAGAAGAAAAACCACAAAAGAAGAAGAAAAAAGTTTTAAAAGTTATTTTACATGTACTTTTAGTAATTGTGCTAATGGCAGGTACATTTTTTGGGACATATTTTTTTATGGGTGACATTGTTTCAACTAAACAAATAGTATCTACAAGTAATTCTGATCCTTCAAACTATTCTAATTTCATTGCACTTCAAGTAAATTCAGGAAAAATTAACATAAATGACGTTTCAGACTTTTTTACTGAAAGTGAAACGGCTTTTATAAGAAAAAAAGCTGGGTTAATAACTTTTTCAGATAGTAATCTTGAAAGAGAAATTAGAAACCTTATTAATAAGCAATATGGAGTTATATTTGATAAAGATGTAGCAAATATAACATATCTAGAATTATCTAATGCTTCAATCCAAAGTCTGGAGGGTTTAGAGTTTTTGGTAAACCTAACGGAACTGAAACTAGATAACAATTATATCAGAGATTTAAGTCCTTTACAAAACTTAACCAATTTAAGTACTCTGAATTTATCTCAAAATCAGATTATAAGTATTAATGATTTAAGTAAAATGAGTAATTTAAAAGAATTAGACCTTAGCTATAACTTCATAACCGATATACAGCCAATTAGTGGTGCAATTAGCTTAAATAAATTAAATCTTAAAGGAAATCAAATAAGCGATATATTCTCATTAAGTGAATTAACGGATTTAACAACATTAATACTTGCTGAAAATAATATTGCAGAAGTCAGTTCATTAGGTAGTTTATCCAAACTAACTGTACTTGATCTTCATAACAATCAAATAGTAAAAGTTTATGGACTAGAAACCTTATTAAATATATCTGAATTAGTATTACATAATAACAAGATTGAAGATATCAGTTCGTTTAGTGAAATGGTAAATTTGACAAAATTAGATATATACAATAATCTGGTATCGGATATAAGTGTACTTGATAGCTTGACTTCCTTAAAGGAAGTACGTATTGAGCGTAACCCTGTAATCAACATTGAACAATTAGAAAAGCACAAAAAAATTATTGTTGAAGAAACTATTAATTAAAAAATTGCATATTAGTAATTAGGATTTGCTGAAAATTTAACTTCCACTACTATTTCACTATAGTCATTATTTGATGATAAATGGGATGTGTGAAAAATGGAAGTAATATTTTAACTAATCCTTAGGTAACAAATAATAAGCAGGAGAATCACGCTTTTGGTTCTCCTGCTTATTATTTGACGCTTTATTAGAAGATAAAATAGGATTTTTACGTCTTGTGTATCAAGTGGTATTGTAAGCTCACCAACTCAATAAAGTCCAGTTCCCTTTATATACTTATATATTTTTTTGACAAACTATAATTGTAATTATAAAATAAAACCAACATAATTATATAGTAATTATACAAAGCATATCAATTTATATCTATGTCGCAACTCACCACACAACAAAGCCAAGTTTTATTTGAATTTCAATAGAGGAGGAAGTAATTCATGATAAAGTTCATTAGTTTTTTAGCAGCTTTTGCTGTGCTCCTAGCTGTTTTTTCAGCAACTATCAACTCAGCATCAGCACAATCAGGCAACTTTAACGTTGTTGTGGGGTCAGGTCAGAATCATGTACTTGATACGGTATTTATCCCTGTTAGTTTTACAAATGTTCCTGATGAAGGAATCAATCATTTTGAAATGACAATTACCTATGACCCTTTAAAATTGAGGTATGAATACCAAAACAAAGGCAAAATATTACCAAATGGTGCATTATTAAAAGTAGACAAAGTGCACGATGGAAAATTACGTATACATTTCAACGATACTTCTGAAAGATCTGAATTAATCAGTACGGACGGAGTACTTACTGAACTTAGGTTTGACTTAAACTCTATAGTTGGTGAAACTCCCATTGTGATTGATGCTGCTGTTTTCACCGATAGCAATGGCAATAATGTAAATGCAACTTTGTCTGATGGATGCGTCAAAGGCCTTCCGCCATATGCTGATTTTAAAATCGAAATTGATTCTGCTGAAGTTAACGGAGGGGGACAGGTAGTTATACCCATATCTTTCCGCAATATTCCACCAAACAAAATCTCTACTTGTGATCTGGAAGTTATTTATGACCCAACTAAATTAGAATTTGTAGCACATAAATTAGGAAAATTAATCCCATGCCCGGTTATCAGTTTTGGTATTAATGAAGAGACTGAGGGGAAAATAGAAATCCTTTTTCTGGACTATACAATGATGGATAGAATAACCGAGGAAGGCTTACTGGTAAATCTTATTTTTAATGTATTGTCTACTGGTGACGATACCACTACAATCGACTTAAAAGCCATGGTTGGAGATGGACACATCAACCCTGTAATTACAACTATTTTTCCTGGTACAGTTACTATTAAGAAACCTATAAACAAATATACTCTAAAAGGATATATCAAACCGGACTTCTCATCAACAATATCAGCCGTAAACTCAGGATTTAAAATCAACTCATCCTTTTCAGCTGTTACAGATGAAAACGGTTATTTCGAAATTAAGGACGTACCTGCCGGTACATATTACATTACGATCAGTAAAGCCAATTACCTCACACGGGAGATAGAAAAGTTTACAGTGGACTCTGATGAAGAATTGTCTACTCCTGAAAATCCTATACTTTTATGGGCTGGTGATGTCGTATGGGCTGGTGACCACTTGGGAATTAGGAGAGACGGTGCAATCAATATGTGGGACATTTCGTGTTTAGGTACATACTTTAACAGCACCAAAGGAGATGCAAAATACTCGGAAGACCTAGACTTTAATCTAGATGGAACCATAAACTTTGAAGATATATTTATAGTTGCAAAACACTTTAACAAAACCTCTAGTGACTACTAACCAAAATTGAAGGATGCACTTTAATTCTCCTTTAAACATTAACTCAATTTATTATTCAGGTATTTTATGCTATTACTTAATTCTCATAATACCTAAGAAGGAGGAAGGCAGCAGAGAATGTAAAACTCGCTACGGGTCGAATCAAACTCGCTTCGCGAAGAAAAGTGATTCGACTAATCCTTCGCTTCGTTTACATTCTCTATAGCCTCTACGCAATGTCCTTTCCATAATATGGTGCACTATTAAAATATGCACCCACACTTACTCAAAAACAAATCAATATTTTCGATTTCCTCACAGCGTTTTGCACCGGTTCTACCCATCCTGTCGCACAAACCCAATAGTGCCACTTCTTTTACATCAGTTTGGTCTTTCATACCTTCAATATCTCCATATGGAAGATCCTTTACAACAAAAAGAATTTGCATATGCCACCTGACCAGATTAGCTACTTCATCAATAAATTTCTGATCTAGTGAAAACTCCGAAAGGAATTTTCCAGCCATTTCTGCACCAAGCTTATCATGATCATAAGATGTAATTCTTCCGTTTCTCATCCTTGTTGTACCGGGCTTTCCGATATCATGCAGTAATGCCGCCCACATAAATACGCGGATATCCTTGCTTTTATACTTTTCTTTTGCTGCCTCATCTACAACAAGCATAGTGTGATTCCATACGCTTCCCTCAGGATGATGCTTTGGTGATTGCTCAGCATTTTTCAGTTCATAGAGCCATTTAAAGGGATACTCCCTAAATTGCTCCGTTTCAGAAACAGAATTTAGGTACAGCGACGGATAATCATCCTTTAACAAATGATTTTCAATTTCATTAAACAGTTCCATTTTTGAAATCATAATTGATAATCCCAAATCCAATCTAAAAACCACCTAGTGCTTTTAAACATAATTCATTTCTAGAAATGAATTATGCAAAATGCACATCCTATGATTTTTGCTGATTAACATCCTACACCAACCATAACAGCAGTCAAAGTAGTAATGTCCACTTTTAATTAGTTTTGCTTTTTTATTTATCAATTATGTTTCAAAAAATTTACATCCATCACATTACTACTCTTCACTACCCATAATAACTTGCAGGTTATCAAGCAAATACTTTTTTCCTACATCGTTAAATAGTATCTTATCGTGTGAATGTTTTTTATATATCCGTGTTTCTGTTTCTATGCCGTAATCCTTGGATTTCTCATTTACTACAGTTCTAGTATTACCCTTGTCTGTAATTTTCTCACTTAAAATCCCTAACTTTATTAACTGCTTGTTAAGGCTGATTGCAGTGAGTTTCCTGCTTTTTGTCAAATCAACATGTGCATTAATGCACTTGACAAACTCCATAACTCCAATCTTTCCTTCCGGCAAAACTACTCTTGCCCGCTCCTCATCAGTCATTATGAATTTTCTGCTATCATTTTCCTCTTCTTTTATTCTCCTTCCTAAAATCTCTGCTGCATAAATAAAATACTTCTTTACTCTAGGATCCAGCAAAAAATCTGCTTTCTCAATGAAATTGCCACTAGTCGGATCTTTTCCATCTGCAATCATTAAGAGCACATTTTTTGCCTTAGATATTTTTACATAATCTTCTTTCATACTTCTTTAACCCCTTAAGATATTCTCTCTATATATTTTTGGTACTTAAAATGTGCTAATTAATTGTTTTCCCACACTTTGGACAGAACGAATATTCACTTTTTATTTGAGTTCCGCAATAAGGACAAAAATTCACCTCTCCAGCTACATATTCATGCTTATTTTGTGTATCCTCCATATTACTTCTGTTTATCCATTTATCAGCAGGATCGCCCTCTTCCCGAGAATCTGTAATATCGTAAATTGAGTATCTATCCTTACCTGTTGCATTTTTGAAATTATATATTGCCTGAAATACACCCATAATAACAAAAATCACACCAAATAAAGGAAAGATTGAACCTATCATTCCAAAAGGTACATTTGACGTTATGGAAAATGCAACGATCGTCCAGAATATCCCAAAAATTATTGCAAAAATTGAGCCTACAAAAGACATACCTGATGGTCCACGTCCAGGTTTTATACTCTTCATATTAACTCACCTTCTTCTATAAAGTTCTATAAGATAATTATACGTCAAATAACATTCTTTTCATATCCTTCAAACTGCCTCCAGATACAATTTTCATTAACTATCCTGTTATTTTGATAAATTAAGTGTCCTTTTAATGAATTCGGATGTACTTCCTAAAAGTATATAAAAGTAATCAATCCCTAAAACGGCACAAACAATTATTACTGGCATAAAGTTTGAAAAATACCTTCTATTCGACTCCCACATAAGCAGGAAAAGAAATATACCAAATACTCCTAGCAAAGGTGCTAAAGATGTATAATTTCCGGTTTTTTGCAATTTTGAAATCCGGCTCTCTTTCTTTTTTGGGTTATTTACTGAGCCAAAGATATATTGTAGCGCAGGAAAAATCATAAAAATCATTAGTGAAAATAGTACTGCTTCGCAGATATGCCTGTATAAATTATATTTTTCACCGTCCGGTATGACAAATTTATGTAGGAAATTACGCTCCTGCGTGTCAGATAAGAAATCATCAAAGCCAAGTGTTCCATCTCCAAAATTCTTTACGCCCTTCCTTGTTAAATATTCAAACAAGCCGTCCGGTCCATAATCCGAAACACGTTTTTTTATTTCTTCAATATTAGCTTTCTTACGCTCATCCGGGTCAGCAAATGATCTGGTAAAATTATAGTCATCAGGATTATATCCCCCTGTACCTTTTAATCCCATCATCATCCAATGTGTGTAAGGATCATTCTGTTGTCTTGCTTGCTCTTTGTCTAAATGGTAGGAATATATATAAACATTGAAGGCAGCAAAGCAAATTAGTATTATAGCATAAATGCCTGCATTGGCAAAAACACACCTTTTCCAATTCACATTAAACAGCATGTCGATGGTAACAGCAATAACCATAACAACTACTGTAAACTTAACTTGCATTCCTATAGCTGCAGCTATACCCATCAAAAAAACCAACAAACTCTGCTTTTTCAAATCAGAAGTGTCTTTCCATATAAGATAAAAATAATAAAACAGTACCGGGAAAAGCATTGACAAAGCGTCAGTATAAAAGACAGGTGCAATAAAATAAAACGGCAGACAAACAGCAATAAGTATTAAGGAAATTGTAGCCTGCTTAATACCTAAAATGCGCTTACATATTAGAAACACTACAAGCATCATAGAAATGGACAGTATTGAATTTAAAATCATACCAACCAAAAAATAATCTTTAACACCAAAGAATGATGCTATTTTGAAAAAGAAATGCAAAAAACCCATTGACCCTAAATTATTAGGGAAGTAATAATAGTAATTATAGTAATTTGTAAAACTTCCTGTCTGAACCCAGTCAATTGCTCCCTGATAAACTGATTCCATATCAAAATCCGGTTTGAACCTAAGCATTAATCCAAAGACAATCTGAAGTGCCATCATACCAATTAAGAAGGCTACCAGTATTGGCTTGTAATGCTTGTCTAAAAAAGCTTCATGTTTTGTAAACACCCTGTATATAAGAGCAATTAAACAAACAGTTATTATAATATAGACTGACAAAGTTAGCTTATTATAGTTATTCTCTGCATTATTAAACAGAATATTTGCAAGAAGATATGAAAAACAAATTGCACACATAGCATAAATTATGTACGCCAGAAAACTCTTAATTTTTTTTATCATTCTGAACCTCCAACACCCCGAAAAAAATTCTTTATCTCATAGAATTATATATTTATTAATTTAAATTCTAGCACAAGGTCAATTGCCTGTCAAAATCTGCTTATTTCAATAATACTTTATATTTATTTCGTCTAAACAACTCTCTTTTATTGCCATATAAAAAAAACAGATGCTTTTATTTACGGTCTAATTCCATAAATTCTTTAATTTTTGCAAGGCTCTGACTTAATATCCGGTTCTGTTCATTGATTGCATTTATAAACACGGCCTTAATATCCCTGTAATCCGTCAATACCCTTATTGATCTGTCCACCTCGGCTTTTATCAGGAAAAATTCAATTTCTATCAAATTTTTCAGTAAAGATACATAAATAGGTGAGTCAATAACCTTCCGGGATATATCATTTATTGAGCTGAGTACTCTTTCATATTCGCGTCTGTTTTTTCTTGGATCACAGCCATTACTCTCAACTAATTTTACAAGTTCAAGCTGCGATTGTGAAAGAGTTTTGAGCTTGTCTATCTCCCCTGACACATATTTTAAATAAGTTTGAAGCTCCTCATTAATTGTATCTTTAAACATGCCTGCCCTGTAAATCTCTCTGATACGTTCCTCAATATCCTGGTGCTTAAATTTATAAGTCTTTATTACACTACCAAGGCTATCATTTCTGGAATATTCCATACCCAAGCCACCTTCAGTTGCGTTTATAATTTCCACCTTGCCAGCTAACTTCTCAAAGTACCTCTCAAACCAGTTTCTCATAGCAAGATAAGCCGGGGTTGTATACACGGAATCACCATAAATATCTTCAGCCAACACGTATTTGTCTTTATTTTCATCTGCCATATTTATAACCGCACCCGGTTCCTGATTTGCATAGTTACTTCCATATGTGTAAGCCAGGTCTTGCCCAATCAGTATTATAGGGTCACATCCCATTTTATACAAGGTATCAAAACATGTATTTGCAACCGATGGGCCGCTTAGAAAAAACTCTGCTTCAATCTTTGCAAACCTGAAAAACTCATAGGTATACAAGTCCGTCGGATAATTCATAAGAAACTTTGGTCCTTCATATTTTTCCAGTGAATTGGTAGAAACCTGGTTTGAATATAAAAAATATATCTCTTTATTCAAAACCCTTTCATGTATCTTCCCCTCACCCTCATTTGCATCTATACCCATCATAAAATGAGGCGTAACGCCAAAGTCTTGAAGAACAGTAACAGCTGTACCTGCAGCCATAATGACACACTTGTCCCCAAGCTCTTTCAACAGCTGAACATTTTTCTTAAGCGAAGGTCCTGCCGACACAAGAATCCCGGGTACCCCTTTAAACTTACCGACAAGTTCTCCTGCATTAGAACCCCCGTTGATTAAATTAAGATTCTTTATATTGTTATGAATCCACAGTTCACCATACTTCCTTCTGGTAGCTATATCAACTGTAAAGCTTTGAGCCATTTTTACAAATCTGTTTTTTAAATTATCCCATATCTTAGGAAACAACTCGGCATACACTTCTAAAGGCTGTAACTGTATAGCTCCCTCTTCAGCATCCCAAAAAAAAGCACTGATTCTATTAAGAATTGTGTCGTAATCCTCATCTACCAGTATCTCTGTATTTTTAATTAAGAAATCGAGATTCCTTACGCAAAGTATCTGGTAAAACAACTCAAAATTAGGTTCAATAATCAATATCCTTTTTTTACTGAAACTTGTTAACAGAACTTCAAGATGAAACGCCATTCCTATACCAAATATAATGTCAATCTTATTTCCCGGATCCACATACCTGTCAATCCATGCATAAGCCTCACTTATAGGATCTTCATGGTCGCAAAGCACATAATCTTTGCCCTCGGACCTGACCATAACATTAATAACTAAATCATCTTGATTGGCAAGAAGAATCCGCTCCACAGATTTATCCTTTGGAACATAACTGCCTTTGAGGTAACTGTTCAATTTTGAATAGATGTGAGGCTGGTGCTTTTTTAGTAAACTTAAGTTTTTTTCGAAAACTTCATTCATCTTTTGAAATCACTCATTTCACTATAACAATTCTATTTGTCTTTCAACAATTTATGCAGCTCATCCATAAAAGTATTTATATCTTTGAATTGCCTGTACACAGACGCAAACCTGACATATGACACCTCATCCATACCTTTAAGTCTCTCCATCACCATTTCACCAATAATCTGTGAAGTAACCTCCCTTTGAAGAGAGTTGTGAAGCTGAGACTCAACAATATCTACAAGTTGTTCAAGGTCGTTAATGGATACAGGCCTTTTCTCGCAAGCTCTGAGAAGACCATTTATCAGTTTTTCCCTATCAAAAGGCTCTCTGGTCTTATCCTTCTTTATAACCATCAAGGGTAAGCTCTCCACCTTCTCATAAGTCGTAAACCTTCTAAGACATTTTGAGCATTCTCTTCTCCTTCTGATAGCAGATGCCTCATCTGTCGGTCTCGAGTCAATAACCTTGTCTTCGACAAAACCGCAATACGGACATTTCATATTGCACCTCCACTTCCCGGCCTTACTCCGGAATTCATCTGTTTATCGCAGCGGAACTTACTACTTTGATATTAACTTTAAGCTGCGATATGCACTTTCGTCTATATTATAATATAATTTTTAGAAATATAAAACAAGCTTTCTGTGCACCCTAACGAAATTTATTTCTAATGCCTCGTTTCAGAATTGATTTTCACCTTATTCATAGTGTCTTCTTGTGTTCCGTTCATCAAATTCCACCAATATTATATCTTCCCCAATTTTCTTAATTTTGCTCCAAGGTATAACATAGTCACCATCTTTACCAAACAATCCAAAAAGCCTTCCCTCTCCCGGAATAACGATTGCATCCAATCTTCCAGTCTCAAGATTAATTTCTACATCGCAAACGAACCCAAGCCTTCTTCCGTCCGAAATATTAATAACTTCCTTCTGCCTGAAATCCGATGTTCTATTCATAAACAGCACCCCAAGTTTTACATTTGTTTATAATATATGAAATTTGTAACGTTCATATGAAATGAAAAAACCAGGTACCAACTATTTAAAGGAGCCATCCTTAAATCAGTCAGTTTCCTGGATTTTACCTTAAAGTACCTTAGATTACATTCCCAGCATTTTAAATATACTTACGCATATGCATAAGTGCTGTCTTTTCAAGTCTTGAAACCTGTGCCTGTGAGATTCCAATTTCTTCAGCTACTTCCATCTGGGTTCTTCCATCAAAAAACCTTAAGTTTAGTATTAGTTTTTCTCTGTCATTTAACTTACGCATAGCTTCATTTAATGCAATACCTTCCAGCCAGTTTTCATCATGATTTTTCTCATCTTTAACCTGATCCATAACATATATTGCATCACCACCATCATGGTAAACCGATTCAAACAATGATATGGGGTCCTGTATTGCATCTAAGGCAAATACAATATCTTCCTTAGCAATTCCTAACTCTTTTGAAAGGTCATCAACGGTTGGCTCCTTCGAATTTTTATTTGTTAACCGCTCTTTTGCCTGGAGAGCCTTGTAGGCAATATCCCTCAATGACCGGCTAACACGTATTGAATTATTGTCACGAAGATATCTTCTAATCTCACCGATAATCATAGGTACTGCATAGGTAGAAAACTTAACATTTTGTGATACGTCAAAGTTATCTATTGCTTTTATAAGGCCTATACAACCAACCTGAAAAAGGTCGTCAACATATTCCCCACGATTGTTAAACCTTTGTATAACACTAAGCACAAGTCTTAGATTACCTCTTATAAATTCTTCTCTTGCTGTAGTATCACCTTTGTGCATCCTCTCAAAGAGAGCTTTCTTCTGGTCGTTAGACAAAACTGGTAATTTTGATGTGTTCACACCGCATATTTCAACTTTATTGATTAGCATAGAAAAACCTCCTGGCAGTAAATTGAAGTCAGTATCATTATTGCCATGGAGGTCATTTTTATACTGTAAAAAAGGTCACAAAATTTTCACAAAACACCTTGACAAGGTTGTTAATTATTGCGAAATCTAGCCTCATTTTTTATTGTTAATTTATTACATATTCTAAATCATCCTGCTTATTTCCTTTTTTAACCTACATATGATCTTTTTCTCTAGTCTGGATATATATGACTGCGAAATACCCAGCATGTCAGCAACTTCTTTCTGCGTTTTTTCTTCACCGCCATTTGAAAGTCCAAACCTTAATTCCATAATTTTCTTTTCTCTTATGGAAAGTTTCTTCATAGCAGTATTAAGTAGTTCTTTATCTACTTCATCTTCAATACTTCTATGTATCAAATCATTCTCTGTGCCCAAAATATCCGAAAGAAGTAATTCATTTCCATCCCAATCAATATTTAAAGGTTCGTCAATAGATATTTCAGTCTTCATCCTGTTATTTCTTCTAAGATACATTAGAATTTCATTCTCAATGCATCGTGAGGCATAAGTAGCAAGTTTGATATTCTTGCTAGGATTAAAAGTATTTATAGCTTTAATCAAACCAATCGTACCAATTGAAACAAGATCTTCAACTCCAACACCTGTATTTTCAAATTTACGGGCAATATATACAACCAATCTTAAGTTTCTTTCAATCAAGATCTTTTTTACCCCATAATCACTCTTTTCCAGCTTGTTTAACAAATAGCTTTCCTCATCGTTACTAAGCGGAGGTGGCAGGGCTTCACTACCACCAATATAATGTACAGGGAAATTTTTATGTATCTTAAACTTCTCTAAAAGATTAATATACTTGATCCAGAAAAAAAGTCTTACCTTTCTAAAAAGAAACATCATGCTTTCTCCTTTCAATTGATATTATTGATGGGTGTATATTTTCAAACCAAATCCGGACCTAGAAGAGCATTATAGTTCTCACTTTTAGAAAGAGCCCTATTATAAATGCCAACAATCACATCAGTTACCCCCTTTTTACCTGATTTATCTCCAACCTCTATATAATCCGGTTTAAATCCGATCAGCATTCCATTTTCCTTTCCAAGGGATGTGAATGGAATAAGCCTGAACCTTGAAAACCAGTTGGAATCCGAAACAATTTTGGTTACACAAACCAAATCATTCTCTCTTGATTCTTCAAATATGTTCTGAATCTCAAGAGGCAAAATGCTTTTTATTGCCTTAAATTCAACAACAACTACCGGTACGCGGGTCAGTGGATCATATAGTGCGTTACCGGTATCCACCAATGCCGGCAAATCAATTATCCCGTTTTCAAATGCAATCTTCAAAGGTATTAACAGCCTGTCTTTTACCAGCTTATGCTGTATGATATCCCAGAATATTTTTACTATGATTCCCGCTGTTATAACTCCTAAAACCATCACTGTCCACTTCGAATTCCAATAAACATAAAAAAAACCGTTTCTTACAAATCCCCCACTCTGGTTAAAATATAGGAAGGCAAAACCTGCTCCGGCAAAAATAAATGTGGAGATATAAAAAATTGCAAGTGTCTTAAAAAACGCAACAAACCGCTCAAACGAAAAGGAAATAGCCACAATAGCAAAGGAAAGGGCTATTTTAGCAAGTGTAGTATAATACCCCTTTAAGTTGGGAAAAATTATAAGGAAAGCAACATAAAGTGCACCTACAGTGGCACCTATAAAAAAACGCAGATGAGATACTCTGTTTTTAGAAAACTTAGCTGTCATTAATATAATCAAATAGTTCATGACTATGTTTTCTAATATTAGTATATCAATAAATATCTCCATTCTTTCCCCCTCACCTTTCACACAGTTATTCCTTGGCTAATATTACATAAAACTTAAGTTAAATGCATACCTTATTAACATATATGCATAAGCATGTATATTTATTATTAATTATACAAATTAATTTACATATAATTTGTCAAACCTGCCTGTAGAAAAAAATTTTTGTTTGACAAAAAAACAAGGTGAAAATTTGCGTTTTCTGAACTTTTAATCATCTATTCCTTGTTTTAATCTTATAAATGAACAATAAAATAAGAGTAAATGAAACTATTATTTCGGTTTCACTTACCCTTATCTTTTATAAAACTTTACCTCTTTAATGTCAAATATTCTTAACTTAATGAGATTGGGATTAATCCCGGCCTTATTCTTGATTCTTACAAGTGGGACAAGGTACCTGTCCCCATGTCTCATTATTTAAATCTGTTTCTTCTCAAGAAAGTCGGAATCTCGAGTTCATCAGAAACCGGCTGAGGCTCTGCTACTCTATCTGCAGGCCTTGTGCTTGATACGGCAGCCTTCTCTGCAACTTTTTCAGGCTTCCTTATAATAGGAACCTTGTCAAATCCGGTCGCTATTACTGTAATTAATAGTTCATCCTTTAAATTCTCGTCTATAACCGCACCAAAGATAATATTTGCGTCAGGATCTGCCGATTTTTGTACAAGTTCAGCAGCTGTGTTAACCTCAAACAGCCCAAGATCAGGTCCTCCTGTTATATTAAGAAGAACTCCCCTTGCACCTTCAATTGAAGTTTCAAGCAACGGACTTAAGATAGCTTGCCTTGCAGCTTCTTCCGCTCTGTTTTCTCCAGAAGCTCTACCTATTCCCATATGTGCCAGACCAGTATCCAACATAATGGTCTTAACATCTGCAAAGTCAAGGTTTACAAGACCTGGTACCGCAATTAGGTCAGATATTCCCTGAACACCCTGTCTTAATACATCATCTGCAATTCTGAAGGCATCCACTATAGATGTTTTCTTTTCAGCCACCTGAAGTAATCTGTCATTTGGTATTGTAACCAATGTATCAACTACTCCTTTGAGAGTTTCAACACCTCTCTCTGCATGCTGCATTCTTTTCCTTCCTTCAAACATAAAAGGCTTTGTTACAACACCAACTGTGAGTATCCCCATTTCCTTTGCCACTGAAGCAACTACAGGAGCAGCTCCTGTTCCTGTACCTCCACCCATTCCGGCAGTGACAAAAACCATATCCGAACCCTTTATTGACTGTGCTATTTCATCCTTGCTTTCATTTGCAGCCTTTTCGCCGATTTCAGGATTTGCACCAGCTCCAAGACCTCTTGTAAGCTTGTCTCCTATCTGGATTTTAGTATTTGCCTTTGACAAAAATAAAGCCTGTTTATCAGTATTAACAGCTATGAATTCAACCCCACGAAGTCCTGCAGTTATCATTCTATTAACAGCATTGTTACCGCCGCCACCAACACCTATAACTCTAATCTGGGCAAATTGTTCAATATCGATATCAAATTCCAACAATGTAAGTCCCTCCTTATTCTTTTGTAATCCACACCACTATTAGACAAACTCTGTATAACATTTATAGTTAGTTTCATCAGTTACATTTGTCATTTCTATTCTTTCAATATTTAATCATATCTTAATATTCGGATTTGTGCAAGAATGTTTTTAATAAGAATTAAAAACAACAATAAACTTTCTGGCCAAAGAATTATACGTCAATTATAAACTAAGTTACTATTATTGTACAACGAAAAAAAGAACTAAATTGTTAAAACAAACCATTGAAAAGGCTTGCCAACTTTCTAAAGAAACTACCAGTCTTTTTATCCTTATTCTTTTTTTGTTTCTTCACTTCACAACCAGTGTCACTAGTTCCAAATCTGCTAACAACATATTTTGCAGAACCGGAGGAAATTAAAAACTCTGGTTTTGTCAAATCAAAAAACTTATATGTTGAAACCCTTACAGGCAAATCAAACACCTCGTATGCAAGCTGCATATTTCCATCAATATAAGAAATTCCTCCTCCTAATAACACAACACCTCTTCCATATCCGTCAAAAACATTTGCCTCTTTAAGATGTTGCTTGCAGAGAGTAAATATCTCCTGCACCCTTGCCTCTATTATCTCTACTATTTCCGAAACCTTTATATTTCGTTTTTTGTTTTCATTTATTTCATTAACCGTAATTTCATGATCATTTTTTATAAGCGACGTTAAGGCAAGTTCATATTCACGCTTGAGTTTTTCAGCATCATTGTGGGAAATTCTCAAACCTATGGATATATCATTTGTAATATGGTCTCCTCCGACAGGAATTGCATCAAAAAATATCAAACGCTTATTCTTTATAACGGATACATTGGTAATACTACCACCAATATCAATCATTATAACTCCCATATCTTTTTCTTCCGGAGTTATAGCTATTTCTGCCGCTGCTAATGCTTCAATAATAAAACCATTTACCCTTAAATCGGCTTTTTCCATGCTTTTTAATATATTTTGAACAAAAGTTATCTTTCCCGCAATAACATCCGCTTCAACTTCAAGCTTAACGCCTGACATTCCAACAGGATCAACTATTTCGTCGTAACCGTCTACAATATACTGTGTGGGTATAACATCTATAACCTGACGATCTTCAGGAAGCTTCACATTCTCTGCTCCCTGCAAAACCCGCTCAACATCTTCCCTGGTAATTTCCTTATCCTCGTTGGAAATACTCACACTGCTTCTGTTATGTATTATACTGGCATGCATCCCCATTATATTTACGTAGGCAGAATCAATTTCAATGTTTGCAAGTGCCTGAGCTCTTTCAACACAATTCTTTATTGAATTTGCCGTACTTTCTATATCAACAATTATACCTTTTTTTATACCGGTACATATCTCCATAGCCTTTCCGAGCACTTCTATCTCACCGATCTTACTTGTCCTTACAATTAATGTACATATTTTTGAAGATCCTATATCAACACAACCAATAATATTTCCCACTTATGTAAACCTCCCGTAATTAAAGACATGAACCCTTCAGGTACAGCTTTATATCACCAGTTATATAATTTCCTTAACTTTCAGTATTATTTATTATATTATCTTTTTTTGAATATTTATTCAATAGTATTCTACGAATAATTGCAAAATTTAAGAACAACCTGTTACCAAAAGCAAATACTGCTGCCAGATATAACTGTATACCAAGCTTGTCACCTATGTAAGCAAGCATTGCAGCTAATACAGCATTACCGAAAAAGCCTGTAAGAAACACACTCAAATTAAACTTTTTCTGAAGTGTTGACAATACGCCCCCAAATACCGAGTCCAAAGCCGCCAGTATCGCGATAGCCACATAATTTGAATAGGCTGGCGGAATGTCAATCGGGATAAAAATTCCTAGTACAATACCAATAATCAACCCAAGTAAAGGTAACATAAAATATCCTCCTATTTATCCGGAATAAAATTAGGCCTGTCCCCGTTTGTAAAATCCAGATACCCTTTATCCGTCTTCTCCAATTTATTGAAAAATACTTCTCTTAAAAAACTCAATCTGTAACTTCCAATCTTTTTATAGTTTCCAAGGTTAACCCTGACCCGCTTATCTAGCGAAATGCCTATATTGTCCAAATCAGAAACATCAACATAATCTACATGTTTATATATTGCCTTACTGCTATCATATACTTTATCATTGTCCAACTTTATCATCTCTTCGAGTACCTTTAAAAAAACATCCAGTTTCTTTTTATCTTCAGCATTGACAACTTGTCCCAATTCGCAGTTGTCAAGAGCCAGACCTTGAACACGAGGCAAGTTGTATTCCGATAAATCTTGCTTCAAATCCAGTATATAACCATCCTGATCTATCAGTAAATTTGTATTGTCATAAGGAGTAACAGTTACCGGTTCCCTCTCGGTAATTTTTATATCAACCCCATTTGGGAACCCCAATCTGACAACAACTTTCTTTGTATAATGGCAGTTTTCTCTTATCCTCTCCTCAGCCTGATTAGACCTAAATAATAATATGCTTTTAAGATCAAGCCCATTCATTCTGAACCAATTATTTCCCATTATTATATCCGCTACTTCAATTATTTCAGTATCATTATAATGTTTATTGCCGGAAACTTCAATCCATTTGATATTAAATAAAGGCGACAGCACAAGGAGCACTAAAGTTCCAATTCCAAATACCGTTAAAAAAAGATATTTTACAAACTTTAATGCTCTCTTTCGCTTTTTCGGAACTTTCCTCTTATATTGCCCACTTATTTCCTTTGGAGTTCCAGCATTATTTTTTACATTTTTTCCTCTCAAAGCACTAACCCCTTTATTCTTCTCTAATAATTAAGGCCCCGACTTTGGATAGCTTTTCTTCTATATTTTCATATCCTCTGTCTATATGCTTTATACCACTGATTATCGTATTACCTTCAGCCACAAGGCCGGCTAGTACGAGAGCAGCTCCTCCTCGCAAGTCTCTTGCAGCAACAGTCGCTCCGGTAAGTTCTCTTACTCCTTTTATTATAGCAAGACGGCCTTCAAGTTTAATGTTTGCACCCATTCTCATCAGTTCTTCAACATGTTTGTATCTGTTTTCAAAAATAGTCTCAACAAAAATACTTGTTCCCCGTGCAATAGAAAGCAGCGAAATAAACTGCGACTGCATATCCGTTGGAAACCCGGGATAAGGCAAAGTCCTTATTATATCAATAGATCTAGGTCTTGTTGGTCCTGAAATGTGCATTGTAGTCTTTTTTGTATTAATCCGACAGCCACATTCCCTTAAATAACTTATAACAGGAACTATATGCTCTGCAGAAACATTTCTTAAATAAATATCTCCGCCAGTAATTCCAGCAGCTATCAAATATGTACCCGCAACTATCCTGTCTGGGATAACGACATGCTCAACATTACTCAGCCTTTTATTGCTGCCCCTTATCCTTATGACACTAGTACCTGCTCCGGTTATTTCAACCCCCATTCCAGTAAGGAACTTCTGAAGGTCCACAATCTCCGGTTCCCTTGCAGCATGCCTGATTATTGTATCCCCTTCTGCAAATACGGCAGCCAGCATTATATTTTCTGTTGCACCCACACTTGGGAAGTCAAGCTGTATATCAGCCCCTTTAAGCTTTTCAGCCTCACAGTATATAAAGCCATGATGAGCATCATGCACCTTAACTCCCATCTGCTTTATAGCTTTTATATGTAAGTCTATGGGTCTTGGTCCTATTTCACACCCACCTGAGTGTAAAAAGCTATTGGCACATTCCTATTCCTAAAGAACCTTGAACTGATATAAATTTATAACTTCAATTTGTCCTTGTAAAATCGTTTTCACGGTTTATCTATATCCACAATATTTTATCACTTAAAAATATATGTATCAATGTTTTTTTTATGGGAATACTTTCCTATAAAAAACTTGTACAAACATAAAACCTTTATGTTATAATGTAAAAATATTATAATAAGGAAACAGGGGCTGTTATGAATCTTAGACTTACTTTTACTATAATAATTACTAAAATAATGATATTTATTCTTAGAATATTTAAAAGCGGAGGTACGACACTTCCTGGCAAAATAGCCAGAAAACTTTATCCTGATGTTATTAAAGTTATTGCCCGTGATTTTAAAATAATAATGGTTACTGGCACAAACGGTAAAACAACAACTACAAGGATTATAGGTGAAATTCTCAAAGCAAATAGGATGGATTATATCACCAACAAATCGGGTGCAAATCTTTTTGGCGGCATTATCACAACATTTATTGATTCCGTCGACCTACACGGCAAAAGAAAGGCTCCAATAGCCCTTATAGAAGTTGACGAAGCCGCTTTTAATGTTGTAGCCGACTATGTAGAACCTGATGTTCTCGTGGTTACAAACTTTTTTAGAGATCAATTGGACCGTTATGGTGAATTGTATTCTACATTAAACAGTGTGAGATCAGGAATTAAAAAATCAACTAAGACCATGCTTGTTTTAAATGCGGACGACTCTTTGTGTGCTTCTTTGGGCAGAGAAACTGATAAACAAGTTACATACTACGGCTTTGACACGAATGCATACCAGTCAAAAGAAAAGCAAGTCAACTCGGATGCCATGTTCTGTATTTACTGCAAAACCAGATATAACTATGAGAGCCACGTATATGGACATCTTGGCAATTTTATGTGCAGCTCGTGTGGCTATCGCCGTCCTGACACAGAGGTTACTTGTGTTAAAGTAGAGGAACTTAACAGTTCTTATTCAAATATACTCTTTTCGGTAAATTCCTGCCAAAATACAGACGAAGCCAAAGTATTACAGGCTAAAATCAACCTTCCGGGACTTTACAACATTTATAATGCTTTAGCCGCTGCTGCCTGTGGAACGGTGTTGGATTTACCTGCCGAAAACCTCGTTGAAGCCTTGGAAAACTTTGAGTGCGGTTTTGGAAGGATGGAGACCATTTCGACAAATGGAAAAAACATAAAGGTAATATTGGTCAAAAACCCAACAGGATTTAATCAGGTTTTAAGTTTTCTGTTAACCGAGGATAAAAATACGCAGATTGCTTTTCTTATAAACGATAAACTTGCAGACGGTACAGATATATCCTGGTTGTGGGATGTTGACTTCGAAAAGCTGGAGGAAGCACAGAAAACAATTGATAATTTTTATGTATCTGGCATAAGAGCTGAGGATATGGCTGTAAGGCTCAAATATGCCGGCATATACAGCAGCAAAATTCATATTGAAAAGAACTACGAGGAACTTCTTGAAAAAGGACTTTCAAATACAAAAACCGGGCACAACTTTTATATACTTCCTACTTACACAGCTATGCTCGATATGAGAAAACTTCTCAGGAAAAAATATGGATTAAAGGAGTTTTGGAAATAGTTATGTACGAGTTAAATATATGCCATCTATACCCTGATTTATTGAATCTCTATGGAGACAGAGGAAATATTATAGCACTTAAAAGACGTTTGAAATGGAGAGGTATTGGTGTTTCCGTTTCGGATATCAGCATGGGTGATGAATTTAATGCTGAAAACTATGATATAATCTTCCTTGGCGGCGGTCAGGACTATGAGCAGGAAATAATACAGGACGATGTATTAAATCAAAAAGGAAACGAAATAAAAAACGCTATCCAAAATGACAAGGTGTTCCTAGCAATATGCGGTGGTTATCAACTACTTGGTAATTACTACGAAACCTGGGATGGAAAAGAAATAGAATTCTTAAAGGCTCTTAACTTATGGACTATTGGCGGTAAGGACAGAATGATAGGAAACTTCTGTTTTGAATGCGAGTTTCTTACCTCACAAGACTATGACGGCAAAATTGTAGGGTTTGAAAACCACTCAGGAAGAACCTATCTTGGTTCTGATGTCAAACCCCTCGGTAAAATTGTAAAAGGTTATGGAAATAATGGAGAAGACGGCTTTGAAGGAGCAACCTTTAAAAATGTGTTTTGCTCCTACTCCCACGGCAGCCTGCTCCCTAAAAACCCTGTTTTTACCGATCACTTGATTACCCTTGCACTCAAACAAAAATATAAGGACTTTGTTTCTCTTCAGAAGCTGAACGATGAATTTGAAGATCTTGCCCATAATACCATGGTCCAAAGAATTGTTGATTAGTGACAAATGGGACAAAGGGACAGGTACCTTGTCCCATATTTTATTGATTCTGCGATACTTCGCATCCCAGGATGCATGGGCGAGCAGTTCAGCGTAGCTGAACGACCAGCCTGAGCACCCTCCTCAAAGCGGGCAAGGGCATTCCCCTTTCCAATCCCCAGTATAGGAATTTACAAAAACTATCGTTCTTATAAATTCCTATGCTCCAAGCAATTCCGTCATTTGACGCTAAAACAACTTTTTCAACAACAAATTCTAAAATTTGGGCGACTACTTGGTTCTGTGCCTTTTTGAACTGTCAAAGCAATCTAGCAATAACGGGGGCATATTATTTAAGTGAAGAAAAGTATGGAAGTAAAAAGGGGCGTCGCCTACGATTCTAATCGATAGTGCAACAGCCCCTTTTATTATATGCGGTCAATCAATTTTTATTTATTGTAGTCAGCAGATACTCTGTTAAAGTGTTTTCCTACGAGTACTATATCTTCCATATTAACTGCACCGTCTTTGTTAAGATCGCTTTCATCTTTGTATCTTGTGTCACCCTTCACTGTGTTGAAGGACTTACAGATATATACAATGTCAGCCATATTTATAGCATTGTCCTGAACACCGTTTATCGCAACATCTCCAACCCACATCATTACAGGTGAACTTTCAGTTGAAACTTCTGTATTACCTGTAACCGCAACATCTTTTATTTCTCTTGCCAGATAGTTTGCCTTCGTAATCTTCAAAGTATAACCATCTGCATTTTCAGGTACTCCGGTTATTTCAAAATAACCGTTATCAGATATAGCTTTTAGATCTGTTCCTACTATTTCAACTACAAAACCCGATTCTATTTCTGTACCTTTTTCATCCTGATATTCAAAATCGGATTGGATATATCCGGAAACCTTATATGCTGTACTACTACTTACAAACTTCAGCAAACCAAACGCTTCGGTATTTTTCCATCCATCTCCGGTTGCATCACACCAGTTTGACATTCCGTCTCTTACCCCATCAGCATTAGAATCATCATTTACCTGTAAATCAAATCCCATAATATGATCAACACTACCATTAATTGTTGCAAATGGGATAGCAGCTTCTACAAGATATCCTATAGCAGTTTCTCCATCATAAACAGCTTTTGTAACTGTTTGGAATTTATCCGTAATGGCGTTTCCACCAAAGGATTGTTCGTTCTTGTAATTAACTCTGTACTGAGCATCATCGCCTTCATACGCAGTAGTCCTACCGTTGTTTTCATCAACAAAGAACTCCATGGAATCGTTTTCCCAAGGATTCGCACCTGTAGCACATAATGTTTTATCTGCTACTTTGGCAAGAACATAAAGGTAATCTTCATCCCACATTGTTTTAACAGTAGCTTTAGAAGGCTCTGTTCCTTGTGTAACAATATCTGTTGAAATTTCATTTGCACTTTCCCATGCAGTATCAATTTCGCCGTCAATCACAGGTGTTCCCTTAATTGCCTCAACATATTTCGGGCTTATCATCCCCAATACTCCATACCCGGAAGTGCTGTTGTCCTGATTATTCTTTATGTCATTCCAGCTCACAAGTTCAGCTGTTTCACCTTCACCAAAGTTTAACCTTACATCAAAACCAAGTTTACTAGAAGGAGTATTTGTGAAAGGAATACAAACTTCAAATACATATCCGCCTTCTACCTCTTCCACCTTTGCAGTTGCAGAACCTGTAACTGCACCTTTACCTGTAACAGTTATGTATTTATCTTCAGCTTCGTTTTTGTCATCTTTGCTGTTATCTTCATCAACAAAGAATTCAACTTTGGAAAGATCACCCTTCGTCGTTAAATAAACGTAAAGATTATTATCATCCCAGAGTGTTTTAAAACTTCCTCTTGACTGTCCGTCTGAATCCATAACATCCTTATATTTTGCCAAATCCCATACACTATCTTCCTGACCGTCAACAACAGGTGTTCCTTTAAACACTTTTACATTCTTAACCAGTACTGGTAGTTTTGTAGCGTCAACCATTCCCCAGTATGCGTATTTAGCTTTACCATGCTTGTCAAAAAGTAGAGGTACATCAGTTCTTCCTTCATCTGTTGTATAATTGAGCCATGACATATCATCTTTTAAGCCCCAGAAAGTAAGACCCTTGATCTTGTCTGGATACTCCTGATCAAGTTTTTTCAACATTTCTGCAAGTTCATAATGTTTGTACCCTTGATTTATCAATTGCTCTTCAGATATAGGAGCATCCGCTGAAAAAAAGCTGCCATATACAGTCATATCCAATTCTGTAATTTCTACTTCCAAACCTAAATCGAGGTAACCTTTCAGTGACTCTCTGATTCCTTCAACCGAACCAAAACCAACACCCACATGACACTGATAACCTACTCCAACTATTTTTGTGTTTTCCTTCAGCTCCTTCACGAGCTTAAGAATTGCTTCTCTTTTAAGAGGACTCTCTTCATTGTTATAATCGTTATAGTAAAGCTTAACTTTATCTTCAAGTCCAGCTTCAACAAGTGCCTCATATGCATATTCAAATGCCTTTATAACATAATCGTCACCGATAATCTGTTTCCATTTAGTATCTCTCAATCCATAAGGCTGATTATCTCCGATAGCTTCATTCACAACATCCCAAACTTCAACCTTGTCACCATAATGTTTAATTATAGTTTCTATATGCGTTTTCATTCTTTCAAGAAGGACTTCTCTTGTTACAAATTCGCCTTCATCGTCAACAAATATCCAATCTGGTACAGCCTGATGCCATAACAGAGTGTGTCCTCTTAAACGCATACCGTTTTCCTGTGCAAACTCAACATATTTATCGCCTTTTTCAAGCTTAAAGTCACCCTCTTTTGGTTGTAAGGCTAGCGGTTTCATATCATTTTCCGCTGTAATACTGTTAAAATGCTTTTTAATAAGATCTGACTGAAGCTCATTATCAAACGCAGAAGGCGGTACAGCAACACCAATAGGGAAGTAATCTGCGTAAACATCCTTTAGGGATGGAATATCTTTTTCAATTTCATCTTTAACAACAGGTGTTGTAATCAGCACATCATCAATACCGATATCCATCGTTGGATTTGATGATTCAACATATATGAATAATTGCTCAACTTCCCCTGTGTAAGAAGCTGTATAGGACCCTTTAAGTTCTACCCATGTACGGCTAGGTACAGCACTATCTACAGCTATAGTAGAATAGGCAGGGTCTCCCTCAGAGTCAGAACAAACTGATACTCTTATTTCCTGTGGCTTTCCTGTAGTCTGGTAAACCCACATAGATAAATCAATAACCTGACCTTTTGTAACCTTTCCTACAAGATCATATCTCGCTCCCTGCCATGTATCTGCTCTTCCTGTAACCAAAAGACTGTTTAAACCGTCATGTGCAGTTGTATCGTTAATTGAAAGAGTTGCATCTTTTCCGGTTCCCTGAGCAGTCCATCCGTCATAAGACCCTTCAAAACCGGCATCGCATATTACTCCACTTTCCATAATGTTTTGACCGGAAATGACCACGTTATCCACATAAAAATCGTAACCAACTTCAGGTGCTTCTATATAGAAAGTAAGCCCCATAGGCACACCTGTATAATTGTAGGTATAATAGCCTTCAAGTCTTGTCCATACTCCACTTGGAACTTCTTCATTTTGTTCAATAGTTGTATAGAATTTTCCATCGTATGGATTTTCACTTGAATCATCCCTGGCGTAAGCTGTAAATTTAAAGTCCTGTGCCTCTCCACTATCCTGGTATACCCAGGCAGATGCATAATAAGTCTGACCTTTAACCATTTTGCCTGCTAGGTCAACAACCGGACCTTCCCAATAATTCGCTCTGTCTGCAACCTTCATACTGTAATCTCCACTCATGGAAACCTCAGTACTTGCTGTAATACTAAATGCTCCATTTGTGGTCCATCCTTTTGTATTGCCTTCCTCGAAATTGCTATTAACAAGAGCGGGACCTGCAACAACAATGTCATCCACATAAAAATCAAAACCCATTGCATCAGCTTCGATAATCATTGCTGCAGCTACAGGATTTCCTTCATATTGATATGTATACAGTCCTTCAAGTCTAACCCATTCTTTACTTGGAACTTCCAAGTTCGCAGCAACTTGCGTGTAAAACTTTGAAGCGTACCGGTCTTCAGTTGAATCATCACAACTGTAGCCAGTCAGTTTGAATCCTTGAGGTTCATCGCTATCATGATATACCCAAGCTGACCAGTAATAAGTCTTGCCTTTTTCAAGTTTTCCGGCAAGGTCAACTTGCGGTCCTTCCCATACATTCTGCCTGTCCGACACTTTCAAGCTCTTTGTTCCATCGTGTGCAACATCTGACACAACGGTATTTGTTTCCATGAAGTTTTTCCTAACTCCCGTCATTGTTCCGTCTTCAAACCCTTTTGCAAACGGATAAATAGTTGCTTCCTGCTCAGTTGTAAATGCTGAAACATTGCCAACAATTAGAGCTGAAACCAAAAAAGCGAACACTGTCACTAGTGATATAAATCGCCTAGTTTGCATTAAATTACCCCCTTAATTTCTTTTTATTCACCAATATTCCATAATATGCATTAAAGCAGATTTACAGAATATTCGTTTACGATTAAATGAATAGCGAATACCTATAGTTAATACCAAATTCATATGTTATTGACCACATTGAGATCGAAATAGGATAACTAAATAGAATACTTCGTAGAATTTATGTAGATTTATATACTAACTATTATTAAAATTTTATAACTAAATTTGTATTTTCGCAACTGTTAAATTAAAAATGTGGTAATTATAATCCAAAAAAGCACCAAGCATATGATCGGTGCTTTGCCTGAATTTTGTCATATCGGCCGGCTACACATTTCGGCAAATGACCGATGTATTCTTTTGTCCTCACATAATTCCGGGTGAAATGCAAGGCCAATCTGGTTCTTATACTTTACTGCCACAATGTTTCCATCTACTTTTGACAGTACATCAACTCCATCAGATACAGATTCAATATAAGGAGCACGGATAAATTTCATTGGTACCCTGCCAAATCCCTTCATCTCTTCTTCAATATAAAAACTTCCTAATTGCCTTCCATAAGCATTTCTTTTTACCTTTACAGGCAAGGTCTGAAAATAGGCTTTCTCATCATTACTTACTTTATCAGCCAAAAGAATGAGCCCTGCACACGTTGCCAATACTGGCATTCCGTTACTGATCAGACGCTTAAGCCCATCAAACATATCTAATTCTTTAAGCAACTTTCCCTGAACTGTACTTTCGCCTCCCGGAAGAATTAATCCATCAAAATCAGCGTCCAAATGAGATTTTTGGCGAAGTTCCAGACATTCAGCTCCAATGCTCTTTAGCATTTTCTCGTGTTCTATGAATGCTCCCTGCACTGCCAATACTGCTACTTTCATTCCTACTTGCCCCTTTCAGCCATAAGAAGCTCTATCTCCTGTTCATTGATACCAACCATAGCTTCACCCAGATCCTCCGAAAGTTCTGCCAGCAATTTATAATCATTGTAATTGGTCACTGCTTTCACAATTGCATTGGCTCTTTTTGCAGGGTCTCCCGATTTAAATATACCCGAACCCACAAACACTCCCTCGGCACCGAGCTGCATCATCAATGCTGCGTCTGCCGGTGTTGCAACTCCACCCGCTGCAAAATTTACAACCGGTAGTCTTCCGTTTTCATAAACATATAAAACCAGATCATAGGGAACCTGTAATTCTTTTGCCTCATTAAAAAGCTCATCTTCACGCATGGAAACAATTCTTGAAATCTGGCGATTCATCATTCTCATATGCCTGACTGCCTGAACTATATCTCCAGTTCCCGGTTCACCCTTTGTCCTTATCATGGAAGCACCCTCATTTATTCGTCTTAAGGCTTCTCCTAAATCCTTCGCACCACATACGAAAGGTACCTTGAATTTTGTTTTATCTATATGGTAAACATCATCTGCAGGCGATAACACTTCACTTTCATCTATATAGTCTATCTCTATAGCTTCTAAAATCTGAGCCTCCGTAAAATGGCCAATACGGCATTTTGCCATGACCGGAATTGACACCGCCTGCTGAATTCCTTTAATCATCATTGGATCACTCATTCTAGACACTCCACCCACTGCCCTTATGTCTGCTGGAATTCTTTCAAGTGCCATTACAGCACAGGCTCCTGCCTTTTCTGCAATCACAGCCTGTTCTGGTGTGGTAACATCCATAATTACTCCGCCTTTTAACATCTGTGCAAGTTCTTTATTTAATTCATATCGTTTTTGATCCATTTCTATCTCCCCTTCTTTACAAAATTGATTAATAATATTATAATCATATGTGACCATATTAAAATATCCATTCCAAACATATTCAGTATGGTCAGACTAGAGAGGTTTTATTATATGTTAACTTATTCATTTACGGCTTTAGGGTCAGATAGTCTTTATCAGCACTTATACAAATGCATAAAAAACGATATATTACAGGGTACTTTGGCACCCGGATACAAATTACCGTCCAAGCGCAATTTTGCGAAGAATCTGAACATAAGCACAATTACAATTGAAAATGCATACGCTCAGCTTATGGCTGAAGGCTATATTTATTCCATACCCAAAAAAGGATACTTTATATTGGATATTACAAATTCTGTTTTGCCAAAAACAGAGTTAAGTTCAGAAAATATTATTGCTGCTGCGAATCTTTCGGGGTACTTTGCAGATTTTCTCAGCAACAAGACCAATTATTCAAACTTCCCCTTTTCCATCTGGGCTAAGATAATGAGAGAAATCATCTCGGAAGAGAGTGAAGCACTGATGACAAACCCTCCATCCGGTGGAATAATTGAATTAAGGCAGGCAATTTCTGATTATCTGCACCAGTTCCGTGGAATGAATGTCTCTCCTAACCAGATAATAATCGGTGCTGGAACAGAATACCTATACGGATTGCTCATTCAATTATTAGGACATGACAAGGCCTTTGCTGTCGAAAATCCAGGTTATCAGAAAATTGCTCAGATTTACAGCAGTAACGCCGTAAAGTGTCATTTCATACCACTTGATAAAGATGGAATAAGCATTTCTGATCTCGAAGAAAGCAGAGCAGATATTGTGCATATCTCACCCTCTCACCATTACCCTACAGGCATCATAACTCCTATCAGTAGAAGGTATGAACTGTTAGGATGGGCCTCAAAATCAGAATCCCGTTATATTATAGAGGATGATTACGATTGTGAGTTCCGTTTACTTGGCAAGCCCATTCCAGCACTTCAAAGTATTGACGTTATGGAAAAGGTCATATATATGAATACCTTTACTAAAAGTCTTGCATCCACCATACGAATAAGTTATATGGTATTGCCACGGCATTTATTGGATAAGTTTTATTCAAAACTCGGCTTCTACTCATGCACGGTATCAAATTTTGAACAATATGCTCTTGCAAAGTTTATCAGGAAGGGCTATTTTGAAAAACATATCAACCGTATGCGTAACTTCTACCGCAATCAGCGGGACCTCATTTTAGAGAGCATAAAAAACAGCCCTTTAGCCTCTTCATCTACAATTAAGGAAGAAGATTCCGGGCTTCATTTTCTGCTCTATGTTAATACAAACTTATCTGATGACACAATAATACGCAAAGCCGAACAGGAGGGTATACGCATTTCCTGTCTGTCACAATATTATCAAAACAATACTCCTGGTACTGAACACGTACTGGTAATAAACTATTCGGGCATAGAGCCTAATAAGATAGAAGAGGCCATCAACCGCCTTGGCAGATGTATTTTTTGATATAAGCGAGCACCAAATGTTTTGTGTCAAAGGCCTCCATTACATGACCTTCGCATAAAATCTTTAATCCTCAGCTTGATAATTTTTGCACGCGTCTATAGGACATCCTGGTCCCAAGACGCTAAAACATGCTTACATATTAATCCTCCAAGAAAATTCGCTTCGCTCATGACTTTTCTTGTTCGCTAGGGAACCCTATGGTTCCCTTCGACGGATGCTTCGCATCCTGAGCACCCTCCTTAAACCGGGAAAGGGGAATCCCCTTTCCAAACCCAGTTAAAGAATTTACAAAAATAGGATCTTTATAAATTCCTATACTCGAACAAATTATGCATCCTGAAACAATGCAGTAGACAAATATCTTTCACCAGTATCGGGAAGCAGAACCACAATAACCTTGCCTTTATTCTCAGGTCTTTTTGCAATCTGTGTTGCTGCAAAAGCTGCTGCACCTGATGATATTCCAACTAAAAGGCCTTCCGTTTTTGTAAGTTGCCTTGCTGCATCAAAAGCTTCTTCATTTCTAACCTTATAAACTTCGTCTACAACCTCATTTTTGTAATTATCAGGTACGAATCCTGCGCCTATCCCCTGTATTTTATGAGGCCCTTTTTTCTCACCGGATAAAACTGCAGAATCAGTTGGTTCAACTGCAATTACCTGCACATCGGGCTTCCTTTTTTTCAATACTTCTCCAACTCCCGAAATTGTACCACCTGTACCAACTCCTGCAACAAATATATCCACCTGACTGTCTGTATCTCTCCATATTTCTTCAGCTGTTGTCCTTCTGTGAATTTCTGGATTTGCAGGGTTATTGAATTGCTGTGGAATATAGGAATTTGGAGTATCGGCAGCCAATTCCTCAGCTTTCTTAATCGCTCCTGACATTCCTTCAGCTCCAGGGGTAAGTACAACTTCAGCACCTAATGCCTTCAAAAGATTCCTTCTTTCAATACTCATAGTCTCAGGCATTGTAAGTATAAGCCTATAACCTCTTGCGGCTGAAACGAAAGCCAGTGCGATACCTGTATTGCCGCTTGTCGGCTCAATTATAACTGTTTCCTTGTTTATAAGCCCCTTTTCTTCTGCATCCTTTATCATTGCAAAGCCGATTCTGTCCTTTACGCTTGACGCCGGATTGAAGTACTCAAGTTTTGCTACAAGTCTGGCATCAATTTTATTCTCTTTATTGTAATTGGATAATTCAAGCAACGGAGTATTTCCTATCAGATCTGTAAGATTCTTTGCTATTCTTTCCATATTATTACCCTCCATTTAAATAATTCTTAGTATTCCTATATGCTTTATTATATTATCCTCCTGCTCATTTGTCAACACAATACACCAACAATTTTTACTAATCATATATGTTTTATAATATTTAATAGTATGCTCTCTAATAAGTATTCTCTCAGTTTATCTCATAGATATTCAAATTGTAGAATATCCTATTCTTTCTTTAGTACAGAGCTCTACCAAAATCATCAATCAAATCTTCAAAGTCTTCAAGCCCGACTGACACCCTGATCAGATTGTCAGTTATTCCAAGCCTATCCCTTTCTTCTTTCGGCACAGCTGCATGAGACATTTTTGCCGGATAAGATACGATTGTTTCTACTCCGCCAAGGCTAACAGCTACTGCTGCCAGCTTTATGTTCTTCATAAATTTCCTGGTTGTTTCCTCATCCACAGTCTTAAACGAAAGTACAGCTCCAGCTCCATCCGCCTGACCAAAATGAATATCCCTTCCCTCATGGTTATCAAGCCCAGGATAAAAAACCTGTTTTACCTTGCTTTGTTCCTTTAGCCACTTGGCAAGCCTGCCGGCATTGTCCTGTTGATAATCAAGTCTTACCTTCAATGTCTTAAGACCTCTTAGAAGAAGCCAACAATCTTGCGGACCCAAAACTGCTCCAAAACCCATCTGAACTGAATGTATCCTCTCAGCTAACGAAGGGTCCTTGACGACAACCAGACCTGCAAGCACATCACTATGCCCTCCAATAAACTTTGTTGCACTGTGTATTACTATATCAATTCCAAGCTCAATTGGTCTTTGAAGATACGGAGACATAAAAGTATTATCAATAATTGTAATAAGATTATGTTCCATTGCAATTTGTACGGCACTTTTCAGATCGGTTATTTTTAGCAATGGATTTGAAGGCGTTTCAAGAAAAATCGCTCTTGTGTTTTCTTTGATACTTTTTCTAACAGTTTCAAGGTCAGCTGCATCCACAAAGGTAACATCAAGCTTGAACCGGTTAAAATACGAGGTAAATATGCGGTATGTGCCGCCATATACATCCTCACAAACAACAATATGGTCACCTGCTGAAAAAATTGAAAGAACCGATGATGTTGCTGCCATCCCGGATGAAAACGCAAACCCTCTATTTCCACCTTCCAATTTGGCAATAGTATCTTCAAGTGCCTTTCTTGTTGGATTTCCCGAACGTGAATAGTCGAATTCCTGTGGCTTATCAATATCCATTTTGTTGTAGGTTGAAGCCTGATAGATCGGTATACTTAGTGCACCGGTAGTCTTATCTATCTCATTTCCATTATGTATTAGTTTTGTTCCAAATTTCATGTTAACACCCCTTTTAATTATTCGTTACCCCAATGCCTGCTCTAAATCTGACATTATATCTTCAGCAGCTTCAATTCCAACGGAAAGCCTTAAGAGAGTGTCTGTAACCCCGATTTTCTCTCTCATTTCCTCTGGTATAGCTGCATGTGTCTGCACAATCGGATAGGTTATCAGGCTTTCCACACCACCTAAGCTTTCAGCAAAAATTATAATCTGCACCCTTTCTAAAACCTTCTCGACAATTGTTTTATCTTTTACACAAAAGGAAATCATAGCACCAAAGCCTGAAGCCTGAGCTTTTGAAATCTCATGACCGGCGTGTTGAGGAAGTCCTGCATAATAAACTTTTGTTACTTTCTTGTGATTTATAAGACACTGTGCAATTTTAATAGCATTATCCTGCTGTTTTTCAAGACGTACTCCCAGTGTTTTAATGCCTCTCAATATGAGCCAGCTGTCGAACGGAGCTAAAACTGCACCTTCTGACTTTTGAACAAGCTTAAGCCTTTGGGCAAGAGCCTCATTATCTACAACAATCAGACCTGCAAGTGTATCATTATGCCCGCCTAAGTATTTTGTGCCGCTGTGAACAACAATATCTGCTCCAAGTTCTAAAGGTCTCTGGAAGTATGGAGTAAGAAAAGTATTGTCAATTATCAGAAGCATTCCTGAATTCCTTGATAGTTCTGATATTTTTCTTATATCAGCTACTTTCATCATTGGGTTTGAAGGCGTTTCAACAAAGACCGCCCTGCTGTTTTGTTTTATTGCTTTTTCTATATCTTTTGTATTGCTTGTGTCTACATAAGAAAATTCGATACCATATTTTTTGTATATCTCTTCAAACAACCTGTATGTACCTCCATAAAGGTCATCTGAAACAATTATATGTTCTCCCGGGACAAAAAGAGATAGTATGGTAGATATAGCTGCCATGCCACTTGAAAAGGCAAATCCATATCTTCCACCTTCAAGATTTGCAACAGTGTTTTCAAGTTCTTCTCTGGTAGGGTTTTGAAGGCGCGAATAGTCATAGCCGGTAGATTGGTAAAGACCCGGATGCCTGAAGGTCGCGCTTTGGTATATTGGAAAACTGATCGCTCCTGTATGTCGGTCATAGCCTTTATCGCCATGAACCACCTTTGTACTTATATTTTTCTTTAATGCATTCCCAATTTTCATCATCCTTTCAATTACTTTATTAATCCTTCATTCATGCTCCCCGTTCTGTAACCGTTCAAATCAAGAGAAACATGTATAAATCCCAATTCTTTGAACCTTAAATATATTGCGTTTCTAATTTCTTTATCTATAAACTTCTTAAAATCCATATCATCCGCTTCAATTCTCGCAACACTGCCATGATGCCTTACACGCACCTGTTTAAATCCCATATCAATTAAGTATTGTTCTGCCTTATCCACCATCTGAAGCTTTTGTGCTGTTATCTTCTCACCATAGGGAAATCTTGACGATAAACAGGCAAAAGAAGGTTTATCCCAAGTCTTAAGTCCCATTTCTTTTGAGTATTGCCTTATTTCAGCCTTAGTCATTCCGGCATCCCTCAATGGGCTTACTATTCCGAGCTCGGATATTGCCTGCATTCCCGGCCTATAATCACCAAGATCATCATAGTTCGAGCCTTCAGCGACAAACTTAAAACCTTCAGAATCTGCAAGCTGCTTCATTTTCATAAACAACTCTTTCTTGCACAAATAGCATCTATTTACAGGATTATCTGAAAAGCCTTCTATTTCAAGCTCTTCTGATATTATAACCCTATGCCCGATTCCATATTCAGCAGCAAAATTTACTGCTTCCTTGAATTCTCTTTCAGGAAATGTTGCAGATGATGCTGTAACAGCAAGCACCTTATCTCCTAACACTTCATGTGCCACCTTCAGAAGGAAGGTTGAATCCACTCCTCCTGAAAAGGCAATTACAACGCTCTGCATTGCTTTTAATTTCTCTCTTAATACATCTAACTTTGATGCTTGACACATGTTTTTATACCTCCGCTGACCTTTTCAAAGCCTGTTCAAGGTCGTAAACAAGGTCCTCCGCATCTTCAATTCCAATCGAAAGCCTTATTTGATCAGGTGTAACTCCTGCGGCTTTTTGATCTTCCTCAGACAACTGTGCATGAGTTGTTGATGCAGGATGGATAACCAGTGATTTAGCGTCAGCCACATTTGCCAGAAGTGAAAACAATTCAAGGCTCTCAATGAATTTCTTTGCAGCATTAATACCGCCTTTAATTCCAAATGTAAATATTGATCCTGCACCCTTCGGCAGATATTTCTGTGCAAGCTCATAATATTTATTGCCCTTAATACTCGGATAGTTTACCCATGAAACCTGTGGGTGGCTACTTAGGAACTCTACTATCTTTTTGGTATTGGAAACATGCTTTTCAACCCTTAGCGAGAGTGTTTCAAGTCCCTGAAGTAAAAGAAATGAGTTGAACGGACTTATTGCTGCACCGGTATCTCTTAAGAGCTGAACTCTTGCTTTGGTAATATACGCCACAGGACCTAATGCTTCAACATACTTCAAACCGTGATAGCTTTGATCCGGTTCTGTAAGGTATGGGAATCTTCCGCTTCCTGCCCAGTCAAACTTTCCCGAATCAACAATAACACCGCCAATTGACGTACCGTGTCCTCCTATAAACTTAGTCGCAGAATGTACAACAATATCTGCTCCAAAATCGATAGGCCTTATGAGGTATGGAGTTCCGAAGGTGTTATCGACAATAAGCGGCACACCATTTTTATGAGCTATATCTGCCACTGTCTCAATATCAACAATATTTATGCTGGGATTTCCGATTGTCTCAATATATACAGCTTTTGTTTTTTCATTAATTGCTTTTCTAAAATTTTCAGGGTCATCCGGGTTCACAAACACTGTTTTTATTCCAAGCCTTGGCAATGTAGCTGAAAAGAGGTTATATGTACCCCCATAGAGTGTACTTGCTGCAACTATTTCATCACCGGCACCTGCAATATTAAGTATGGCATAGGTAATAGCTGCCGACCCAGAAGCAACCGCCAACGCACCCACTCCGCCTTCAAGAGCTGCTATCCTCTGTTCAAACACATCACTGGTAGGATTCATAATTCTTGTATAAATATTGCCAGATTCCTTCAATGCAAACAGATTGGCAGCATGCTCCGGACTATCAAATACATAGGACGTTGTCTGATAAATCGGAACCGCTCTTGATCCTGTAGCCGGATCAGGTTTCTGCCCCGCATGCACCTGCAGGGTATCAAATTTTAATTCTCTATCACTCATGATTTAGCCTCCTTATAAATACAATTTTTCCTATCATTTTAATCATATTTGAAATAAATTTTTTAAATGTAATACATTGCATCTTCAGCCCCTGTCATTTTCCAATAACTATCTACAAGGTCCTCCAAGGTAAGAGAATCTGCCAATTCATTCAAAGCATCATTCATCTTATCCCAAACGCTTACCTTAATACACTGTTGTATGCTGGTTTCATTTCCTTCAGAACTTTCTGCATTTTCGTCAATAACAGAAAGAGGCCCTTCAAGAGCTCTCAAAATCCGTCCAACCTTTATGTCTTGGGGAGATTCTGCTAATATATACCCACCTTGTGCACCCTTAACGCTTTTAACCAATCCGGATTTTCTCAATAAAGAAAAAACCTGTTCAAGGTAGTTGGTTGAAATCCCTTGTCTTTCCGCAATACTGAACAATGCAACATGTTCTCCTTTTGCATGCACTGCAAGGTCAACCATTGCTCTAAGTCCATATCTTCCCTTGGTGGAAAATTTCATTTAGCTCACCTCTCTTTCCTTACTATTCCTATATGTTTTATATTATAATGACAAAGAGTGGCTTTGTCAATGATTGTTTAAATATAATATTCTATTTCATTGGTTTTATTTGCAATACTATTATAGCATTCAACCAAATCATCTATTGTAATTGAGTTTGCAACATCATTCAAAGTATTCATCACACTTTCCCAAAATCCCCGGGTTGCACAATTCCAATACATTTCACAGGCATGCTCAGCTTTCTCTGCAACACAAACAACGGGTGCCAACGGACCTTCAAGTGCTGTCAGAATATCTCCTACCGTTATTTCAGAAGAAGCTTTGGCAAGAATGTATCCACCCTGGGCACCCCTGATACTTTCAACAATTCCTGCCCTTCTTAGTATGAGAAAAATTTGCAATATATATGCTTCTGACATTCCACATCTTTCAGATATACTTTTTAGATTCACATGCCCTTCAGAAGCATGAATTGCAAGGTCTACCAACGCTTCTAACCCATATCTGCCTTTTGTAGAAATTTTCAAATTAATCACCCTTCTTCGTTGTTCCTTAAGGACCACGAAAAAACAACATCCAATTCTCGTATTTTTAAAACACTATCAATTCAAGTTTTTTCGTTATCCAGAGTAGAAACTTATATTTTAGACATGCCTTAGCAGTCACCGTCACTTTATCTGATTCAAATCAAACGGAGTTTCCTGGTACACATAATAGTTGAGCCAGTTTGAAAAGAGAAGATTTGCATGTCCTCTCCACTTTACAATCGGAGGCTTACCCGGATCATCATCAGGGAAATAGTTCTTTGGAACCTTGATTTGAATTCCTCTAGAAACATCTCTGTCATACTCAGTTTTCAATGTATTCGGGTCGTATTCCGAATGTCCGGTCACAAAAATCTGTCTTCCGCCATCAGTTTTAATCACGTATATGCCTGCGTCTTGCGAATCTGCAAGTATGTCAAGCTCTTTTACCTTTTCAACATCTTCTGTCCTAATTTCAGTATGTCTTGAATGCGGAGCATAGAAACGATCATCAAAACCTCTTAACAGCATTGTGTTAGTTTTACATATCCTATGCTCAAAAACACCAAACATCTTTTCACTCAAAGGATGTTTTTCAATACCATAATGATAGTACAACCCTGCCTGTGCTCCCCAGCAAATATGGAACGTGGAATACACATTGGTAAGACTCCAATCCATTATTTTTTTAAGTTCATTCCAGTAATTGACCTCTTCAAAATCCATTTGTTCAACTGGTGCTCCTGTTATTATTAGTCCGTCAAACTTATCATCTTTGACTTCATCAAAGGTCTTGTAAAACTTTGTCAGGTGCTCCTCTGAGGTGTTCTTTGATACATGGGTCTTAGGGTGCAAAAGATCAACTTCCACCTGAATAGGAGTATTTCCAATCAAGCGCAGAAGCTGTGTTTCTGTTGTTATTTTTGTCGGCATCAAATTCAACATCGCAATTTTCAGCGGTCTTACGTCCTGGTGAAGTGCCCTTTGTTCGTCCATTATAAATATATTTTCATTTGTTAGCGTTTGTTTCGCAGGCAAGCTATCAGGTATTTTTATCGGCATAATATAATCCTCCTTCACAAGACTTCTATATATTTATTCGTTTTCCTATTGTTTTACTCATGTTATTGTTGCTATTATAGCATAATGGATACGTAAAAGTAAATTGTATTAAGTTCACACCTTCTAAATTAGTGCTTTTTAACATTACTAATTTCTAGTCTTTCATAATGTTAAAAATGCACTTCATCTGTTTGCCTCGCACGCTCTAGAAGTTATTTCTGTTACGAGGCATTAACAAAAAAGTCTTTTAACTCTTACACTTTATTATAAATAAATATTCGGAAGCTTGCCCGAAGCTGTCGTTAATTCAGAAAAAACATATTGAAACAAAAAACTTTTTCCGATATATAGAAAGTAAACTAAACACTAAATCTTTCCGGGAGGTTCTCCTAATGAAACAAAAAACATTTATATTAAATAACGAAAAAAAAGCCAATAAAATCACAACCTTAATTCTATTCTTTACCAATTTAGCTTATCCTGCTTTGATAATTCTTGGATTTCTTAAGGTTTTCGATTTTGATATGATAAAGCTTTATATTGTTTGTGCAATTGGAGCATTAGGCGCATCCACTCCGTTACTTCTGAGAAAGATTGGAATAGACAACACGCTGCTTAAATACTATACCATAGCCATGTGTACAATTGTTGTCGGTATACTCAATATAAACTATCAGATAGGTATTTATATGGTCTTTCTCTTTCCTATTGGCTTAAGTTGTCTCTATTTTGACAAAAAGCTAACACTAACAACTTTAGTTTTAGGGATTTTAAATATGTCTATCTCGAACTACTTTCGAATCCATTCAGATCCCATTAATGCCATGGATCCATTTGGCCGATACATTTCAATCACAGCAGGTTATATAATTGAGTTTATACTACTTTCGCTTATCTTTATAATGCTGGCAAAAAGAACAAGAATTCTACTTGAAAGTTTGTCGGATTCAGAAGAACAATCATTAATTCTTAATAAACTAAAAGATGTTATGGGCCGTTCACAAAATGCATCTGCTGTACTCGCCTGTTCTTTAAAACAGCTTTCTTCCACTATAGAAGAGACTACTGCTTCAAATGATAAAATCTTTCTAAATGCCGACAGCGTTTCATCCGGGTGCGAAAAGAATTTAAAATATATTGAAAGCACTAATTCGACTGTAGAAAACATTTCAAATGTATTAGAGTCTATCTCTTCCCAATCTCAGAAAATATCTCAAATATCTCAAAACACCTTTGCAGCTGCAGAAGAAAGTGAAAAAATCATTACAGATGCCGTAATTAATATGGAGGAAGTTGAATCATCCACTGTACAAAGTAGGTACCTGATAAACCATTTAGGTGAAAGTTCCGAAGAAATAGGAAGGATTATCGAAATTATAACAAATATAACAAAACAAACAAACCTTTTAGCACTAAACGCAGCTATAGAATCTGCAAAAGCTGGAGAGCACGGCAAAGGATTTGCAGTGGTATCCGATGAAATAAGGAAACTAGCTGAACAATCTACAAGTGCAACAAAAGATATTGCAAACCTAATAAAACAAATGCAATTGGATACCGAAAATGCCGTTTCATCTATAGACCAATGCTATTTGGGTCTAAAGTCGGGAATAGATCTGGTTAAAGCTGCAGGTAAATCTTTTGAAGATTTAAAAGCCCTTCAGAAAATAACTAACCAAGAAATTCAAAAAATCGCTCACTACAGTGAACAAACTTCTCAATATGGACACGAAATTGCAGAAGTCATTTCCAACACAAAATCAATCACATCACAGTCCTATGCTGAAATAAAATCAATTGCTTCTGCTACATCTTGCCAGGCTACGGCAATGCAACAAATATCCTCTTCCTTTGCCGTTATTGATAATATTGCCGAAGACCTTTTAAAACTAAGAGATGGTTGAAATATTGTGCTGAATTTTCACGTGTCATTGTAAAGGTTGTTCTTATTGTTTTAGTGTCAAACAATTCCATTGTAAGACCTTCACAAAAAGTCAGTATGCCTCGGCTTCAGGTTATAAAAATTAGAGCTTAACGAAGAGATTTAGAGATAAATGAATATATTCTTAACTCATATTATTTTAATATGAATGCTTAACAGATTTGATATTAGCAAATTCTGTATACGCATAGTATAATTATATATAGATTAAAGAGCTACGCTCTATAATTAAATTTATTAAACTGGGGAGGATTTATTTAATGCAAAATGTATTTATAAGTATCTTAGTTTATATCTTCACATCATTATGCTTGAGTATAATTGCAGGAAAACTGGGGCAAGGAGAACTTGCATTTATGGCATGGATTCCCATACTCAATCTATACATTATTGTTAAACTAGCTGATTTTAGCGGATTTACTTTATTGATTTTTTTTATACCGTTTGTAAATTACATTTATTTAGCCTACTGTTTAATGAGAATAACTGCGTTCCTCGATAGAAATCCATTATTAGGCCTATTAATGTTTGTACATGTTTTAAATCTTATCCTATTAGGGTATCTGGCGTTTACAGATAAAAAATCACCCGGAAGCCTGGTATAAAATATTTGACTTCAATATGTATAATGAGAAACAACATAGACTATATTTTTTGAAACAGTCTGTGTTGTTTCTTTTACTTTTTCAAACAATAGAATTATCCATTTTCTCACAGAATTACTCCATCTGTTTCAATATGGAGCATAATTGTATAGCTGCATTAAACCATAATTATACAGATAATGCGAAGCACAAGATTAACAGGATTAAATTTAATGACCGTTTTTAATGGTTTATCAATAAAACAACAAAGGCTATAGTGCAGCTCAAGCCTGTCCCATAGCCTTTATTATGCTTTTCAACTAATTCAGGGTACTGACATCAGTTTTGCATTGTAAAACTGTCTATATTTCCAAGCAGATACAATCTCATTAAAGCAAAGTCAATTGAGTTGAACCCTCCATCTCTGTTGACATCGGCAGCAAGCATCCCTGAAGGATGTGGAAAGTCCGCAATCATACTGAGCAGTTTTGTTCTCATATATGCAAAGTCAACAGAGTTTACCGCTCCATCACCATTTACATCACCATATATGATAACCACTTCGGTTGGTGTAGGTGTAGGCGTTATAGTTGGTGTAGGCGTTGGTGTAGGAATTCTTGTCGGTGTAGGAGTTATAGTTGGTGTAGGAATTCTTGTCGGTGTAGGAGTTGCAGTAGGCGTAGGATTAGTGGCAGGTATGAATTCCATCCAGTTTATATCAAATAGAGACCCTGTTCCTCCAGTAAACTTGATATATAAATCATGCACTCCTTTTACACCTTGTAGTCCTGCATTTAATGTCGACCAAGTAGTCCAACTTCCGGTAGAGGATACCTTACATGTTCCGACTATTTCCCCGCTTAAAGAATCAATTCTCAATTCCATACTTCCGCCAGCTGTTGCAGAGGCAACTCTCATGTTGACTGCCGATGCACCAGTTCCAAAATCAATATTTTTATATACAACATAATCTCCATTATCAATCCAGCCGACGTAACTTCCCCCTTCAGAACAAGTTGAAGTTTGAATACCGTTTGCTTCACTGTAGCTTTCTGCTTCAATTCTAGTAAAAGCTGAAATTTTGGTAGGAACAACATTATCACCATTATTGAGTTTAAAGGTTATAGTATTTCCGATTGGCCCTATTTCTGTAATACTAAATCCAGATGATTGACCGTTCCACCATTTCGAATTTGGAAGAGTTTTATCGGTAAAAGCATTTCTGTACCCTGCATAGAAAAAGTCTCCCGCATCCCCGGTATTAACATTCCTTTCCATATCAAACCTTCCGTCTGCTTGTTCTATTGAGGTTTTATAATGTCTGGAAGCAGTCATATCCTGCCAATTATTGTTACCATTTTTATCAATGTGCCAGACCACTAAACCTTCACCAGGGAATTTGGACCATTTCCCAGTCCTTCTTACGTTTTCTACAATAAACATTTCGTTGGAGTTTTGTGGATTGATATACCCGAACACATCCATTGTATTTGCAGGTACAGTCACTGTAGAACCATCAGGAAGGTTATTTAACCACTTGATTTCATACCATCTGCTAAGAACACATCTTGAATATGGGTTAGGTACACCCTCGTTGAATTTACCGATTACTTTGGAATCCTCCTCATAATCATAGTAATCAGGCCACCCCAAGATCATATGCTCACATTCATGCGTAATTGTACTAATCCTGGGTTTTGATCCTATATTAGAAAACTGATAAGCAGAAACATAAGCACCATTCAAATCAAAACTACGCATCGATGTTGAGTGAGGCCACAAGCCATTAGCCCAGCCAGCTTCCGGTGCACCAGCATAAATAAACGAAACTGCTCTTATTCTCTTATTGGAGTCTTTGGTCAGCTTTGATGGGTTAAAACCTGTTCCTTTGAGCCAGTTAAGGGTCTCATTACGTAATTCCGTTGAACCGGTATAGCCTTCTCCCGAGTCATAATGACTTTTATTATATTTAGCAGTATAAAATCCTACTACCTCGTTTGTGAACGTGACCTTTCCCCCGGATATATCATAAAAATGATCATATACAGAACCAGTTCCAGGGTTATTAAGCGTTGCTATTATCTGGTCCTTAGTCACAGCACTTTTTTGGTCAGGAAAGTCAATGAGTATTACCAAGCCTACGTAAGTTTGAGGTGGTGCTGTCTGAAACGGTGGAATTTCCACATTATATGCAGGAGCAAACTGTGGAGCAGGAGTTGTTATAGGTTCCTCTACGGATATTTCTTTCTTTTTTGAATCAATGTTTTTTCGAACAATGCTTTTTTGTTCGTACAGGCCTTTTTCAATTCCCAGTTGAGATGCCTTTTTAGAGGCAAGTGGTGCACCTCTGTATATTTCATTAGTAGCAACAAATTTACCGTTTTTATCAACCTTTGCGTAACAAATAGAACCAGCATCATTTCTGACTAATGAATACCCGTCAAGACTTTCAACCCTCTGATAAAATTCATCGCCATAAACTCTTACTTCAACCTTTGAACCATCCGGCTGGTTAAAGTGATAGGTTTCACCTTTAATCGGATGTGCAAAGGAAATACTGCTCATTACAAAAAGCAGTATTGAAACAAAGACAGCACTTACTAATACTTTTAAAATCCCCTTTAACATAATACTCTCCTCCTAACTAATATTTAAAATGAAATTAATATAAGCCGATAGTTTTCTATATTTAGGTACCATTAAAATATAAGTTTCTACTCTGAATAGCTAAAAAGCCTGATTAGATGATGTTTTCAAAAGATGAGAATGAAAAATTATTTTTTCGTTTTCTTTTAATATATTCGAAAGAATTTTTTTTTTCAGTTCGTAGTTTTCTATTTTTTTAAAGAATTATTAAAAACAGAAGATTTAAGGAGTGTAATCCTTAAATCTTCTGTTTTTTGTTAACCCTTTACATCCTTATTCCAAATTCAACTAGTGCTTTTGAACATAATTCATTTCTAGAAATGAATTATGCAAAATGCACATCCTATGTTTTTTGCTGATTAGCAAAAGTAAATTCTAGAATTTACTTTTGTTAATCAGCACTAGCTTATATCAATAACCCATATTATAACATTACACTTCTCCTCAAACATGCTGTCATAGGTTGAAACAGCACTAATATCAACTGTGCCTTCTTTACCTGTTGAAGTCACTTCAGCTTCCCAGCACCCATTCATAGAAGATGGTATTGGCGTAACTATTGCAACCGTTTCATCTGAGGATACCCAATTCACTGTTTGAGGTGCATATTCAGGAGATACTGAAGTAACCTTTATCCTCATAGTTTTTCCAATTGGAAGAATAGCTTTGTCTTTATCCAGAGTAATTTCAATAACTTCTCCCAAGGTGCTTAAATTATTACCAATGTACTCTCTCGGAATGCCTTCAGGGTCATTATAGGCTATCTTGAATCCCTCAAAATTCTTTAACCCTGCAGTATTATACTTTATTTTAATGTCTAAAGGAGGGATGGACGATGTATCAAGTTGATAATCTCTTGAGTCTATGCTTAAACTATTCAACTTTAATTTTAAATCATTTATTGTTCCTGTAACGGTATATATTCCATTTTTCTCTGTTATTGTAAACCCGCTTGGGACACTTGTAACTGACACTCCTTCAGGAAATGTCTGCGTAAATAATGCCGAACCGATATTTATCGTATCAATTATTTCTCCGCTGATTTTCATATATATTTCGTATAATTCATTAGCGGATTTTGCTCTGTAAAAATGTTTCGAATTATCTTCCACCATATCCGCATTACTTGATATAGCTATATTCTCTAAGAGTTCACATTCTTCATCATTAACAGAAAAACCAATAATATGTGATTTTACACCTATACCTGATAATAGCTTGCCAAATGTCGTTGCATACAGCATATTTCTTCCATCAGGATCAAAACCCGATTTATACCATCTTTCTAAATCTTTGTCAATAATTCCTGGCCCCATTTCATACTCACTTGTATTTGCACTGTTTAAAGAATAGGAAGTTGATACCCCATCTGTCATTAATACAACATACTTATCATTCGGTGAATCTTTAAGCATCCAATAAGCTACCCGCATTGCATCACCAATATTAGTATGATCCTTTGGCTTGAGCTTATTTATATGGTTCTGTAAAGCCGCTTCATTTACAGCTGTACCATCAGCATTTAAGCTCAGCATTGATACAGGAGAAAAAATGGTGTTAGTATAATTCTCTATAGAAATCATACCTATATTCGTATTAGTCCCTCTGAACTTTTCTACAAACTGGCTGGCTGCTTGTTTAGCTATAGTAATTCTTTTCTCCTCAACATTATAATTTATTTGACCTCTTAAATCGGTACCCATACTACCTGACTCATCAAAAATTAGAATTATATCTTTAGGTTTTGATGTAAAACTTACATTGTCACCTGAAAAATTATAATTGAGAGTTACATCTTGTTTTAATAATACCCTTGAAATATCCCTATCTGCTGTCACACTACCTTTAACCAATTCCTTTCCATCATAAGGATTTTCAATTACAGGCACAGGTAGACCTTTAGCTGCGATTTCAGATATTTGCATTTGACTTAACTCCCTATCAAAAACCCTAATCTCGTCTAAAACCCCTTTTAGAGAGTTTGTACTGCTGCCTATTGTACTCATCGGACAAAATATAGGATTTGGGTTTGCACCAATAAATTCTCCATCAATGTACAGTGAAACTCCTGCACTGGTTCCTACCATAGTTAGATTAACCCAGTTGCTTTGAATACCTGAAGTAATTGGAATAGAATAATTAAAATAGTAATTTTTATTTCTAATGACGTCAGTAAAACCGATTTTTCTGCCACCTCCATACTGTTCAAGCATAAGTTCATAATTAGGAGATGCTAACAACACCGCACCTGGATTTGCCGTATCTTCCCGCTTGACCCAGAATGAAGCCGTCCATGGGTACGGAATATCTTTCTTATTTATATTTATATAATCATTATTTCCGTCAAATCTGATAGCTTTGCCAAATTTACCGTTTACCTCCCATTTTGGAGCCATACTTGAAGTACCAAGTGTTATATTGTTATTGCTATATGCGTCTTTTAATACTGTGCCTAAACCCTCATCTGCCTTCCAATATCCTCCTTCATTGCTCATCACCTGAACTTCAGTATATATATTACTCGATGATAGATTACTTCCGCTTGACCATAATCTAACATATCTTGCTTTTATGGTATCAAAAACAATCTCTTTACCGTTTTTGTCTTCAATGTACTCCGAATCTTGCCCTTCTCCTTGTCCGGCGTCGTTGTTCTTATCAGTATTAAACACAGTAGATACACCACTTTTAAATGTAGGGTCATTTGAAAGCTGGATAATTACATCTCTGAATATCCTTGGGTATTGTGGAGAGTCCCCAAAATAATGCCACAATTTAATTCTATTGACATTATAAGCTTGCCCAAGATCAATTTGCATCCACTGTGTGCCACTACCACCTAATCTTGTAAACCTTGAAGCATCGCTGCTTACTCCGTCATTTGCCAATTCAGGGGATGTATTTCCCCCACAACTGAAAGTAATTGCTTTTGACAAAGCCAGATTAGTTGATGCCGAAGAAGAAAGTGAAGGTGTATAACTCATGTAGTCCAAATTTACAGAACCAAGGTCATCAGGCTCATAAACAAAGGATATTTTATTAGCACCTGCCACCAAAGGTAAAGTTACAAAACTATCGCCGAAATAGTCCCAAGTTGGCATGTTTTTAAAGTATATTTTTTGTATTTTTGTGTCATTTGCATATACTGTGAGGCTGCTGGTATTTCCAGATGAATTAGCATATCGGATTCTAAAGTCATAGTTTCCGGTTGAAGGAACTTTAAAAAGGATTTCTGAAGCTGCCCCAACTTTTCCTATTGCCTCGGCATACCCATAGCCAGAGTACACATATGCTGCATTATTGAAGAAAGCACCACCAGTTAGCCCGGAGTTTTCTACTTCAATAATGTTTGAGCTTTTAGAAGGTAAACCTGATAAATAATTATTTTTAATATCATTTGAACTTAAAGCATAACTGTAAATATTAAAATCATCAATAGCTCCATCCAGGTATGAATCTGCAGAATACTGGGATTTTCCTATGTAGTTGAGATTAGTATTACCAAGATCAGAAGGATTTAATGTAATGTTATTATTTTCACCAACCTTTATACCGTTTACGTATAATGTACCCACATTCCCCGAAAGCGTAACCACTACATGCTGCCAAGATCCAATAGCAAGCGGACCGCTCGCATCAATTGACTGGTCACCTTCGCTTCCATTGGTAATATTAAATCTTAGAGTATTTAGATGTGTTTTAGTGGCAAGAAACATACATGCTGTTGTTCCTGTTCCAAAATCAAAGATTCTGCTCCAGTTTCCTAAAGTATCAAGTTTAACCCATGTTGATATTGTAAAATCATTTAATGTACTAACTATTCCTTCCGGTAAGCTTGCATATTGATTGCTGCCGCTAAGATCCAAAGCATTATTTATATAACCTGATACCCATTTGGGGTTGCCCACCAGCGTGGCTGTTTTTCCATTCCCTGAAGAATCAGCAGCTGTAATACCAGATGTTTCATCAAATTTATATGAAACCAAATGCTGCTGGGGAATTAATATAATTTTATCGACAGTTATTAGATAATTTGCACTGGAACCATTCTTACCAGTCACTGTAAACCTAAACAACTTGTTACCTGAAGTACTAAAGTTTTTTGTTCCTAATACCGCTTCACTTGAAAACTTACTAACGGAACTATACTGATCAACAGGTGCACCTTGATTTACTCCATCTATGCTTAGCTGATTTATCCCTCTGTTATAAAAAGCCTTATAAGTGTATTTAACAAGATAATTCCCAGCAGGCACATTCGGCAATGTAAATTGAATATAATCCCCATTGCCGTCCCCATTAAATACAACACCTTTTCCACCGGAGTATTCTGCTTCGATACTCGTTTGTACGGTAGCACCTGATACAGTGCTACTCAGGTTTTCTGCTTCATATTCTAAAACTGTAGTTGGTACTGGTGTCGGAGGTACAGTTGAACCGACAATTTCCAAACAGTCGACATTTGGTCCACCGTTGGGATTTGCAGAAATTGCTTTTATTATATTTATTCCAGCATTTAATGTTGCATTCATGCTGCTTTCACCCCATGTGTTCCATACACCTGTGGAGCCAAAAGACAAATTATTGTTTACTACATTTCCATTAACACTGATAGCCATTGGTCTATCCGTTGTTCCTCCATTGGCATACCTGAACTTAAGTGTTTTTGTGCCGGATGTACTGACATTAACCACCCACTCAACATAACTATCTGTTCCATAATCATAATTGACATAAGCACTACCGGTGTAACCAGTATATAGAGTTTCAATAACACCTTTATAAATGGTTGCATCTTCAGCCTGGTATATGTTGCTCACTTGAGTTGGAAGCACAGTCGGAACGGGTGTAGGTGTCACAATCGTTGAGGGCTTAGGTGTTGGTGTTATGGTCGGAATGGGCGTTGGTGTTGGAGTTACAATCTGAATGGGTGTTGGTGTCGCAACTATATCGGCGGGTTCCCTTCCCCAAATGAGATTTCCCGAATTATATGCAGTAACTCTGAAGGAGTTTACAAAATCAGTTGCAGTTGCTTCGAAGGAATAATCTCCTTGTTGGTAATAATTTGACCAGTCTGTGTGATAAACTCTTGGCATTATTACCAAGTTACCTCCAGGTGAAATTGTTCCATTTGTGAAGCCAAATTCTACATAACAATCAGCACCATTTACTGGAGAACTCATTTTTACAATCGAAGAAGTAATATAGCTCGTGTCCACTGATACCCAGTCAACAACACAATTCTGACCCACATGATAATCTGTAGTATAATAGTATCTTAATTTTATATTTGAAAGATTAATTGTTGAACTTCCCTTATTATAAACTCTGAATTTCGGGTAAATAGTGTTTGTAACAGCTACTTGATTTTGAGCATTACTCAATTGTACTACCAAATCACTGAATTCAACCCTGAGGTTATAGAAGCCTGTACCAGTATCAATATTATAATGCTGAACAGCTATGTAGTATGTATGGTTGGCCAGTAATGCTTTTGTAATACTGAAATTACTACTTCCAGAATCGCCATTATCGTTCTGGTCCAATAAGGTATTGCTGGTATTACTATCATAAAGGTAACCATAAGTATCAGTTGCTCCGTTTGTACCAATTGTATAAATACCCGCACTGCCAGTGGTAAATTTAAAATAATCCACATCTCCTGATGTTTCTATCACTCCATCTATATTTCTTCTGATTTGAATTTGACTTGCAGTTGAAAAGCCGTTTCCATGGTCATCACCAGCAAAAATAACCGTGCCGGAATAACACCAAACCATTAGAAATACCAAAACTAGAGCGATGAACTTTTTTGAAGCTTTTCGCATTTTAATATACCTCCCACTTTGAATTGTAGTTTTCCGTAATGCTATACGTGATAGTTCAGGATTCTACTGCATTAAAGACATAAGCATGATCAAACAAAAGAACATAAAAATTAAACTTGGGGTGTATAAAATTTTATTAAGATAAACGTAAGATAGTAAAAGACAAAGTGAAGTTGGATTTTCATAAAGTAAAAACCCTATATAGTAGTTTTGTAGGTATATTTTCCTTCCGATAAGAAATAAGAAAATGAGATAAACAACAATTTTATATATAAAAATATCTTTTATACTTCATTATACAATAGTTAGCATTATATTGTCAATATGTGCAAAAAACGCAAAAGTGCAGGAAAGCACAGGGTGCAGTTTTTGCTTTTGTTACATATCATTCCAGGAACTGACTTTCGCTTTGTTTGTTTTAACTTTGCATTACTGTTCTAATATTAGATTTATCTTGTTCTGAGCATCCTTAACCACCGATTCCGGTTCTTTTGTACCAGTTAAAACCTCCTGCAAAGCCCCGGATATTACGCTTGAGATTTCAGGCCATTTGGGGTTAGGACCCCTTAGACTTGCATATTGCATTTCGTTTTCAAACACTTTAATTGCAAAATCTTGTGCAATTGAAGGATCAAGAGCAACATCTTTCCTCGGTGGAAAATAGCCAAGAGTACTCGAATACAATTTTAAATTCTCTGGTTTGCAAACATAGAACATAAATTTTATGGCCTTTTCTTTATTCTCACTGTTGATGATTGCAATATTCTCGCCTCCTAATACGGAAGAAAACTTTTTATCCTTTGGAATCTTTACGACACCATACTCAATATCTGGCATTAACGAATTAATCTGCGGAATCTGCCAGGAACCGTTTATCATCATGGCAGTTTTCCCTGCTACAAATTCTTTCATAACATCATGTTGCGTGCGGTTAATTACTTCTCTGCTCATTGATCCATCTTTAATTAAGTCTGCTAAAAAAGAAAATGCTTTTACTGCTTCAGTACTATCAAGTTTTTCTATAGAGCCTCCGGCAGAAAAAAGCCATGGCAAAAATTGATATGTTCCCTCTTCACTGTTTTGTGCTGCTATAGCGATCCCTTTTACGTCACCTTTTGTCATTTTTTTCGCAACCGATCTTAATTCATCCCAGGTTTTTGGAGGCTTAACTCCTTCAATTTCAAAAAGCTTTTTATTATAAAACAGTGCCAGACAGTTGTTCCCAAGAGGCATTCCATAAATTCTGCCTTTATAAGTGCAAGTTAATAATGAGTTCTCAAAGTATTGGTCTTTATCAGGCCAATCTGCAATATTGTCTGTTATGTCAGCCAAAATACCTATATTTGCAAAATACACATTATCAGGATTATCAATAATAATAATATCAGGATTATTTTCTTCTTCGATCCCTGTAAGGATGGCTTTCTTAAAATCTTTAAACGGAATAAATACAGGAACAACCTCTATTTCTTCCTGAGCTTTATTAAATCCGTTACATAGTTTATTAATGAATGCAAACCGGTCCTGACCTTCATAATAAAACATCAGGTTCAAGCTCGTTTTTTCAACCGTTATAGGAAGACTTCTGTCTCTCCGATAATTATTATCAGGTTCAATTCCGCAGCCTGCCAATAAAAGAAGAAAAACTAAAAACATTTTGACTATTAGAGATTTTTTCATACCTTTTCCTCCTGACAAAGCTTTAAGGTGATTCAAAAAAACAACTGGTCAACTGGCGATTTCAAAAATACTGATTTACATTTTTTGCATTGCAAAATAATGTTCCTCTGTTTGGAAGCTTTAAGCTTCTTTAATGTACTTTTCACAATTTAAAATTGACCAAGGAAATTTTTGAAATCGCCTAAGCAAAATACTTTGAGTATTAAAACTTATTTAAAGGATTTCTGATATTCACCCGGTGTAAAACCTGTAGCTTCCTTGAAAACACGACTAAAATACTTAGGATCATTATACCCTACCTGTTTCGAAATCTCATAAGTTTTTAATTCCGTGCTTATAAGCAATTCTTTTGCCTTTTTTATACGGAATTCCTTTATATAAGTGCTGAAATTAACCTTCATTTCTTTATAAAACAAAGAGCCTAAGTACTCCGGAGTTATATTTAACTTAACAGCAATCTTGTCTAAGGTTATTCCATCTTTATAAAACTCATTTACAATAGAAAGAGTTCTTTTAATTACCAGACTGATTACCGGCTGCGTACCTTTTGATTGACAGGCTGAAGCTTTATCAACTATTGAAGTCAACGCAGCTTTGAGTTCATTCCAGGTTACCGAATCCATGACCCTTTGAAGCGTCTCCTTTTGGTTGATTCTTTTGTACAATTCATAATTAATTTCTTTTGCTATATTAATAATTGAAGAGGCAAAACGAATAAAAGCCTCAATTATTCCTGAAGGGTGATATAAATCTTTTCTCCACCACTCGAAAAACTCATTGAATAGTCTTTCAATCTTTGAAATATCTAAGGAAAACATTGCTGCATTAGCATTGGTTTCAATATCTATAGGGTACTGGATAAGTTTTGTATTTATCTGCTGTGTCTTAGGAAACGATATTAATACATCCTCACCAAGTACAATGGACCATTTCAGTTCTTTGCGCATCAAATTCACTCTGCTTTTAAGATTTAAAATACCTTCAAATCCTGTAAAACCAAACACAAGGTTTCTAATGCCGTGACTTACAAAAGCTTCTATAACTGTATTTTGAAAATACCGTTCAAGTTCAAGAGGATCATCGCATTTATATATAACCAAAACCAGTTCAAAATGAAGAATCAATTCAAATATACAATACTTCAAACCATGAAAGCCATTTAGCAACTTTGAAAGAATTTCTAAAACCTCGTTTTTTGAATTGTTTAAATCTCTCCCCAAATAAATATTAACAACTATAAATTTTCCGTCAGGGTCAATATCATATGTTTTGTGCAGGTATTCATATAATTTCCAGTTTTCTGTATTCTCACTTAAGACCAAATTCTGAAAAATATGCTCCAGCGTATTGAAAACTTGAAGCTGCTTTAACTCAAGTGCTTTCTCCATAATAATCTCTTTTTCAATATTTTTTAATGTCTGTTCAAAATCACTTGCAGTTATCGGCTTTAGTAGATACTCACAAACTCCTAGTTTAATAGCCTTTTGAGCATATTCAAAATCTGAGTATCCACTTAGAATTACCGTCTTATGCCTTACCCCTCTTTCTTTTAACTGGATGAGCATTTCAATGCCATTCATCTCATGCATTTTAACATCAACAATAACCAAATCAGGCTTAAGACGCGATATTAACTCAAGGCCTGCTTTTCCATTTTCAGCCTCGCCAACAACTTCATACCCCGAACTCATCTTATTTATTAGTTTTATTATTCCATTACGTATCCTGTCTTCATCCTCGACTACAACTAGCCTCATTTCAAGCCCCCTGCTTTTATAACTTTGGTATCTGTAAATTAACAACAGTTCCCTTGCCCGGTGTACTTGTTACTTTCCAACCGCCTTTTTCGCCATAATAAATTTTAATCCTGTTAAACACATTCCTTATTCCGATCCCGCTACCTTTAGTCTCAACCAAATTGTCTTCCGAACTATTGAGAGCCTCCACAACTTCTTCATTCATACCCTTTCCGTTATCCTCTATGTAAATTTGTATGCTGTTGCCTGTTTCTTCCACCTTTAATTTGAGAATGCCGCCCTTTTTTAATCCTTCAAAGCCATGAATTATAGCATTTTCAACAAAAGGCTGGAACAAAAGTTTGTGTACATGGCAACCAAGAACTACTTCATTTAATTCCATGAAACACTCAAATGAATAATTGAACCTTATCTGCTGGAGATATAAATACTGCTTTACCCATTCTATCTCCTCCCTCAAAGATACGATACTATTGCTTTTGTTTACACTGTACCTCAGTATCTGTGCAAGTGTTTTAAGCATGCTGCTTATTTCATGTTCTTCCTTATCTATTGCCATCCAGTTAATTGCATCAAGCGTATTATATAGAAAGTGTGGATTTATCTGAGCCTCAAGAGCCCTTATTTCTGCTTCTTTCTGCTTGAAGGTTGCATTTTTTACTTCTTCAAGCAGCTTTTTAATTTTAAGTATCATTTTATTAAACCGCGTCGCTATCTGGGAGATCTCATCTTCCTGGTAATCCAATTCAACCTGTACAGAAAGTTCACCTTCTTGTGCTGCTTTCATTGCAATAAGTATTTTCTCGATTGATGTCGAGAAATTCCGTGTTACATATACTATAATTATAGTTGAAAGCAATAATACCAGTATTCCGAAAATTATGGTCAATCTTTGAGCCATATATACTTTGCTAAATAGATAGTTTTTATTGACAGCATTTACTATAAACCAACCAGTTTTCTCATCCTTAAGTTCATTTGTTATGACTGAATTACCATTATAATCCGAAATCTCTTTTATTAAGCCGCTGTATTTATTATATTGCACAGTAGATTTTATTAAGTTGTAGTCAGAGATATTTGTGCCAAGGCATTTCTTTTCCGGGAACGATATAACAGTGCCATTACTGTCCACAATAAAGTTTATACTTTCAACTTCTGAATTTTCCTGCTTTACACTCTCCACAAAATTACTGGCTTTATACAGGATCTCTTCATCAATACTAATTACAATAATTCCTATAGCTCCTCTCCCTATATTATTAAAGTCCACCATTTTATTAGCTATATGGAACAGGTAATATTTTTTATTGCCCAGCTCAGAAGTATATGTAGTAGGCAAAACAACAGAGCCTTTACTATTTGCAATATCCGCATAGTATGAATGTCTATCAAAATTCTTGTTTTTCATCCATGAACTCTCTATAGAGGAAGCGGTCAGTATATCATAGAATACCGCCTTTCCACTTTGGCATATTATTGCGATGCTTTTTATCCCTTCCTTTGAGTTTATAAGTTTACTCAATTTATCCCTCAGCACGCTTATCTCAAAAGCATCTCCAGAGTTCTGATTTATTTCTTTCACCAGTTCTATAATCTCATCATCAGTATAAATCTGATAAAGGATATCTGTATAGGATCTTAATGTTGTATTCAGGTTCTTACTTGTTTGAACAAGGCTGAGTTTTATTAGTTCATTCACATTATCTTTCATAAATATGGTTGTTCTGTAATAGGAAATAGATTGTACTACTAATATAGGTATTATGGAAACAAATACAAAAGAAAAAAGCAGCTTAGATTTAAAGCTCATTTTTTTAAACCTGTATATAAATAATTTTTTAATTTTCATTAAGTTAAAGAAGCTATTTTTAATTTTAACACTCTGCATTATTACCCCAACAACTTTAATTGCAGCTTCCGCTGCGATATACTATTATTATATCATCCAAACAAAGAATTTTGAATAAATATATCCACGTCAAAAATGACCAGCTGTTTGGCCAGTCATTTCTGATGAATATGCTTTGATCTATAAATTTAAAAAGCTATACAAAAATTTAATAAGGTACGTCTAAAATATAAGTTCCTACTCTCGATAACGAAAAAACATACTTTGATAACGTTTTCAAAATACGAGAATTGGATGTTATTTTTTCGTTATCCCTAAGTACGTTGCTATTACTTTATCCGGGAAAAGAAGTTATAATACCAAGTAAATATTTTCTTACCAATGCAAAGTCTATTGAGTTAATCTTCCCATCTTTGTCTACATCAGCGTTTGGAAGAGCTTTTTCTGAGAGTGAAGTCATCCCGAGTAAATGCATTCTAAGGAGTGCAAAGTCTATCGAATTCACTTTTCCATCATCATTTAAATCACCCAGGTTTTCATAAGTTGGAGTTGGAGTTGGAGTTGGATTAACTGCATTAAACTTCCACCAGTTCATATTAAGCAGATAACCACTTCCGCCAGTATATTTAAAGTATAAGTCATGTGTTCCAGTTGCACCGCTTACAGCACATGTTTTAGTTACCCATGTCTGCCAACCGCCTGTTCCAGCAACAGCACAAGTTCCAACAAGTTTCCCGGCCGGACTGTCAAGTCGTATCTCAATATTCCCACCATTGGTTGCTGAAGATACTCTGGCTTCAAAGGATGCTGCACCGGAACCGAAGTTTACACCCTTAACCTTTATATAGTCTCCATTTTCTATATGACCTACATTCATTCCACCTTCACTGCATTGTTCAGTCTTAACACCAGACGCCCAACAAATAGTTTCTGCCTCAGTTTTGTTGTAAGGATTTAAAGTGCCGATTTGAGGCGGCCCGGATGTAGACCACCATGGCATCTTAACAATCGTACCATCTGCATTAAAGGTCATTTTATCCACACATATCGAACGTCTTTCACGATGGGTGGAGGTCTCAGCAAAATTCAGAACGTAATTGAAACCGAAACAGTATGTACTCCCTTTATAATCAATTATTCCAGGATGGTTCCCTGAAGAAGCACGATTCGGATCCATAATCTTTCCCTTCCATGTCCATGGTCCCGTGGGGCTGTTGCTCATTGCATACCCAATACCTTCCGGACAACATGTGGATGCATATGCCAGGTAGTATTTACCACTCCGCTTGTAAAGCCATGGACCTTCCTGATAATCTTGTGGTTTGGAAGATATCTTGTTTATGCCCCCCGAATAAGAGATCATATCCTCATTCAACTTCACATAATTACAACTGGGATTTCCCCAATACATGTAAGCCTGACCGTCATCATCGATGAACACTGCAGGGTCGATATCATCCATGCTGTTTTTAATTAAAGGCTTACCCAAGGGATCGGTAAACGGTCCATAGGGGCTATCAGAAACCAGCACCCCAATTCCCCTCATATGTACGGGCACATATAAATAATACTTCCCATTACGATAAATACAATGTGGAGCCCAGGCTCCATTATTGGGATCTGCCCATTTAAGATCTTTCAGTGAGGCCACAATTCCGTGATCAGTATAATTGGCCATATCAGTTGTGGTATATAGCATCCAATTCAACATTTTAAATCCAGTGGCATCGTCTTCATCATGGCTGGTATAAAGAAATACTGTGTCATTATGTACCATGGGAGCCGGATCGGCGGTAAACTTCGTTTGTACTACCGGATTGTCGGCAAAACATAATACACTGTTAATAACCGAAATAAGTAAAACTAAAAAAACCATTAAAAATCTTTTTATCATAACTCCTACCTCCATCTGAATTAATTTAGAGAATCGATAATACCAAGTAAATATTTTCTCATCAATGCAAAGTCTATAGAGTTAACCTTTCCATCTTTGTCTACATCTGCATTTGGGAGAGCTTTTTCTGAGAGTGGTGTCATCCCGAGCAAATGCATTCTAAGGAGTGCAAAGTCTATCGAATTCACTTTTCCGTCATCATTTAAATCACCAGGTGTTTCAGGTTTATCATCTTTTTCAAATGTAAACCAATTCATATTAAACAGGTAACCACTACCACCTGCAAATTTCAAATAAACATCATGAACACCGTTTATTCCACTGACATTGCACGTTATAGTAGTCCATGCCTGCCAATCTCCTGTCCCAGAAATCTGACAAGTCCCCACTAAAGGCCCGGCAATACTATCAATCCTTACCTCAATACTGCCTCCTTCAGTTCCGCTAGCTACTCTCGCCTGAAATCTTGAAGCTTCACTGTCAAAATTTATTTCGTTATAAACAACATAGTCGCCATTCTCAATGTATCCGATATTCTGACCGCCTTCTTTGCAACTTTCATTCTGTACTCCAGACTGGTTATTATATTTTTCTGCTTCAATTCGGGTAAATGCCGAGCGCTGGCCAAAATCTGGTCCATTCGGTATTTCTGGTCTTTCGTTCCAGACAGAGCTTTCTCCGTTTGCATTCACTGCAGTTACTGCAAAGTAGTATTTAGTCCCATTTTTAAGCCCGGTAACTGTATAAGGGCTTTCTGTGATGCCGGTAATTGTTTTGGTATATACACCAGGTTCAGTTCCATATTTGATATTGTATGAAGTTGCCCCGTTTGAAGTCTGGAACCAAAGCTTTACATTGCCATTACCAGGCTGATGACTATACAATAACGGTGAGCAGGGTTTGTTCTCTGTTATAAACGACCATATACCACTAGATGATACAGTCGAGAATCTCAGATCCTTTGTATATGCAGTAACTCTCCAGTAGTATCTGGTATTGGGAACCAAAAGGTTCGGCTCCACAGTATATTTGTTGTATATCATCCTGTCTCTCACAATTATAGGATTGGACATATTTGAATTTGCAGACACCTCAAGCTTGTAGAAAAATGCATTCTTTGAAGCTGTCCAAGAGAGTACAGCCCTGTTGGAAACTCCCGTCTCATTGTTTAACGGAGCTGAGAGGCTAAAGCTTGTTGGTGCATCTCCCGCAGCCTTTGTAGTGAAGTATTGCACATCTGCGTTCATCGGTCTCTCACCATTTGCATTCACAGCATATACTCTCCAATAATAGGTTGTATTATGTGCCAATGGCGTGGTAGGTGTATAAGACGATGCAGTATTTGGGCCAAACTCATTAGTACCTGTTATGGTTGTAATTCCAGACTTATTGATTACTGGTGATGAAAGATCTCTATTTGTGGAAACCACCAACCTGTAAGAGGTTGCATTGTATGCCCTTGACCACAAGAATCTGGGTGTTACCGATTCATTAGGTGCATTGCGAGATGGCAGATAAGGTCCAAACTGTCCAGGTACATTAGTATTTCCACCCACTATTAACGAGTAAACTGCATTGTTGGAAACTGTTCTGCTTCCACTCGAATTTACTGCCGTAACACTCCAATAATATTTTTGTCCATTATCAAGAGGTGTTGCAACTGTGTAGCTTGTACTGGTTATGCCAGTCTGGTTAACAACTGGGTTGGACAAATCCTTGTTGGATGATACTTTCACCGTATAGCTTGTAGCCCCTTGAGCAGCAGACCATGTAAGTGTCGGCTTTGCTGCAGCCACTTCACCATCATCGGGAGAAATCGGATGAAAAAAGTTTGGTGCCGAAGCAGTTCTCTTCAGAACTACCAGCCATGATTCGTTTGCTGCGGCATTGTTTATAGAAAAAGTTATATTTTTAGTTGACGAAGGAATTATACTGGATTGGTATGTCAAACCGTTATTTTCACTGGAAGTTATCTTGTAAAGGTCTATTCTTAAATTCTGATCGAGGTAAGGCTGGTTGTTTAAGTTTACATTGATTGTTCCGGCAGTTGTACTCTTTGCAATTATTATCTTTGATTCATTAGTGTCCATGCTTGCACAAGCCGTAAAATCCTCACCCGCACTTGTTGTCACACCCACATAATGTCCTGACAACTGTGAAAACATATAATATACCCACCATATAGGCGTCCTTATAGCACCATTTTGTTGATTGAGCCTTCTGGTTGTTGTGAGCAAATCGCTCATACCATTCCAATTACCGGCTTTAAGACATCCCTTAATATTCTGTGTTATACCGGTTCTTATTACATTACTCATACTTCTTGTCCAATCAGTCGGTTCTTCGGAACCTGCATTGTTTTCCTCCCATATAACATACTTGCCATTGGTTTCAGGATATTTTGTCTGAAGATTGACTATTGTATCTCTCCATTTAGTTGTCTGGCTTAAGGTTGCATATTTATTACTTATCCAAAATTCATGCCAACAAGGTCCTTCCAGATCCATCTTGTTTGCACTGGAAAACGGTATATAGAAATCAGGTATTCCTGCATATCCTACCGCTCCAGGACCAACTATCGGTATATAATCAGGGTATACTTCCCTTACCGCTTCCCAGTTTCCTTTGAATGTCGGTTCCAAGCCTGTCCAGTACTCATTGGTAAGGTCTGCAAAGTCAGGAGTTGCTCCGTTGTCCTTGAAATATTGAAGTACATCCTTTACATACTGTTTAAACCAAGCCTGGTTTGTCGGTGCACCGCCACCAGGAACACCTTTAGGAGCTGTCCATGAAGGATTGTGTCCTAAAAGGAAATACCATTTTAAACCGTTATCCTTTGCCCTTTCATATGCCTCTAAACACCTCTGAAGTTGGCCACCTTCGTTATTAAAACAAGTACCGTCAAGATCTCCTATTGCTTGAAAAGTCTGAACCGGGATAGTCTCTCTGTTGATTATAGGTCCAAGCATTTTCATCCTGCTGTCAGGTATATCATAGTTCGGCGTAAGAATATACCCGAATGTACTATTATCCACAGGCTGCAAGATAGTATCAAAATCAACTGTAACTGTATCAGTTGCCGCTGCCCGAACAATAGTACCAGGTTGGAATATCAAACCTAACACCAGCAATATTACCAACATATTAGTTGTTACCCATCTACCTTTCCCCATACTCTAACCTCCACAATTTAAATTTTCAGAATGATAAACCACGATAACTTCTCTAAACTAAAATTAACAAAAAGAACATATATATGTAGTTTACAAAGCCAACTCTTACTTTGTTCCTCCCTTCCTGAGTTTCTTTGGCTTAATAAAGCTGCTTTATTTTTCTCTAATTCTCCAATAAATTTCTCAAACAAAAAAGTATATATGTAAATAGACATATATACTTTATATTAACCAACATATCTTCAAAGATAAATTCTAATAATCTAAAAAAGGTGGACATTTCTAATGTATTTCTTAAAAATATATTGAGAATATGTGCTGTGCTCTACTCAACAATCACACTGAGCATATTATCCTCAATTGAATAGAGCAAAGGTACAACCATTACTCCAGGATATTTTTCTGACAGACGTTTGGATTCTTTAACAACAAAATCTAATTCATTGTCAATTTCAAACATCGGAGCGTAATTCATAAAATGTTCTTCCGCCCGCTCCTTATCCCATCCCGCATTTTTACAAAGTCCATCTACAAACCGGTCTCTTTTGGAGATTAAATTAACCATTCCACAGTTATCATGAGCAATCAACGCAACATGCCTGATGTTTCCAATGGCTATCGCATAGGATACCTTAAACTCGCTATACCTGAGGTTGGCTCCCCCGGTTCTTATTATATAAGCAAAATTTTCAGGTATCCTTAGCTGCTTCCGATTATCCATACACATTCCAACTAAAAGCCTTGCTGAATTATACGTCTTGAATTCCGAACCGAAATTCTGATAACATATTAGTTCAAATAAAGGTGTATTTTCATACACAGAGGGAATTTGCTCTTCGCACATTATCTTTATAGTCTGCACATTATCGCCCCATTCTTTTTTCGCCCTATATCCTCATAGGTATAAGGTCAATGTAATCTTCCAACTTACCATCACTCATACAACATTCAATAATCTTTTTACCAAGGGGATTTAAGCTCTGTGACATAAATTTAACAAGCTCTTTCTTAAAAAAAGAATTCAGGATTTTAGCACCGGCATCATAACCATCATTGCCTACTTCAGGCTGCAGGTTTGGCTGCAGGAAGCCTTTTGCCAGAAAAGTGCCGTCTACCTTCAATGTATCGAGAGAATATCCCAAAAGCTGGCATCTTGATTCCACCAACTGCTCCTGTCTGAACTTTGCACTTCCACGTCTCGCTAAATATTCCCTTGCGACCCACTGTGGCATAAAGCCAACTTTATAAACTCCCACGTGTTGGTTTGGTATTAATATATACCTGGTTGCTGAGGTAGTGGTAATCTGTTCAAGCAACAGATTTGCCTGGTCAACCATCTTACCCGTAGCAAATGGCCAATAAGATCCAACTCCTTCACTGCTCATACCTTCAGAATCTGTAATACTCGGATTATCATGGCCTCTTGGTGCAACCAATCTCCACAACCATGCAAGGCTTGGTGGAAGTATATGAAACATCCCCATTATTCCATATGATGGTTTTTCTTTTGTGCAAGGCGGCGTCCTGACACCGAAACTTCGGACATCAATTTCAACTGCCCCATCGACAATATTGGGTACAAACCTCCTTGGCATAATAACTCTGGGATTCGGGCACGGTTTACCCGGTTCATCCATGGTATGTTCCCATATAAGGCAGGTGGAACCCGGAGTTCCCTGAAGGTTCAAAAAAACCAAAGGCTCCTTCGGGTGTATGCATAGTTTTTCATAATGCGGGTCAGTGCCATACTGGTTTATATGGTTTATTCTTAGAAACCAGCCTTGTTCAGCATCCCTTACCACCAACTTCTTGCTGTCATTTTGCATGTCAGGATGGCATAGTGCCATGTCATCGGTCACAGGTTGAAGTTCGCATGTTTCCTTCAATTCAAGGTATGTTTTCTCTCTGGTATTTGTATTTACTGCAAGAACAATTCTGCCATCAAGTTCTTTATGGATCTGTTCAAGCATCTCACTCTTACCACCGCCACTTGCACCTTCATGCATGATGTTTATTATGTTTTCATAGGGAGTTATTACCTTGACTGTAGAAGCATGTACTGTAACCCAGCCCTCTTTCTCACCAATATTGAGCAGCACCCCGTATATTCCTTTTTTAGCACTCGGACCCGGATATAGATTATATGAAAACAATTCATGAACATCATAAAGCCTGTTGTGGACCACTACCTGCTTACCATCAAAGTGAGTGTGCCTGAAGGGAGGTGCAAGATATATAACTGCTTGCGGCTTAAAGCCTTGAGGAATCTCATTCATAGGTATAAATCCCTGAAGGTCTGCAAGACCTGCTGCAAAGAATCCGGCATTTGAAGGTGCTACCAATAGAGCCGGATAACCTGGCTCACTCCCTCCTGCCATAAAAGGCATAATAATAAGCTCCTGATGTTTTAGCCAGTCAAAGGTCATGCTGCGCAGAGGTTCAAATTCTTCTCCATATATATCCGTATATCTTGGTTTATCTGTTTCACCCTTATCGGCAACAACCAAACAATCAGGATCTCTTCTTCTCATGTACGTATCCATATAGTTAACCACCGCACCGTTTTTGCATTTTACAACTCTTGCCTCAGTTACTTTTCCTTGCAACGGAACATAGTATTCCACTTCAAAAACTTCTTTATCCTCACTTCCCATAGCAAGAGATAAAAGATGCTGTCGGTCTTGAGGAATTATAAATCTTACACCACTTTCAATTATTCTTCTTAATTCCTCAGGCAACATGATTTTTTCCAAAACACTGTAACTTTGTACCATTTTCCATGCCTCCCTTTACTTTTTAATTCATACACAATATTTTCTCCTCGTTCTCTTTCTCGTCAGCAATGTAATTAGCACAAGAAAAAGGCCAATACTTACAAATCTGAATAACTCAGATTAATAAATATAGGCCTACGCTTCAACAAGTAATTTTCATACCCTTTGTATGGTCAACCTGCTTATTTAATTATTATCCTTCTTCCATGCTATGTTCCAATGTTAGTACAATCACCTTTTCACCAGTCTTTGTACTCACATCCGAGTGCATACTAACTATCTTTACTTTAATAAAACCCCTTATCATTTCTTCAAAATGATTTGTAGAGTTCTCAAATAAAGCAGTCCTCATGTCCTTGATCAACTTAATTCCTTGTTCACTTTGAGCAAGCTTTTGTTCAGAGGGAGTAAGAAATCCATCGATTACTATCATTATATGATTCTGAAAGATTTTTGTTCTAATTTCCCTAGGACCACGTCCCATATATTCCTTCTCAAATTTACTTACCGCATCACTTATCTGTGCCTCAATCTGACCTTTTGTATATACAGGTATTTTTGATTCCAAATTCATCAGCCTCACTTAGATAAATAGTACAACATTATTATCAGTGTGTCAAACACTTTTGAATAATTCATAAACAATTCCTGCATATTTCCATTGAAAAGCAATAATTCATAACATTTCCTGCGTTATATTTGCAAGTCACCTATTCCATTATGTCGCAAAAATCACCTAACTATCTCCTCATAATCATTAAGACAAATTTTTAATATTTCAGCCAAAACAAAACACTTAAAATATTATATATTAAAAAGTCTTAGCTATTTCTAAAAGTTCTTGACTCGCCTTCTCGCTTTGCATTTGCTTTAATGTATAATACTTTGCTCATTTTTGTCTCCCTTTTATTGAAATATTTATGCCTTTAATATATGAAAAACAAGTAATTATAGTCATGGTTCATAGTTTAATAAACAGATTCGAAAATTTCAAAAAGCTTCAATTGACTTTCTATTTGACATCGTATCCCTGATCTTCTATAGCATCCTTTATAGTATCAACACTTATCCTTTCAGGATAAAATTCGATTGTCACCTTATTACCCTTTATATCAACAGCTACACTTTCAACACCTTCTAATTCCCCTACGGCTTTCTTTACGCTGTTCTCACAGTGACTACAGGACATACCTTCTACATTCAGGGTTTTTACTTCAGTTGCCATATAATTGCCTCCTTTGTTTATTAAATGTTAATTTTTCAAAATAGATCACACTCTTGTTTTACCCCTTCATAAGTATTACTAAACTGTCGGTTTATACCTTTTCAAACTCAAGGAGTTTGTTACAACCGACACCGAGCTGAATGCCATCGCACCACCTGCTATAATTGGGCTTAACATACCAAAAGCAGCAAATGGAATTCCAACAATGTTATATATGAATGCCCAGAAAAGATTCTGCTTTATCTTCCTCATTGTTTTCCTTGAAAGCTTTATTGCTGTTGGAATAGACCTTAAGTCACCCCTCATAAGAGTTATATCGGCAGCTTCTATAGCCACATCCGTTCCCGTACCTATGGCCATACCGATATCTGCTGTTGCAAGGGCAGGTGCATCATTTATACCATCACCGACCATTCCAACTATCTTGCCCTGTTTTTTAAGCTTCTCAACTTCCTCTGCTTTGTTTTCGGGCAGCACCTCTGAGAGCACATTGCTTATTCCGACTTGCTTTGCTATCGCATTTGCCGTTCTTCTATTATCACCTGTAATCATGTAAACTTCAATACCCATCTTCTTAAGCTCTTCAATTGCTTCCTTTGAATGCTCTTTTACTGTATCTGCTACAGCTACAATAGCTTCAATCTGGTTATTTACCGCCAAAAGCATTGCAGTTTTTCCCTCATCTTCAAGCCTGACAATTTCCCTTTCGGTTTTTGAAATATCAATTCCCTTTTCAGTCATGAGCTTCCTTGTCCCTATATATATGTTTCTATTTTCAATTGCCGACATAATACCTCTGCCGGGAATTGCTTCAAATCTATCCGGATCGGGTAAATTACCGAACTCGGCCTTTCCTTTTTCGTATATGGCAACACCCAAAGGATGCTCGGATGACTTTTCAGATATAGCAGATAACTTTAAAATTTCAGCCTTATCCATATTTCCTAGCGAAACAATGTCAGTAACCTCAGGCTGACCTTTTGTTATTGTCCCGGTTTTATCAAGGACAACTGAAGTGAGTTTATAAGCCATTTCAAGGTGTTCTCCGCCCTTTATCAGAATTCCGTTTTCTGCACCCTTACCTGTTCCAACCATAATAGCTGTAGGTGTTGCAAGACCGAGTGCACACGGGCACGCAATAACAAGTACCGCTACAGCACTGACAATGGCTGATGTAATACTGCCGGAAGTAAAATACCATATCAGAAAAGTTACAATTGCTATCCCAATTACAACAGGTACAAATATACCAGATACCTGGTCGGCAATCTTCTGTATAGGCGCTTTTGATCCTTGAGCATCTTCAACCATTTTAATAATCTGTGAAAGGGCTGTATCCTTTCCAACTTTAGTTGCCTCAAACTTGAAAGTCCCAAATTTATTTATAGTGGCACCAATTACTAAATCTCCGGCTTTTTTCTCGACAGGCAAGCTTTCTCCGGTAAGCATGGATTCATCAATTGAAGAATTCCCTTCAATTATTTTTCCGTCAACAGGTACCTTTTCACCCGGTCTCACAACAATAATGTCGCTGACTTCTACATCTTCCACTGGAATATCCTCTTCGGTACCGTTCCTTATTACCCTGGCTGTTCTAGCCTGAAGGCCCATAAGTTTTTTTATAGCTTCTGAAGTTTTACCCTTTGCCACAGCTTCTAAATACTTTCCAAGCAGAATCAAAGTTATAATTACTGCACTTGCTTCAAAATATAATTCTTTCATCATCATCCCGGTTTCCTTATGAGATGCAAAAAAGCCATTATATATGCTGAAAAAGTATGCTGCTGAAGTACCCATTGCTATCAGTACATCCATATTTGCACTTTTTGCCCTCAACGCATGGTATGCATTTTTGTAAAACCTGAAGCCAATTATGAATTGCACCGGAGTTGCAACAATAAGCTGAAATAATTCATTATGCAAAAAAGCAATATCTATATTTACAAGCGTAAGCAGCATAGCCATTATCAGTGGAGAACTTAAAATCGCTGAGGTAATAAGCTCTGCTCTAAGTCTCTTAATTTCCTTTTCCCTTTGCTCCTTTTCTTTGTCCTTTGAAACATTTTCAATCTTTTCAGCCTTATAACCAAGTGCTTCTATAGTCTTAATCAGCTCTGCACTCTTTACCTTTGCAGAATCATACTTAATATTAGCCCTCTCAGTTGCAAGATTTATAGCTGCATTAACTCCATCAATCTTGTTAAGCCTTTTTTCAATTTTTGTACTGCATGCTGCACAAGACATTCCTGATATCTTAAGCTCTATTTTTGTACCATCCTTGTCCTCTTCTTTAACAGCCTCATAACCCAACTTTTTGACAGCTTCACTAATCTGGCTGCTGCTGACAGAATTATCTTCAAACTCAACTGTGGCCTTCTCTACGGCAAAATTCACATTAGCCTGCTTGATACCTTCCAATTTATTTAAGCCCTTTTCGATTCTTGCTGCACAAGCTGCACAAGACATTCCTGATATTTTAAAGGATTCTTTCCTATCCACATTTATCACTTCCTTTATTTATGTCATATATTATTTATACCCAGTTTTAAGCTCATCAATATTTTAATACTTAATATTTTAGCATGTGTTAGTTCTGTCAGAAAAATATAAATATATTATGGAAAATTTATTTTTATTTATTGTGTTTTCCAGTTAGCAGTAAACAGGTTTTTATTTTTTACAATAAAGTCATTTGAAATAACAATATTTGTACCGTCATCTGTCTTCTCATCCTTCATTATAGGTATAGGGTTGCAACCACCTCTTTGCTGCTCAATCATATCCATTGAAAACGTGTTTCCGCAATTCTGACAAACTAAAACGTCACCTTGCTGTTTGTAATAAGCTCTTGGTGATCCGTTACATACCTGGCATGTATTGAAGGCAGTTCTGATAGAACCGTCTGAAGCTTTAACTGCAAGAATCTCCAATCTGGTTCCGTTTACGTTATACGGAAAGAACTTCGCAGTTTCAGTTATTTCACTCTTTGGAATAGTTAAGTCTCCACCGGTAGAAACTGCTTTGTCGTTTCCTCCACCCATGCCGGCCTTTACAATAAATACTGCAGATATTAAAATAACAGCAGTTACAACTGAAATTGCTAAAGCTTTTCTTGTCTTACCTGACTTCTGTCCTTTTCCTGAGCCTTGCTTTTTATTATTCACAGTACTCCCACCTTCTAAATATTTTATAAATAAATACTAGCAGGAGTTTGTGAAGATTTTATGAAGATGGAAGTAATACAATAAATTCCGTACCTTTTCCAAGCTCACTTTTAACTTCAATTTTTCCACTATGCGCATCAACCAGTGACTTTGCAATGGCAAGACCAATACCCGAACCTCCTGTACTTCTGTTCCTTGACTTGTCTGCACGATAGAACCTTTCAAAAATATAGGGTTGATCTTCGGCAGAAATCCCACTGCCATTGTCTCTCACAACAATCTTAACCCACCTGTCCGATACTGACAACTCAATAACGACAGTTCCTCCCTCAGGTGTATACTTTAAAGCGTTTGAAAGCAAATTAACAATAATCTGGCTGACCTTGTCCCTGTCTGCAAAAATCATTTGTTTTATGCTTTCAAACTTAAGTTCCACACCCTTGCTTATAAAATTACTTTCGAAATTTTGGACAATTATTTTAATAAGCTCAGCTATGTCAAAGGATTCTTTGTTTAAAACTAAATTTTCGCCCTCGTACCTTGCTAGTTTTTCCAAATCTCCCACCATTCTGCCAATTCGCAAAACCTCTTCATGGCAGCTTTTCAACCTTTGAGTGTCTGGCTTCCATATCCCGTCAATCATCGCCTCAAGATGACTCTGCAATGTAGCTACAGGTGTTCTGAACTCATGAGCAACATCAGCCGACATACGTTTTCTAAGTGACTCCTGCTTTTCCAATGATTCAGCCAGGTTGTTGATAGCCGAAGTCATCTGTCCAATTTCTTTTGTGCTTGACTCTTCTGCAATTCTAACCCCATAGTCACCCTTTGCTATAACCTGGGTTGACCTGATCACCTTAGATATAGGGTAACTTAGTCTCTTTGCCATAATTGCACCAAAGGCAAGTGCAAAAAACAGTGAAAACAAGCCTACTCCAATAAGCATCTTATTTATCGAATTTATAAAATTAAGGTCACTGTCACTAAAATAAAAAGGGCCATAATACCCAACCTCTACAACACCTATTTCCTCAGAATCCTTGACAATGTTATACGGACTCTCTACATACTTACCATTAAAATTTCTGTAACGACTTTCCATATTCCTTGCCATGTGATTAAGCATATCTGTACACATTCCGCTGTTATGAACAGTAGCATCCCATATTGTACTCCCATTAAGATCTTTTACCCTGATAATCATACCATTTTCCAGTGCATTTATGCCTATATCTTCAATAACCTTACTGTCCCATTTGTTGTCACCCTTATACTGCTGGGTAATTAATGCAACAACCTCACGGTTTCTTTCCTCCTGCTGTCTTATAACATAGCTTTGGAAATACTTTTCCAGTACCACATTAGTGAAAAGAAAAATTAAAGATACAAGCAGCACTATGACAATAATATATGAAACCGTTAGCTTTACCCTCAGACTGTACTTCATTCTATTCACCACCAAAACGATATCCTACACCATGAACAGTAAGAATAAACCGTGGGTTTTTACTGTCATCTTCTATTTTTTGCCTCAGGTTTTTGATGTGTGTATCTACTGTTCTGTCATATCCTTCAAAATCTTCACCAAAGACAAGAACAATCAGTTCATCACGGGTAAAAACCTTTGAAGGATACCTTACCATGGTTGATAACAGCTTGTACTCAATAGGTGTAAGACTTACTATATTTTGTCCCTTTCTAACCTCATATTTCAGCGTGTCAATAACCAAAGCTCCATCATTAAAAGACAGTACGCCAGATAGCTGTACAGTCCCACCAGAAGCCCTCCTTAAAAGTGCTCCCACCCTTGCTACAAGCTGCCTTGGACTAAAGGGTTTTGTTACATAATCATCAGCACCAATATCAAGACCTTTTAATATGTCCTCTTCTTCAACTTTTGCTGTCAGCATAATTATAGGTACTGACGATCTCTTTCTGATAGTCCTGCATATCTCTTCTCCACTTAAGTCAGGCAGCATAAGATCCAATATAATAAGAGCCGGATTTTCCTTCTCGAAGATTTCAAGAGCCTGTCTCCCGTTAAAAGCTGCAAAAACAGTGTATCCACTGCTTTCAAGATAGGATTTCACAACTTCTACAATTTTGTCTTCGTCATCTACAATGAGTATCCGTTTTACTTCTGATGCCATTCTAACCTCCACATGTTTTATACGCTACATCTCATTTTATCTATTATCGGCAATTAATAATAGATTATTTCACCTGGCTTAGTGTTTGTATTCTCATTATTCAGCTTTTTCAACCACAGCATCCGCCGCCACCCCTTACAGGTGGAACAAAGTTTTCCATTTCCTGTTTTTCCTCATCTATATTTACATCCTCTATATTATCTACCACTTTTATATTCCCATATATCATTCCCATCCAACAGGTGTAGGTTATGTTACCTGCTTCCTCCGGAGTAAATTCAATAACATTATCGCCCGGTATCAACTCTTTAACAACATTGTATTTGGGAATAGTAACAGGATTATTGCATCCGTTCAGCTCACCTTCATCCGCTTTGATTGTCCATATAACAGGTATTCCTTTCTGGACTATAATTGGAGCATAACTTCCGGATTTCATCTCTGTTGTAACCTTTTGTACACTATCTTCAATTTTTGCCACACTTCCTGTACCTGAATTTGCAAATGCAATATTTATTCCAGACAAATTAAAGCCTCTACCTGCCATCATTACTCCAAGGACAATCACAAGGATTGCACTCACTTTCATCATTTTGTGATTGAATTTCCTGCTAAGCAGCGAACTCACAGCTCCAAATCCAAACATCAGAGGAACTGTCCCGGTACTGAAAAAAAACATTGATGCCGCACCGGCAATAAAACTGCCTGTACCTAAGGCATATATCTGCATCGCCTGAAGTGGTCCGCATGGCATTAATCCATTCAAGAGTCCTACAAAAAATGGTCCATATTTACCGTTATTGCTATGAATTTTATTCGCAAAAAACCTTGGCATCCTTGGGCTTAACTTTCTAAGCCACGGGAAAATGTTGAGCATATTAACTCCCATGATTACCATAAAAATGCCTGCCACAATCGCCACAATACCTTTGGCTGTTCCTGACAGACTGACTAAGGACCCCATTGCACCAACAATACCGCCAATTACTGTGTACGAAAGCACCCTACCTCCATTATATAAAAGGCTTGGCTTAAGCTTTGAAAACCGAGTTACGCCTTCTTCCGCTGGTTTATAAGCCACACACTGGGAAAGGTTAATTCCTCCACACATCGCGATACAATGAATTGAAGTCATAAGTCCTACAACAAATAAAATTCCATAACCCATATTCTGGTTTACCTGTGGAATAAAATTAAAACCCACAGTATTTTTGAGTACCAGATATCCCGCTAAAATAATAATACCAATACCCACCAACTGGTTTACATTGAGTTTGTCTTCACTATCGGCTTTTTCTTTTGCTGTGTAATCTTCCTTACTGTGAGGTTTGCTTATTACTTTGTAATCCAGATCCTCCACAGCTTTAATTATGCTATCAAGCCCGATTTCACCTGCATCATAAGTAACGTATAGGTCAGAGCTGGAATAGACCGCTTTAACTTCCCCTATACCTTCCATTTTTTTCAGCTTATTTTCTATCCTCATCTCACAGCTTGCGCAGGTCATTCCCTCTATTTTGAGAACCCTGCTAATCAACTTTTTCTCCATATAAACACCTCTTTACTAAAATTCAAGTTTTCCAGTATTGATAATATGATAACAATGAAATGTGTAGATTTTATGAAGATTGGCTAATATCAGAATTTAGTGCCGGACTACAATGTTTCCGGATTTATAAAACATTACAGCTACATAAATAAAATACAAATGCCCATTAGTATAAATACAGTACAAACCATTTTAACCTTTAAATTCTTTTCTTTGAATATCAACCCGCCAATAATTGAAGAAACCAAAATTGATATATTTCTCACCGGGATTATTATAGATATTTGGGCATCTTCCATTCCTGTTGCAGTAAAATAAACCCTGTCTGAAATAACCAGAAGCAAACTCATTAGAAGTATATAAACACTTAGTTTACCGGTCGTTTTATCCCGTGTGGATTTTTTTATATATAAAAGTGCCAGTGTGATGAAAAAAAACAAGGCCATAAAAAAGCAAAACCAGAACTGTAGCACTGTTGGGCTGGTACTTTTTAAAATTATACGATCTAAAATTGCAGATAATGAAGAAAATAGACTATTCCCCAAAATGAGAAAAATATATTTTTTCTCAAAATGGCTCTGCATTTCCTCTTTTCCCGTTTTACCTATTACATAATACGAAGCCAGCATAACAGCTATTCCCAGTAATTTTATTACAGGAAATCTTTCGCCCAACAAAGAAACACCAAACAGCATTGTAAATATAGGTATAAGTGTATGAAAAGGTGCAACAATGCTGATTGGTAAACGTTTAAATGCCATAAAATTACATATCCAGCTAAGATAAACTGCAAATGATTTTAAAATAATTAATAAAAGAATAGTTCTTTCTATGTTTGTCGATATCTTAAAGTTATAAGAAACAAAAACAAAACTAAATAGTGTATAGGTGGCAAGTACCTTGAAAACAGATGTATATTGCAGTGCCTTTTTTTTAGATATATCATAAAATCCAAGTAAGACTCCGGAAATCAAAGTAAGGTAAAGCCAAGACTGCATAAATAAATTCAACTCCTACCAGTGCTTTTCGACTGCGATATGTACTCATATATTTTATCACAGTAATTCTTATTGCCAACATGAATTTCATTTTATTCTGCCTCACAGCATGGTAAATTTTCAAAAAAGCTTCTTCTAAGGCACTTATTGTTTGTTCTACGTCTTTTATTATGGTCGCAATGCAAAATAACTCCTCTATCACAAATTCTTTTCGTCTTATATATATTTAATAAGGTCCAAAGCATGTGAAATTCACGCCTTGAACCTTACCCTAATCTATTCAACAAACAGTTGAGTTATATTTAACTACTACACTTGCTCACCTTAATTCTGTTGCTGGCCCTGCTGTTGCCCTTGTTGCTGTCCTTGTTGCTGTCCTTGTTGCTGTCCTTGTCCCTGCTGCCCCTGTTGTGAATTTTGTCCCATACCGGAAAGCATTTGTGGAATTTTACTCATAAGTTGTCCAGCATTAGCTGCAGCACTCAGTTGCATCATTGATACATTATCCTTATCAATGACAATTACAGCATCTGTACTCAGCTTTGCACCAAGACCAAGAGCACCTCCTGCCATATTTCCAAGTCCTGATACCATACTCATAGCTTGATTCTGAGACGTATTTCCCTGCTGATTTTTACTTGCAGTATTTCCGCTTCCATAACCAAGTGAAACAGATACTACAGGTATAAATGTTTTATCACCATGAGTAATAGCTTTTCCCAAAAGCCCTTCATTCTGGGTAAAGTTTTCAAGATTTGTAAATAAAGTATCAACGCTAGGGTTTAAATTTGTGTTTGTATCCATAAATAATTCCTCCTTTGATAATTTTTTTGTGTTGTCAATTAGTGCTTTTTTAACTTAAAATATCTTACAATTGTTGATCCGATATTAACTTTTGCAGTTGCATCCAAACAAATATAGTCATTAGCCGGCATAAAATCCGGGGTATGAGAAATGGAATCTATATTAATAAATTGTGAAACCACATTGATGGCTCCACATGCAATGCCTGTTGTAATTGGGTCGTTAAATCCATAATAAACGTTTACATGTACATCTTTAGGATCAGTTATTTTTAAGAGCTCCATTCCTCCCTGCTTACTATTCGCTCTGTTGATGCTTTTTGTCAGTACCAACTTATTAAACAGATAGAGCTTGAGCACGGGAGCATTATTCTCTATGGTTACAAAAGCATTTATAAATGAACCAAGCCAAAAAAGTTTCATACTTAGTTCCGATTTATCAGAATTAAATACCAATTTAATTCTCATAGCTTCCAGGAATAATAATATTATCAGAAGTATCACTACCAACATAATCAATAAAAACAAATTCATCAAACTACCTCCGAGTGAAAGAGCATTTCTAAAAGTAGTTTAACCTTAAATGAAGTTATTATGTTGTTAACTTCTGCTTTTAAAAAGTAAAAGAATAACAAAATCGGGACTTTTCTTAAAGTCCCGATGCATATTTCTTATTTCATTCCGCTGCTAAAACTCCCAAATCTTTCCAGGTAGTAGTTTTCCTCTCTGATCATATGGTCAGGAGTTAAAACTTTGTAAGTCCTCTTACCTGCCTTTTGGAGGAAGTTGCGTAATAATCCCTAACAAATACTGTCTAAACACTGCAAAGTCTATGGAATTTACTGTTCCATCCAGATTAAGGTCTGCAACTATGTGACCGTTTGAAACGGGTAACACAGTAATTATTCCCAGAAGGTATTGTCTAAATATCGCAAAATCTATAGAATTTACCGCTTTATCCCCGTTTAAATCACCATAAGTATAATCAGTTGTTGGTGTTGGTGTTGGTATTTGGGTCGGAGTTGGAGTAATAGGTTTACCGGATATAATGTTATCGAGCTCCAACTGAGTTACACTGATAACACTGCCATGTCTTACACCTGACGGTACACTGAGCCCGGAAACTTTTGTCCAATTAACTGCATTCAAGTCCGTAGTCCTCCAACATTCGAAATTTCCGTTGTTAGCATAAAGATCATCATACATATACCAATAATCAGAATTATTGACTTTAAATACAAAAGGTCCTTCTGTATTAGCCGAGGTAATAAAATTCGGTGTAAAAACGCTGAAGCTTTTCGGAGACAAGGAATTTGATCTAGCAGCCTTAATAGATTTTCCTGAAGATCTTTCGTCCTTAAAAAACAAATAAGATGTTCCATTATTTGTAACTATATGTGAATCAATCACATCATAACCAGGATCAAAAAACACTTCGTAGTTACTCACCGTTTGGAAATCTGTAGTATAATTTACATATGTACGGTTGTAATCCGTATTACCAGACCAATATATTCCATACTGCTTTCTATTCTCGTCATAGAACACCTCTGGTGCCCATGCATGCATATTTCTATCATGGACTTTTATTAAGCGTTCCTTAAAGCTTATCAAGTCATCAGAGTCCCAATAATGAATATACTGGCTTGTATCACCCCAATTAGTTCCCAGCATATCAGTTGCAACTATTCCGAACTTTCCATCCTGTTTTCTGAACAAATACGGATCGCGAATACCTTTCGTTCCCATGTTTGCATATAAAACAGGCCTTCCATTATTTATATTTGTCCACCTTAGACCGTCTCTACTGTAGCAGAGATTCAGACCATATTCGCCTGATGCTTGTTTAAAATAAGCCATAATATAACCTGCATACGGTGAATTTCCTGGTGTGGAGGTTGGTATAGGTTCCGTACCGCTAATCAACTTGAAGGTTGCATCCTGTCTGTCAACATCAGCCAAAATCTGCTCAAGTTTCAACTTATAGTCATAGTGCCTTATATATCTGTCAGGAAAATTATACGATTGGAAGGAAATATATGAAGAATCAGCAAGCCCGGATACTTTTTTAAAGGTTGCATCTTCAGCAAAAACTGTAGTTCCGTCGTTCTTTTCCAATCTAAAATCATAATCCCAATGTCTTAAGTAGTAACCCGGGTATGTAACCGATTGGATGGAAACATATTCTTCTCCACTATTAGCAAGACCTGAAACCAGTTGCCACTGTGAATCGGTTTCTGGAGTGACATAGTCATCTATCCTGGCATCAAAATCAACATGCCTAACATACAAATCCGGGTAATTATAGGATTGAAGCCTTATTGTTGTAAGAGTTTGTGTAGCACCACCCTCCTCAAGCGTTATAACATATGTATTTATGGAATAAGGCGGCAAATTATCTGAAATACTCTTATTTGATGCTGTTATATTACTTTTTGCCAAACTAAGACTCGAAGATGTTCTGTACACTTCAACTGAACTTTTTACACCTGCAAATCTGGACAGATTAAATGTAAAGCTTTCACTTGAGGATTTATTATCGTTGGTAGCTACAATAACCAGCTTCTTTTTATCCGGGCTTATTGCCGCAATTGTTTTCTCATTATTAGCACTAATAATTGTATAACCCGGTCTAATAAACCTGCTATAATTTGAATGCATATAGAATTTTTCTGTAAGTGTAAACGATTGAGCAGAATTATCTACATATAGGCTTCCCCAATTACCTCCATCTATTATCTGCCAATCCAACCATGCTACGCATTGCATTTCTTTCAAGTCTGTAACAATACGTTTTGATAACATAATACATGAATCAGCCATATTTCCATCAAAACTCAATGGGCCGGATTCTGACTGCCAGATTCTTAGCCCTTTAGATTTTGCAAGATCTCTATATTCAGTTCTTCTTGAACCGTGATAAGAATGCACATTTGCCTGGGACAAATATGATAAGGTAGTTGAGTCATAAGTCCCAAGCCCAGATAAGCCAGTATCAATACTGTTTTCATCAGCAGCACTGACTGTAGTCCCGGTCAAACCCTTTGCTTTCAATTTTGCACCTATTTCTTTTATAATTTTCTGTTGATTATCATATGAAAAGGAGCACCCCTCCTGTCCGCCATTAGCTTTCCACCAGTTTACATTAGGCTCATTCAAAGGCTCTAGCGTTCTGAAGGTTATCCCCCACGAATCTCTGAAATGTTTTACAACTTCAGTAAGGTAATTTGCAAAATCGTCATAATAATCGTCTTTCAAGTTATTTGAACCATCAGTATTCCCAGAAGCACATCCACTTTTGGTCATCCAATATGGAGGAGAGTTTGAAAAAGCCTCAAGTATCATATCCGATCCATAATACTTTCCTCTTTCTATCAGTCCATTAAGTACAGCTCGTTGAGTGGCATCAGCATTCCAGTTCCATGAACCGTTTGCATTCTGATATCCTTCAATAGAACCATAAGCCCTCATATGATTATGAGCTGGGTTATCCCCACCACCAATATTATATCTGAATATATTATATCCTAGTCCATCAGTAGGGTTCACAATTTTATCAATTAATTTATTTCTGTTATCGGCAGACCAACTGCCAATCTGATTTCCCCACCAGCATATGCTTGAGCCCCAACCTTCAATAGTCTGGTAAGTTGCATTAGGGTCAATAGTAACAGTAGTTGCAGCATAAGTTTTTATTGTATTTTGTAAAAGTAATGCTGACAGAAAAAGAACTACAACTATTAATGAAAACTTTCTTAGGTTTTTCACAAACATTCCTCCTTTTAAAATTCACCAAACTTCTATATATTGATAACGTACACCAAAGCCCTAGCCAATTTTTGTCTGTTTTAAAAAGCAGAAGCACTAATAATAAGTCGCAGTAGATTTCTCAATTTAACTGCGACTCATTATTAGTGTTAAGCATATCTAATTTTCATCTCCAATTAAAGCTTCTTTAGCCTAATTGGTATGAGGTAGGGCTTGTATAATACCTAAAAGATACATTCTAAACATTGCAAAATCTATTGAATTTATATTTCCATCTAAATTGAGATCACCGACAATCTTCCAGTTTTGTGCAGGAAGTGTACTGGAAATACCAAGCAAGTAACTTCTCATAAGTGCGAAATCAATCGAATTAACAGCTCTGTCACCATTTAAATCACCGTAGATAAGTTTATCCGTAGTAGTTTTAGTCGGTGTAGATGTTGGTATTGGAGTGGGTGTTGGCTTTGGAGTTTGAGCCGGAGTATATATAATGTTTGTACCGTCAGCAACCGGTATTCCGAAATTCGGTGTACCATCAGCATTCCAGCTCACTTTTTGTGCACGAGTATGCCTGTTTGGGTCATACAAAGGATCTCCTGTTATATTACGGTAATTCCTGGCATGATATATCATAATATCTACCTTTCCATCCGGTGAAGTTGTAAAGGAATTATGCCCCGGCCCATACTGGCTCGTAGATGTATTAGTCTGAAACACTGGATTGGGCGATTTATACCATGATTTTGGATCCAACAAATTACTGGTGTCCGATGCAGTTAATAACCCCATGCAGTAATTTGAGTCTGTTGCACTCGCTGAAAAGGTCATGAAAATTCTTCCGTTCCTTTTTATTATAGCTGGCCCCTCATTTACTGCATAACCAATCTTTTCCCACGAATACTGAGGTGTTGCAATCATAACCTGATTTCCGATAATCGAAAGAGGACCATTCATTTTAGCAATATAAATATTACTATTGCTTGCTATTTTAGAATCTTGTTGAGCCCATACAAGATACCTGATCCCATTATGTTCAAAGATAGTTGCATCAAGTGTAAAGGACTCCCAATTGGTCTTTAATTGTCCTCTTTCAATCCATGTTCCGGTAACAGGATTTGAATCTGAGCATTCAAGAACGTATAAACGGATGTCAAAGCGGTTGCTCGATGTCCCTGCTGTAAAATATATATACCATCTTCCATCAATAAAATGAATTTCGGGAGCCCAGATATGTCCACCCATAATTCCGCTTGAGTGTCTCCTCCATATCGTTATAGGTGTAGCTGTTGACAATCCTTGTATAGTTCTTGCTCTTCTCAGCTCAATTCTGTCATATTCCGGAACTGATGCAGTCATATAATAATAACCGTCTGTATGTTTGTAAACCCATGGATCAGCCCTTTGTCTGACTATTGGATTTGTTACAATAACAGCATCTTCCGGTTGGTCTGAATTTTCGGATAAATTAATCATTCTGAAGGTGGCATCCTGCCTGTCAAGATCAGTCGAAATCTCTTCCAATTTTAACAATTTTTCGTAATGCCTTATATATCTCGAAGGAAAATTATACGACTGAAAAGAAGTATATGAAGCTTCAGCAAGCCCTTTAACCAGTTTGAAGGTCGCATCCGCAGCAAAACTCGATGTTCCATCGTTCTTTTCCAACACAAAATCATACTCCCAATGTCTTAAAAAGTAATTCGGATAATTTACCGATTGTATAGATATATATCCCTCTGTCTGGTTGGCAAGACCAGGCACCAACCTCCATTGTGAATCTATTTCAGGGGTAACATTTTCGTCTATTCTGACGTCATAATCGGCATGTCTTATATACATACTAGAGTAATTATATGATTGAAGCTTAATTATAGCTTCATCTCCTTCCATCACATTATTAGCCATCTCAGCTGCATTAGCTGTATGCATATTTTTTATTGTAAGGTTACTACAGTAGCATAACGGGTTTGCTACTAATAACGCAGCAAAAACTAGTACAATGAATTTAAAAGCTCTTTTCATATTGGTAATCCTCCCCATTAATTAAGACCAATATAGCTTATACCATTTTAAATACTTCTTTAATAAAGGATTGCAAAGCTCCTTTAAGATAATAGAATTCTTAATATCTTCTTAAAAAGTTTGTCAAAAAACAAACTTTTTAAGAAGAATTATATACCTCAGGATGTGCTCAATATCAATTGAAAGAAGAGATAATGCCTAATAAATATTGTCTCATCAATGCAAAGTCGATTGAGTTTACAAAAGTATCAGCATTAACATCAGCATTAATCATTTTCTCTGCTGTTAAAGGTGTCACACCGAGCAAATGCAATCTTAATGATGCAAAATCTATTGAATTGACTTTTCCATCATTATTTACATCACCTCTTAGAACTTTGTTTGGTGTCGGAGTAGGTACAACTTCGTCGGAGTCACCTAATATATAGATATTTTCGAATACACCTCCAACAATGCTTGCTCCCCTGTTAGCAAATTTAACTGTCACTTTTGATTTCCCTGCTATCCATGCAGATGGTATCTTGTATTGCACTTCATAAAAACCAGTTGGATTTTTAGACTGCACGGTCTCTTCTTTTAATAAATTACCATCTATATAGACATTAAAGGTTCTTCCTGCATCACCGCTATAATATTGGGCTACAAGGTAATTAGTTATTGTTGGAACAACCTTCATATCATAGCTGAACCATCCATCTCCTGTAACAGAGCTTGCTGCACCGTTTGTCGAAGGATTTACATTTGCATGACGGTACATAAGACCACTGAAGCTTCCTCCCGATGAATTACCCTGTAAATTATGCGAAAAGTCATTTGCAACATGTACAGTGTCTATAACTGATTCAACTGGAGTTGGTGTTGTTGTCGGAGTAGGTGTAGTTGTAACCTCACTAGGATCCTTTAATATATAAATAGTTCCGAATACACCTCCAACAATGCTTGATCCCCTATTGGCAAATTTAACTGTTACCTTTGATTTGCCTGCCATCCAATCAGAAGGTATCTTGTATTGCACTTCATAAAAATCAGTAGGATTTTTCGACTGAACAGTTTCTTCCTTTAATAAATTGCCATCTATGTAGATATTAAAGGTTCTTCCTACATCACCGCTATAATATTTTACTACAAGATAATTAGTTATTGTTGGAATAACCGTCATGTCATAACTGAACCATCCATTTCCTGTAACAGAGCTTGCGGGAGCGTTTGTCGAAGGATTTACATTTGCATGACGGTACATAAGGCCTCCGTAGCTTCCTCCTGTTGAATTACCCTTTAAGTTATGCAAAAGCTCATACTGGTCATTTGTAACAGGCACAGAATCTATCGTCAGGTTTTCTCTTTCTTCTGCCTCTTTTTTTGCCTTAAGGTAGGCTTCTAAAGCCGCCTGATCCATCTTCATAAGAGTAAAGTAAATACCATATCTGTCCTGATATCTTTTATAATGAAGAGTAAATTTCAACCTGTTATCTTCATCGGTGTTTCTTAAAGTAAACTCTGATTTACCTGGCGTCTTAACCAAGTTGTTTTTAATATTCCTTAACCAGGTGTCAACACTATCAGAAATTAGAATATAGTCTTTAATTGTAACATTTTTTGTTGCTTTTAAAACATTTACTCCATGAGATGCAGTAGTCATGTTCTCAGTCCCAAGCCCTGCACTTAAAACGAAAGGACCATAAGTAAATGCAACACAATCCGGCTTATCGGTAAGCCTTGACACTTGCACTTCCATTGGTATATCTAACTCCACCTTATCTCCTGATTTCCAAACTCTATTTACACTGATGTAGCCGTTTGTTTTCGTGTTACTTACTGCAACCCCATTTACTAAAACAGTTATATTCTGTCCTGCTGGTATCCATGCAGGAGATCTGAATTTCAAATTGACCGAGGTCGAGGGTGCTGAGTTAATAGTAAAGTTCACCTTACTGGAATCCGGTAAATTGGCTGTCTGAGTTAATGAAAACCCTTTTTCACTCCAGTTAACTGTTGAGCTCAAGTACATATTTACATACAAATCCGTACTGTTATGAAAATAAAGGCTGTCATTAAGCTTTGTAAAGTTTTCCATTCCAGTTCCGGTACAGCACCAAAAGTGGTTTGTTTCTGAGCCAAAAACTTTGAAGTAACCTGTTGCCATCGGTTGAAAATACATTGTCATACCTGTTTCAGGATTCTGAGATGCCATAATAGCATTTATAAAAGTTCTTTCATAAAAGTCTGCGTATTTTACATCTGCTGTGACTTTGAAAAGTTCCCTAGAAAGCTTAAGCATGTTATATGTATTACAGGTTTCGTTGTTAACGTTAGTTGAAGTGGCATGAAGTTTACCAGCTTGCCTGAAAAGCTCATTCTCACTGTTACCACCTGTAACATAAGTGTGGTCTCTTAAAACGATTTCAAAAAACTTTTGTGCGGTAGTAAGGTAAGAGCTTTCAGCACTTCCCAATGTACGGTAACGGTTCAGAGCCCCTACAAATTTAGGTATTGTGGTATTGGCATGTTTGCCCGGTAAAACATTATTCCCCGCTGAAATGGTATTAAATAAATTAGTCTCATCAAACAAATGTGCTGCAGTTAAATGATTATTACTTCTTGTAATTTTGTACAATTCATAAAGACAATCATTCATTCCACCATATTCTACGCCTAGTACCCTTGAACGCAATGAACTATCCCATCTTGACGCTCTGTTATAAACCCAGTCTCCCAACTTTTTAGCTATGTTTAACGCCTTAGGATTCCCTTCATAATTATAAACATCTATTAATCCGGTTAGAATCTTGTGCATGGTATACCATGGCACCCAACTTGAACCTGTTGCTTTTCCTTCAATAACATCAAAATGTGTTTCAGAAGTTGCAAACAGATAACCGCTGCTGGATTTGTTCTGACATGCTTCCAGTTCATCGATGATATAATCGATTCTATTTTTTAATTCATTACTTAGTGTTGCATCGGTTTTAGAATTTTTATATGCCATTGCAATAGCAGACAAATAATGTCCCAAAGTATGGCCTTGAATCATAGAAGACTCCCAGCTGCCATATTTATCTGCCTTTTTTGGTAATCTAGCAACCTCTCTGAAGCCAGCTACAAGTCGATCAGCACTAAGTTTTTTCAGATATGCAACTTCTTTGTTAAAGGCATTCACATAGTACGGATCAGTTATTTTTACCTTTTCCATGTCAAATTCCTGCAACAGTTCCACACTACTTGCAGCAGGAACTTCAGAAGGTGGCAGTACCGTAAACATTAGAGACGATACCATAATAGATGCCAATAATAAACCTATTGCTTTTTTTGCTTTTTTATACATCTTTCTCCCTCCATTTTTTAAAATAAATTTATATAATTACACATTATACAAGGCACTGTAATTATCAAATTCTATTCGTTTGTGTTATATGTTCGGAATGAATACTTTTTTTTTGTCAGGTTTTTATTATGTATTAATAAATAATCATATTTTGTTTTTAACATAATTCATTTCTATAGATGAATCGTTTACTCCCCTGAAGGTTTTGGTATAGCAATTTTCCTGCCACAAGGTCTTCCAAAATTCGGAGTTCCGTCGCTGTTCCATGAAAACTGCTGCATACATGTAAATCTTGTACGATACTCATTAGCAGCTTCTATAGTACCATGGTATACTATCCAGTCCTCAGTTCCATCCTTTGATTTTGTAAAGCAGTTGTGGCCTGTTCCATACAAACCATCTTCTGGTGAAGCTTGAAATACTGGATTGGCAGACTTTTTCCAATTACTCGCAACCATTGGATCTGCTGTATCAGGTATTGTCAACATACCAAGACAGTAATACTGCGTTGCACAATGACTTGCAGAGTAAATGCAATATGTTTTACCATTTTTCTGAATTATTTCCGGTCCTTCATTGACTTTAAGATCTACTGTTTCCCAGTTATATGTAGGTTTTGAAATGGTAACTGTTGATCCGGTAAGACTAGTTGGACTTGACATTCGGGTAATATTTATACACTGTCCACCATTTTGCCCAGACCACATCATATACATATTCCCATTTTGTCTTAATATTGTTGCATCAATTGCCCATACATCAGGACTAAGTCTTCCATGGTCAGTCCACGTACCATTCATGGGATCTGCACTTTTGTTTGAAAGAACACCAAATCTGAAATTTGCACTATAGTATATATACCAGGTATTATTTATATAGTACAACTCAGGTGCCCAGATATCTTTATTGTTCCATCCTGTTGAAGGTGCGCTCCATATAATCTTGCTGGTTCCTTTCGTAAACAAATCAGACAAGGAGGTACTTTTATACATAATGAGCTGAGGTATATATGCTCCATTTCTCATAACTGTATGCATACCGTAATAATAGCCGTCAGTATGTTTGTATACCCATGGATCAGGCATTTCAACACTTGTTGTTCTTGGATTATTAAAAGTCTCGTTTTCTACAGCAACTTTAAATGTGGCACTGGATCTGTCTGAACTTGTTGATACTGTTGCCAGCTGACATGCAGAATTCACATTTCTTATATACATGTCAGGAATATTATAAGACTGATAAGATATGCAGGATGGTTCTGCAAGTCCTGATACCTTTCTGAAAGTTGAATCAGATTTAAACAGAGCCGATCCATCATTCTTTTCTATAAATAGCTTATATTCTTTGTGTCTTAAATAATAGCCGGGGAAGTTTACCGATTCAAAGGATACAGCGTTTGAATCCGCCAATCCATTTCTCTCAATAAAGTAAGTATCATAGATAGGTGCAGGATTTTGAGCAAAACTACAAATATATTCATAATGCCTTAAAAAATATCCGGGGTTATTATAGGCTTCAAGACTAATAACGGTATTAGCCGCTCTATATGTAGTAGGAACAGGTGTTGCAGTAGGAACAGGCGTATTTGACGGTACAGGAGTGTTGTTATTGGCTGCTGCCGGAAATTCAGATATAATCCCTAGCAAATATTGTCTCATGTAGGCGAAGTCTATTGCATTAATCTTATTATCCCCATTCACATCTCCTGCACTCAGAGCTTTTCCATTAGGATCTGGAAAATAACTGATTATTCCCAACAAATATTGTCTCATATAGGCAAAGTCTATTGAATTAACCAAATGATCCCCATTTAAATCGCCATAAACAAAATCATCATCTACACCAATACTTCCTTTCGATGGATTAACATAAGCAGCTTCTACTTCAGGCAATGTAACAGAAAAAACAAAACTTACAAATAGTGTTAAAATCATAACTGTTGCAACCAAATTTTTAGAACCAAATACCTTTTTCAAAAAATCCCCTCCAATCAGATAGATGTTTACCGTATAAAATCTTTATACTATTCGGTAATTTATGAACATCATTTTCCTACCAGTCCCCGACCTTGCATCACCATTGTCATGGATGTATCTAATTTAAAGTATATAGAAAACGGATTTTTAAGTAAATTAAGTATTTTAGGAAAAAGGTTGAAATATTTATAGTAAATTTTTTACCTATTACTCCTGTAAAGCATTATATAATAATCTTTTTAGTAGACCCTTTTTAAACGGGCACATTTACTAAACATGAAGAAAAATAATATACACCTTTAAGCCTACTTTTTCATATTTTTACACATGAAAGGAACTACCTAAAACCAACTTACTAGCGAGTGCTTTTTAACATTACTAATTTCTAGTCTTCCATAATGTTAAAAATGCACTTCATCTATTCTAAGCCCCGCATGCTCTAGAAGTTATTTCTGTAACGAGGCAATAGTTTTAGAGCAGTTCCTATAACAACTTACTGAAATTCACTTTTTGAAAACAAATGGCACTGCAGCAATATAAAATAATAGATTAATTAAACTCTTCGGCATAATCGAGTACTCTTGCCAGTGTTGATTCATAACATCTTTGTATCGCTTCAAAGTCCATATTCGGTATGTAATAAGCTTCCATCTTGTCATGAATTGCCTTAGCTTTTGCAATACTCTCAATTGCTATATCCATAACTGAATTAAACTCTTTCTTGTTAAGTTCAAGAACATTCTCATATTCTTTCAGTATCCCCTTATCTATGCAATCATCAAAATCAATTTCCTCGAATGCTTCAACATTAGCTTTATGGTACTCATTAGATGTAGTAAACGAAACTCCCAAATCGCTTATTACCAAATGTTCCAGCTTCTGCGGATTTAATGCACAGTAATAGGCCTCAACGTTATATCCTCTTTCAACAGCTGTGTCAACAATCCTTGAAAGGAATTTTTCAGTACCGCTGCCAGCCTGACCTTTAAGCAAATATACTTTTTCTGTTGACAGCACTGTTGACAAATAATTAGCATATCCGTCAGGTGTTATTGCACTTGCAAACAAACGTCTTATCTTACCTTCCTTAGATGCCACACCTTTATTTTCAAATAATTCCTTAATCACTTTTTCGCTTATTGCATTAACCTTTGCATTATCAATACACCAGCTTATTATTTCCCTACTATCCTCATAGAAAGGATATGCTGCTTTTATGTACCTATATGCCCTTCTGAAGGTTCTTCCGACCTCCTTATTGTCCTTAAGTATTCCGTCCCGATTTTTGCGTATTCCAGCTTCATCCCAAAAGTCACCCAAGTGTATAATCTCATCTACAGCACCCGGATTTTTTGGATCAACTACATGTGGAGCTGTTCCATCCAAAAGTGCCACCTTAATTGCAGGAATCACCACACCATCAAGACTGTTATTGTCACTTGAACAGTGCATATATTCCACATCGTATCCCCTGTCTAGCATCTCTTCTCCAATTTTTTTCATAAATGTAGATTTGCCTACACCGGGTCCACCTTTAATGCAAATTATTCTGGTTGCTTCTTCCTGACTTAATATGTAATCATAGTAGCTAAAAAAGCCCTGAGATGTGTTCCCCCCAGGAAACATATGTCTTATTTTACCTTTTGACATGAAAATCCCTCCGTTGAAATCTTAATCTTCGTCGATAATTAGAACCTATTATTAAGATATGCAGTCGTAGGGTATTTGTGATTGTAAGTGATTGTTAAGCTGCTTGAAATAATAGATATTGAATCCATTGACGGTGTTCCTAGATCATATTCATCACCTCTAAAAATACCATCAACGCCACCATCAACAATCATTACATCCGTAATATCAAGAATATGGGTTTATGCCTATATTTTCAAGCAAATAACACTTTAATTCGTCAACTGCTACGGTCACCTGAAGCATGGTGTTCCGTTCGCGTACAGTCACTGTGTTGTTATCTAGTGTTGTATCATCTATCGTAACCGAATACGGTGTTCCAATGGCATCTCCTCTGCGATAACGTTTTCCGATATTTCCAGCATCATCATAAGAAACCATAAAATACTTTTTCAGTTCGTTATAAATTTTCTGTGCTTTTTCAGCATGACGTTTTTTGATAAGTGGCAGTACATTTACCTTTATAGGCGCAAGCGAAGGCTTAATCTTTAAAACTTGCCTTGTATCTCCGTTCTCTAACTCTTCTTCTATAAGAGATTCAAACAAAACAGCCAACACAAGTCGATCCAGCCCGTAGGTTGACTCAATTACATAGGGAATATACTTCTCATTTGTCTCTGCATCAAAATACTCCATGTTCTTTCCGGAAAACTCTTGGTGTCTTTGCAAATCATAATCAGTCCTGTTGTGTGTTCCGTTAATTTCTTCCCAGCCAAATGGAAACAAATATTCTATATCACATACTGCTTTTGCATAATGAGCAAGTTTTTTATGGTCTTTAAATTGTAAATGCTCCTTAGACAGTCCAATGAATTCAAAGAATTTAATTCCATAATCCTTGAAATACTCATACAAGGCTTCATCATCACCCTGCTTGCAAAATGTTTGATATTCCATCTGTTCAAATTCAATTGTTCTAAATATAAATTTTCCTTTTGTAATTTCGTTACGAAATGCCTTACCTATCTGGCCAATGCTAAAGGGTAGCTTTGTTCTCATTGTACGCAATACATTTAAAAAATTAACATATTCACCCTGAGCATTTTCCGGTCTAAGGTAAATGGTATTTGATGTTTCCTGTGTACTGCCACATTGCGTTGAAAACATTAGATTAAACTTTCTTATATCTGTTAAATTAGATTTTCCGCATTTAGGGCATTGTACTTTTTTATCTTTTATGAATTTTACCATCTCATCTTCAGTCATTGCATCAGCATTCGCTGATTCATCAAAATCATTAATTAGAGTATCTGCTCGATGTCTTGTCTTGCATTCTTTACAATCAAGCAGCGGATCAGTGAAACTTTCCAGATGTCCACTAGCCTCCCATGTAGTAGGATTCATCAGAATGTCTGAATCCAATTCAAAACTGCTATCTCTTATTTGAATAAAATAATATCTCCAAGCATCTTTTATATTGTTTTTTAACCTCGTACCTAACGGACCGTAATCCCAAGTGTTTGCCAGCCCACCATATATATCACTCCCTTGAAATATAAATCCGTATCGGTTGCAATATGCCGCCATTTCTTCTAAAGTCAAAGTTTTCATATTAATCTTCCTCCTTTTTTATTCAAAATAAAAAGTCCGCACTAAGCTTTTTGCCTAGGGCGAACTCATATTTAAAGTCCGTGGTACCACCTAAATTCAGATGAATCTGCACTCAACCAGCACGAGAAAAGTCTTTATGCTGTTTCCTTTATAACGGGGGAACTTCCGGTGGTATCTATTTGGAATACATCCTTTCAATCCACAGTTCAAAAGTGCCTTCTATATTGCCATCATAAAGATTTGCACCATCCATCTTCTCTCTGAAATCAAGTCAATATATACTATCCTTTTTCATAACTTTTAGTTTATGTTTTTTATATAGGATAAACAATTTTTACACTTCTGTCAATAATAAAATTTCATTTAAAACTTACTGATTTTCCTCATTTGCTAAGTCATGAAAGATAGTGGCTTCATAATATCTCTAAAATTCCACTATTAATTTAAGCATAATTCAATATCATCTGAGGCACCCTCCATTTTCATAGAAGTAAACTCTTTCACATTTTCAAGCATAAGTGTTATGCCTGCGGCGACCTGAAAACACCAGCCATAGGCAGAAGGCGAAGCGTTGTTATCAACTGGCTTTCTGCTTATTTGCTTAATGGTGCTTGTCTCTTCATTCATGCTTTACCTCTGACTTTTTTGTTATTACAGTGATTCTATAACATTAAGCAAACTCTGGTAACTGTCAACTTCATGGTACTTCACACCGCTTGTGGAAATTTCATTAAACAACTTCTTTGCACATAAATCTTTGCTTTCTCAATATCATCAGTACGGATCATTTGACCGAATTTTATTGATTGCATACTTCCCTTCATTTCAGCAATAAAGAAAATATGTTTCACCGCACCCTTCCTGAAAGAAATTGCCCAGTCCGGTGAATAGTTTCCGACAGGGGTTGGGATATAAAAGCCACGTGGACCTCTTGGGAGCTTAGCATATACAATAACTTCATCAGCATTGTCTAAGTCCTCAGCAAACCGCCTTTCTATGTTATCAGTCGCCTTGCCATCTGTGAACACATAGTCTTGAATAGCATGCTTTGCCTTAAATGCCTTTGCATACTCATCTGACGCACGGCTCATATTGAATATGTCCTGTGAATATGGTTCCTCTGCACTTGGTGTGTAAGTTATATGCTCCACAATAACTGACGCTTTTTGACGATTTATAATACCTGCTACTTTTGTAATAAACTCCTCTGGGTTTTCTCTGAACAACCATAACTTTTTCAACATTCTTCTCTTCATTCATGGTAGTGTTGAATGCCTGAGTATTGATGATCATTACGTTGATTCCAGAATTTTGCGAAAACTCATCCAATTGGTGTAGATTCGAGGAATTATACACGAAAAACCGAGCTTTAAATCCATATAGCTCCATGAAGTGTTCCTGTGTAATTTCAAATGACTTTCTTACACCCTCACGAATAGCAATACTGGGCACAACAACGATGAACTTACTCCAACCGTATGCTTTGTTGAGTTCAAACATGGTTTTGATGTAGCAATAGGTTTTTCCTGTTCCTGTTTCCATTTCCACATCAAGCGAAACAGCACCAAGTCCAGATGAAAGCTCGGTAGAGTATTTAATATTATTCATTGTCTGCACATCATGGATATTTTTAAGCAACTGCTGTGGCGAAAGCTTCATTTCAGCGTTACTATATGCAGCTTCAAGTATATCTGTTTCTTCGGCAGTCAATTGAGCATGAGTATTATAGTATTTATCTGCTAATCTTTTACGCTTTTGATCTTCAGTCTCACCAAATAAGTCTATTTGTTCGTTTTTCTGTCCGCTTGAACTCTTACGTTTACCAAGGTCAAGTCGATACTTATTCATGCCTAGGTTTGGCTGTCCTGCAAAAACATTTACAATACTTTCCGCTGCTTCAGTCTGGAAGGGTTGTATTTTAAATTGGAATTTCATTCATCGTCGCCTCCGTCATCAAGATCATATGGGAGATACCATAAATGCTTTAAGGGAGTTTCCGTTTTATCCAATCTACAAATATAATGTGCCCCACTGAATTGTGCAGACACTGTATGCATAATTTCAAAATATCCATAGCTGTTATTTAACATTTAGAGCACCCTCCATGCGTTTCCTCGAACTCCTCAGTCCACTCGGCAAGTTTGCTTTGCAATAGTGCCTTATCTGGTATATATAAACTATATTCTGATGCGTAGATATTTGAGTCTTTTGGCAATGTCAACTCGACAATATTATCATTTTTTTGGCTACACAATAATATACCTATCGTCGGCTTCTCAAATTCCTGCCTAACAAAGCGGTCAAAGTAATTGACATACATAAGCATCTGACCCAAATCCTGATGTTTTAGTTCTGCGACTTTAAGGTCGATAATAACATAGCACTGGAGTAGACGATTATAAAACACCAGATCAACATAGAACGATTTTTCATCAAACGAAAATCGCTTCTGCCGTGCTTCGAATAAAAATCCTTTGCCTAACTCTAGTAAAAACTTCTGTAAGTTTTCTATCAAAGCCTGTTCCAACTCTGTTTCACTATACTCTGTTCGTTCCTCAAGCCCTGTAAACTCAAGTACATAAGGTGTTTTAAATATATCTTTTGGATTTTTCACAGTCTGACCTTCATTTGCAAGTGCCATAACTTTTTCTTTTTCTCGACTTAGTGCCAACCGTTCAAAAAGTGAACTAGAAACTTGTCGTTGCAATTGTCTGACAGACCATTGCTGACTCTCAGCTTCAATTTCGTAAAAATGTCGTATATCCTTGTTTTCGATTCTCATCAGAATTTGATAATGTGTCCAAGTTAATTTAAATTGGGCAGTCATCGACTGCCCAATTGCAGGCGAATAAACTTGGTAGAACTTTCTAATGTTTTTTAGATTTACAACAGAAAATCCTCTTCCGCAATATTGAGTCAAATATTCCGCTAAGCCTTCTATCAACTTTGCTCCATAACGTGCCCGACTTTTGCCTCCTTGTTCGCGTTCTACTATCATTCGACCGATTTCAAAATAAGTGGAAACTATTATGCTATCTATCTGCTTCTTTGCATTTAGTCGCGCAGAACTAAGTAAATCTGCAACCTGCTTATAGAAATCCGTATCGTTACCATGCAATATTTGAGGAAGTTCATTATTATTCATCACAGCACCCTCCTTATAGTTTTCGGGCTATAGGTGTTGAACACCTGCTCAAAATTGACTAGTGCACTGTCGCTTATAAAACTACTATCGCGGAACACAGCATAATATGGCTTTTTCTTGGCGATTTCTGTTATCAATGCTGTGTCAACTTTGTCAAAACACGCAATGAGATAGTTACCGTCTACGCAAAATGTCTTCCCATCCTGCGTGATTTTCGCCGAAAGAGGTTTAACTTCAAATTCTGTTCCATATAGCGAACGCTCACGGTTAAGACGTGGGATATAGAACTCACGCTTCTCTTTTGGTGCCTTTTCTTGAAGGAAGGTCGGTGAGGTAAACACAAAACGTAGTTCGTCTACTCCATCAAGCTGTTTTTTAAGGGCTTCGTAAGCATATATTGAAAAACAGGCGGCAGCTAGATCGTCTTTGACGGTTTTATTCACATTGTCGAGAATTTGCATCATTTCTCCCCCTATTTCACAACAGTTATTAACTGCTCACTCTATATCTGCACTTTTACCACTATCCACCCAAGCATCTACTTCAGATATCTTGAACTTGTATTGTTTCCCTACTTTCCGATAAGGAATAGCACCTTTTTTAATCCAGTTACGGATTGTATCCTTGCTAACGCCAAGATGCTCAGCAATTTCTTCAAGACCCGACCATTTTTCTGGCTCGTTCATCATTATTGCTCCTCCGTAATATTAATTCGATGATTAAATTTCAGCCCATGTGAGAAATCACAAGGGCTTTTTCAATGCCATAAATAACTGCATTTCATAGCAATTCCTACTAATTCATTTTAACACAAGCTCAAATATTGTCAATCTATGGAGGGTTTTCAATCATCATTTGCAGATTCCGTAAACATATGCTTCGCGATAGCTCTTTTTTACATCAATATTAATATCAAGTTAAAAATACGTTCATTTATGATTTTTCTTGACGAATAAATCAATTCAATATACAATACAGTTGATGAGGTGATTATTTGTGTATAGAAAAATTGAAGCTCAACTTGTAGAGTGGAAAGACAGAGCTCGAATGCCCCTATTGCTTTATGGAGCCAGGCAGGTTGGAAAAACTTATATTCTCATGGAGTTTGGAGAGAAGTATTTTGACAATATTGTATATGTCAACTTGGAAACCAACCTCTCAGTCGCCAGATATTTTGATGACGATATTACACCTGAAAGGCTGATACGTTTCCTTGAAACGACGGTAAATGAAGAAATCATTCCTGATAAAACATTAATTATATTTGATGAAATACAAAGCTGTGAAAGGGCATTGACAGCTCTCAAATACTTTTGTGAGTTAGCTCCTGAATATCATGTAGCAGCGGCTGGAAGTCTGTTAGGTGTTGCCATTAACAGGGAAAAGTATAGCTTTCCGGTGGGCAAAGTGGAAAGCATGACTCTCTACCCTCTGGATTTCGAGGAGTTTTTATGGGCAATGGGTGAAGAAAGGCTTGCTCAGGAAATTCGCATTTGTTTTACTGATATTGCGCCAATGCCGGAAGCTCTCCACAATAAAGCATTGGAACTATATCACTATTACTTAATAGTAGGAGGTATGCCTGCCAGCGTTTTATCCTTTGTTACATCTGGTAAATTAGTACTTGTACCCAACGTTCAGAATGAAATAACCAGTAACTATGTCGCTGACATGGATAAATATGCCGATACTTCCGAAACTGTGAAGATTCGTGCTTGTTTCAATTCTATACCTACTCAGCTAGCCAAAGAAAACAAGAAGTTTCAGTATAAGATTATCCAAAAAGGCGGCAGTGCGGCTCTGTTTGGGACTTCAATCGACTGGCTGACACAAGCGGGAGTCGTTTTAAAATGCCAAAAGATCGAACATGCCCAGAACCCTATTTCTGTCTACGCAGATTTATCTTCTTTTAAGCTTTATATGAGTGATGTCGGCTTGCTTGTCATGAAATCTGGATTGGCACAACAAACTGTATTGACGGGCGAATCTAACATTTTCATGGGAGCCGTAACCGAGAATTATATCGCACAGGCTCTTGTGTCCAACGGATATACACCTTACTACTGGACAAGTGAACATTCGGCAGAACTCGATTTTGTGATACAAAAAGATGCAGAAATTGTTGGCATCGAAGTAAAAAAGTCTACTAGTACCAAGTCAAAAAGCCTTGGTGTGTTCATTAAGAAATATCAGCCTACCTATTCAATCAGGTTTTCAGAAAAGAACTTTGGGCAAAGCGATGGGATACGGGATATACCCCATTATGCGGCATTTTGCGTATAATGGACATTTCATCACATGCATTAAATTCAATTAAAGAAAAGGATATAGAACGCTCATGTGTACGTTCTATTTCCTTTTGGGGTTCTAAGTGAATAATTATTTTAAGACTGTCCTTCCATTAAACTTTGTATAAACTCTCCTATAGGCTTTTCTAATTGAAATTTGCTGATTAATGTGTCAAAAGCAAAATAATCCTCCCAGTATTGCGTTTCAGTTAAGATCTTTTCATTCTTAAAAGAAAAAAAGCTTGCTACTTTGCAGGTTATCTGTGTTTCATCAGGAAGCATCCCGGATAACTCCCACTCTACAGCTGCATTATCATTCTCACATACTATGTTTTGTACATTTACTTTATACTCATTAAAAAGAATACTGAATACATACTTCACAACTACTAAATGAACTCGCAGCTCATGAATATTATTCTTGGTGGAAAATAGATTGTTCTGTCTGTTAGCAACATTGTAATATATTTTACAATCATCAACAAAGTAATCCTCCAATTTAATCTCACAATCCTTTTTCAACACATCAAACACACTTGTTAACAAAGCCTTTCTTTCCATACAAAACACTCTCCCTTAATTATATTTTATTCTTCTATTCCTTGTTTCAAATTTACGGCTTTTTTATTAAGTTCCTTCTTTTGATTAAAGGTTTTATTCTGGCATTCTACAATTATCAAATACTAACTCTCTTGTTGTTTATACCCTAATATCCATTTTATTTTCTTTTTTCCCAAAAGTAAACTCAAATGTATTTTTTTATATCTTTTATAATTTTTTCAACTGCAAATGCAGAAACATCTTGACTTGTTTGCACATGAAAGACCAATCTATATCTTGCAAAAGTCAAGAAAGTCACTATTGACTTTTCTAAACTATTGCGATAGTCTATAATTACAAACTTGCTAGTGCTTTTGAACATCTTATGTTTTTTGATGATTAGACGTGTTAGAGGAGGAACTCAAAATGAAACACTTTATAATTTTAGCTTTATGCTTATTTTTAATAGTTTCCATCGTCGGATGCAACTCCTATAACTCTGTCTCAATATCTAACGATGACAATACACTTCCAGCTATAGAATTGACAAAAGACAATACATTTTCTCCTGACGGAGGAACTACAATAGAAGAAGCCAAAGACCTGATATCCGATTACCTTCTACAAAACGGAAAAAGTGGAAATGTACGCTCAAGCTTAATACTTCATGAAATAACTGCTAAAGAAGTCTGGGAAAATGATAGTGTACAAATTTATCGTGCAAATCTTGATTATGCCTGGCTTGATGGAGTGGCAGTTGTAAAAGACAAAAAGGTTTTATGTATTCTGGACGGTATGCCAACTCATAATATATTTCTGGACGACTTAGATAAAGACGGGCATTATGAGGTATATTCAAACATTTCCATGGGTTCTGGCTTTGTCAGTCGTGAAATACGTGGTTATAATATTTCAACAGGTAAAAACTACTCCATGTCAAAGCGAGCTCAAATTGATTTAACCTTATTTATAAAAGACAAAAAATTATGGGTTGAAGAATCTACATATAATAAACAGCAACTGGTTTCGTTAAATCTACTTTCAATAAGCAAGTCTAATGAACTTGAGCTCGTGAAAAGAGGTGAAGGCAATATAGTTCAATTATTTTTGCCCAAATTAAAGGAAACTTACAATTCTGCCTATGAACACTGGGATGAACTAAATCTTGAAAATATAAGCCTTATGGATAAGCCTTTACTGGAAGCGGAAGATATTATAAGTATTGATGAGAACGAGATAAAACTCAAGAAAAATTTCGAGATAGTAAACGGACATGGCATGGACAACGGTTTGATATATGACGACAAACAACAAAGAATCCTTGAATATGTATACAATAACGTTAAATTTGACGTAGAAAGAAACTCCCCTGACCTGTTCTACATTTACAACATGCACGGCATTTGTATTGTTAATAATGAAGATAATATCTTTCTGGTCAAACAAAGAGAGTACCAAAAAAGCACTTCATCTCTTGACAGAAAATATATGACCGGTCCGGTAGGAGTACCCTATGTGCTTGTCGTAAACGGAAGGAAAACAGAACTTGGCGTCTTACAGGTAGCCAAAGGTGAATTTGCACTTCCTGAGAGTATTGACTCTTGGTGCTACATGGGCTTCCCCGATCACCTGCCGGTAATAATACCGGAAGGCAACACTTTGAAACGTTAAGAAATATGTTTTATTCGAAAAGTCCACAAAGATTATAGCTGGCATATTTTTGTATTTTGCTAAAGCGAATTTTCCTCCGTTGTCATTTGTTCTCTCGCCGGTATTATTAATAAATCTTTATTTTAAGATACTTTTTATAGTCTGGATATAATTGTTTATATCTTCTTTTTTTGGTACATCGACATATAAATTATAGTAATATGTGATGTTATCTATTGTTGTTGGGATTAAAACATAAATTATAAACTTGGATTTCGCTGTTTCTGAACTACCATCATCCCTCTCAAGAGTATAAATTATCCCCTGCCCTAATTTCATTTGCCCTTCAAAAGTCTTTGTTTTATTTGCAATATGATTAGGAATAGGCGTGACATTTTCCGTCCTATCATATACATGAAATCCTCCTACCAGCCTATCTTCGAAATAGATATCATACCAAGAACGATAATTTTCATATCTAAGCTGTTTCGCATACCATCCATCTGGTAGTGATATAGCCAATTCTTTATCTGCATTACTAATTATACTATTTATATAAACATCCTGAGTTTTTTCAATTAATACTTCTGTCATTCCACTATTATCGCTTAAGCTGGTAGTAGTAGGTGTTGCACTTTGAATAGCTTTGCTACTAACACCAACATTGTTATGACTAACTTTAGGTTTTATTTTTTCATTTAAATTACAGCTACAAAGCATTATAATACAAATAGCTATTTCAAATGTGATTAATAGTTTACAAACTTTTGACAACTTCATCCTCTCCTTACATCATGAGTTATTGTTATTTTATGAAAAACATAAAACATTTCGCCTTCTCCCTTATATTACAAATAAAAAATAAATCATACAAATATGCAGCATATTGAAAATATGACTTGCCATCTGTTTGTACGGATAATCATCATTTGCAGATTCTGTAAACATATCGTTCATGATACGTTAACAAATTTGTATTGTTTTTTCACACCGTTGCCTAGCAGATAATCCAATTGTTTTGCAATCTATTCTCTCACCAGGTATTTTGCCCTTGTGATTTTAAATAAATCACCATACTCTTCTTACGTAAGCCAACTTCCATCAGTTTTATTTTGCACAAAAAGAACGGTATAGTCCCTATCTTTTTCTTTTATACTCCTCAATTTTTACTATTTCTCTTATATTCCTATAAAATGAAACCGTATACATCCTTCCAGGCTTTAACTCTATATAAGAAAAATCTCCCCTTAATGCTAGGGTCTCTTGCTTTAACTGATCTTTAAATAAAGCTAATGTTATTCTTAATTTTGGCATATAATTTCTTTCAGATGAAAATTTACTATCAGAAAAATTTAAAAATTCTAACACTTTAATTTCTACTCCGTTTTTTTTATCCATTCTGTACATGTTCCATTCGTCATAAACTTGTTTTAATATATATGCGAAATATGCTAGTACTGCTAAAAACGGAACAAACGTTCCTCTATCTCTATATAAAGCATTAAATCCCGTAAAGATCGCCAATACAAAAACAAGAACTAAACCAACTATTAAAATGATCATTCTGTAACTTATCATGGGGTTCACTAACGCCTTTCTCGCAATTTCATCTTGTAACCTTCGCCATATCTACCCAGAAAAGGCTTATCTTCTATATTTAATGATAATTTTATCATATTCTCAAGCGTAATTGAATAAAAAAAGAAGTTAAAAGTAAATCCACATTTATTTAATGGTAGTAATTTGGGATTGGTTTGGGTATGATTAAGTTAGGTTATTCCAAAAAAAACAACTTGTCAATTGCCTTTTTTTGAAATGGACAGAAAACAATTTGTAATTTCGGAGGAATTGGATGAAAGAGCATCTAATTGGATTTTGTAAATCAATAGGCGTAGAATATGTAGGTATTGCATCTTCCGGTCCATATATTGATTTTAAAGATATATTGCAAAAGAGGATAAAAAAAGGTCTTTCTAATGCTTTTGAGAATGGGAATTTTGATAAAATTATTGATCCAAAACTGACCTTAGAGGACGCAAGGTCAGTAATAGTTTGTCTGTTTCCATACTACTGCGGAACATATGAAGATGCAAATTTATCAAAATATGCGTATAGTCTTGATTACCACACAATAATTAAAAGGAAACTTGATTTGATAGGAACATTTTTTAAGGAAACTGTGGAGGGATTTAATTATAAAGCTTTTGCGGATAACGGTCCGCTTAGCGAAAGGTATTTGGCATATAAATCCGGTTTAGGCTTTTATGGAATAAATAATCATATAATAACCGATAAATATGGTTCTTATGTTTTTATAGGATATATAATAAACAATTATCCTTTTGAACCTGATACACCTCAAGATCGAACTTGCTATCAGTGCTTTAAATGTGTGAAAAAATGCCCTGGGCAATGCATTTTAGGTGACTTTACAATAGAACCTTATAAGTGTAGATCTTATATAACTCAAAAAAAGGAAGAACTTTCAAAAGAAGATATCGATATTTTAAAGAGACATCATTTGATATGGGGTTGTGATGTTTGTCAGGACGTGTGTCCACACAATGAAAATGTACATGAAACAATAATAGAAGAGTTTAAGCAAAATCTTATGTTTAAAATAGAATATGAAGAGCTCAAACAAATTTCTAACAAAGAGTTCTTAAGAAGATATAGGGATAGGGCTTTTAGTTGGAGAGGTAAAGGAGTGTTGCAACGAAATTACGAAATAATTCACAAAATTTAATCATCCAATTTAAATAACTTATCCTTGTAATCCTTCACAAAATACCTTTTACCCTTTTGAATGATGTCGTGACCTTCTATCTCAAGATATGTTTTTTGTCCATCAATGCCTTCAGGATATTTCTCGTTCAGCTCCCCGTCTTTTCTCAGTGTTCTCCAGTACGGGGTCTGATCAACGCCACGCTCAACCGAAGCCTTGGCTACAATATTTATGAATATTCCTGCCGTTAAAGGACAGGTAACATCTGCACCATGCTTCCTTGCCAAATAGCTTCTTATGTAATCAGATGTTATGAGCTTTCCAGCCGGAACCTTTTTCATGATTTCATCGTAGGCAATTGGAGGAGCAATAAGCATTTTTGTTCCTCCATACATCGATATAGCTTTATCATCAGTGATTTCACATACTTTAGGCATATCCTTGCTGTCCTGCAGTCGTTGGTTAAAAGATCTCTTTGCCATAACAATTCAACTCCACTCTTAATTAAATTATCATTCTCAAACTATCCCAATCCTAATATTCAATGATTCCAAAGCAACCTCAATAAAATTATCACTTAAACATTTTTTTATTCTGTCAAGCATTTATTTAATAAACAACCATGCCATCTTTATTTTATCTAAAATGCTATCGTATCATCCAAAAAGGAACATAAATAATGTCATCTTTCTTATCTAAATAAGTCTTTGTAATAACAATTCCTGTTTTGGCTTTGTACTTTTCTTTGAATTCGAATAATCCTTTTATGTCTTTATCAAGAATTGTATTTCGATATTTCACCTCTATTGGTAAAAGTCCTATTTTCTTATCAATAACAATATCAGTTTCTTTTTGATTATCACGCCAGAAATATACGGAATAATTTTCCGGTTCACAATAACTTCTTGCTATTTGGATGGAACAATTTTCAACTTGAAAGCCTTCGTCCTCCGGTGATAATTCATTGTTTCTAAGCATGGCATTGCGAATACCACTATCTGCGATAAATACCTTTTTATTCTTCCGAATCACTTTACCTATGTTTGGAGAATAGTTATCGCATATAGAAATAAAAAATGCCTGTGATAAATAGCTAATATAGGATGAAATTGTGACTGTATCAACGCCCAGAGTTTGTGCAATATTTGAGTATGAGAACTCTCCGCCACTATTAGCTGCAATGTAGTACATGAGCTTTTCCAGAATTTCAGGATTTTTGATATTGTAAATACTAACAATATCCCTGTATAGTCCTCTTGAAATAATATCATCGACTAATCGTTTTTGCCATAGCAGTATACTGTTAGTATCGAAGTATTCAGGGTACCCACCAACCAAAAGATAAGCTTTGGTAATCTTGTTCATAACTCCTTCAAACTCGGATATTTTATACTTGTTATCGTTTAAAATACGATAATATTCTTCTGGATTATCAAATAAGGGTTGTGTAGGAAGCAGTTGAACAAAAGTACCTATATTCATTTCTTCTTTGTAAGCCGAATAAAATTTTGTAAATTGTCCCATCCCAAGAGGCAGAATGTAAATATCATCCAATCTGCCCATGAGAGATTCTCTTGAATCTTTAAATAAATGGGTAGAGGATGAACCGCTTATGATAAGCTTAACATTGTATCGCCTATCATAAAAACTTTTTAAATATAACTGCCAATCCTTGACAAAATGAATTTCATCAATAAATATATACACCATACTATCTAACGCCTCTAAATTCTGGTGCAATACTTCTCTTGCGTAATCATTCAGAATATCGTTGATTGTTTCGTGGTTACTGAAAAGTCCCGGTTCATCTCCGCTGAACAGTAAAATATGTTTGGGATCTATATCAGCTTTAAGCAAGAAGTTAATCGTTTGATACATTAATGTTGATTTGCCTACACGTCTTGGTCCAATCAGAGATAGAATTCTCCTATCTTCTAAACGTGCTTTTATTTCATTAAACTCGTCTCGGACTACTTTAAAAAGAAAAGGAGTATCAACTTTACCTGTAGACCACCAACGATTTATCTTTTGCAAGGTTACGATCCTATCCATCAAACCACTTCCTATAATTAATTATATATATTTAATCATATTTGATGAATACAGTCAATAAATTTCCTGGTTTATTATGCACGGCATTGGTATTGCTAATAATTCAATTAGATTATTTGATTATTATATCATTAGTGTAATATGAGTGTTTCCCAAACTCATCTTCCCAATATAACAATGTAACTTGTGCTATACTTTCAATTAAAGATTCCCCAAATTTTGTAGCATCTCTAGCAGCGTTAATTAAATCCTTCGTGTTTTCATGAGAATTCAAAGTCGACAAATCACTTCCCTGGTTTTCCAACTCTTTCCTTACTTCTCTTCTACCGCCAAGCCAAGAAGGTATATTCTTTTGCCATCCATTCATTCTAGAAACGGCGTCTTTAAGCGAATCAGATACCTGTTCTACTTTAATCGGACTATTTTCTATATCGCTCCATAGTTGTTTATAACGTTCTACTTTTTCAATAGTGCTCTCAGCTATATGTTTCAAAAAGCTTGGATTTTCTTGAATTGTCAACTTGAGACGAAGTGTACCAATTCTTAAATCAAGTATTGATAAGACAATTGCCATAAAAGCATCAGTTTGGTTATATTTTAAATCTTCGTAATTTAACTTCTCGCCAAAAACTTGAGCACTGTATAGATATTTGTATCTTTCAAATATAGGATTCACTTTATCTTCAATTAATGCAAGTCGTATAATCATATCTTCTGTGAACCTGCTTGTAATTGAAAATTCATTCTCTAAAATATCAAGACGAGAACTTGCAGAAAACAACTCTCCTATAAATGTCGCCTCATTTCTCTGTAATACTGTTGTTGCTCACGCTCTTTGACCATTCCGCTACAACATTTCGTGACCGCATGTTGACCTGAATAAAAGGCTGGTAATTTACCATTCGGTTTTACCGTTAAATTCTTAAGATATCTGCCACTGAT
>JAEWSG010000099.1 GCA_023398495.1 Bacillota bacterium
CCTTTTAAGGGGGGGGGCAGCATCCCGGAATGGGGGGGCAGTATGAACCGGAATGGGGGGTCAGTATGCTCCGGAATCTACACTGAAGGTAGTTTATTTGAAATTTCATGGTTCAACCGTCCTGAAAATAAGTACGAAATTCAATAGACAATTAATGTTCGTAGAATCAACATTAAAGAGACTGTGCAAAGAGCATGGAAAGAAGTGATGGTTTTCCTTGCTAGTAAATGAGCACAATGACACAACAATCAGCTGTTATGTCGCATACAATGAAACCACTATAAATGGATAGATTCAAGGAAAATATTGATTCCCAGATTGAGTTTAATCAAGGCAAAAATCTTTTTCGCTTCTGATTTGCCATTTATTAAGAAATACATGGATAAAACCCGGTACAACTTGAAAACACACGAGATTGACAAATACGTTTTTAATACAACTGTTATAAGAAAAATAGGATAACTAATTATTGGTTAATTATACCTAAAAAGACCTGAATTTTAATTAATCGCTCTCTCAATAGTGAATTTATTGTTTTACCAAGTAAAAACGCACTGGTACAACACTTGTCAGGTCTCTCTGACCCATTACAACTGTAAATGGCTTCAGCATTTTGAACTGCATCTGCTATGTGTATAGGATGCTTATTCGGATTGAAACCACCCGGTATTGAATCATTCAGAAATGCCTTCCATGCCTTTGATGATTCATCATCTTGAAAATTGGGTTTTTCCTTGTTAAAATGATAATATAACCAGACTTCAAAACATGGATTACTTTCAGCTACATTCCACTTGACGTTTTTGCATTTTTTGTATAAAGTCTCAAGCTCTCCATGCCGGTGCGAGTTCTTGAATGTGTCAGTATCTAAAATGATCCAGACTTCATCACCTTCTTGCATGGAGTATTTAGGTTGAGGATTTTCTTCTGAAATTACCAGACTCTTCTCCGCTATTTCAAATAAACCAAGAGGTGAGTTATCTTCGTCAAATTGAAGTGGATAAATTTCCACATTTACCCTTGAATCCACTTCTGTAAAGAAATGAAAATAATCATACTCTCTTTTTACTCCCTCACAAAAAATTAAGATACTCTTTGCATCACGTGAAGGGATTTGCCTCTCGAAGTTTCTAACTCTCATTCAAGTGCCAGTTTAAGTCCTTAAGATTACCAAGAAACGGAATAGAGCCATATCGACCAGTCAGGTAGCCCTTCCGTATATCGAGGGTATTATGTTCTTTAAAGTCACTTAATGAGTACAAATCAGTAGAACCGGTTATGTCCTTTTCAGCAAACCAAATTTCATCTTGTCTGAAGAGTTCCAGATCTAACAAATTAGATTCATGAGTCGTAAAAATCAGCTGGCCAAGTGAATTATTATCCTCAGTGAATTTTCTGATTAATTCTTTTATAAGTAGAGGATGAATACTCCTTTCAATCTCATCAATTACGAAGGTGAATCTGTCAAAAGTCAGCTGCATCATAGCAGGAATAAATTGCAATAACCGCTTAGTTCCGTCAGATTCTTCTGACAGTTGAAATGTTGCATTATTGCTGATATTCTTATGATTTAAGCTGATCTCTTTTACAATATATGTATTGTTTTCTTTCACCACAACAACTTCATCACCTTCGTCATTTGTCAATGGCAGAATATTGTCATCGGTGTTGTCTACCTCCTTCTTAAAGTCATCAAGGGTTTTGGCGTTTAATATGAGATCTTCTAATCGCTTTCTGGTAACACCTACATTTTCAATCCCTAGGTTAAAAGAATTCAATAGCTTGTTGAAATACAATTTCAGGTTTTCTTCTTTATCAAGGGAGTTAGCTAATGCATATGGCCTGGTATTCGGTGCAATAACAATTAAGCTGTTTTGAAACCATGAAAAAGCTGTTTTCAGGTCAACAAGATTTGGATTGTCTCTATTTGCAAAAATCTTTAATACAGTTTTGGTTGGCTTAACAAACTCCTCAAGCAATACATTTTTTAAGACCTGAATTTTCTCCTCTTTTTCTATAGTGTCATTAAATGTAATTGATGTAACATTATTCAGGTCAGTGGTTCGGCTGAATACCAATTCATCATCATGTTTCCCAAGTCCTGACTTAAAGAGTTCTTCTGAAATAATTATATCATGTTGGATATTTACCTCATATACGAAGGGTATGTCATCTTTGATAAACTCAATTCCAAATACTTGTTTTGGCTCTTTAAGAAATTTAAAGGTATGATTGCTTATTTTTACTTCTGTAACATCCAGCACTAAGTTTCTCAGATAAGAAAGTCCCTTGATAATATTTGACTTCCCAGCTCCATTGGCACCGTATATAGACGCAGTCTTAAGCAACTTAAACCCATTCACATTATAAATGTGCTCTTTATGCTGCTGGATCCTGTTATATGGAATTAAATTTATTTCTTTCTCTTCACTGAAGGAAAGGACGTTCTTTAGGTAAAACCTGATTAACATAGCTAAAAGGTTTAGCGTGAATTTATCACGCAATTTATTCTTTAAAGTGCAAATATAGATGAAATGTTCAATTAATATCCTACTTTATGAAAATATTTCTCGCATGTTGTTGGTGAGATGGTTCACAATATAAATAATCCGAATATATGTGATCTCCCTGGCTTCACTGGGTAAATAAATAGTAATCACCCCTAACCGTATCTAGTATCCCAAAATTAAAGAAAAAGAGACTTCCATCCATTGGGCAATCTTTCAACTTGGTTTCAACCGGAAGCTCCATCAGTTCATTTCTAAACTTTCTAATATAGGCCCTTGAATATTTAGTCTTATAAAATTCGGAATCAATAGTATATAATGGCTGACCGATATTCTGTTTAAGGGTTTTATTAAGATCATGATATCCTGAAATCACCAGATACAGATTATACCCATTTCTAATGGCATATTCTTTATAAACAGATAAAGGCTGACACCCTGATGAAGAGCACCAGTTTGCAAAAATATAGACCAGCGATTTTGGATACCTTTTCATATCTTCCTTCAACTCGCCCGCATTGATTTCATAAACTTTTCCCGGAACACTTTCTTCAAAAGTCTTGAAAGGAGCAATCAGTTGTAATTCTTTATCAGTCAATTGATCAAAATCATTGGTTACACCATACATTTTACATGAATTCACTAAAAGGAGGGTGAGCCCCAAAATGATCAAATTTTTCATAAATGCAGATAAGTTACACTCGTTCATAGTATCACCAATGTGCTGAAGCCTGTCATGATTGTTGCCATAGCAATCACTTCAAGTGACATTTTTGCGATTTTCTTTAAAATGGCTGGCTGCATGCGTTGGATTGCTTCATAGCAAATGTACAAAGTTAATGTCAGTATGTGTCCCCTTAAAGCGAGTGAAATTATGACTAAAGCCTCACCTGTAGTTATACCTTATTTCCAGAGGACTCAGCAAATTTGAACATCAAAAATATATATGGATGATTTTGGACTACACCCCATGGACAAAATAACCAGATTAGCCTTACTTCAAATACTTGAGGACTGATACGGAAAAAAATCAACATTAATATCTTCTCAGTTACCGGTTGATAAATGGCATACTTATATTGGAGAATCGACAGTGGCTGATGCTATAATGGACAGATTGGCAGGAAATGCACACCGTTTTGATTTGAAAGGTGATTCTTTAAGAAAGAAGAAAACTGAATAAATTATCTATTAATTTGTGTAAAGAAATTACTTATTATTGCGTTACTAGTCCACCCTCTTGAAGACGGCGCCGTTTACACTGAATTTGATGGCGCCGTTTCACCGAAATACTCAATCTTATTTCGTAAAGGTCACATTAGTGATTTTATATATACTTTATTTTTACTTAGTTGGCCATGATTTTGGTCTTTTATAATTTCCATAAAATCCCTTGTGATATTTCGATTCAGACGCTCTTCATTTTCTACTCTGACATTTGTTTTCTGTGTAAATTTTATAATCGCAATTTCAGACCTTTCACCAACATTTATAATAAAAAGAAATTTAAAGAAGTCATCAGTATTTTCAATTTTCCGTTTTCCTTTTAATAGTTTTTGTACGTCTTCTATTAGTTTTTTGCTTTGCATTGCCCCAAATTTGGAACCCCCTTTCACAGGGATATTACATTTGACTTCAGCAATGATTTTTAACGGTTCATTTATCACAATATCAAATCCTGTGGAATTTGGGTCCGTGCTATCAATATCCTCAAGAATTTTTCTTTTTTCATCTTCACCTAGTTGAAAATATTCAGCTATCCATTCAGCTGCTTTTATGGACAATTTATAGGTGAGTAAGTTGTTTATGTCAGACAATACAGATTTTAACTCTAAAACGTCTTCTTCCTTTAAAGCAGAATAGTAATCTTTGTCAACTCCTGTTAGTTTTTGTAGATGAGTATTAAATTTCAGCCTCAATTCATTGTCTCTATTTTTATTCATCGTAGCAACTTTATGTATATAAGGCTTGTGTGAAACGTCAGGATCCTATTCATCACTCCCTCCTAAACCTTCCACCCGAAATATCCCAGAACTTATTAAAGAAATCACTCAATCTTTCAAATACTGTTGTGCGTTTCTTTGAGAGGTCACCTGTTGGTGTGAAGCGGGAGACCGGCGGTAATACTTTTGTGATGGCGGTACCGGTTGATTGGATGGCACCGTCTTTGAAAGCATTGTCAATAAAGGTGTATGTTTCTTCTTTTTTGAGGTTTTCTTCAGTAATGATGCGATCAAGTTCTTCAAATTTCTTTGAATCAACGAACTTCCGCCAATCATCGTCAACACTGCTGGCAGGAGTTAATGAATCAATGAACTTATCAATCAGGTCCTTCTTGTTCCTTAATTCAATGCTCGAATCTATGGCCTTGTTGATACTTAATATTAACTCTTTATCTTTCAGATGGCTGTCGTGGTATTTGCGGATTAACATCAGGATGTAATCAATATTGATTTCAACCTGCTTGATGAGCTCCATTTCAAATACTATGTCGTCGTTTACATTCTCTGCATCGCCTTTCTTTACCTTCCTGAATTCATTGTATAGGTTGATGTACATGCTGTGGTAATCCTGAACATCTCTTTCTGATAAGATTTCGTTGCCTGCAAATTCATCAAAAGTGGTAAGAATATTCCGGGCTTTCAGGATAGCACTGTAAAGCCTGATAAATTCTTTTTGATTCTGCTCTCCAATAATTGGTTCCCCAACAGGAAATCGCTCCTGCAATTCTTCAATCATCGACTTATAACCCCTCACTTCCTTGTCACCATCTTCATAGCCATGGTAATACTCCGTGTAAGTTTTTAACAGGACAACCCCGCCCGCTTCCTTGTCTCCAAACAGCGCTATACTCTCGTTGGTGGCTTTTTCCAGATTCCTGAAGCAAACGATGTTACCAAAGGTCTTTACTGAATTGAGTATTCTGTTGGTGCGTGAAAATGCTTGTAGCAAGCCATGCAATCGCAGGTTCTTGTCAACCCAAAGTGTGTTTAAAGTAGTGGCATCAAATCCGGTAAGGAACATATTAACCACAATCAACAGGTCAATCTCTCTTTTCTTAACCCTGTCGGATACATCCTTATAATAGTTCTGAAATTTATCGCTTGAGGTATCGTAATTGGTCTTGAAAATCTTATTGTAATCCTTAATAGCCCTTTCGAGAAAATCGCGCGAACCTGCATCCAGGCGACTGGTATCTTCCGGACTTTCATCATCAATAATGCCATCTATTTCAGGGTCATCTTCATTTACCGTGAAACTGTAAATGGTAGCAATCTTCAACTGCTTGTCGGCAGGCAGTCCCTCCATCTGTTTTTTGAACTCAGCGTAGTACTTCTTTGCCACATCAATCGAAGCCACTGCAAATATTGAATTAAAACCTGCCAGACGCCTTTCTTTTAACTCATAGAAGGTGTTTCGCTTGGTCTTCTGGTCGAAATGCTCCCTTATGTACTCAACAATATTGGTAATCCGCTTAGGTGCAGCCAGCGCCTTCTCCCTGTCAATATCCCAAACCTTAGCATCTTTAATTTCTTCCTCTTCACGCATGGTGCTGATATAATCTATGCGGAATGGCAACACATTTTTATCGGTAATTGCATCAACAATGGTGTAAGTATGCAACTTCTCTCCAAATGCCTGTTCGGTAGTCTTTAAATCGGGGCGACTGCTGCTGCTTGAGTTAACGGCAAAAATTGGAGTACCGGTAAACCCAAAAAGGTAGTATTTTTTGAATGCTTTGGTGATGGCCTTGTGCATATCGCCAAACTGCGACCGGTGACATTCATCAAAGATGATCACAATCTGCTGATTAAAGCAGGGCAATCCTTTGTGTTTCTTTATCAGGACAGAAAGCTTCTGAATAGTTGTAATGATTATTCGTGATGAAGAATCTTCCAACTGCTTTTTCAGAATATGAGTGCTGGTGTTACCGTTAGCAGCTCCTTTCTCGAATTTATCATACTCAAGCATTGCATTATAATCGAGATCTTTCCGGTCAACGACAAACAGCACCTTATTAATGAAAGGATATTTAGATGCAAGCTGCGCTGTCTTGAATGAAGTGAGTGTTTTGCCGCTACCGGTAGTATGCCAGATATAACCACCACCTTCAATTTTACCGAAATTCTTGTAATTGTGCGCTACATTAATCCTTCCGAGAATACGCTCAGTGGCGACAATCTGATAAGGTCTCATGGCCAGCAGCGTCTTATCAGCCGTAAACACGCAATACTTTGTAAGCAGATTCAGTAAAGTATGTTTGGCAAAGAATGTCCGGGCATAATCAGCCAGATCAGTTATAGGCCTGTTGTTAGCATCAGCCCACCACGAAGTGAACTCGTAACTGTTACTTGATCGTTTCCCTTTTTGAATTTCACCACTGTTAAGTTCCTTAATATGCGTATTCCTGGTTGTGTTGCTATAATATTTGGTATAGGTACCGTTTGAAATCACGAACAGCTGCACATACTCAAACAAACCTGTCCCTGCCCAGAATGATTCGCGGTAATACCGTTTAATCTGATTAAACGCCTCCTTAATATCCACACCCCGCTTCTTCAACTCCACATGCACCAATGGCAGGCCATTAACCAGAATGGTAACATCATACCGGTTGTCACGCTGACCATCATGCACCTCATACTGGTTAATTACCTGAAGCGAATTATTATGGATATTCTCCTTATCAATTAAGTAAATGTTCTTGGAAGTACCATCATCCCTGTTAAGCAGCTGAATAAAATCCTCCTGAATTATGGTTGTCTTTTCAACAATGCCCATATTCAAGTTGGCAATCTTGTTGTTAAAGAACAGCTTCCACTCGTTATCCGAAAAAATGTAATTATTGAGCATCTCAAGCTTCACACGAAGGTTACTTTTTAGATCCTCCTCACTAGTGATAGTGAGATACTCATAAGCCTGACTAACCAGTATTCCAATAAATTCCTTCTCAAGCTCAGCCTCCGACTGAAAACTCATTTCCCTACGGGGAGCTGACTGAAATTCAGCAACTACGGTACTTTCAGGATTTTCAGCTACAAGAGAATAATTATTCATTTACCAGAGGTTTAAAAGTCAATAACTTGTTTCGGTAATACTCATATTGCTTTTTGCGGGCGGTGATTTCAGCAGGGAGGCCTGATGAAATATTATTCACTAGCATTTCAAACTTCTCGAGCATAGCTGCATAATTATTTTGCTCTTGAATTGAATACATTGGAATTTTATATTCAAAGATTGAATTTTTATCACCTCTAGGCATTTTACCTCCTTTGGAAAGATTGTTGTAATAATTGAAAAAAGCATCTGAAGAAAGTAAGAAATAGAGAAATCTAAATGATAAAAATTCCTTTTTATCATCTCTTATACGAATTACAACCACATCACCATTAGTCCCACCTCTCAAGCTAGCAAGCCATATTTTCTTAAGATAAGGTCTAATGTTACCAATAAGGATGTCATCTTTTTTGAATTCCAACCATTCACCACTAGTTGGCACATAATTAGACATTACTTTACCTTGTTTGTCCTTAATAAGATTCTCAACACCTACATAATTCTCTTTATTAAGCAGATTAGCATTAATTCTAGTTTTTGGAAAATAAATATAATCACCTAATCTTTCAAAATTTAGAATCTCTTTATTTTGAACTATTTCATTTTTATAATACTCATACTGCACCTTTCTTGCCTCCAGTTCTGCCTCCAGTTCCGCCTCCAGTTGAGTGAATTTATCAAGGATGTTTACGATTTCTTGTTGGATGGGGAGGGGAGGAATGGGAATTTTAAATTTTGAATATACCGAAATCCACTGTCGAGCATGATCTTGTGGCTGATAATTAATACAACACATTGCAAAGAAGACAAATCTAAAATCAATTTCAATATTTTTCTTCGCCGTTAATATTTTCATTGCAGATGATTTAACCTTAAATTCGAAATCAACCCAATGAAAAGATGTTGTAAAGTCATCGAAAATAATTACTGGCTCTTTTTTGGTTGCAGAATATCTACCTTTAATCTCATTTGTATAACCAAGTATAAATGATTGACCAGCAGTTAAAACGGGTATTGAGAAAGCATTATCATAGATTGTGCTTTCTACAATATATTTTGTTGGTTGCTCGTAGTTGAGTAATTCACCCAACTCCCTATATTCAACTCCATCAGGACAATGGTGAGCTATAAGAGAATCGATTTTATTCATTTTTATCTCCTCTCAATAATTTACGACTTTCTATTTCCTGTAATACCTTCATTTGTTGAATTGCTATTTCGTTAAGTTTTATAAGCCGTTCTTTCTGCTCTATTTTTTCATCAATAAATACAGCATTAAGATTCTCCATATTGGAGAGGCAGATAAGCTCATTTATAGTAGCATAATCACGAATATTCCCCTTTAATTCAGAATTCTCATCCCGCCATTGCCTGGCAGTAATACCGAAAAGAGCAACGTTGAGAACATCAGCTTCGTTTGCATAAACTTTATTTATTTGATCTTTTGTTAATCTTGCTGGTACAAGATTTCGTTTTATGGCATCAGTATGTATGTGATAATTTAATTTTGCCAACTCTCTCTTGGCTGACCAGCCTATTTGCTTTTGCTCTTCTTCTTTAAGTCGCTGAAATTCCTTAATAAAGTATAACTCAAACTCAATCGATACCCAAGATGCAAATTTGAAAGCTATATCTTTATGAGCAAATGTGCCTCCATATCTTCCAGCTTTTGAGATCATACCTATGGCATTAGTTGATTCAATCCATTTTTGAGGTGAAAGAGTAAATGCATTTAATCCAGCTTCTTTTTTAAACCCCTCGAATTCGAGGGGTTTAAAATTGGGATTATATAACGTCTCCCATATGCCAAGATATTCAATTGTATTACGGTTACGTAACCAGTTGCCTATTACAGCATTAGGTTCATTGTTCTTATACCGTGCAATATCAGTTATTGAAATATAATCGACCTCATTAATTTTAATAATGGTGACTGCAGTTCTTTTTACATCAAGCTTAGCCATGACTGATTTCTGTTTTGGTAATATTATACAGATCACCATTAAGCTCTGATACTATTAAATCAATTGACATTCTCAATTCATTCTGGCGTGCAACAATTTGTTTTATTTCAGCATTCAATTTCTGTATATCAACAACTTCCCTTGTATCTTCTTGCTCAATGTGACTACTTACTGCAATATTGTAATCATTCTCAGCAATTCTATTATTGTCAATCAACTTGGCGAAATAATCAATGTCCTTTCTTTCAATGAAGGCTTGAAGTATCTTATTTCTGTTGGCAATTGATAATTTATTTTTATTACCTCCCCTGACAAATTCAGCCGATGCATCAATAAAGAGCGTTGCATTGTCAGACTTGCTTTTCTTCAGAACGATAACACATGTAGCGA
>JAEWSG010000024.1 GCA_023398495.1 Bacillota bacterium
GGCTGTAGAGAATGTTAACGAAGCGAAGGAAAAGTCGAATCACTTTTCTTCGCGAAGCGAGTTTGATTCGACCCGTAGCGAGTTTACATTCTCTAAGACTTGGAGCTTCAGTTCTTGGAATAATATGATGCACGATAATTAAATACACCCATAGGTGATTGTCTTTTTTCTTATTTTTATAGTATAATTGAAGTGTGTTCCAAAAACATATGTTTGACATTATATAAGAGCTCTTTTTATCAGGTGTCTTTAAAATAGCTGAGGCTGAATTATTTATAAGGAGGAAGGTAAGCTATGATAAGAAAAATGATAAAGAAAGATGAAAAGGAATTTATAAAATTGGCGGAAATGTTTTATAAATCAGATGCAGTTTTGCAACCTATTCCTAGAATTAATCATATCGATGCATTTAATGAAATTATGAGGTCGGATGTCTATCTGGAAGGATATATTTTTGAATTTGAAGATAAACCTGTTGGTTATGCAATTACTGCAAAATCTTATTCTCAGGAAGCTGGGGGACTTGTACTCTGGATTGATGAATTATTTATACTGGATGAATATTGTTCGCAGGGAATAGGTAAAGAATTTTTTAGTTATCTTAAGTCAGTATTGGATACGTCTATTGTGAGATTAAGACTGGAAGTTGAATCAAGCAATGAACGTGCTGTAGAGTTTTACAAGAAATTGGGGTTTGATATTTTAGAGTACGATCAGATGTATAAAGACACAGATATTCTATTTTCATAGGGCTTTTAACAATAGTGCACTTTAGCATTATAGATTTGTAGTCTTCATAATGCTAAAATGCACTTATATTTTAGGACCTTATTTTACTTAAATGAATATTATATCGCTTAACCTGAGATGTGTATCTGCAGCAAGATTTATTGTTCTACAGGAAACCTTTTGATTAATCCTAAAAGTTTGCTTCTCATGTAAGCAAAGTCAATGGCATTTACATTTTTATCTCCACTAACATCTGCTGCAGTTTTCCACTCACTATATGTAAATCCTTCACCAAGTCCGAGCAAGTACATTCTGACAGCTGCAAAATCAAGTGCATTAAAACTACCATCACCATTAGCGTCTCCATATACAATTTTTGAAGAAGGGGTAGGTGTTGGTACAGGTGTAGGCGTAGAAACATTTCCGTTTTCTGAAGTTGAAGATCCGTTAATTATGAAATTTGCAGGTGCATCGTTTGTTCCACTATAAGTGACGTTAAAACCAAACGATATGGTTCCTCCTTTTGCGGGGATTGTACTTGTGTAGTCTGCGTTCTTAATAGCTACGTATGAACCGTTCTGTGTGTACGTTCCTCCCCACATACTCGTTATCTTCTGATTACCGGGGAATGTAAATTCCATTGTCCACCCGCTAATATTTTTATTGGTAAGATTATTTTTAATAATTACGTTTATAGTTCCGCTGCCACCAACGTCATAAGTTACAGTGAAACTTCCGGTAGGTAAAGGAGTTGGGGTCACAAGAACTGGTATAACATCAGGGTCAAAATCAGGAGTTGTTTCTAAGGCTTCGATTATAGCGTCAATAATTCCTTGCTGAGTAGCTGCACCGGTTTTTCTGTCAATAATTGCAAAGCCATTGTCACCATTAAACCCATTATCCCAGTATACTGGTACACCACCATATTTCTTTATTGTTGAACATAATGTTTTTGCAAAAATTTGACGATAGGTATTGTTGGACGGATCAGTCCTTGTTTTATCGATTGAACCATATTCTCCAACAATAAAAGGATATCCTTGTTTTACAAATTTTTCGTACATAGCATGAAACTGCGACTCCATGTAATCTTCCTGGCCCCATGAAAGGGATTTGTCAGGGTCAGTAGCAGTTTCCCCCCATTGGGTTGTTGAGCCGTTTTCAGCTCCGCAGAATTCCCATGGAGAGTAATAGTGAACCGATATAGCTAATCTTTTTTCTGAGCTTGGTATTGAAGCTGACCTGTATGTATCACTGGGGATAACAAAACCATAATTACCCGTTGTATGATCTATATTAGTATTCCAACCCGGAATCAAAAGCCATCTTGCACTATTGTTGCCTCCGGTTTTTCTTACTGTATCTACAAAAATTTGATTATATTCGTTTAAGTTTGCGTAGTGCTCGGGTTCAGGATTATCCCAATCGCCATCAAATTCTTCATTCATTGATTCAAAAATCAAATGCTCGTCGTAATTTATAAATTTGTTTGCAACTTGTTCCCATACTTTTGCATATTTTTCTTTAATAGGTTCCTGGTTCTCAGCATCAACTATAAGCCATGACCCAATAACTGTTTTGTAGCCGTCACCATGCATATTTATCATTACATACATATCCTGACTTATAGCATAATCAACAACTTCCTTAATTCTGTTAAGCCATGTGGCATCAACGGTATAATTTGGAGCACTTCCGATTTTACTCAAGTAAGAAACAGGAATACGTATTGAATTAAACCCCGCAGCTTTAATCTTTGAAATGAAATCTTTTGTGACAGTTGGATTTCCCCAGCCTGTTTCAGTAGGAGTTCCATTTATGTTTGCTTCAAGTGTATTACCAAGGTTCCAACCTGTACCCATTTCAGTAAGAAGTTGTGTGTAGTTTAGATGCTTGAAATCAGGTGAGAGTTCAGAAGCCGCAAACAAGCCCAAACCCGAACTTGAAACAGATATTATCGTTGAGATTAGCAAGGTTGACAAAAAAGACTTGATGAATTTCCTTTTTAGCATAATACATTCCTCTCAATCTTCTATTTAATATTTTTTGAGTTTACTCAACCTTAGGCTTTTTTTACATAACTCGTAAGAATAGCTTTAGCCGAAACAACTAGTGCTTTTTTGCATAATTCATTTCTAGAAATGAATTATGCAAAATGTACATCCTATGTTTTTTGATGATTAACTTTGTTTATATCAAAGTTGTGGATGCTCACCCATACTTCAAGTGGCATCCACATAGACTTCAACATAGTTCTCAAGAAGTTGGCAAGTATACCAACTTCTTGAGGTTATTACTTTAATTTATCTGATCGATTTTTTGTAGACAGCGAATTTGATCTATTTTAGTTTAGAATTAATTTATAAGGTTTTATTAATTCCTAATAAATAACTTCTTAACAATGCGAAATCGATAGAATTAACATTACCATCACTATTTATATCAGCATTTTTTAATTGATCTCCAGTAAGTTTGCTTATACCGAGCAAATGCATTCTAAATGATGCGAAGTCGATAGAATTAACATTTCCATCGATATTAAGATCACCTTTTTTTGAAACACTTGTAGGTGTAGGTGTAGGAGTTTTTGTTTTTGTAGGTGTAGGAGTTATTACAGAGCCTGAGGTAGGTTCTCCGTATACAATACCTCTACCGTTAGTTGCTACAAAAACACGACCATAGACTCTTAAATCTCCTGTAATTGAGTAGTTTATAGAACCGTATTGGTGCTGATCGTCATTTACTCTTACCCAGTTTTTTGCCATATCATCAGAACGGTAGACAGCATATAGATCATCTGTTTCACCGCAGATATAGATAGCGAGGTAATCTGATCCTGCTTTTGCTTTACCGAATCCAACCACGTCGCATCTTGTAATGCCATCGACTTTGGTTATTGTTTTACCGCCGTCAGTTGTGTATGAAAGACCTGTTGTAGAACCGGGTATCCACACATGACCTTCCTTGCCAGGAACCGCTTTGATTTTAGAAGATTCGGACTCCAGATCTGTTTTCACTGTTTTGAAGGTCTGACCACCGTCTTCACTCATGTAGAAAGTGTTTTCTGCATATGCATAGAATACCTTGGGATTAACTCTGTCTGAACAGATATTTGCACCTGCCGGAAGTGTATCGACAGCTTTCCAACCACCGTTTAAATAACATACAACGCCCTGACTTGTGCTTGTTGACCAGACAAATGTTGAACCATCGGCAGCAACTGCAACAGTACCACCTTGTACAATGTCATCTTCATTTTTTGCTGGGAAAGTATAGCTTATATTTGGCTGAACTTCAGACCATGTTGTACCACCATCTTTTGAAATGGCAACACTCTTTTTAATCATTTCATACTGTTCCTTATTAGTGGCACCTACTCTTACAATAATTTTTGGATTAAGTTCTGCATAGTCCAAACCTGTAGTATTTGTAAATATAGGATTTGCCATCATGCTGTCAGGACCTACCTGCAAATCTTTGTGTACGAATCCGCAAATATCACCAACACCACTTATTAGTTCCACGCCATTAACCGGTGGGCATATCAGACTTAGTACGGCGGTCTGTTCAACTCCCATTCCCATAACTTCGATGTTTACATATTTACCTTTATCCCAATCAGTTAAGTTTTTTGAACCATAAATAGTAGCTCCGGTACCATACATCATTTCATCGGAATCAAAAGGATTAATTTCAATATCACCCATCATCCAACCGATTTTTGGAGTAGGATTGTCAACTATATCGTTACCGGTTACCAATCCGCCACTTGCAGCGTTTATCTTCTTACCCCATGAAAGCCATGGAGCTTTTGAAATGTCCATCGTGTATTTCATATCTCTTGATGGCCATGAATCGCCAAATTTCCAGATTGGATCCCATGTTTTTCCGGCATCTGTTGAACGGAAAATATAGTTATCCGGCCACCATGACTGGAAAGATGTGATTATAAGCGTATCCGGATTTTGTGCATCAACACTTAAACCTGCAAATCCATAATAGTTTTCAAACTTTGGAGAACCATCCCAGTTGTAGCCGGAAGGGGGAGTTATATCTGTCCAGATACCCGTATTGGTATCATACTTATAGACAGCACCGTCATCACACTGATAAGGACCTCCTCTGTCGCCGTACGTAACATATAAAATTCCGTTACCGCTAATAACTCCATGCTGAGGTATACCAATTTTCAATGCCTCGCTGTTATGCTGAACAAATGTACTTTCTGTAGGCTGGCCTGCAACTGGTGCCCATGTTTTACCTGCATCATGACTAACATATAGAGGATTCTTTTTATCTGCAACTCCAACATATATATCCTTAGTTGGCGTACCTTTAGTACCCTTATCTGAATCAAAAGTTACAAAACACAATCCCAAATTATCGGCTGTATACTCAAAACTAGGATCTTCAACATAGTTCCCTACATTTGGGAAGCTGCTGACCTTTGCCCATGTTTTACCATAGTCCGTACTTCTCCACAAGCCATTACCGCTTCTTGCTGCAAAGTATAATATATTGTTACTGTTAGGGTCTATCATCAAACGTTCACCAACTGAACGTCCTGGCATATTTCCACCAAACTTGAAAGGTAACTCTGATCTTTCCCATGTTTTACCATAGTCGTCTGAACGTATAATATATCCATTCATTGATGTCCAGCTATTTGTATATGTACCAGCTGCAATATAAACTCTGTTTGTATCAACCGGGTCAGTGGCTAGACTTTCACATCCAAGCAGATTCCATTCATCGGGTGATACCCAGTCGGTAATAGGTTCCCACTCTAATGTTTGCTTATTTCTTATATATGCACCTCCCATGTCGGTACGAGCATATACAAGGCCCTCTTCACTCGTATTATAAATAATACCGCAAACATATCCGCCTCCACCGCCGATTTTAACATTATCCCATTTGTAAGGTACACTTGATGCACCATTTACAGTAAGATACGGTGTTAATAAAGAGACACTTACAAAAGCAATTAGCAAAAAAAGTATTTTAATACTTTTGATATTTTTTGTGCTCATAAAAAAATAACCTCCCAATAAAATTTTTATAGATTAACTACTTAACACTTCTGCCTCTGTCGTCATTGTATAACTGAAAAACTGGGTCAGGATGATTGATAAATCAAATCAAAAGTGTAATCACCACCTTATTTAGATTATTTGAATTTGGAGTTTCAAACTCCAGCACCAGTTTATTATAGATGAAAAACTCTAAAACTAAAATTAAAGGACGTTTTTCATCTAAATTAGATAATGTTTGGATGCTATATGAGTTTGACTTTTGTGCACGTTATCTATAGTGCCGGTTTACAAAACTATTGGTACTTTACTTTGTTATCTCCTCCTTCACCATAAAAATTGTATTGAACACTAAAATTATATTATTAATAAATTAGCATACCAAGTAATAGTGTTTATAAAGTAGTTGGTGTCTGTTAACATAATAGAACAAAGCTGAGGAGTAACTTAGCAAGAAAATTAAAGATTTGAAGGTGTTATTTTTACATCGAAGGCAAAAAATATGCTTCAGATTACATAATCTCCCGATACTCTTTATAATTAAGTTCTATTTATTAATAATGCCTGTTGCAGAAACCAAGTTCATTTAAAGTGTAAAAAGGATTTCTTTTTATGACAGTATTCGAAAGAAGTGTCTTTTTTAATGTTCATTCTAAAAAAAATTTAGTCCGAAAGTAGAAAATTATATAAAATCTGTTTTTATAATTTCCTACTTTCGGGATTCTAAAGGGGAGTACCCCTTTGCCTGTAACACAAATTGAAGGAGTAATATATCATGTGTCACTTCATAGGATATTGTGGTTAACCTGGATGATATCTTTAGTAAACCGTTTACCATATCAGTTCTCTCCGATAATTTTTTTTACTCAGTGAAATGATGCTAAATTGCTAAATTTCCTGAGTTACTTATAATATTTTCGGTTTAGCAAACAATTAACCCAGAAGTTATACTCTACTTCTCAAAGAGTTTGTTTCTTTAGCAAACTTTTATATTAAAAGTCTATAGCTTAATAAATACCTGATTCAAACTTCATTCCCGGCGACAGTGGGACATTTGATGGTGATTTGATGCTAAAGAATGGCGATATCTTGCCGGTTGGATTTTGCTGGAAAGTTATGGTTCTAAAGAGAATGCAACAAATATTATGTTTTGTGGAATTATTATATACATGTTATTAATTTGAAAAGTGGTGATAATTTTGACAAAACCTCAGGAAATAGATGTTATGAAACTGGCTGGACAAGAGTTTCCCAAGGAAATGTACGAGGAACTTGGGGCTTATATTGATAGTATGAAGACAACCAAAGGAGCTCTAATTGAAATCCTTCACAAGGCACAGGAGATATTTAAATACCTTCCAAGGGATGTGCAGCTTTTTGTAGCAAGAAAGCTTGGAATACCAGGTGCAGAGGTGTATGGCGTAGTAAGTTTTTATTCTTACTTTACGACTAAGCCATCCGGTAAACATACAATAAGTGTTTGTATGGGGACAGCTTGTTTTGTCCGGGGAGCCGACAAAATTCTGGGAAAATTCAAGGAGCGGCTTGGAATTGAGTCTAATGAGACTACGGAGGATAGTTTGTTTACAATAAAAGATGTACGTTGTGTTGGTGCATGTGGTCTTGCGCCTGTTGTAATGGTTGATGGCAAGGTGTATGGCAGAGTTAAGGAAGAGGATGTAGACACCATAATAAATGAATATCGAGAAAAGGAGGCAAAAAATGTTGATAAAGTCCTTAAATGATCTGAATCAGGTCAGGCAACAATACTCGGATATGCTGGCATTAAGGGAGCACCGTAGTGCACATGGAACCCGTATGAATATCTTGGTCTGCGGCGGAACAGGTTGTTTGTCAAGTGACAGTGATAAGGTTATAAAAAATCTTGAGCTTATCCTTAAAGCCCGTGGATATGCTGACGAAGTAAAAATAGTCCGGACAGGTTGTTTTGGCTTTTGCGAGCAGGGACCCATTGTAAAAATAGAGCCTGACAATGTATTTTATGTACGTGTTGGTCCGAAGGATGCCAAGGATATAGTGGATGAGCATGTTGCCAAGGGCAATATAGTAGAGCGACTCCTTTTTGAAGACCCACTGACAAAAGCAAGGGTTCATGCTCATGAAGAAATGTCTTTCTATAAAAAGCAGGTTCGTGTAGCACTCAGAAATTGTGGTGTTATAAACCCTGAGGAGATACATGAAGCAATTGCTGTGGGGGCTTATGAAGCAATGGGCAAGGTTTTGACACAAATGTCAAGGGATGAGGTTATAGATATAGTCAAAAAATCAGGATTGCGTGGGAGAGGGGGCGGTGGGTTCCCTACCGGGCTCAAATGGGAGATTACCAAGAAACAGGAGAGTAAAGAAAAGTTTATTATATGTAATGCCGATGAAGGAGATCCGGGTGCTTTCATGGACAGAAGTATCCTTGAAGGAGACCCCCACAGTGTAATTGAAGCAATGGCTATAGGTGCCTATGCTATAGGAGCAGACAAGGGAATAGTCTATATCCGGGCTGAATACCCCCTTGCAGTGTCTAGATTGAATTCAGCAATAAATCAGGCAAGAGAGCTTGGACTATTGGGTAAGAACATATTGGGTACTGATTTTTGTTTTGATGTGACATTAAAGTATGGGGCCGGTGCTTTTGTATGTGGTGAAGAAACGGCACTTATCAATTCCTGTGAAGGTAAACGCGGTGAACCCAATTATAAACCTCCCTATCCTGCACAAGAAGGTTACTGGGGACACCCTACCTGTGTAAATAATGTGGAGACTTTTGCCAATATTCCTGTCATCCTTACAAAGGGTGCACAATGGTTTTCATCAATGGGTACCGAAAAGAGTAAGGGTACAAAGGTATTTGCACTTGCAGGAAAAATAAACAATGTAGGTCTGGTTGAAGTACCAATGGGCATCACCTTGCGTGAAATAATATATGAAATCGGAGGGGGAATACCTGGAGGTAAAAGGTTTAAGGCTGTACAAACAGGTGGACCTTCCGGAGGTGTTCTGGCCGAAAAAGAATTGGATACACCTATTGATTATGACAGTTTGTTGGCAGTAGGTTCAATGATGGGCTCCGGTGGGATGATTGTTATGGATGAAGACGATAACATGGTCAACATTGCAAAATTCTACCTGGAGTTTACAATGGATGAGGCATGTGGAAGATGCAACCCTGGACGTATTGGAACCAAGAGATTGTTTGAACTACTTCATAAAATTACGCAAGGTAAAGCAACAATGGCGGATCTTGACGCAATGAAGCAGCTGGCATATCTAGTAAAGGACAGCTCCTTGTGTGGGCTGTGCCAGACAGCTCCAAACCCTGTAATCAGTACAATGAAGCATTTTTGGAACGAGTATCTGGCTTATGTAAAGGATGTGGATCATCCGCGGGGAGAAGGCAGATATATTCCTAAGAACAAGATCGGAATGAAATCCTGACTAGGAGGTGAAATAATGGTAGATAGTAAGGAAAACAGCAGAAATAAAAAAATAATCAATGTAAGAATAAACGATCAGGAGCTAAAAGTACCGGAAGGAATAACTATCCTTGAGGCAGCACATGAAGCAGGAATAAAAATACCTACCCTATGCCATTTAGATCTGCACGACTTTCAAATGTATAATAATACAGCATCCTGTAGAGTTTGCATGGTTGAATTGGTTGACGCCATGAATAACCGCAACAGATTAGTTCCATCCTGCGTAACAAGTGTTCAAGATGGTATGACAATACGTACTGATACTCTACGTGCAATAAGAGCAAGAAGGGGGGCGGTTGAACTTCTGTTGTCCAACCATCCCAATGAGTGTTTTACATGTCCTAAAAACCTTGAATGTGAGCTTCAAGCTTTAGCTGAAGAACTGAACGTGAGAGAAATTCGATGGGAAGGCGAAAGAATGAGCTATCCTAAGGATATCTCCAGTGATGCTATAGTAAAGGATGCCAATAAGTGTATATATTGCCGACGATGTGAGACGGCATGTAACGAAGTCCAAACCTGCGGCATATTATCAGGAATAGGACGCGGTTTTAATGCCTTTGTAGGTCCATTTGCCAATATACCTATGGTTGAATCCTCGTGTACGTATTGCGGCCAATGTGTTCAGGTATGCCCTACAGCTGCCCTTACCGAGGTATATCACACGGATAAGGTGTGGGAAGCACTTCATGATCCCGATAAGCATGTAATGGTGCAAACTGCTCCAGCTATACGTGTAGCGTTAGGTGAACTTTTCGGTATGGAGGCAGGGACAATAGTAACCGGTAAAATGGTAACTGCTCTAAAGCGTATGGGATTTGACGGGGTGTTTGACACCGATTTTGGTGCTGACCTTACGGTAATGGAAGAAGCATCGGAACTTATATACAGGATAAAGAACAACAAAACACTTCCAATACTTACAAATTGCTGTCCTGCTTGGGTAAAATTCATTGAGCATCAGTTCCCTGAACTTATACACGTTCCATCCACCTGTAAATCTCCCCACATAATGTTTGGAACTATAGCAAAGACATACTATGCCGAGAAGAACGGGATAGATCCTGATAATATCGTAGTAGTTTCCGTAATGCCATGCATTGCAAAAAAAGCAGAAGCGAAGCGACCCGAGCTTACAAAGGATGAGCATAATAACGTAGACATAGTTATTACTACCAGAGAATTAGGAGCTATGATAAGAGAAGCTGGAATAGAGTTTGACAAACTTCCTGATAGTGAATTTGACCGACCATTAGGAGAAACAACGGGAGCTTCTGTAATATTTGGTACAGCAGGAGGAGTGCTCGAAGCGGTAATGCGGACTGCACATGAATGGATGACAGGAGAACCTCTTGAAAAGGTGGAATTCTACGAGCTTAGAGGCTTTGAAGGGGTACGAAGGTCTACCGTAAAAATCGGTGATAAGGAGTTAAAGGTAGGAATAGCCAGTGGACTTGGAAATGCAAGAACAATTCTCGAAGATATAAGAGATGGAAAAGCTGATTATCATGCCATTGAAATCATGGCATGTCCGGGAGGTTGTGTAGCTGGAGGAGGACAACCCTATCACCATGGCAACAATGAGATTATTAAAAGGCGAATAGAAGCAATATATGAAGAGGATAAAGGGAAAAAGGTTAGAAAGTCCCACGAGAATAAAGAAATACTGGAACTTTATAAGAATTATCTTGGAGAGCCCTTCGGAGAATATGCACATGAACTTCTCCATACCCATTTTGAAGAGAGGGAAAGAATATAATATTTTGTACCGATCGGATATGGAGATAAATATAAATAAAGCCCGGTAATCCGGGCTTTATTTATATTTAAAGAAAATAGTGTAAAAATATCAAATAACTAACATCGGACTTTACCTTCTCTTCATTAATTTTACCAAAAACCTTAGTGCTGTGTTTTTCCACAGCTTAGGCTATAAGAAAGCTTGCGTCCAGTCATACCTTACTGCTGTTGAGTTGGTGGAAGCTGTGTTTTGTAGCCGGTAAATACGTCAGAGATATCACTTATTTGCTGCTTTGAGGCAACATCAGCCTGATATTCACCAAGGTTGAACAACTCGTTAAATAGGCTTGTGTGTGCACCCTGGATGTTGTTGCGGTTATTTATAACTAACTCTCTGAGGTCATCATTGATTATTTCATTAACAGCCGTCTGGTAGCTTACAAGGTTGTGTTTCTCGTAAAACAGTATGTCATTGAATTTATCCCTGATGTTCAAGTTTGCGTCCTTTACCTTGGGGAGTTCCGAAGATACGGTTTTACCAATCTTTTGTACTCCTGTTTTTGAGGTTACTGTTAATTGAGTATCCATTATTGTACCTGACCTCCCTGTCTGCTGATAATTTGATCCACATAACCTAGCAGCCCTAAGTAATTTTGCTGATGCATGCTAGCCAGACCAGCAAATACTTTTTTGTGCTCGGGATTTGTTTCCTGGTTGGCATAATGGAAGCACTTTTTAGTAGTGAGCAACTCCCATGATAATAAATCTTTAATGTAGTTTACTTCTTTGGTTGAAAGATTTTGCATATAAAACCTCCTGACTTTAGTTTTAGTGTTGTATGATGCTTCGTATAAGCTAATTCTGTTACGAAGCACAAACAGATAAAGTGTATCTTTAACATTATAGAAAACTAAAAATGAATTGTGTTCAAAAGCACTAGGTTAGTATTTGCTAATTAAGAATAAAAATATACGTTATACCTAAAACTCACAACCATATCATAAAACACATAGAATGAAATCATGACTGTCGAAAAAAATATTTTTTAAGGGGGATAAGTTATGTTGCAGTATATAGTTCAAAGGGGAGATACATTATTTTTAATAGCCCAAAGGTTTGGGGTGAATTTATACAGACTTATTGGAGCAAATCCTCAGATCACTAATACATCCTATTTATTTGTTGGTCAGATTATATATATTCCTCTGCCGGCTTTATACATTATAAAACAGGGCGAAACTTTAGCTGCAATTGCCCTCAGGATCGGAATTCCGTTACGGTTATTGTTGGATGCCAATACTCAGATAACAAATCCTGACCGTATTCTACCGGGAATGCAAATCGTCATACCTTCACCTGCTCCATCTCCAGGGCTTTCATTACATATGGTCATGTCAGGTGATACACTGTATTCCATTGCTCAAAAATTCAGAACCACAGTTTCAGCACTTATGAAATTAAACCCTGAGATAGCCAGTTCCAGCCTTATTTTTATTGGCCAGAAAATATTAGTACCCCTTCTTCCGCCGTTAAAATTACAAGGGTGCTTGGTATTTGCTTCAAACCGGTCGGGAAAGACTGAACTTTGGTTAGGCTCTCCTTCTGGTGAAACACAAAAACAGATAACCGGTAAATCACCTGTATCCTTGCTATTATCTGACCAACCTGAACCAAAATGGTCACCTGATGGACAGTATATTGCCTTTCTGGTTAAAAGTGCTGGAAATAACTCATTATACATTCTCAAACCTTGTGAACGACAGGGGACAAAGATTGCAAAAAGTGCTGACAGATTTTCATGGTCAAATAAAGGTAACAAGATAGCATATTCCAATGATGAAGGTACGTTTATAACGACCCTTGACGGAAGGACACAAAAAGTCAGTGACAAATTATTTAGTCCCGTATGGTTTCCGGATGATAAAACACTATTTGGATGGACCTTTGACGAGGCATTACCATACGAAATAATGGGATCAGTTGATGTTACAGGCCAAAACTTTAAGGCATATCTCGATCCAATCATCCCTGCCGATAGTGTAAGAATATCTCCGAATGGGCGTTATATAGCTATCAGCGCTTTTATAGGCAGGCCGGATTACGTTTTTGCATGGATCAGCATTTATGATATAAGTTCGAAAAGCTTGGTAACATTGCCGGGAACAGAATTTGGCTCAAATGGAAGTGTCTATAATATAAGCCTTCTGGGAGGCTGGTCACCGGACTCAACCAAACTTGTATATAGTACCTTGGTTAATCAAAACGGATACGCTGAGATAAAAATTGCATCTCCTCAAGGTGCTGTCTTGAAAAGCTATGGGAGGGGGTTCTATCCTGATACCCGATGGAGTCCTGAGACTGAATTAATCATGTTTACATTATCTGAAAATGCTGGCACTAGTGCTCTTGTACCTACTAAACCGAGAAATATTTACATTCTTAATCTATTCACCGATCAGCAAGTTAAAGTAACCAATACAGGAGATAACTTTAATCCTGATTGGACTCAAAGAATTTGTCCCGAGTGTAATTAATGAGTGATTTTAATATTTACGTTAATTGACATTGTTGGAAGTATGATATAAAATGGGTGTAGCTTTATCGTTATATTTTGGGTTAATAAGAAAGAGGTTTTAGGGTGTGCGTTTTTACATTCTCAAAGACTAGAAATGAATTATGTTCAAAAGCACTAGCGAAGATATCTGAATTTTCATTTGGGTATCTTTAGTTTTTGAGAATTTGACAATATTAACAATATGATCAGGGGGACTAATAATGATGAATATGAAATATTTCAGGAAAGCAATTTTAACAAACAGATTGATTGTCGGAGTATTGGCTATGATACTTCTGACTTCATGTACCCAAGACAGCCCGAACACAAAAACACCGGAAAGCACAGTGTTACCAGAAACCACAATGACATCGGAGAACATGACAACACCAGACACAAAAATAAATTCGGAGTTTACCAAAGAAACATATCCTAGGGTTGATGGATCTACAGCGACAATACCACTGTCGGAAAACATGGCATCAAAATTATTATCTTTGACAGAAGAGGAAGCTAAAGGATTTATAAAACATAATACAACTCATAACGCGTATGTAAATCTTTTAGACGGGAATGCAGACATCATTTTTGTTACTGAACCTTCCGAGGAAGAGTTGCAATTGGCAAAAGAAAAGGGAATTGAACTTGAAGTTGTACCTGTAGTTAAAGAGGCCTTTGTTTTTCTTCTAAATAAAGAAAATCCTGTTGATATTATTTCTGTGAAGCAGATTCAGGATATTTATCAGGGGAAAATAGAAAATTGGACAGAGTTAAATGGACCGGACAAGGAAATTATGGCATATCAAAGACCTACGAATTCAGGCAGTCAGACAATTATGGAGAATCAGGTCATGAAGGGATTAAAAATGGCAGAGGCTCCAACGGAAATGAAGCCAGAAGAAATGTCCGGACTTGTTGAGGTTATAGCTTCTTACGATAATTCGGACAGGGCTATCGGCTATTCTGTGTACTATTATGCCAACTCGATGTACAGCAAGAATACAATCAAATTCGTAAAGGTGGATGGAATAGAACCAAACAACGAGAATATAAGCAGCGGTGCTTATCCTTTTACAAGTGCCTATTATGCAGTATTGAAGAAAGATGAACCTGTCAGCTCAAGTGCAAGAAAACTCTTGAATTGGTTATTGTCCGAAGAAGGTCAGGAACTTGCTGAGGACAGCGGCTATGTAAAGTTGAAGTAGGAGGCATTATGATAAAAAAAGTTGCAGTAATATGTATTTGTTTCATATTTTTTGTATCAGCTGCGGCATGCCAAACAGAAAACAAAAAAAGTACTGAAACCGCTAAACCGTCAAAAACTGATGAAATTACTGTAAAACAGACGGATACAGAGAGTTTTATCACAATTCCTTTGAGTGAAAGGAAATTTGTTTATACGAATGGTTTGAATATAGTAGACAATAATGATGAATATAAAGAAGGGGCAAATGCATACTACTATAAGAATTATCCTATTATAAGTGGAATTAAAAATAAGGATATAGAGAAAAGGCTGAATAATGAAATACTAGAGACTTTTAATTCAGAAATGCAAGGGCTAGAACAGTCCTTAACAAAAGAACCAGAGAAAATGTTTACAATAGATACAAGGCAAGGTAATGCTTACATATCTTATAATTGTAATAATGTAATCTTTATAGATTACAATTTTCATTTGTCCGCAAATTCAGGTGGCGATTCCGTTTATAAAAGCAAGTTTATATCGCAGGGCTATGACTTAAATACCGGAAATAAACTGAAACTCGAAGATCTTTTTGTTAAGAACAGTAATTATGAAGAACTGATTAATGATGCAGTAGTTATGTACATAATTGAAAATAACTTTGATGACCCGGAGGCTGAACTTATGAAAAAGCCTTTTCAGGGAATTCGGGAAGGTCAGAACTTCTCTTTTAATACTAACAGTCTTCGGATAATAATTGATGAAAAGAATGATGAATTCGTTAATGCCTTTAATACGACGATAATAGAAATTCCTTTATATGTTTTTGAAGATATATTGGTAATATTCGATAAGTATTACAATGAGGAAGTAAACCTTTTTGAAAAGGAGCCATTAAAACAACTTTTGCCAAACAGGATAGAGTATAAAGAAACAAAAACTATTGAAGACTTTGGCAAAAATTATCAAGTGGTTATACGTGAGGGAGAGTTTAAAAATGTCAATAACGGGGAAGTAAAGGTCCTGTTAGATGACTTAACCAAATACAATCTGGATTCATCAGGGTTGGTGGAACGAGCCAAGGCTCAGCAAAATGTTTATTCTAATGCTAACTATGGAATTGGCCATTATGTTTATCTTTCAATGAACGCTGGCGGATATATAAGTGCTGTTGCTCATGATTGGGCCGAAGAAGATAGTATGAATATCAGTACATGGAGAGTTGTAAATTTTGACTTAAATAAAAATAAACCAATGAAGTTAAAAGATCTTTTTGTAGAAAAGTTTGATTATAAAGCTAAGATCGCCGAGATAGTAGTTGATTCAGAATACCATCAGTTAATGGACGGTTCAAGAATTAGTAAAGAGGATATTACAGCCCTGTCAGAGGAAAAATTTAATTTCTCCGAGGGGGATGTAAGTATTAGTTTTGATAAGTTGCCTAAAGAAAAGTATGGAACATTTGTTAATATTGGCTTTGATCAAATCGGTATGGAGAATTTAGCTATTTATAAATAGTGTTTGGTAGTGGGATATTGTCCTTAAAAAAGACTATAGCTTTAAAATTAGTGCTTCTTTCTTAGTAAACAGAGAAAAAAACTGTTTACTAAGAAAGGAGTATTTTTTTATGCCTAAGAAATTGCATTTCTTTCTGGCATCAAAAAGGCTACCTAAAGGCTGCAAAGGAATACTCTAGCTTTAAATCGGCGAAGCCGACATTTTTCTAAACATAATTTCACAGCCTTTGGGTATACTTTCATATAAAAAGTAACAAAGAAAGGATAAGATATGGCTGAGACAATACTTGAAAAAACGCAGGGACGTGCTAGTTATCACGATTCGGTTGAAGAAATGTTAAAGGTTATAAGAGAAGACGGAATGACCAACGTATTTGACCGCTACGTGCAGCAGGAGAAAATACGCTGTAAATTCTGTCTTGAGGGGTTAAGCTGCCAGCTTTGCTCACATGGGCCATGCAGATGGGTTCCGGATAAGGGAATTGATAAAGGTGTATGTGGTATCGGGCCGGATGCAAATGCCATGAGAAAGCTATTAATACAGAATACACTAGGAGCTGGAACTTATAGTCATCATGCATATGAAGCATTTAGAACATTGAAGGCTATCGGTGAAGGAAAATCTCCCTTCAAAATAAAAGATGAGAATAAACTCAAGTGGATGTGTGAAAAGCTTGGAATTGATTCTAAACAGGATATAAATAAGATGGCAGTTCAGCTTGCAGACTTGCTTGAAGCACAGCAGCACATAGGGGTAGAAGATAAGAATTTAATGGTTGAAGCTTTTGCACCTAAGAAGAGAAAGGAAGTGTGGAAGAAGCTTCATATCTATCCGGCAGGTACGGTTCATGAAGAACAGAACTGTGTTGCCAGTTGTCTGACTAACGTTGACGGAGATTATGCATCGCTTGCAATAAAAGCTTTGCGTTTAGGTTTGGCAACTATATATAATTCACAAATCGGGCTTGAAATGGTTCAGGATATCATATTTGGTACACCAATGCCTCATGAAGTAAACACAGATCTGGGAATATTTGACCCTGATTATATAAATATAGTATTTAACGGACATCAGCCTTGGATTGGTGCATTAACAATTGAAAAACTCCATAATGCAAAGTACCAGGATAAAGGGAGAGCAGTTGGAGCTAAAGGTATAAGAGTTATTGGCTCTATTGAAACAGGTCAGGAACTTCTACAAAGATATCCTATAGATGATGTATTTGCAGGACTTATGGGAAATTGGCTGGCTATTGAGCCTATGCTGGCAACAGGAGCAGTTGATGTTCTGGCAATGGAAGAGAACTGTTCTCCTCCTGCAATTGATAGTTATGCAGAAAAATATCAGGTGTCACTGGTTGCAATAAGTACAATAATCGGGGTGCCGAGAATTCAGGAAATGATACCTTACAATCCTGCAAAGGCTGATGAAGTGTCTGAACAGTTAATTAATATGGCAATTGAAAATTTCCCCAAAAGGCATAACAAAATAAGAACCCATATACCAAAACGTATACAAAAGGCTATTGCAGGATTTTCTACAGAGGCGGTATTGGGTGCTCTCGGAAATAAGCTCGATCCATTGGTTAATGTAATTGCAGAGGGGAAAATTAAAGGTGTAGTAGCACTGGCAAACTGTGCAACATTGAGAAATGGTCCGCACGATTGGAATACAGTTAATCTCACAAAAGAATTGATAAAACGTGATATTTTAGTAGTTGCTGCAGGCTGTGGAAATCATGGACTTGAAGTTGCTGGACTTTGCAGTCTGGAGGCTGCAGATTTGGCAGGGGAAGGGCTTAAAGCTGTATGCGGACTTCTTAAAATTCCTCCTGTACTGAGTTTTGGGACTTGCACAGATACAGGGAGAATATCCATGTTGGTGACTGCACTTGCAGACCATCTTGATGTAGATATCCCACAGCTTCCAATTGCGGTGACGGCACCGGAATGGATGGAGCAGAAAGCGACAATTGACGGAATATTTGCAGTGGCATACGGTGCATACACACACCTTTCACCAACACCATTTGTTGCAGGGGCTCCAAACCTTGTGAAACTTCTGACTGAAGGTGTCGAAGAGTTGACTGGCGGCAAGGTTGCCCTTGGAGATGATCCAGTTGAAGTTGCTGCTAATATTGAAGCACACATTGTAAGCAAAAGAAAAGGTTTGGGACTTAAATAAAATTTATTTGTTTATCGCAGCGGAATTAACTGATTTATCTGCTGTTTCCGCTGCGATACGAATTTCTTTACTGACAGACCTTCTATTAATGTAAGATCCTGTATTGTTGCCGTTATCAAGTTTGATGCCCATTTTGGTTTTTATGATGGAATTGCTATAAATGATTCCTATCAATGAAATTATATATGTAAACCATACTAAAGTTATTGATTGTGGTATAATAGAACCCTTAATACTTGTCATTCCAATTATGCAATCGGAAATAATAAAAAATACACTTCCAATTGCTGCTAATAAATAACTTTTTCCAAGGGTTAAATATAAATTTAGTGCTAAGGCAGCCGTTAAACATATCAACAGGCCATATATCAGAGCACCAAAAGATAATACAACTTTTTGCGGGTTATATATAAAAAACCACCAGGTTAAGGTCATTAATGTAGGATATATAATCAATCCAAATAACAGCTTTGGTGTTAATAAACCTAAGCCGTTGAATTTTGCTGTTTTGTTAAAACCTGTTAAGAACAATATATGGGCTACAGAAAATGAAATGATACCACCTATAAAATTGTCAGGAAGTTTGATAATTGAAGCCATTGCCAGATCACCGACAAAGCAAAAAATCATTGCAATAAAGGCATATTTATTATAAATATACTTGCTTTTTCTCCATAAAACAAAAGAAGTAGCCAAAAATAAAAAACTTGCAGCAAGGTCAAAGGGTTTATAATACTCGTGGAAAACAGCACCTCCTGCAAACAGAAGTAATTGCAATACTATTATTAAAGCCATATTATTTTATCTCCTTTGTAAAACAAAATTAGTATTACTTTGGTACATTTTTTGGAAAATTTGAAGCTAAGTGCGTGTCTTTTATTATAACATTACAGGAATATTTTTTGACACAGGAATTTTATTATTTGGAAAATTAAATTTTCTTACTGTAGTAAACATCTACTTCCGTATTTATGTTTTTATGGCTTTATCTTATTGCAAATATAAAAATAGTTTATGAAGGAAAATATTCCACAAAATCTAGATAGCCTTTAAAGATTATGTTATAATATACACGCTAGTGCTTTTGAACATAATTCATTTCTACAAATGAATTATGCAAAATGCACATCCTATGTTTTTTGCTGGTTAACAAAATTAAATTCTAGAATTTTATTTTGTTAACCAGTGCTAGAATAATTAGATTTATTACAGAATATTCTTAGCATGAGATATAAAATAGAGAACCTGATACGTTGCTTGCAGTTTCCGCTGCAGTATGTATCTGTAAGGTCGCGTTTAATATAGTATTAATATTTTTACCTGGGGATTTTTTTCATGAGTATAGAGATGCACACCTTAGAACATAATAGTAAGCGGGAAATCAAACTGCTTCGAATCATATGCTTGCTTGGAGCACTGGTATCTCCAACTATATCGATTATCTGGAGATATCTGTATTCGGGCTCGGAACTTTTGCTGAATTCATACTCCTTTTTTTATGGAGGTATGTTTTTTACACTTTTTATGAGTATATATATATTGTCATATAAGAATACGTTTGTCCGAAAAAGTGCTTATGTATTCGTTAATGCTCTTTTCTATTCGGCAACATTGATAGTGTTATATTCGGCACATATAGACAAATTCAGTGAAAGGCCTGTCCTTCTCATGCTTCTCATGTTTTTTGCAGCTGTGTTAGTTCTAAAAAAGATTTCTCACCTGTTGATTTACATATTTACAATGGGAACGCTAACGATGGTAGTACTTTTTAAAGCTGAAGAGACTTTACTGAATAGAGGGAATATTGCTCTTTTTATAGTTCTTTTTTTTACCTTTGCTTTTGTAAATATGAAATATAAATTATATGCACAAAAGGAAATTGAAGCAAAAGAAGAGAATTACAGGAAACTAGTTGAAATGGCTCCCATCGGAATTGTTATACATAGGGAAGGGATAGTTCTGTATGCAAATCCAGTCTTTCACGATATGATGAAATTATCAAGTGAAGATAATATTATCGGAAAACAACTTGTTAAATTGATTCAAAGTGATTGTGGCAATGATGCTAAATTAGGCTTGGGGAAAAATTTTATCAGCGAAAAAATTGATTTTGTTGAAAAAAGCCTTGTATTACTGGATGGAAGAACTATTGAGGTTGAGGTAGACACTATTGAAGTTGAATATTTTAGTAAACCAGTATTTATGTGCTTATTTAGAGATATAACTGACAGGAAAAAAGCTGAAAAAAAACTTGTTGAAGCGGAGTCCAGATACCGAGGCCTTATAGAAAGTACTCTAGTCGGAGTATTTCTGTACACCGATAAGTTCATATATGTTAACCCCTATCTTGAAGAGCTTTTAGATTACTCAAAAGAGGAACTTTACAATATGACTGTTTTTGATATAGTACACCCGGAAGACAGATACGTGGTTGGACAGTATAACCAGAATAGAATGAGTACTGACGCAAGGATGCAGTTTAGAATACTTAAAAGGGATAAAAGTGTTATATTTGTTGAAGCACATGCAGCGGAGACAATTTATGACGGAAGTCCGACAATTATTGTCACACTTCTGGATATATCACATATTAAGAAAACTGAAGAGCAGATTAAGTTTATTGCTTATCACGACTCGTTAACAGGATTACCAAACAGGTATATGTTAAATGATTATATCGACAAGGCTATTTCCTGTTATGATGCTGCTGAAACCAAAAATACAATGATGGGAGTTATGCTTGTAGACCTTGACAGATTTAAGATTATTAATGATTCACTTGGGCACAGTTTTGGAGATATGGTTCTTAAAGAAGCTGCACAAAGGCTGAAAAACTGCACTGGAGAAAATGATATAGTATTCAGATACGGAGGCGATGAGTTTGTAATATTACTACCTGATACAGATACCAGGAAATGTGCAGATACTGCTAAAAACATAACCAAGGCTTTCAGACATCCGTTTATCATAAATGAACAGAGAACATTTTCTACTATCAGCATAGGGATCAGCTTGTTCCCTGAGGATGGTAGCAATGCCGAAACCTTGATAAAGAATGCTGATATGGCAATGTATGTTGTAAAGGACATTGGAAGAAATAACTATCAGTTTTATCATGAGAGCTTTAATAAAGAGCTTTTGAGGAAAATGGAGCTGGAAAACGGGCTTAGAAAAGCTTTGGAAAATAACGAGTTTGCTCTTTACTATCAACCTCAGATTGATTTGAATTCAGGCAGAATTGTAGGTCTTGAGGCACTGATTCGTTGGCATCATCCTGAATATGGACTGGTTTATCCTGCTGAGTTTATACCCCTTGCAGAAGAGACTGGCCTTATTGTTCCCATCGGGAAATGGGTGCTGGAAACTGCATGCAGTCAAAACAAATCCTGGCAGGACATGGGAGTTGATTTCATACCTGTTGCAGTAAATGTTTCTGCTTATCAGATACTTCACTCAGATCTTTCGTCAATAGTATCTGAGGTGCTTGATAAAACAAAGCTGGATCCTCAATGCCTGATTTTGGAAATAACAGAGAGTATAATGCAGGATATAGAAAAGACAGATCGCATAATTAATGATCTAAAGTCATTTAATGTTAAGGTGGCTATAGATGATTTTGGAACAGGTTATTCTTCAATTAGTTTATTAAAAAATCTTAAATTTGATATTTTAAAAATTGATCCTTCATTTACTTTCGAGCTGAAAAATGATAAAAATTCAATAGATTTAATCAAGTTGATTATTGATTTTGCCTGTCAACGCAGTTATTCAATAATTGCTGAAGGGATAGAAGATGAAGAACAGGCTAAAATCCTTGCGGAAAAAGGCTGTAATTGGGGACAGGGATTCTACTACAGCGAACCTATACCTGCCGCTTCTATTAAAGAGTTTTTAAATGAGTCTGCTTCCTTGCTGGATGCTCTGTAGGATGATGTACAGGTTAGAAGCGGAATCTATTTAAATTATCACATACAAATCAACCAAATGTATTATCCTATGAATGTTATTTTTTCTATTGTTTCTCTGTGTGTAAAGAGAGGAAGATGGGTAAAAATAATGGACAAGCAGAGGTTTATTAACATTTTCAAAGATGCACTGACAGTTGCTATCACAGTAATAATTCCCGCTGGCAAAACTACGGACTATATCAAAAGGGAATGAGAATATATAAAGAGTTCTCATTCCCCATATAAAATGCTGAAAGGCTTTTACTTTTCATTTAATTTTTGCATTTCTTTTGCAAAATCTTCGGGCGATATCTGACCGGCAATTAATTCAACAACGAGATTCTTATGTATATCTGCATCGGCAGCTTCTAGAAATACATCCCACCAGAGAACCCACGCTGTAGAATCCTTAGTCATATTAACCATTTGTTTGACCATAGGAGACACATTTGAATCGTCCACTTGCACGTTCCATCCCGGCATTCCTGCGTTTGCCAGATAGGCCTCTCTTGCCATATCTTCAGCTATAAACTTAACTACCTTAACGGCTACGTCCTTATTTGGAGTATTGGAGCTAACCATAAATCCATCTCCTGCACCTCCGAAATACTCTGTTGCAATCCCTTTTCCACCACTAATTAATGGGAATTTAGTAGCAATAATTTTGCCCTTAACCTGTGAAGTTTCACTTTCAACCACACCGGCCACCCAGTTACCATTGAAAAGCATTGCGGCCTTTCCTTCTGCAAATTGGTTGTTTCCACTGTCGTAGGACAATTTTAGCGGGTTTTCTCCAAAAGCACCGGCTTTGGATAATTCAACCAGTTTTGCTGCAGCATCAATAAACTCCGGGGAGTTAAAAGAAGCTTTTTTGTTTAGTGCGTTGATACACTGCTGTGCTCCTGCTGTACGAAGTGCAAGAATGTCGTAATAGAACATGGCAGGCCATAATTCTTTAGCCCCATTTACCATAGGAGTGATACCTTTTTTTGAAAAGACACTCACTGCTGTTAGCAGTTCTTCATAAGTTTCCGGGATTTTGACACCATTGTGTTCAAATAGTTCTTTATTACAGTATAAAGGGGCTACCTGCATCTGATATGGTAAGCCATACACTTTACCGTCGTAAGTCATACTGTCTGTTATTCCGGGTAGGAGCTTGCTCTTTATGTCTCCTATATATTCATCAAGAGGCAATACCTTGCCTGACTCTACAAAAGGTTTCGAAAAGCCTGCGGACCATGTAAAGAAAATGTCAGGAAGCTGATTAGTCGACACAGAGTTCTTCAGTTTTGTCTTATAAGACTCGTTATCTATTCCTTCTACTATAAGCTCTACATCTTTAAACTGTTCTTCAACATGCTTTAAAACGTTCTCAAATGGTTTTTTATTTCCATCACTATCGGATACCCACATGTGCCAAAGCTTAAGTGTTACCTTGTCTTGAGTTCCGTTGTTATCTGTTTCCGATTCAGGCTGCTTTGTATCAATTTTTGCTTCACCATTATTTGCACACGCTGACATACCGAATAGCATAGCTGCTATGGATATCACACAAAGTGCTTTTGAAAGTGCTCTTCTCATTACGTATCCTCCTCTATTTTTATTGTTTGGTACAACTTTCTAACTATTGGTACTAAAGCTTCTTAGCAATAATATTTTTCACATTATTTAATATGGAATTTTGATACTGATTTACCTAAGTGTTCTGCCATGCTGTTTAATTCCTTGGAGATGCCGGACAACTCCTGAGAATATAGTGATTGCTGTTCGGTTGTTGCAGATACTTCCTCTGTAATGGAAACTGTTCCCTGAGAAATAACAGCTATGTTTTCCATGGAAGTTGCGGCGTTATCTTTTGAATCTAATACCTCTTTAATTGAATTTGATACATTATGTATACAAATTACTATATTTTCCATTGCACTAAATATTGCTTTAAATGAATCATTGGTGTCATTTACTACAGATACTTGATCATTTACATTGCTGTGTGCACTATAGGCTACTTTTACAGTTTCTTCTGTTTTTGCCAGAATGCCGTTGATAATATTTGTTATCATGCTGGAAGCTTCTTTTGACTGTTCAGCAAGATTTTTAACCTCGTTGGCAACAACACCAAAGCCTTTTCCTGCCTCTCCGGCTCTTGCTGATTCTATAGCCGCATTAAGAGAAAGAAGGTTTGTCTGCTCAGCTATTCCTACAATTGTTCCAATTATGTCTTTAATCTGATTCATATCCTTGCTGAGTGCCGTAATGTCTTGAATTACTTTGTTTGATGCACTGCTTGTTTTTGTGGTCTTGTCATTTAAGGTTTCAACGATTTCGAGTGCATTCTGGCTGAGTTTTTTTGTGTTTACCACTACTTCGGTCATAGCCCCCATATTACTTTCGACTTTGTTAATACCATCTGAAAGTACTCGGATGCTTGAGGCACAAGAGTTTATTTCTGTTGCCTGTTCGGAGGCATCTGCAGCTATTTGCTGGATGATTTCCTCAATTTGTTTTGCAGAGAGACTGGTCTTTTCAGCTGCATTATCCATTACTAATGAGTGTTTCAAAACATCGTTTGAGGAAAGCTGAACATTTGATATAAGGGAGCTTATGTTCGATATCATGTCTTTAAAGTCTTTTATTGCATCGGAAATTTCATCTTTGCCATGATCTTCTATATTAGCTGTAAAATTACCGTTTTTAGCTTCATTCATAAGAACAGCCATTTTGTTTAGTGGAATTGAAATGCTCAGCGATATTACGAGGGATACAATTACTGAAAGAATAATACATAAAATAATAAAGACAAACAGAGAATTTCGAATTTTCTCGGGTTCAGTTTTGGTAAAAGATAGTGGTATTTTGCCTGCAACTATCCAGTCAGTACCTTCGATAGATTTATAAGAAACTAAATAATTGTTAAATTCAAATACATTTATATTAGCTTTTGCTTTATTGGTAATTTCGTTAACAAGATTTTGTTCTCTGTAAATATTCCCAAGCTCCTCCTGATTTTTAGATGAAATGACTGTACCGTTTTTATCAATGATAAAGATTTCTGAATTACCTCCGATATCTACATCTTTGTATACATTCAGTAAGGCTTCATTTTTTAGACCTATAAATAAGTATCCCAGCTTTTTGTTAGTTTGCGAATCTTTGACCATTTTTGTACAGATTAAATCAAAATGTGTATCAAATGCTGCGGTTGTCCATAGAGGGGCACCATCTCCTTCATCTGCCAACTTGGCTAATGTATCGGTTATTTTATGCATTTCACTCGAGAATTGATAGTCTATAGGGTCATTGTTTTCTATTTGAAATCGCACAAAAGATACATCTTTAACAAGAGTAAATTTTGTCATCAACAAATCCTCCAAAGTTTTCATAGCTTTAAATTTGTCAAAGTCATTTTTGGCCGAAGTAATGGTTTGTGTTTGCAGCTGAATATCCTTATTAATAGAAATATCAATAGCTTCTTGCTTGTATTTATCCAATTGCCCATCAATACTTTTGTTTACCTGTTCCATAAATTGTTCGGTATAGCTATTGATTTTGGATTCTATAGCGTTTTTTGATAAAGTATAGGAGAAAATCCCAAGGAGTGAAAGAGGGATTATTGAAAGTATCATAAATGCCAATATTAACCTCATCTTAACCTTAGTTCTCCTCATAAAGCCGAATTTAGAAAGCTTATTGGTTATTTTCTCCAGCATATTTTTATCTCCTCGTATCATATTTGTTATAGATGAAAAACTCTAAAACTAAAATTAAAGGACGTTTTTAATCTAAATTAAATTAATCCAAATTCTGTTCTGAAATTATATTAAAGGCAATTTATGGCTTTTGATATATAGATTTCTTCTTATTATATTTCGAAAAAAAGCTCTTATATGCTTAGCTGTTTTTTTTATGTTAAGGCAATTATGGTTGTTTTATATTTCTTACTATAAATAATTTAAATTAAAGGTAACCTGAAATCAAAGCAACTAGGGCAACTAGAAATATTGAGAGATATTAGGGTGCATTTAATTATCGTGCACCATATTATTCCAAGGACTAAAGCTTCGAGCCTGGTCGTTCCGCTGCGCTGCACTGCTCGGCCATGCAACCTGGACTGAGAGAATGTAAAACTCGCTACGGGTCGAATCAAACTCGCTTCGCGAAGAAAAGTGATTCGACTATTCCTTCGCTTCGTTTACATTCTCTATAGCCTCTACGCAATGTCCTTTCCATAATATGGTGCACTATTAAAAAACGCACCCGAAATATTAATTCATTATTGACAACTAATGAGAAATTTGATAACATATCAAAAAAATACTTAAATGTGTTGACGGGGATAAAACGCTGCATTATATGTGCTTTAGAGAGCTGTTGGTTGCTGAAAAACAGTGTGCATGGCAGAGTGTGAACTCACCCTTGAGCAGTCGGCTGAAAGTTCCCGTTGTATTATCAACTGGAATAAATAAGTTTGATCCGGTTTCTCACCGTTATATTGAGAAGCATTCATACAGATAACGAACTCTAAAGTTAAATCTTTATAGCACTTAAATGTTATCTGATTTAGATGAAAAACATCCTTTAAATCTAGTTTTAGTTTTTTTCATCTATAGTATACTGGATGCTGAAAGTGGGTATGGTTAATACCAATGAGAGTGGTACCGCGGAAGTATAATGCTTTCGTCTATAGCAAAAAATGCTTGGAGACGGAGGCTTTTTTATTGAAATAATCTGAACAACAAATTTTCTAAAACCAAGAGGATTAGTCTCTGAAATTTTTGTATTACAATTTTAGAATATGCAGGGCCGGATAAATAGACGGACCCAGAAATTTATAGGAGGAAAAATATTATGAAAATTGCATTTTCAACCTTGGGTTGTCCCGACTTCAGCTGGAACGACATATATTCAATGGCAAAGGATTTTGGTTTTGATGGGATCGAAATCCGGGGGCTTGGCAGCGAAATATTTGCTGTTCATGCTCAACCTTTTACAGAAGCCCAGCTGCCTCATACTGTAAAAAAGCTTTCTGAGTTGCGTCTCCAAATACCGTGTCTCTCTTCTGGTTGTTGCCTGAAGTTTGCAGAAAATGCTGATCAAAACCATATGGAAATTATGCAGTATATAGAATTGGCATCAAAGCTCGGTACACCTTATATCCGCATACTCGCAGACCTTGAGCCTCAGCCAAATGGAGAAGTAGATGATAGTGTTGTACTTGCTGCTCTGCAGCGTTTAGCCCCGCTTGCGGAAGAAAAGGGAGTGACTTTACTTGTAGAAACTAATGGTGTTTACTCTGATACTGCACGTTTATGTTCATTGCTTGATCATGTCGCAAGTGATGCAGTTGCTGCTTTGTGGGATTTGCATCATCCGTACAGATTTGCCGGCGAGAAACCTGGAAAGACAGTCCATAATCTTGGTGCGTACATTAAATATGTTCACATTAAAGATTCTGTAATGGAAGATGGAGCACCAAAGTATCGTATGATGGGAGAGGGGGATCTGCCCATTGATGATATGATGAGGGCTCTTCGTTCTATTAATTATGAAGGCTACGTCTCGTTGGAATGGGTTAAGCGATGGGCAGCTGATCTTGATGATGCAGGAGTTGTATTTCCGAACTTTGCAAACTATATGGAACGCTATATGGAAAAGAGTACAGTAAAGGGACACCTGTTTGATAATAACGCTAAAACCGGGAAATATATTTGGGAGAAAGACACATTAATTGACTTGACTTTTCCCCAGGTACTTGACCGTATAGTAGATGAGTTTCCGGATCAATACGCTTTTAGGTATACTACCTTGGATTATACAAGAACTTATTCAGAATTCCGTGACGATGTGGATACCTTCGCCCGCTCACTGATATCATTAGGTGTTAAACCGGGTGATCATGTTGCTATCTGGGCAACAAATGTTCCGCAGTGGTTTATTACATTCTGGGCAGCTACAAAGATCGGTGCTGTTTTGGTTACAGTAAACACTGCCTACAAGATATATGAAGCTGAATACCTGTTACGTCAGTCTGATACACATACTCTAGTAATGATTGATGGGTACAAGGATTCAGATTATGTGAGCATTATAAAGGAACTTTGCCCTGAACTTGAAACTGCAGAGGCAGGGAAACCGCTGCATATAAAGAAATTGCCTTTCCTTCGCAATATTATTACTGTAGATTCAAAGCAGAAAGGCTGCCTGACTTGGGATGAGGCTATGGGAAAATCAAGTAGAGTTTCGATTGAGGAAGTTTACCGTCGTGCACTTTCCATCAACAGACACGATGTTTGTAATATGCAATATACATCTGGAACTACCGGTTTTCCTAAAGGTGTTATGCTCACTCACTACAATGTTGTGAATAATGGAAAAAATATTGGAGACTGTATGGATCTTTCGACTGCTGATCGTATGTTGATTCACGTGCCCATGTTCCATTGCTTTGGTATGGTGCTTTCTATGACAGCTTGTATGATACATGGTGCTACCATGAGCCCGATACCGTTTTTTTCTCCAAAGTTGTCTCTTGCCTGCATTGATAAAGAGAAGATTACTGCTGTTAACGGTGTTCCGACTATGTTTATTGCAATGTTGGAACACGAGGATTTCGCAAAGACTGACTTTTCACATATGAGAACAGGAATTATGGCGGGAAGCCCTTGTCCTGTAAAGGTCATGCAGGATGTTGTCGATAAGATGAATATGTCGCAGATTACAATAGTATTTGGTCAGACCGAGTCTTCACCGGGATGTACGCAGAGTCGTGTAAATGACTCTATTGAGTTGCGTGTTGGTACGGTAGGTCGTGCATTACCGGGTGTTGAGTGCAAAATTGTGGATCCTGAAACAGGAAAGGATTTGCCTGATAATGTGGATGGTGAATTTGTTGCACGTGGATATAATATCATGAAAGGCTACTACAAGATGCCTGAAGCAACAGCAGCCGCTATTGATGAAAATGGATGGCTTCACACCGGTGATTTGGCAAGGCGTGATGAGAATGGGTACTATAAAATTACCGGACGTATTAAGGATATGATTATAAGGGGTGGAGAGAATATATATCCTAAGGAGATAGAGGATTTTATATATACACATCCAAAGGTTAAAGATGTTCAGGTTATTGGTGTGCCTGATAAACAATACGGCGAGGAAATTATGGCATGTGTAATACTTAAAGAAAGTGAATCGCTTACTGAAGATGAGTTGAAGGACTATATACGTGCGCATATGGCAAAGCACAAAACGCCGCGATATATTGATTTTGTGACTGAGTTCCCAATGAATGCCGCTGGAAAGATTATGAAATATAAGATGCGTGAGCAGGCTGTTGAAAAATTAGGTTTGCAGGCAGCAAGTAAAATAGTTACTGCATAGCAAATAACTATAGTTATATTTTGAATTTAATTAAAAAGAGCTCTGATCCTGATGGGGTAATTATACTATCTGGATTAGGGCTTTCTATTTTATCAAATATATGGGAATGTTCCGTAACTATTATAAGAAAATCAGTTGACAAATATATAGGAACTCTTATATAATTGTTACATACCCTTAGGGGGTATTTGCGACTTTTTTAATTTGTCTTAGGAGGAGATGAAATGTTTAATATTATACTTTATGTTCTGGCATTTGGTTTTCTGATTGTATCGTTTATTAAGGACAAGAAAAAAACAAAAATGGCACTTAAAAAAGCTTGGAAGTCGTTTGAGAATATACTTCCTCAATTGCTTTCAATACTTATTATCATAGGAGTCATGCTCTCAGTGTTGTCCGAGGAGACCATATCAAAACTTATAGGTAGTCAATCAGGTTGGATTGGAATGATAATTGCGGGATTCTTAGGTTCAATTACGCTAATACCAGGTTTTGTAGCATTTCCTTTAGCAGCTGCACTATTAAGAAGCGGCGCAGGTTTCATGCAAATTGCGGTTTTTATCTCAACATTGATGATGGTTGGAATAGTAACTATGCCAATGGAGATTAAGTACTTTGGCAGGAAAGCTACAATTATGAGAAATGCATTGGCTTTTGTATTTTCATTTATAATAGCAATAGTGATAGGGGTGGTATTGAAATGATAAATTTAATAAAAAGGTATAAGTTTTTTATTATATTAGCGGTTATCAATATATTCGTAATTGTAGCTTTTCCGGCAATAGGTCAGAAGTCATTAAAGATAACATGGAATAATACTCTCGAAATGCTTTCTGTTATTCCACCCATTTTCATATTGTTAGGTCTACTTGATGTATGGGTACAAAGAGATACGATGATTAAACTTTTAGGTGATAAATCCGGGTTTATAGGCATTATTATTGCGTTTTTACTAGGTTCAGCTGCTGCAGGACCATTATATGCAGCTTTCCCAGTAGCAGGGATACTGCTTAAAAAAGGAAGTAAATTTTCAAACGTGCTTATTTTTATTGGTGCGTGGTCTACTACAAAAATTCCTTTGTTGCTATTTGAAGCATCAGCAATGGGATGGAGGTTTATGGTTTTAAGATTCGTCTTGGATATTCCGGTAATAGCATTTATAGCATATATTACTGAAAAGATGATGAGTGGCAAAGAAAAAGACGTAATTTATAAAAATGTAGCTTCTTTACAGTAAAATGTAGAAATGGAAAGAAGGGGATTATATGAACAGAATTAATAAGCTTATTCATAGATGGGTCTGGATTTTGCTGATAATTTTTTGTGTTGTAGGTATATTTTATCCGATCATAGGTTTAGCTGCATTGGTTTGTATGCTGGCACCATCTATAGTTGCTATATTTAATGGACGTATGTGGTGTGGCAATTTCTGTCCGAGGGGAAGTTTTAATGATATAATACTGTCAAAAGTCAGCAGAAAAGGGAAAGTACCGGGATTTTTAAAGTCAAAATGGTTCAGGCTTTTGTTTCTGGCAATTGTAATGGCTGCATTCACAGTACAAGCTATTTTAGCATGGGGAAGTGTTATAAGTATATCGCTTGTTTTTGTGAGGATGATTATTATAACTTCTATCATAACTATAATACTTGGGATTATTTATAACCAAAGGACATGGTGTACCATATGCCCAATGGGTACGATGGCTCATTATGTTTCCAAACTTCAATTGTTAAAGTCGAAAGCCGATAATGTTAACTTTGATAAAAATAAGTGCATAGATTGCAGGATTTGTTCAAAAAGTTGTCCGGTTGGCGTGGATGTTTTGGGCTATAAGAATTCAGGTCAGGTTGAGGATGCAGATTGTTTGAAATGTGGTATATGTGTTGACAAGTGTCCTAAGAAATCGTTATATATAGCATAGTATAAGAGTCGGAAAGAAAAAATCAAGCGATGATACAAACTAGTTCTGATTGAGCTGGTTTGTATCATGTAAAGTCAGGATAACCAATCGGGTGTATATTTTTCTTCACATTTGTTAAATGCACCCTAAACAATCTGATTTCTTTGAGGTGTTTAATATTTTGACACCTAAATCAACAGTTTTTTCAGAACCCATAAAGTTTATGGCTACCTTAGCCCTTCCCCTTCTCTTATCTACTTTTCTTATGAGTCCTTCCATACCTAAAAGTGGGCCGGAGTTTACCGATACTTTGGAGTTTTCTATAAAAATATTTGAAAAATCTATAATGTCTATATCTTTCAAAAGTTCCAGAATAGGAGATACCTCTTCGTTGGATATTTTGGAGTAATATTCACCGTCCTGTTTTAAAACAGTATAAACATTGGGGATTTTCCTGATTATGTAATATATATCTGTACTCATATCCAAATTAACAAGTACGTAGCCTGGGAAAAATATTTTAATCACTTCATAACATTTACCTTTTCTAACTTCAGTAAGCTTTCTTTTCGGTACTATGGAGTAACATTCATTCCTGTTAAAGTGGTATTGGAGAAACTGTTCAACGTTATCTTCAGCTCCGGTTTTTACATGTAATGCATACCAACTCATCAAACTCCCCTCCTCATAGCATGGCAAATATTATTACAATTTAATGGCTGTATCCTTATAACAGAATAACAACAGGTTTGTTTTGCATTGATTGTAGCTTGTGCAATGGTATGAATATAGAATACCATCAGCGTTTTGTATGCTGAACTATACTTTTGATATAAAGCCACCTGTTATGAGATACTCAAGATGCTCGTTATAACAAGAATTACCAGAGGACAGTTATAAAGTGTAGGTATTATTCACTCATACTTAAGTATAGTAAAAATTAAAAAAATTTGTAGTATGATTCTAATTAGATTGAACGCGATAAAGATTTTGCATCGCTCTTCAATTTCCTTTATTTATTATCGTGAAAAATCAATTTGTTGTTGTAAAATCATTTTCACGATTTATAAAGATAAAATCCAAGGGAAGCTAATCGTTGTTGCGACACGTTAGCGGAACAAAGATGGCATATTATAATCTTTTTTGTAGTGCTTTGGCTCGCTGAGGATGAAAGGGCGAAGCTATGCAAAAGCACTAGAAGTTGAGTTTAGAAGTTTTCAACTTTGTTATAAATATAGAAAGGGTGGTTTGTGTGTTTGATAGTGGGCTATCACTAACAATTATGTTAGCTTGTGGAGCGGTTACTCTTGTAACCCTCTATTTTATTGGAGTTTTAATATGGGAAATTATAAAAAAGGAAAGAAGTTTCCAAGGAAATGGAATTAAAGGGCTTTGCACTTTTTTAATCTCACTTGTCATGATGGGTGGGATTGCTTTTTGTCTCTATAATGTACCATACATCTTGTTTAACGGGGTTTCATGGGAAATGATTGAAGAGGCGGGACCATCGGCTCTTATATATGCAGTATTGGCGTTTTCTTTTGTAATTCCGGTGTTTTTTCTCTATTTTATGCTTGCAAATTATTTTGTAAAGTCTGATGACAAGCCTTTTTTTATGATTGTTGTCTTAAGTATAGTGAGCGGGATAGGGAATTCGCTTGTTGTATTCATAATTAATGAGGCACTAAACAGAAATCTTGACTCTGAAGCAAGGAATGCTGGAACAGAGAGTGGTCTGTATATATATTTTATATTAGGTATTTTGATGTTTACTGTATGTGCAATGATAGTTAGGAAGCGGTTGATTAAGATAACCAGTAATATTGTTTATGAAAAACGTATGCAAATAATCAACAGTATTCTTAAAGCCCCATATCACAAATTTGAAGAGATAGAAGACGGAAAGGCACATGCAGCTCTTAACAATGATACTGAAACGGTCAGCGGGTTTGTCAATATGTTTGTAAGCTTCTTTTCCGGCGTAATCACAATGGTTACGTGTTTCATTTACCTTGGCACATTAAACCTGTTTGGAATGATATTGTCAGCATTAATAATTGTTCTTGCAGTCGGAATGTTTCTTAAAATCAGTCAATCAGCTGAAAAACTGTTTGAAAAGAACAGGGATATTCAGAGTGTATTCTTTAAGTATATAAACGATATGATAATGGGGTTTAAAGAGCTTAGCATAAACAGAAAGAAGCGGCTTGAGTTTAGGGATGATATTCAAAACAAATGCGAGATGTACAAAGATACCCGAATAGAAGGTGAATATAAGTTTGTAGGTGCCTCTATCTTAGGAGAGATTATGTATATTGGCGTAATTGGTATAGTTGTTTTTACTTTTCCAATGATTTTACCATCTATACAGGGAAACACTTTGAGAAATTATGTATTAGTTTATTTGTATATGGGTGGGATAGTAAATCAGGTAATATTCCTTATCCCTGAATTTGTGCGTGTATTGGTAAGCTGGAAAAGAATAAACGGATTCATAGAAGAAATCAAGTCTATAGAAGAAGACCCCGTTGAAATGGCTGGAATTGTAGAAAAACCTACTATCCAACTCAAAGGAGTAATGTATCAGTATAAGACTGAAAACGGTGAAAAGTTTTCGGTTGGGCCTATTGATTATAGCTTTAAACCAGGTGAGATTGTTTTTATATCAGGTGGAAATGGAAGCGGAAAGTCGACGCTGGCAAAACTAATTACCGGTTTGTATAAACCGGATAAAGGAGAGATTACCGTTAATGGAAAGAAAATGGATCAAGAAACTTTGGGAAGCTATTTCACTACCATTTACAGTGATTTTTATCTTTTCGACAGGCTGTACGGCATATGCCAAGAGGAAAAGCAGGAGGAAATTAAAAAGTATCTGGAAATACTTCGCATTAGCGATAAGGTACAAATTATGGATGGGGTTTTTAGTACACTAAAGCTTTCAACCGGACAGCGAAAGAGGCTGGCCTTGTTGGTAAGTTATCTTGAGGAGCGACAGGTATATCTTTTTGATGAATGGGCTGCAGACCAGGATCCGGAGTTCAGAAGGTTTTTCTATAAGACACTCCTGCCTGAGTTAAGGTCTAGAGGAAAAACTGTTATAGCAATTACACATGATGACCGCTATTTTAATGAAGCGGACAGGCTTGTCAAGATGGAGATGGGGAGATTTGTTGAGGAAAGGGAGGATGTAGGATGATCAAGAGAATTTTTTGCTGCTTCATGATGTTTTTGCTGCTCCTGCAGATTGGTTGCACTAGAGCAATAACTGTGTTTAAAGGGATGAGCAGCTATCAAGAGGACGGAGTTAAAATTACAGATAAGGGCAATTACTTCGAGGTCGTATTGGATTATACAAGCGGTTTGACCCCAAGAGAGATGGGTGCCGCTTTTGCCAGGGGCATTCTTGAGGCAGTTCCTGACTATGAAAACCTGATTGATTCATACATTGCAGAAAGTGTGGCTGAATACGAGTATCCTTTTGTTTTTTCGAGAATAGAAGAAATAAAACCCCAATTAGATGAGGAATATGTAGAAGAAATTGAGGGGATGGCATCGGTTTTTTCCGGAGGTAGTGAAAACATAAGAAAGGATAACAAGCTGTCCAATGGGGAGCTTTACATTTTAAACCTGTTCACTGATGTGCTGCGGGGGGCACAATGCAGCTTTGTGTCTGTATACGGTTCGCGTTCGGAAACGAATAAAACTATCACCGGCCGAAATCTCGACTGGTTTGGTGGGAGTAAAAACCAGCTTCCGAGGATTCAGGCCGTTATAACTGTCAAACGCTCAAACAGGAAAATTTGTTCTATAGGTTACTTGGGATATATGGGAATATTGACAGGATTTAATGACAGCAAGGTATTTGCCGGAATTCTTGATTCCATAGTTGGAACGGCATATAGCTCTCAGGGCAGGAGGTCATATACTTTAGACCTTCGTTATGCATTGGAAAATTATAAGACTATGGATGAGATAGCTGAATTTATGAGGGACCCGAAAAAGCTCTATGCAGTTAATCATATTGTTGCATTCTCCGATCCTGACAGAAGTATAGTTCTTGAAAACAACTTCAGTGGAAACCGGGCAGATGGACAAAGAGTTCAAAGGGCACTAAGAAGTGCAGATTCAAAGCTTAACAAGGGAGTTACATGGGGGATTAGTGATGCTGTAGGAAGTGTTAATTCTTTTATTTTAGATGGAAATTATGATAATCACACAGCCAACAGATATAACACAAAGAGATGGAAGAATATGAAGAAGGAGCTCATTTCAAAAGGAACGACAGTAAGTTCACAAGAGATAAAAGAGATTATTTCTTATAAGCAGGGCAAACCTGATGCATTATCTGAGACATCAGATTTATACAACAAGATGACACTATATATGGTTTTGTTTCAGCCCGACAGTTTTTTGCTTGAAGTATATTTCCGACCTAGGAGTATAAGGGAATCACCCGATAACCCGGTTTTTGAGGAAATAGAAGTTTTTTAAACAGACTATTTGTAAAGGGGAATAAGTCAGATGTTCGATTATAAAACACTATCCAATATGATTGTTTCTAAAGAGAATGAGGATAAAAAAGGAATTACTTTTATATTGAGTGATACAGAGGAGTGTTTTGTATCATATAAGGAACTTTATTTTTCAGCATTGAGCCTTTTACACACGCTTCAGTGTGAGGGGTTTAAACCGAAGGATGAAGTGATTTTTCAGATAGACGACAACCATAAATTTGTATGCACCTTTTGGGCTTGCATATTAGGTGGTATGATACCGGTTCCTGTAACTACCGGTACAAATGATGAGCACAAACTTAAATTATTCAAAATATGGGAAGTATTAAGTAACCCTAGATTAATAACAACAGAGGACTTTATCAGAAAACTTGAAGCCTATGCTGATAAAAATGGACTCTCTGGAGAGATGGAAGTTATAAAAAGCAGAACAGAGTTTGTATATGATAGTTTGAATATGGGATGTTTAGGTAAAATCTATGATGTGCAGCCTGATGATACTGCCTTTATACAGTTTTCATCCGGGTCTACCGGAGACCCGAAAGGTGTTATAATTACGCACCGGAATGTATTGGTAAACCTGACTTCAGTTATTGAATGGACAAATATAGGTTCTGATGATTCAGGCTTGAACTGGATGCCGCTTACACATGATATGGGATTGATCGGAACACATATAAAGGGGATGCTGGCATGTATCAATCAGTATAATATTCAAACACAACTCTTTATAAGACATCCTACCCTGTGGCTGCAAAAAGCAAGTGAGCATAAGGTTACATTAATGTATTCGCCTAATTTTGGATACAGGCATTTTTTGAAATTCTTCAATGCTGACATCAAAAAGGATTGGGACCTGTCAAATGTAAGGTTTATTTATAATGGTGCAGAGCCAATATCTATGGATTTGTGCAATGAGTTTCTGGATTTGATGGAACAGTACGGACTTAAAAGAAATGCCATGTATCCGGTATATGGTCTTGCGGAAGGAACCATTGCTGTAACCTTTCCGAATCCAGGGGAGGAGATTAAATCATTTTGCTTTAACCGCAATAACCTTGGAACAGGTGATACAGTAGTTGAAACGGTAAAAGACGACTCTAAGGGTGTAACGTTTGTAGATGTAGGTTACCCCATTTATAACTGCAGGATACGTATTTGCGACATGAGTAACATGGATTTGGGAGAAAACAGGATTGGGCATATACAGATACAAGGTGGTAATGTAACAAAAGGATATCATAACAACGACATTGCTACAAAGCATGCTGTTACATCCGATGGGTGGCTTAATACAGGGGATCTCGGGTTGTTAAGGAATGGGCGGCTTATTATTACAGGCCGTGCTAAAGATATAATATTTATGGCAGGTCAGAATTATTATTCACATGACATAGAGAGAGTTGCTGAAAGTGTTGACGGCATGGAACTCGGGAAAGTAGTTGCTATAGGTGTGCATAACCAGATTAAAAAATGTGATGAACTGGTGCTCTTTGTTTTGTTTAAGCAGAAGGCTGAGAATTTTATTCACCTGGTTAAGGAATTAAAAAGCAGAATCAATCGTGAGATAGGGATTGAAGTATCAGAGGTTATTCCAGTTAAGAGTATTCCTAAGACTACAAGTGGAAAGGTTCAACGGTATAAGTTAAGGGATAGGTATGCCAGTGGTGAATTTGACGCAATAAGAAGTGAATTGGCTCTACTTATGGATAATGAATTAAACAACAGGAAAATAGATTTACCGAAGAACGAAACGGAAGAGAAGCTTGTTGCCCTGTGGTCAGAGCTTTTGGAAACACAAAAAGTCGGAACACATGAAAACTTTTTCACGCTTGGAGGGGATTCGCTGAGGGTAACACAGCTGATTTCCAGAATTAAAAATGTTTTTGGTGTTGAGCTTGAGCAGACAGATATATTTGAAAATCCCGATATTGTTAGTCTGGCTGTTGATATCAAAAAGCACGCCAAAAAAGTTGAAAAGAATAGGGATATTATAAAACAGGAAAACATTGAAAATCATATGCTGCCTCTTTCCTTTTCACAAAGGAGATTATGGTTTCTTGACCGTTTAAATGAAGGAAGTCCTCAATACAACCTTCATACTGCACTGAGATTACGGGGAGATCTCGATAAAGAAAGCCTTGAAAAAAGCCTTAATGAAATTATGGACAGGCATAAAATACTTAAGATGTCTTTTAGGGAAGAAAACGGGCAGCCGGTTCAAGTGTTGAACCAGGAAATAAAACTAAGATTACCATTGGTTGATTTAAGAGAAATCCCTGAGGCAGAAAGGGAAAGAATAGCAGCAGAACATGCCGGTGAAGAGGCCGCCAAGGTTTTTGAGCTGGACAAGGCTCCTCTGATAAGAGCCAAATTACTGTGTCTTGACAATGATGAGCACGTTTTGGTTATGGTTGTGCACCATATTATATTTGACGGCTGGTCATTCGGAATTTTTCTTAAGGAGATGGTTAATTACTACGAGTTGTTCAGAACAGGAAAAGGACAGAGTTTAAGTGAGCCGGAGGTTCAATATTCTGACTTTGCTTATTGGCAAACCAAAAATCAAAATAACGGACTTCTTGAAAATCAGCTCAAATATTGGAAAAACAAACTTTCAGCAGATATTCCGGCACTCAATCTTCCTGTAGATAGACAAAGGCCTGCTGTTCAAACTTACAATGGAGCTAAATTTATTGGATCAATACCTCCGGTTTTGGCGAGAAAGCTTAAAAAACTTGCCGGAAAAGAGAATTCCACCTTGTTTATGGTTTTGCTTGCAGCATTTAATGTACTGCTCCATCGTTATACGGGACAGGAAGATATAGTTGTAGGCTCTCCAGTAGCTAACAGGAACAGAAAAGATATTGAGGATGTAATAGGCTTCTTTACCAACAACCTGATCCTTAGGTCAAACTTTACAGGAAAGACAAGCTTTCTGGAACTTTTACAAAAGGTAAAAACTACAACTATGGAAGCATATTCAAATCAGGACGTACCCTTTGAAAAAATAGTGGAGGGGCTTCATGTTAAACGTGATATGAGCCGCAACCCGCTGTTTCAGGTGTTGTTTGGTCTTCAAAACACTCACGTATCTCTTGAAGGCTTTTCTGAGATAAGTGCTTCCATCATAGATACCGACAACGGCTTTGCAAGGTTTGATCTGGCTCTGGATATACGTGAGGTTGGAGAAGGGCTTGCGGCTGATTTTGAGTATAATACCGATTTGTTTTATGCCGACACCATAAAGAGAATGGCAGGCCATTACAGGCAGCTTCTAGAGAGTATAGCACAAAACCCGGAAAAAGAAGTTGGAAGGCTTGAAATACTGACAATTGATGAGGTAAATACAATAGTCAAGAAGTGGAACAGTACTGAAGTTAGTTATGGAGATATTCCGAGTTGGACCAGGCTTTTTGAAGAACAGGTCAAGAGGAATCCGAAGGCTTTGGCCGTTATAGATAAAGAACAGAGTTTAACTTATGGCGAATTAAACAGCTGTGCTAACAAACTGGCACATTATCTTGCATCCAAGGGGGTTGGGCCTGAAACGGTAGTAGGTGTTTATCTTGACAGAACTGCAAAGATGCTCATTACACTGTTGGGTATTCATAAGGCAGGTGGTGCATACCTGCCTTTAGATCCAATATTCCCAAAGGAACGTTTGAAGTATATGCAGGAAGACGCAAAAATTGAGTTTGTCTTATCAGAAAGCGGACTTGAAGGAACATTACCGCAAAATGCATCGCAGGTGATTTGCCTGGATAGAGAATGGGAGACAATTTCACATTTTAGTGAAGAAAACCCTGAAACAAAAAATAATGGGGAAAATCTTGCATATCTCATATATACCTCGGGTTCCACTGGAAATCCGAAAGGAGTTCAGATTGAGCAGCACGCACTTGTAAATTTCCTTTTATCGATGGCAGAAAAGACAGGGCTTAAAGAGAGTGACACTCTTTTGGCTGTGACTACATTATCTTTTGATATTGCAGGGTTGGAACTATTCATGCCGCTTACATCAGGTGCCGGAATTGTACTTGCCGGAAGAGATGAAGTAATTGACGGAAGAAAGCTGATGGTTCTGTTACACAAGCACTCTATCTCTATAATGCAGGCCACACCTGCTACGTGGAGACTTATGATTGAAGATGGATGGAAGGGAACTAAAGGGCTGAAGGTTTTATGCGGTGGAGAGGCACTACCGGGAGAATTGGCAAAACAACTTTTAAAAAGGTGTGATATGCTTCTGAACGTATACGGGCCTACAGAAACCACCATTTGGTCGACAATTGCAAAGCTGGAACATGAAACAGATATAATAACGGTTGGGAAACCTATTGCAAATACTCAAATTTATGTTCTGGATGAAAGTATGAACCCTGTTCCCATTGGGATACCGGGAGAACTCTATATAGGCGGGGACGGTTTGGCGAGAGGCTATTTAAACCAGCCGCGGTTGACAGAAGAAAAATTTGTTGAGAACCCATTCAGTGAAGAAACAGGTGCACGGCTTTATAAAACCGGGGACACAGTAAAATTCAGATCTGATGGTAATCTGGAGTTTTTAGGTCGTAATGATCATCAGGTAAAGATTCGTGGATTTAGAATAGAGCTTGGAGAAATTGAGAACAAGCTGAACCTGACTGAGGGTGTACGGCAAAGCATTGTAATTGCAAAAGAAACAGCCCCGGGGGAAAAAACTCTTGTGGCATACATAATTCCGAAGGATGAAAAGAGTGTGATAGCATCGGAGGATTTAAGGAGCAGCATCAGGGAAAAGCTTCCTGATTACATGGTTCCAGCAGCCTTTGTAATGATGGATTCTTTTCCAATGACTCCAAACGGCAAGATAGACAGAAAGTCACTTCCAATGCCCGAGAGTATTCTACCGCAGCTTAAGACAGATTACATTGCTCCGGAGAGTGAGATTGAAAAAGGCATTGTATCCGTCTGGCAGGAAGTATTAAAGATTGACCGCATAGGAATTAATGACAATTTTTTTGATTTGGGAGGCAATTCACTCTTGCTTGCTCAGGTAAGAAACAAAATCTCCAGGCTTATAGGAAAAGACATTACAATAATGGATCTATTCAGGTACCCTACAATAAATAGACTTTCCGGATTTCTTGAAGGGAAGCAGGATTTAAACCGGAAAGACGAAATAGATAAAAAAAGTGTTGAGAAGAAACAAGATATTGCTGTTATAGGCTTAAGCGGTAGGTTTCCAGGTGCCAGGAATATAGATGAATTCTGGTCCAACCTCTGCAACGGTGTTGAATCGATTACACGGTTAACTGATGATGAGGTTATCGAAGAGGGAGTTGACCCGCAAACAGCTAAGAAGCCCGAGTATGTTAAGGCGTGGGGAACGTTGGACGAAGTTGATAAATTTGATGCTGGTTTCTTTGGATACAATCCGAGAGAAGCAGAAGTACTTGACCCTCAGCAGAGAATATTTCTTGAAGAGACCTGGAAGGCACTTGAAAACTCAGGTTACGATCCGGGAAGGTTTCCGGGGAAAATAGGTGTATATGCCAGTGTGGGTATGAACACGTATGCACAGAACTTGTCTGAAAACTCCAGAGAAAAGGGTTTGGCAAGTGATTACCAGATTATGATCAGTAATGACAAGGATTTTATTGCTACGCGCGTTTCCTATAAACTAAACCTCAAAGGGCCTGCTATTACTGTCCAGACTGCTTGTTCATCCTCTATGGTAGCGGTTCATCTGGCATGTCAGAGTCTTATAAACGGAGAAAGTGACATGGCAATAGCAGGTGGTGCAAGTATAAGGCTTCCACAGAAAACCGGATATTTATATCAGGAAGGCATGATTTTATCTCCCGATGGGCATTGCAGGGCTTTTGATGAAGGAGCCAAAGGTACTATAGGTGGAAACGGTGCAGGAGTGGTTGTGTTAAAGAGGCTGGAAGATGCGATCAATGATGGGGATTCAATAAATGCAGTTATTAAGGCTACTGCTATAAATAATGATGGGTCTCTGAAGGTAGGATACACAGCACCTGGAATAGAAGGCCAGGCCGGAGCTGTTTCAGAAGCACACTTGAAAGCAGGTATGCATCCGGAAACTATAACATATATTGAAGCTCATGGCACAGGAACACCGTTAGGAGATCCGATTGAAATTGAAGCATTGAAGCAGGTATTCAATAAGGGCACAGCAAAGAAAGGTTTTTGTGCAATTGGATCGGTTAAGACAAACATTGGCCATCTTGATGCTGCAGCTGGAATTTCGGGATTGATAAAAACTGTTCTTGCATTGAAAAATAAAAAGATACCTCCAACCTTGAACTTTAAGAGACCAAACCCAAAGTTGGATATTGACAATAGCCCTTTTTATATTAACAGCAGTTTAAAGGAGTGGGATAATGCTTCAGGCCCGCTAAGGGCAGGTGTCAGCTCCTTCGGTATTGGAGGGACAAATGCTCATGCTGTGCTCGAGGAAGCACCTGAAGTAGATAGTAAATCTTGCCTAAGTGGTAGCTGCTTGCTTGTGTTTTCTGCCAAAACCAGTTCTGCACTCAATAAAATCACTGCTGACTTTTTAGCCTTTTTGAAGAAGAACAGTGATATTAATATGGCTGACGCTGCTTACACCTTACAATTAGGCCGTGCAGAAATGGAATATAGAAGGTTTCTTGTCTGCACCTCCAGGGAAGATGCAATTTATGCTCTTGAAAATATTGATTCTGCCCCAGAAAGGGTTTTTGACAACGTTTATGGACAGAGTGCGGATATAGGAATAAGGGATATTAATCCTGAAGGACATTCTCTAAAAGAGTTAGGACAACTTTGGCTTAAAGGTGCAAGGATTGAATGGACTTTACTATATAAAGATGTCCAAAGAAAAAGAATTCCTTTGCCTGTATACCCCTTTGAAGGGAAATCATACTGGGTGGATAAAATGAAAAAAGATAAGATTATAAATGCACATGAGAAAATAAAGGATATCTCAAAATGGCTTTATACTCCGGTTTGGAAACAATCAGCAAACTTCGGCTTGGGAAGGATAACAAAATATGCCGGAAGGAAGGACGTTGTGCTTGTTCTTACAGCAGAAAGCAGTTTTTCAAGTAAATTGCTTGAACAAATTGGGTATACAAACGAAAACTTATTTGTGGCTAAAGCGGGAACAAGCTTTGGAAAAACTGGAGAAAGAACTTATCTGTTTAGACCTGATCAAAAAGATGACTACGATAATTTGATAAATGAGATATCACGGGTTTCCCAAAATCCGGATATAGTATTGAATTTACTTGGAGTTACCCAAGAAAGTTCGGTAATGGAGGACGAAAATGGAATAATTTATGGCAAACAGCTTTTCTACAGCATGATTTATTTGGCACAATCACTTGGAAACCATGGCACAAATACGCCAGTACAATTTAAAATTCTGACTGATAATGCCTTAAAGTTGTTTAATGAGAGGAAACTATTCTGTGGGAAATCGCTTGCAATAGGGCCTTGTAAGGTTATACCCAAAGAGTACCCCAACGTCAGGTGCAGTATGGTTGACTTCGAATTGCAGCAAGCAGGAAGCCCGGATGAACAGGATATGATAGACTGCCTTGTGGGTGAAATATACCAAAAAGACACAGAAGATATTATTGCTTATCGTGGCTTGGAACGATGGATTCAGAGCTTTGAGAATACCTTTGTTGAAGAAGGTCAGGATTCCATGGTAAGGAAGAATGGTGTATACATGATTACCGGAGGACTTGGCGGTATTGGTCTTAACCTTGCAGAATACCTGGCAGAGGAAGCACAAGCTAAATTAATCCTGGTAAACCGTTCGGAATTTCCGGGAATTGAGAAATGGTCAGACTGGCAGAAAGAGCACAGTAAAGAGGATAGTATATCCCAAAAAATAAGGAGACTTAAAAGCCTTCAGGGCTTAGGTGCTCAGATTATGGTGTGCCAGGGGGATGTTGCAGATAAAGTACAACTTGATGCCATCAGAGAAATTGCACTTGAGAGGTTTGGCAGAATTGATGGAATAATCCATGCAGCCGGAAATCCCGGAGGTGGTATGATTCAAATGAAGACCGGGGAGTTTTCAGAAAATGTATTGGCACCAAAGGTTGAAGGCACAATTGCACTCTATGAGACCTTCAAGAACGACAAGCTTGATTTCATTGTTTTATGTTCTTCACTAAATGCCATAACCGGAGGGTTTGGGCAGGTTGATTATTGTGCAGCAAATGCTTTCCTAGACGCTTTTGCAAGAGCACATGATTCCTTCAGGGGAACAAGGTTTTTATCAATTAACTGGGATAGGTGGCCGGGAGTTGGTATGGCCGGTAAAATTGGATATAAGACAGATAATGATGATAAAGCTGTGCACCCTCTATTAGGTAAGAAAGTTACAAGCAGTAAGGAAAAGATAGTTTACCTTGGAGAATTAAGTCCTGAGAAGGATTGGGTATTATCCGAGCATCTTGTAATGGGTATACCTACCATAGCAGGTACAACCTATCTGGAAATGGCAAGGGCTGCCTGGTATGAAGCAACCGGTCAGGATTCTATGGAAATAGACGATGTTATTTTTCTTAACCCAATGGTAGTTAAGGCGGATGAAACACGGAATGTATGTACCATTCTGACTAAAAGGGGAGAGGTATATGATTTCAGAGTGGCAAGCAAGCTTAAGGGAAGTGAAGAGAAAGAATTGGGCTGGTATGAGCACGTATGCGGAAAAATCAGACCAAACAGGGAAGAGACTGTAAAACAGTTTGATATTAATGACCTGAAATTAAGGTGTACAGGGAAAACAGTAACAGGTGCGGTTCAAGTCAATAATACAGAGGGTTTTATAAGCTTCGGAGATAGGTGGAGAGCGTTAAAAGGCTTTAATTTAGGGGTGAATGAGGGCTTGGTGGAAGTTGAACTTTCACCTGAATTTACTGGTGATTTAAGGAAATATGGAATTCATCCGGCTCTGCTGGATGTAGCAACAGGCTCGGTAAGACTGGCGGCAGGTGGTAATTATCTGCCTTTTTCATATGGAAAATTACTTGTAAAGAAAGGGTTACCAGAAAAACTATATGGTTTTATGCGGTTTAAAAACGGCTATAGTGCGGCGCAGGAGATAATAACCTGCGATATTGACATACTCAATGAGAGTGGTGAGTTGATTGTTGAAATTCACAATTTCTCAATGAGGTTAACTGGTGATGTTGCCGCTGCAAGCATCGCATCAAGAACTTCAGGAATGCAACGTGCTGAAGAATACGATTATGATAATTTTTATAGGAAGTTTGCTAAAGAGGATGCAGGATTTTTAAATATCGGCATTTCAACTTCAGAGGGCAAGAAAGTATTCAACCGAATTATTAAGGGCTTCTCCAAGGCTCAAACAATTGTATCTGTAAAAGACCTGAATATCGCAATAGAGCAGACTAATTACGCAGAACAACCCGATGCAAAAAAAGAGTTTGAAGAGGAGGAGTTGAAACCCAGACATCCAAGACCTGAACTTGATAACGATTATGTTCCTCCCAAGAATGAAGTTGAGCAAAAACTTGCAGATATCTGGCAGAAGACGCTAAACATTGAAGCAGTAGGAACTCATGATGAATTCTTTGCTCTTGGAGGGGATTCGCTGATGCTGATACAGGTTCACACAAAGATTAAAGAGCAATTTACAACAGATTTAGCAGTTGTAGATCTCTACAAATACAATACTGTAGCGTCTCTTGCAAAATACTTAAGCAGTAAAAATGAAGCTCAGGAGCAGCCTGTTTTTGAAAATGTAAGCCAGAGAGCAAGCAGACGGCTTGAGGCAATGAAAAATAAAAGGCAGCAAATGAAACAAAAAAGAGGAGTGGTAAAAGTTGAGTAATTTAATGGACGGCAATTACGAGGGAGCGATAGCTATTATAGGGATGAATGGTCGTTTCCCCGGAGCGAAAGATATGGATGAGTTTTGGGATAATCTATACAACGGAGTGGAATCAGTTAAATTTTTCAGCCGTGAAGAGCTTTTAAAGATGGGAATAGATGAACATTTGCTTGACAGCCCGAGGTTTGTGCCTGCTGATGCTATATTGGACGATATGGACAAGTTTGATGCATCGTTTTTTGATTATTCTGCCAGGGAAGCAGAAATTATGGACCCTCAGCATCGTTTGTTCCTTGAAAGTGCATGGGAAGTACTGGAGAGTGCGGGGTATAACTCGGAATTATATGATGGACGAATTGCTGTTTATGCCGGAGCAAACTTAAGTGGATATATGATCAGAAATCTCTATTCCAACCCGGATTTGGTAGAGAATTTGGGATCATTCAAAATAATGATTTCCAATTCGCAGGACTTTCTGGCAACGCGTGTGTCATACAAGATGAATTTAACAGGCCCAAGCGTTAATGTAAATACTCTTTGTTCTTCCTCTGTGGTTGCATTACAGCTTGCTTGCCAAAACCTTCAGAATTATGGCTGTGATATAGCCTTGGCAGGAGGCGTAAGTTTTCAGATATCCAGAAATGAGTCCTTCTTTTACCAGGAGGGTGGGATAGGTTCTGCTGACGGTCATTGCAGAGCTTTTGACTCAAAAGCCAGTGGAACAGTTAGTGGAAGCGGTCTTGTAGTATTAGTTCTAAAAAGGCTTGAAGATGCTATGGAGGATGGAGACCATATTCATGCAGTTATAAGAGGAGTAGGGGTTAATAATGACGGTTCTGAGAAAAACAGCTTTACAGCCCCAAATGTTGAAGGTCAGGCTGAATGTATTGCTGAGGCTATTGAAATGTCCGGAGTTGATCCTGAGACAATAACATATATTGATGCCCATGGTACGGGAACCGACCTTGGGGATCCTATTGAAATTGCTGCACTGACAAAGGCTTTCCGTGCACATACCAAGAAAAAGCAGTTTTGTGCCATAGGTTCGTTAAAAACCAATATAGGCCATCTGGTAACTGCCGGAGGCCTTGCAAGTTTGGTAAAAACAGTATTGGCCATGAAACACAGAGTAATACCTCCAAGTTTGAACTTCGAAGAAGCAAACCCGAAAATAGACTTTCTAAACAGTCCGTTTTATGTTAATACGCAGCTTTCCAGGTGGGAAACCAATGGCTACCCGCTTAGGGCAGGTATAAGTTCCTTTGGTATAGGGGGTACCAATACCCATGTAATTATTGAGGAGCCACCGGAGGTCAAAGCTTCGGAGAAATCTACAAAGCCATGGCAGCTTATAACGTTTTCGGCCAAAACAGCTACTGCACTTGAGAATATGACTTCGGATCTTATCCAATATATAAGAAAAAATCCCGGCCTGAATCTGGCGGATATTGCGTTTACCTTAAAGGTAGGCCGCCGCAATTTTAACCACCGGAGGATGCTGGTTTGCAAGGATACAAAGGATCTACTTACAAAGCTTGAAGCGTTGGACAAAGATGAGGTGTTTTCTCGCTTCCAAAAACCTAAGGAACGACCTGTTGTATTCGTGTTCCCCGGAGAGAATAGTCTATACGTAAACATGGGACGTGAGCTCTATGAGACCGAGCCTGCTTTCAGAAACACAGTTGACAGATGTGCCAGGATACTTGAGACCATTATAGATTTGGATATACGCGAGGTGCTTTATCCTGATGAACTGAGACTTGAGTACGCAGTTTCTAAAATTAAAGAAGATGTTATAGCACGTTCAGCAGGATTTGTAATTGAATATGCCATGGCAAATCTCTGGATGGAATGGGAAATCCAACCTCAGTCCATGATAGGAAAAGGTGTAGGAGAATACGTGGCAGCCTGTATTAGCGGTGTGATGTCACCTGAGGACGCACTTTTGCTTGTTTCTGCTCATGGGGAAGGGTTAGAGCAAAAATTAAGCACTGTTACTTTGAATGGGGCAAAAATACCATTCGTTTCCTGTGTCACAGGCTCATGGATTAACGAGTTTGAAGCATCTGACACAAACTACTGGATAAAAAGTAGAAACGAGGATTTGTTTGAGGAGGGGCTAAGGGAAGTACAGAAGGATCCTGATAGAATATTGCTGGAAATGGGGCCAGGAAGCGAGTTGTATAAATTGGAGGTCAACAGTTCAATTGCTTTAAATCCTGAAAATCAGCCTATGAAGCAAACAATAATATGCACAATGCCAGGAAGGGATGATAAACGGCAGGAGATGCACTTCTTATTAAACAGCCTGGGTCAGTACTGGCTTACCGGCAACAGCGTAAACTGGAACAAGCTCTATAAGTATGAAAAACGCCATCGTATACCGCTTCCTACATACCCGTTTGAAAGGCAAAGGTATTGGATAGAACCTGGGAAACGCAATGCAGCAAACAATCAGGCAAAAGTGATGATATCGGGAAGTGATGAGATATCTGACATAATTGCTAGTTCCAAATTTGCGGAGGGGGTTATTACCATCTCTTTAAAACAGGATATTGGGGAAAGTGAACTGGATTCAAAGGAGAAGGTTAAGAAACAGATTGAAAAAATGCTTAAGTTTAAAGATGACCTGAAAAAATTCTGTGAATGTAATGAGTATGTCAACGGAAAAGTTGAAATATCGCCGCTCGGACTAAAAGAGCATCAAACGGATGGGAAAGCTGGTAGAGGAGCAACAGAACAGCTTAAGAAAAGGCCAAGGCCAGATTTACAGTCAATTTATGCTCCACCACGAAATGATATGGAAAAAATGGTAGTTGAATGCTGGCAAAATGCTTTGGGTTTTGACAGGATAGGTATTTATGATGATTTCTTTGAACTGGGGGGACATTCCTTAATTGCAGCAGCTGTGGCTAGTGAGCTGGGCAAGGTGCTGGATGTGCAAATACCGCTTCGGAAACTTATGGAAATAACTACAGTAGAGGGTATTGCCAGCTTAATAGAGACCTATCGTTGGGTGTATCAGGGGACCGATGAAGCGGAAGCTGATAAGGAAGAAATTGAAGAGTGCACAATATAGAAATCCAGGAGGTAAATATGTCAATAGTGGAGTTTCTATCAAAACTTCGTAATTGTGGTGTCAAGCTCAGGGTCGAGGGTGATACTCTTAAGTATCAAGCCCTAAAAGGGGTGGTGACAGGAGAATTAAAAGAAGAGATATCTGAAAGAAAAACTGAGATTATAGAGTTTCTCAAAAGAGTTGATTTTGAAGCCCATGCCAATAAAGATCCTATTATACATGTGCCACGAGGTGAGGATGATGAAATACCTCTTACTTATTCCCAGAAATCAATGTGGTTTTATCACCAGCTTACAGGAGGAAATCCGGTATTTAACATAGCCAATGCTGTAAGGATAAAGGGAAAGATTGATAAAAACAGCATTGTAAAGTCTCTTAGTAAGCTTGTTAATCGGCATGAGGCAATGAGAACAACATTTAAAAGCAAAAATGGAACCCCTGTTCAGGTTGTCCAAAAAGCTGAGGAGATTGTGCTTTTTGAACTGGATTTGGGACACCTTTCAGGGGATGAACTTGAGATTGAATTAAGTAGGTTGTTAAAGGAAGAGGCACGATATGCATTTGATCTTGAGAAAGGACCTCTGTTCAGATTTTGCCTTATTCAGCTTAAGGAAAACGAGTATGCACTTTCAATGGTTATTCATCACATTATATCAGATGCATGGTCGAATACAATTTTTGTAGGTGAGTTTTTTAAACTTTATGAGTCGTCTGTGCAAGGAAAAGAAGAGGAACTACCGGAGCTTAAGATTCAGTTTGCTGATTATTCCCAATGGGAGCATAAAAGACATCAGGAAGACTATATGAATAAACTTCTTGATTACTGGAAGAAGCAACTGGACAAACCCACAACGCTTCAAATGCCCACAGACAGAGTAAGGCCAAAGAACCAAACTTATGAGGGTGGGTTTGAGCCGATAGAATTATCAATGGAAATCACTCGAAGTCTAAAGAATTTATGCAGCAGTGAAGGCACATCTCTTTTTATGGTAATTCTTGCTGCCTTTCAAACTATGTTGTACAGGTATTCAGGGCAGGAGGATATTTTTACCGGTACTGTAGTTGCAAACCGTAATAGGAGTGAGATTGAAAATGTAGTTGGTTTTTTTATGAACACCTTGGTACTCAGAACTGATTTTGCAGGTGATCCTCGTTTCCGTGATGTACTTAAAAAGGTCAAGGACATGACCCTTGATGCATATACATACCAGGAACTGCCCTTTGACAAGATGCTTGAGGAGCTTAAGCCTGAACGTGATATTAGCAGAACACCTCTATTTCAGGTAATGTTTATATTACATAATAACAGGAAGGTTGAGCTTGAAATGCCGGGTGTAAAGATGGAGCCAATAGAAGTAGACAGTGGTCTTGCACCCTTTGATCTGCGACTTCAGCTTACAGAAGGTGAAGAAGGGATAAAGGGGGGGTTCGACTACAGTGCTGCTTTATTTGATGCAGATACGATAAAACGCATGGCAGGGCATTTAGAGAACATACTTGAAGAAATTTGTATCAATCCTGACCAAAAGGTATCGGAACTTAAGCTTCTTCAAAAGGAAGAAGAGGAAAGAATACTGCTGGAATTTAACAATACCACAACCTACTATCCTATGGAAAAAGTAATACACAAGCTATTTGAAGAAGAGGCAAAGAAAAGTCCCGAGAGTACCGCGGTGATTTTTGGGAGTAAAGAATTAACCTACAGAGAGTTGAATGAAAAATCGAACCAGCTTGCACATGTGCTTATAAATAAAGGAATAAGGGCGGAAAGCATAGTTGGTATCATGCTTGAACGTTCTTTGGAGATGATTATAGGAATAATGGCAATTGAAAAGGCAGGTGGGGCTTATCTGCCTATAGATCCCAATTATCCGGAAGACAGGATAAATTATATTTTAGGGGACAGTGGAGTGTCGGTGCTGCTGACAAGCAGCAAATTTCATGATATGAATATCAGCGGGAAAATTCAAAGAATTTTTCTTGAGGATAAATCTTTTTACAATGGCAAAGTAGAGAATCTGGTCGATACGGTGTCGCCAGGTAATCTGGCATATGTAATTTATACATCAGGATCTACTGGTAAGCCCAAAGGTACACTTATTGAGCATCATTCGCTGATAAACAGGCTGAACTGGATGCAGAAAATGTACCCTATAGGACCGGATGATACAATACTTCAAAAAACTCCTTTTACGTTTGATGTTTCGGTATGGGAGATGTTCTGGTGGTCTGCACAGGGGGCAAAAGTATGTTTCCTTGAACCTGGTGGGGAAAAAGAGCCAGGAAAGATATTGGAAGCGATTGAGAAAAATAGAATAACTGTAATGCATTTTGTGCCTTCCATGCTAAGTGTGTTTCTGGAGTATCTGAAGGAAACTGGAGAAGCATTCAGGGCGTCAGGATTGAAACGGGTTTTTGTCAGTGGAGAAGCATTGACTAGTGCACAAGTAAGGCTCTTTAACAGCTTGCTAGGTAAAAATGGTACAAAACTGTCAAATCTCTACGGTCCTACTGAGGCAACAATTGATGTGTCATATTACGATTGTCCGACTAAAGACGTTCCTGATATCATACCGATAGGAAGACCGATTGACAATACCCAATTGCTCATAATGGACAAAAATATGCAACTCCAGCCGGTAGGAGTTCCGGGAGAATTGTGTATTGCTGGTGTTGGATTGGCCAGGGAGTATCTGAACAAACCGGAACTTACAGCTGAGAAATTCATAGATAACACCATAGCATCAGGAAGGAGAATATACCGAACCGGCGACCTGGCAAGGTGGATGCCTGATGGAAATATAGAATACCTTGGAAGAATGGACTTTCAAGTGAAATTGCGTGGCTTGAGGATAGAGTTGGGTGAAATTGAAGGTGCACTGCTAATACATCCGGCTGTAAAGGAATGTATTGTGACAGTATGGGAGAAGGAGCCCGGTAATGTTCACCTTGTAGGCTATATTGTGTGCGATAGGGAGAATTCGATAGATTCAGCCGGACTTCAGGACTTTTTGGGAAACAGCCTGCCTGAATACATGGTGCCACGTATATTTGTATTTCTGGATACAATGCCTTTGTCATCAAACGGTAAAGCAGACCGTAAAGCATTGCCGGTTCCAGTGCTTTCTAAAAGTGCAGGGTATATTGCTCCGCAAAATGAAATTGAAGAAATACTCTCTGAGATATGGAAAGAAGAACTTGGGCTCACAAATGTCGGGGTAAATGATAATTTCTTTGAAGTAGGTGGGCATTCACTGCTTTTAACAAAGGTTCACAGCCGTATAAAAAAGCAGTTTAATAAAGAGTTTCCGCTGGTAGATATGTTTACTTACTCTACAATCAGCTCTCTTGCAAAATTCATTAAGGGTGAGCATGAACAAGTGTCATTCCTAAAAAATGAAGACAGACTTAAAAGGCAAAAAAAAGCCCGGCAAAGTAAATCCAAAGATATTGAAAGTTTCACAACATCAAAAAATGAGTATTCAGGAAAAATAGCTATTATTGGAATGTCGGGACGTTTTCCGGGTGCAAGGAATATCGATGAGTTCTGGAATAACCTGAAATATGGGGTGGATTCAATTACTTCATTTTCCAAGGAGGAAGCAATAAAAGCCGGAGCTAATAAAGAAGACGTAAACAATCCGGATTATGTTTTGGCGGGAGGCATTTTGGAAGATATAGAGTATTTTGATGCATCCTTCTTTGGGTTCAATCCCCGTGAAACTGAAAACATGGATCCACAGCATAGGCTGTTTCTGGAATGCTCCTATGAGGCATTGGAAAACGCAGGCTACGCAAAGAATGAATATGAATACCCTGTGGGTGTATATGCCGGATCAAATATGAGTACATATTTTTTATATCATCTTATGGCAAAGGTTGGTCTTAAGGACAATTTCGGCATGCTTTTAAGCAATGATAAGGATTATCTTGCAGCAAGGGTGTCTTACGAGTTTAACCTTAAGGGACCAAGCATTAATGTCCAGACAGCCTGCTCAACATCAGTGACTGCAATAGCATTGGCCTGCGAGGGCTTGCTGAATTATAACTGTGACATGGCGTTAGCTGGTGGTGCCTCTGTAAAACTTCCCCAGAAGATCGGTTATTTGTATCAACCGGGGATGATAGCTTCTCCTGACGGACATGCGAGACCCTTTGACGCAGATGCTCAAGGAACTATTTTTACTAGTGCCGTTGGTGTTGTTGTATTAAAGAGACTGGAAGATGCCATTGGTGATGGTGATAACATTTATGCTGTTATCAGGGGGATTGCTGTCAATAATGATGGTTCTACAAAGGTAGCATTCACAGCACCAAGCAGGGAAGGACAGTCTGAAGTTATAGCAGCAGCTCAGAATCTGGCTGGAGTGAATCCAGATGATATAGGGTATGTTGAAGCCCAAGGTACTTCAACTTCTATTGGCGATCCGATAGAGGTATCGGCACTTGATCAGGTGTTCGCACAGAAAACTCAACGCAAAAACTTTTGTGCATTAGGATCGGTAAAGGGAAATATAGGGCATACAACATCAGCTGCCGGTGTGGTTGCTATAATTAAAGCGTCACTTGCCTTGAAGAACAAACAGATACCGCCAGTTATTAATTACAAGACTCCAAATCCAAAGATAGATTTTGATAGCAGTGCTTTTTATATAAATACCAGCCTGACTGATTGGGTCAGCAATGGGAAACCCAGGTTGGCGGGTGTAAACTCTTTTGGGTTTGGTGGTACCAATGTACACACCGTTCTTGAAGAGGCTCCTGAGATCACGGCTTCAACTACATCAAGACCTTTCGAGTTGATAACTCTATCTGCCCGCAGTAAGACTGCATTAGAGAATATGGCACACAATCTGGGAGAATTTTTTAAGCATAATCCGAAACTCAATTTCCAAGATGCTGTTTATACGCTGCATGTAGGTAGAAAGGAATTCGAATACCGGAGGACACTGGTATGCAAAGATGCAAAAGAAGCTGCTGAGTCACTTTACAAAAACAAAGAGAGTTATGTTGTCGATATGAATTCAGGGACTGCTCCATCAATTGCATTTGTCTTTACAGAAGGAAAAAGTCTTGAACCTGGTATGACCTTTAATTTGTACAACAACTTTGAAGTGTTTAAAGAAGAGGTTGACAGAGGCTCGGAAATTCTTGAAGCATATTCAGGAGTGAATACCCTCAGTATTTTATACCATGAATCCCAGGACGGCAATCTGTCTGGCCGATATTCAGAAGATATAAGAATATCTCGTTCAATAAACCTTATTATAGAATATGCAATGGCAAAACTGTGGATGTCATGGGGAATTAAGCCTTGTACAGCAATAGGAAAGGGTATGGGAGAATATACGGCGGCGTTGGTGAGCGATGTTTTATCACTGGAGGATGCATTGCTTCTTGCATATTCAGACCGGGATAACTTAAATGAAAATTTAACAAAGGTAACATTTAAACCTGCAATCAGGCCTTATATTTCAAATGTAACGGGTACGTGGACAGACAATTCAGAGCTTTGTGACAGGGAATATTGGAAAAAAGTACTATGCCAGGACAAATTCTATAGCGGTATTGAGACTCTGGTCAACAATAACACAGGAATATTGCTTCAGATGGGAAAACCGTTCCCATTGTCAGGTGTTGATGGTGTGAAGGTGTTTTCATCCTTTTCTCACAAAATGGAAGACCTCACCGATTTTGAAGCCGTGCTTCAAACTTTGGGAATGTTGTGGGAAGAAGGAGCAAAGGTATGGTGGGAGGAGTTTCACAGTAGTGAAAAAAGGCATAGGGTACCTCTTCCAACCTATCCATTTGAGCGCAAAAGGTATTGGGTTGAGCAGTTTGATATGGGAGAGTACGTTAAGAAGGGGAGTGATAACCTTGTTTCAAAGCAGGAAAATGCCTATACCAGACCCGATATATCCACAGACTACGAAGCTCCGCGCAATGAGGCAGAGGAACGTATTGCAGAAATCTGGCAAAATCTTTTGGGGATTGACCCTATAGGAATAAAGGATAATTTTTTCGAATTGGGTGGGGATTCGCTGATATTTGTGAATATGCACGCAGAACTGGAAAAGCTTTATCCGGGCAGAACAAAAGTTGAGGAGATTATTACGTGCCCTACCGTATCTGAGATTGCTGCCATAATAGAAAGAGAATGTGAAGAGGGAGTGGAGAATAGTGATACCGGTTCATATGGGTATCAGATGTATTTTACTGATTGGAGATGAACATAAATGAAAAAAATAGCATTGTTATTTCCCGGACAGGGATCCCAATATGTTGGTATGGGAAAGAAACTCTATGAAAATTACAGGACAGCTGTAGAGGTTTTTGATGAGGCCAATGATGCTCTGGGATTTGACTTAAAAGAGCTTTGTTTTAATGGTGATATTGAGGAATTGACAAAGACGGAAAACACGCAGCCGGCAATACTGGCACATAGTGTGGCTGCGTTCAGGATATTCATGGAGAAGTTCGGGATTGAGCCAGTATTTCTGGCTGGACACAGCTTGGGCGAAATTTCAGCATTGACCTGTTCAGGGGCAATAGCCTTAAAGGATGCAATAAGGATTGTCAGGAGCCGTGGGAGATTTATGCAGGAGGCCGTTCCAAATGGTATTGGATCTATGGCCGCTATAGGCGGTATAGACAAATCAGCTATAGAAGAAGAGTGCAGAAGGGTTTCCAGTGAAAACCAGATGGTAGTGATATCAAACTATAATTCACTAGATCAGATAGTTATATCAGGGCATACTTCTTCCGTAAATGCTGCAAGTGAAAGACTGAAGAAATATGGGGCACGGGTAGTGCCTTTAAAGGTTAGTGCACCGTTCCACAGCCCTTTGATGCAGCCAGCTGCACATAGATTTAAGGAAGAACTTGGCCGGTATTCTTATAATGAATTAAAACTAGATGTTATATCGAATGTTACAGCATTACCATACAGAGGCCAGAATGCTGTTGTTGACAATCTGCCACTACAGATTGTAAGTCCGGTTCGCTGGAATGAGACTATGAAGTACCTTGAGTCTAAAGGTGTTGATATGGCTGTCGAGCTTGGCCCTCAGACGGTATTAAGAAACCTCATGAGAAGGAATGTGACGGGTATCCCGGCATTTTCATTCGATGATGAGGAAGATATTGCTGTTCTTGGGAGAAAACTTTCTAAAAAGGAAAAGACGCAAGAGGATAGCTCAGGAAAAGGGCTGAAGCTTGTAAAGATGTGTCTTGCAACTGCTATTTGTACCAAAAACACAAACTGGGATGAGAAGGAATATGCAAAGGGAGTGGTTGAGCCCTATCATAAGATTCAGAAAATGAAGGAGGAGTTGGAGGCCGATGGCTGTGAGCCTTCGGTTGAGCAGCTCAAAGATGCTGTGGAAATGCTAAAGTTAGTGTTTAAAACAAAAGGCACCGATATGCAAGAACAACGTGAAAAATTTGTGACAATAATTAAGAAAACAGGTTTTCAAACCCTGTTTGAAATGTAAAAGGGGTGAAGTTTGTGTATGGTAAAAGCTTAAGATTATCAAGAATTATGAATTTTGATACCGGAAAGACATGTATAGTTCCTATGGATCATGGTGTAACACTTGGACCAATTGATGGAATACGGGATTATGTTGGCACAATTACACAGGTAGTGAGCGGTGGTGCGGATGCACTCGTATTACACAAGGGACTTTTGAAATCTGTCACAAGTCATCCTCAACTTTCAAACGGTCGGTATATCATGCATTTATCTGCTTCAACTTCATTGAGTAATGATTCCAGCCACAAGGTATTGACAGGTTCAGTGGAAGAAGCTGTGAAACTGGGAGCAGATGCAGTTTCAGTACATATAAATCTTGGGGTTTGGTCAGAGGGTGAAATGACCAAAGATTTAGGAACGGTTGCTAAAGATTGTATGGAATGGGGAATGCCTCTTTTAGCAATGATTTATACACATAAAAATCCTGAGGATATTAATGCCGTTATGCATTCTGCACGAGTAGCTGAGGAACTTGGAGCAGATATAGTCAAGATTGGATACCCGGGATCTGTAGAAAATACCGAAAAACTTATAAGGGGTGTGGGTATACCGGTAGTTATTGCGGGCGGAGAACGGATGGAAAACGTTGAAAAATTAATGAGTACCATTGATGATGCTATGAATGCAGGTGCCTCGGGCGTTGCAATAGGGCGAAATATTTTTCAGTACAAGAATCCTGCATTGCTTACAGGTCTTATTAGCAAGCTGGTCCATGGGAAGCTGAAGCTTGGACAGTGCTTAAGTATGCTTAAAGAATTGGAGGGTGTTTATGCAGAGGGATGCAGGTTCTAGATTAATATCCATACTGAAGGAGAAATTCGATGTGGATTGTGAGGCTGGAATAAGGCTTGAAGATAATCTGTCCAGCCTTAATATTAATTCAATAAGCTTCATAAGATTGGTTGTTGAGATTGAGAAAGAGTTCAATATTGAGTTTCAAGACGATATAATCGATGTAAGAAATTTTAGTACACTAAAAAGTCTGGTGGAATTTATAGAAGAAAAATATTACACACCCAACTTTTAGGAAGAATTGTGTAGGAGGTTAATGTGACGACAATTGCTGATTATTTTAGGAATGTAATCAAGCTTGTTTCTTCTCTTGAACAGCTGCCTTATGACGGTGTTCTGTCTGAAATTAAGCGGGCTGTCCGGCAAAGACATACAATATATGTTGTTGGGAACGGAGTAAGCAGTATAACAGTTTCACACTTTGCCAACGATCTTATGAAAAATTCCGGTGAATATATTTCCAATATGCTTGGGCTTGGAATAAGAGTGATCGCACTTTCCGATAATATGCCCTTTTTTACAGCTGTTTCAAATGATATTTCAACAAACAGCGTGTATGTAGAGTATTTAAAGGCTTGTGCCATGCCTGGTGACCTTGTGATAATATTTTCATCAGGTATGCCACACAAAAATCTGGTAGAAGGCGCAGAATTCAGTTATAAAAAAGGTCTTCGTGTTGTATCGGTAACAGGTGGTTCTCCTCAAGGTCTGACAGAATACTCTCATGTACTCTGTGATGTAAAAGGAGAAACCATGGAGCAAACTGATTCGGTGCATACATTTTTGTGCCACAGTTGGGCGGTTCAACTTAAGAGAGAGCTTAAGATGCCTGTTGTTTTTCTAGATAGGGATGGAGTGATAAACAGAGATAGACCGGACTATATTAAAAACTGGGAAGAGTTTGAATTTCTTCCCGGCGTTGAAGATGCAATCCGAAAGCTCAATGAAAAGGGATATGCAGTAGTTGTAGTAACAAATCAGGCTGCTGTAGGGCATAAAATTATTGAACCTGCTGTGCTTGAAGATATACATACCCGTATGGATGGTACTTTATATGGTCTGGGTGCAATGATAAGCAAAATTTATTATTGTCCCCACACCCCGGGTGACAGCTGTAAATGCCGTAAACCGAAAAATGGAATGCTTGTACAAGCTTTTGAAGAGCTCCCGATAGATAGGAAAAACGGGATAATGATCGGAGACAGCTATACGGACATTGAGGCGGGACAGAGAAGTGGTTTGACAACTATCTTGCTATCAGGTAACAGAGTGGTTTCTGATAACCGGAATATTGTTCCTGACTATTTTGCTTTGGATCTGCCTGAAGCTGTAGATTTAATCTTAAGTAAAAATTTCAGGCAAAACACCATAAGAATGGAAGAACAAGCAGCTTTACTGTGTAGTATCAAATAAATGTGGAGTAGTTTAAAAGTATATTTCTAAGTGCCTTAAAACGGGCACTTTTTTGGTATGCATAATTTTCTTGAAGTATTATTTGAAATTTTATTAAGGAGGTTTTTTTATGTTGGCACTTGTTACAGGAGGTGCAGGGTTTATTGGTTCACATATTGCAGATGCACTGCTGGCTAAAGGATATAGGGTGAGGATACTTGATGCGTTAACAGAACCTGTGCATCCGGGGGGAAGAATACCTGATTATTTACCTAAGGATGCAGAACTCATAATAGGTGATGTCCGGGACAAAAATGCAGTGTCGAAAGCTCTTGAAGGCGTTGATGTTGTATTCCACGAGGGAGCACACCAGGGGTATCTTCCTGACTATAGCACGTTTTTTGATGTTAACAGTGTTGGAACCTCAATGCTTTTTGAAGTAATAGCCGAGAAAAAACTCAATGTTAAGAAGGTTATAATAGCCTCTTCACAGGCAGTATATGGTGAGGGTCAATATATTTGCCCACAGCATGGTCAATTCCAGCCGATGCCAAGGGCAACTGAGCGTCTGGTTAAAGGACAATGGGAACATACCTGTCCTATATGCACAGAAACATTAAAAAACCTTCATGTTACGGAGAAACTTGTCAATCCAAACACTCAGTATGCCATTTCAAAGTATTCTCAGGAGCTTATCGGCCACAATCTTGGTCGCAGGCATGATATTCCTGTAGTATGTCTCAGGTATTCAATTACACTTGGCAAAAGACAGTCATTTTATAACATGTATACGGGGATATTGAGAAGCTTTGCAACATTACTCACACTGGGACAGTCACCGGTAATTTTTGAAGATGGAATGCTGCAGAGGGATTATATTCATATAGATGATGTGGTAAGTGCCAATATGTGTGTGCTTGAAAGTCCTGATGCAGATTATCAGTCTTTCAATGTGGGAAGCGGTATTAGTACAACAGTATTGGAGTTTTATAAAGAAATATCCGGATATATGAACAGCACCTTGAGGCCGATAATGAATGGTGAATTCAGGGTGGGGGATGTGCGCCATATAGTATCTTCACCTGCGAAGCTTGAGGCGTTGGGATGGAAACCTCAAAAAAGCTTGCACAATATGATTGCAGACTATCTTGAATATCTTAATAAAGCACAGAACCTTGAAGATTATTTTGCATCTGCAATGAGAGATATGAAAAATAAAACAGCTATTATGAAGTCAGGAATATAGGGACGTTTAAGTCCTAAGTAAACTGAAATTAGGGGTGATATCTTGATTGTAACAAGAACACCGCTCAGAATTAGCTTTTTTGGTGGAGGAACTGACTTGGAAAGGTTCTGGTCATTAGAGGACGGCTGTGTTTTAAGCTGTACGATAAACAAATACATATACGTTATTTTAAAGGAAAGCTATGACGGGCGGATACATATAAAATGTTTTGAAGAGGAAGACGTTGATTCAATTGATGAAATCAGGCATGATCTGATAAGAGAGGCACTGCGCCTGACAGGAATTAAGAATGGAATTGAAATTACAATCCTTTCAGATATTCCACATACCGGAAGTGGTCTGGGATCTTCAAGCAGTTTGACAGTTGGTCTTCTAAACGCTTTATACACTTATAAGGGAATCGAAGTGAAGGCAGATATGCTGGCATATCTTGCCTGTAATATTGAAATTAACATCCTTGGCAAGCCAATAGGGAAGCAGGATCAGTATATAGCTGCATTTGGAGGAATGCGGGTTTTGACGTTCAAGTCGGATGGTGATGTAGAGGTTCAGGCTGTTGAGCCTGGATACGATATTTACCAAGCCCTGAAAAAGCACCTGTTGTTGTTCTATACAGGTGTTGGACGTAAAGCCGAAAGAATTCTTAAAGAGCAAAACCGGCTTATTAATAACACAAGACCCATACTCCAGGACATGAAAAATCAGGTTGTAAAGGCCATCGATATCCTAACAAGAGCTGATATCGAGAAGTTCGGAGAGTTAATGCACGAGGGTTGGGTTATGAAGAAACAGCTTGCCGACGAAATAAGCAACAGTTGGATAAACCAAACTATTGATAAGGCTTTTGAGGCCGGTGCATCGGCAGCTAAGATTACAGGAGCAGGAGGAGGGGGATTCCTTCTGGTTTTTTGTCAGCCGGAATTACATGATGCTGTACGACTTGCACTGAGAAATCTCAAGGAGCTTGAATTCAGCTTTGAAACACAGGGAACAAAGAAGTTTTTATGCAGTTAAGATAAAAAATAATGGACTAAGGAAGGTTATTAAGATGACATTGGCACCCATGATAGATTGTTTCTGCAAAGGTATAAATGCCATACCTTTGCAGAAAATTGAAAGTGCTGCCCGCCTTGTACTTGATACCATAAACGGTAACAGGCATGTATTTATTTGCGGTAATGGAGGAAGCGGATCTAACGCAAACCTTTTTGCCGGTATTCTATCAAGAATTGCAAAAAGGGATAATTCAGGATCAAGCATGTTTAGTCTTAATTCCAGTATGTCGACAATAACGTCAGTTGCAGAAAGTGAAGGCTATAACAAGATATTCCGTTCACAAATCGAAAATATGGCTCATCCCCAAGATCTGTTGATTTGTATTAGTGGCAGTGGAAATTCAGCTAACATAATAGAAGGAGTTCTAGCTGCCCAGAGGCTGGGAATGAAAGTGATAGGGCTCACGGGCATGGGTGGAGGGAAGCTGTCCAAGATGGCTGACTTATCGGTTATTGTTGATTCGGACAATATGGAACAGATTGAAAACATTCATACTGCGATAATTTATGCTATTACAATGTGGGTGGCTGAAAACTATAAATAATGATTTTGGAAAGTACAGATTAGGGAAAGGATGTGAAAATATGAGTATGGATTTTTTCAGGGGAACTGCAACTTTTGTAATGGCTCACTGGGCAAATGATAATGTCGAGAGCAGGTTTTATCTGGAACAGGCAATAGATGGGATTTTCAAACAGACAGATCCAAACTGGCAATTAGTTATTGTTGATGATATGTCGCCATGTACTGAGGCCAGAGAGTATTTAAAGAAAGTAAGAGAAAAGTGTCCGGAGAAAATTTATGTGATTTTAAAGGATACAAACGATGGACCAGGTGTATGCAGAAACATAGGTATAAAGTGGGCATATGAAAGTGGTTCCCCATTTATACTTTATAATGATGCCGATGATATATCTCATCCTGAAAGACTTGAAGTTGTGAGAAGTGTGTTTGTTCAAAATCCTCAGGCGGCTGTGGTCTATTCAACCTTTAAGGTTATTGATGAAAATAATAAGTTGGTAGAAGAAAAGAATTTAACCCAGTCAATTCTGGAAATACTTGAAGGACACAGGGATAATCCTGTTCAGGGCAGAGATGCCTGGATACAGATAGGAACTGAAAAGGGTTATACAAATCTGACATCTTCAACGGCCGTAAAAACAGATATCGCATACAAATACGCGTTCCCGGCGCAGATAGTTTCGGAGGATCAACATGCATGGCTCCGGTATTCTGCCGGAGGAGGGGACTACATATATTCTCCCGGAATTCCTTCATTGTATAGGATACCGCAGGGTAAACCAACAGTATCAAGAGCTAGAATCAAGCACTATTATGAACAAAAGGCAGCCGTTGACACTGACGGTTTTATGGAAGCATTAAGGATTGCACTGGAAAAGGGATGTTTTTCTGGAGATAGGGACAGTCTTCTGATCAAATTCTATGTAAAGCTTGGTGAAACGTTGGGTAGGGAGAACCAGAACAAATTGGCTGCAGATCAGATAGCAAAAGCTGCAGAAATTTCAGTGGAAAAGACAAAAGAGATTTTAGCGTCAAGAAATTTACAAAACCTGATATGGGCAAAATTATGAGTATGGTAGGTAGGATTTATGTCGGAACTACGTTGGAATCCATTAACAAGAGATTGGGTTATTATTGCACCCAAAAGACAGGGAAGGCCTGAAATGCCAAAGGATTGGTGCCCTTTTTGTCCGGGAACGGGGAAGGTTCCGGATAGATATGATGTATTAAGTTACGATAATGATTTTCCTTCTCTGTCTAAGGATGCAAACCAAGATACTGTATCTGATGGTGAAATATATAGACGTAAAAATGCATATGGAAAATGCGAGGTAGTATTATACTCAAGTGAACATAATAAAAGTTTGTGGCAGCTTTCATTAAATCATGTGGAAAAATTGGTAAACGTCTGGGTAGAAAGGTTTGATTCCTTAAAGGAAGATAAAATGATTAAGTATATATATATATTTGAAAACAGGGGCGAAATGATAGGCGCAACAATACCTCATCCTCATGGTCAGATATATGCGTACCCATATATACCTAAACGAATAGAAATTGAGCTTCAATCGTGCCGTGAACATCAGCAGAAGAATAATTCCTGCTTGATTTGCGATATGCTCAAAGTTGAAACTGCTTCCCGAAGAAGGGTAATAACGGAAAACAGGGATTTTTCTGCTTTTGTTCCATCTTTCAGTGAATGTCCTTATGAAGTCTATATCGTGAGCAAAAATCACAGGAGGAATATTGTGGAGTTTAGCAAAGATGAGAGGTTAAACTTTGCAAGGATTTTAAAGGGGGTAACAGGAGCTTTTGATGCTCTGTTTGGTTTCAGGTTTCCTTATATGATGTGTATGCACCAGGCACCCGTGAATAGTGAGGATTTGGAAGAAGACTACCATTTCCATGTGGAGTTCTATTCTCCTATAAGATCGGAATTTAGTCAGAAATATAATGCAGCGGGAGAGACCGGGGCTTGGGCACATGTTAATCCTACAGAGCCTGAGGAAAAGGCAGAGGAACTGAGAAGGGCATTTATTTGCTATAGGGGTAATACGTGATAACAATACGATGTTTGATGTTTGCAGAAAGGGGAGAGTACATGCAATATGTTGGTAATGAGGTTGGAAATGCAATTCGAGCAGATATGTTCACAAGTGAGTTTAGTGCAGTAAGACATGAAAGTATGAAAAATAGCTGCCGATTTGACGCAGTTCCTGCAAGTACCTATATGGAAATAGCAAAGGATGCTTTTATAAAGTATTACCAGGATGGAGTTATGGAGCTAAGAGATGTGGTCCTTTTGGCTCCGTATGTAACGGATTGTGAAAGCCCTCGTGAAATCCGCACTTTAATAAAAAAGGAAATTGATTATCTCAAATTTATTATATCCAGTATATCGCTTGAGACTGACGGTCAGGAGAGTTCTGAATGGATCAGGCATGCTGAAGGGTATATGTATAAAGTTAATATTCCAAAAAAATCTGTAAATAAGCCACTGGAGCTTAAAGACACGTATCCTGTAAGTAAAAGGCCTTTGGTTATAAATGCTTTCACAAAACAATCGGGGAGGGATAAAGCATGGAATATTAACTTGTTTACCTATAAAGGCGATGGAGAAGAATTGCTGGAATTTGAAATTCCCCAGGAGGTGGCGGAAAACTTACAGGGATATATGGTGACTCCTAACATGATTGATTGCATGGTTGGTGAGGCTATCGGATGTATGGGGGAAAAGAATTGGAGTGGCAGGGCCTACGACAGCCTGGTGTGGTATGGTGCCTTACCACACAAAGTCTTTGTTCATGTTAGGCGGGTACACTCGGCAGCAATACCAGATGGTAGTTGTTTTGATATAACACTTCTTGATGAAGAGGGAAATGTTTTTGCAGATATAAAAAACTATAAAATTAGATATGGAGTTGAGAATAGGCAAGAATTACTCAATGATAAGTCGGCAAGCAGAGATAAATCAAATCCCTTTGGCGGCATATATGACGGGTATTCAACAGCTAAACACTCTAGAACCGTTGATGATATAAGTAATGAGAATAATGCCGTGAAGTATATCAGCAACCTGTCGTGGAGACAGATGAATTGTAGGGACAGAAGTATTGCTATGCTTTTAGGACATAAAAATGATATGCTTGTAAATTACTTTAAATTTCTCATTGGTGCTAAAAGAGGGTACTATTTGGCCGGAGTTGGGCTTGGAGAGTCTGTTGACTGGAGAGAAGAAATTTTTCATACTAAAATATTGGAAAAATTAGGGTATAAATTGAAGATTTCTTTTATAGACAGACAAAAGGGTATACACTCCGAAGTAGCAGAGGTTATTGATAATGGTAGACCGGTTTGCGTATGGCTTGATGAATATTACCTGTTCTATACTCCGTTTTATCTTAATTCTCATACTGGCCATATTGCAGTAATTAATGGGTATAACAGAGAAAAGAAATTGTATTCTATTTTTGACCACAATCACTTAAGATCACTTAATATGTCTAAGGAAGTTAACTATGGCCAGTTTTATTGTACTTTTGACACTGTTGAAAATATTTACCTGCAGCAGGATGAAGATAAAAATTTTATTGTCACATTAGATAGGGTGCCTGACGAGGGAACCATTGAAACAGGTAAATTACATGATCAATTCAAAAAGACCGTTAAGTATCTCTTATTAAGCAATAAGGCTGCCGGCAAAGATGTTTATACAGTGTATGACAGTGTAAAGGAAAAAGGAAACAATCTTGATATCGGCTGTATTGACAGGCTCTATGCCCAGTTGGGTGGGAAGGAACTACTGATAGATACTTTGCTTAAGTATTTTTGCCACGATAATGAAGATAAGAAGCATGTTGAGGACTTAGGTATAAAAATAATCGATAATTCAAACAAGCTGATCAATAACTACGTCACAAGTTTATACAGGGAGAAAGCGATGCCAATTAGCAGGGTAGAAGAGTGTATTGAAGTGGTAGAGAACAGCACCTTGGAATTCTTAAAGCAGTTTGAATAATAACTAAACTTTCATAGAAAGCCTGACGTCTTTGGTTTCAGATACGGAGGTGTAAAATATATGGGAAAGACCTTGGCAAGATGCTTTGAAAAGCAAGTTGAAGAACATGGTGAAAGAATAGCGGTAAAAACTGATGAAAAAGCTATGACTTATAATGAATTAAATAACAAAGCCAATAGCATTGCCTTTCACATTGCAGGAGGTGGAAAAAACAATGTGGAGTACACTTTTTTGGATAATACTGTGGCAATGTTGTTTGAACACGGTATAGATATGATAGCAGGTATAGTAGGTGCTTTAAAGGCGGGAAAAATATATGTCCCTCTTGATCCAACTTACCCCTTCGAGAGACTGGTATATATGCTGAAAGATTCTAACGCAGGATTGATTCTGACCAATAATAGAAATGAGGAGCTTGCACGTAAGCTGGCTAATGAATTGTGTTCTTCTATTTGCGTGATAAATATAGAATTGATGATTGAAATAACTAAGGCGGAAGAGACAAGAGATGAACTACGACCAACCTCTGAGGTATATATCCTGTATACATCAGGCTCAACCGGCAACCCGAAGGGTGTAGTGCAGACCAACGAGAATGTTTTACACTTTATAGAATGTTATTCAAAAAAGCTGAATGTCACACCATCAGACAGAATTGCCCTGTTTACGTCGTATAGTCATACTGTAGCAGTGATAGACATATTTACAGCGTTATTGAACGGTGCTGCCGTTTACCCTTACGATATAAAAAAGGAAGGCAAAATGGGGAAGCTTTCTGTATGGATAAATGACGAAGGTATTACAATCTTTCATTCAGTTCCAACGGTATACCGTCTATTTATGGAAACCGTCACCACACCTGTTCAAATCTCATCAATCAGAGCACTGGTAGTCGGGGGGGAAGCTGTGTACCCAAAAGATTTCGAACTATACCAAAAGTATTGTTCTGACAATTGCGTATTTGTCAATTTGTTTGGTTCTTCAGAGGTTATAATTGCGACGGTAAATATATTAAGAAAAACTACAGAGTTAAAAAGTGCCTCTGTACCTGTCGGCTATCCTGTAGATGGCCTAGATATAACGCTGGTAAACGAATCCGGAACACCGACAGGAATAAATGGAACAGGTGAGATTGTATACAAAAGTTTGTACCTGACGCCCGGTTATTGGAATAGAAATGAAAAGAACAATTCTGTTTTTGCAGAAGCAATGACTGGTGAGAAAGCTCGTTCATATTGCAGTGGTGATATAGGACGCTATTTGGCAGATGGTAGTATTGAATACCTGGGAAGGAAAGATTTTCAGGTTAAGATCAGAGGAAACAGGGTGGAAATAGGTGAAATAGAAACCAAACTATTAGAGCACCCATCGGTTAAGGAAGGGGTAGTAATTGCAAAGCGGGATTATAAGGGGAGTAATTATATTTGTGCCTATATTGTAACAGGTACGGAAGTTCTTTTATCAGATATAAAACAGTATCTTAAGCTGTGTTTGCCGGATTATATGGTACCTTCATTTGTGGTTCGGGTAGATAAAATGCCGCTAACCGAAAATGGAAAAGTGGATAGAATGGCATTGCAGGATATAGAAATAAAGAGTATCAGCAATGATAGTGATAACCAACCGGTCAATGATTTTGAAAAGCTGCTGTTAGAGGTATGGAAGGAAGTGCTGGATCTGGAACAGATGGCTGTGAATGAAAGTTTTTATGACTTGGGGGGCAATTCCATACTGGCTATAAAATTCGAGGTGGAAATGGAAAAGCGGGATATTGATCTGGCAGCTTCAGATATCTATGAACTCAAAACTATAAGGAATCTTGCTAAAAAAATAGCCAGCCGGAATACTAAGTGCATTGAGAGAGGGACTTATGCAAATCATGTAAGAAATCATGAAAACGGAGCGGGCTGTGTAGAAAAGCCGGGTGACACTGTATCAACCGATAGCCGGGTACTTGACAATGTTGAGCCTTTTAACGATGTGTTTTACAGGTCCTGCTACTTGAATTCACTTATTCCGGTAATCAGACACTTCAATAAGGAGATACTGACCTTCTTGGTAAATGACCTTACCGTATATCGGTATAAAAATGAAGATATGCAAAGCATAATGCAATACATGCCGGTTGAGCCAATAGAAAAGGTACTTGACAAGATGGGGATTAAGAAGCTTTCAACAAATGATTGCAGCAACCTGTGTGACAGGATAAACATTGCTATCACAAATGGGAGACCGGTAGTACTATGGATTGACTGTTTTTACTCTCCGGTAAGAGTTGATGCATATAATAAGAGGCACTTTGAACATTGCATCCTGATATATGGCTATGATGATACAAAAAAGGTATACAGTGTGATAGAACACAGGCATAGGGATAACCTTTCCTATGAAAAAAAACTTATTTCATATCAGGACATAATAAACTGCTGCAAGGGGTATGTTAATGATTTTTATGGAAGAAAGACCGATATGCCTGTATATTCTGAATACTATTGCGTTGACGGTACTCTTTATCAGCAGGAAAATCCAGATGATTTCAATACCTATAAGCGTATCTTCAAAACAAATATGATTGATAAGAAAGCCGATATTCTTACAGGTCTCGAAAGCCTGAAATACTACTGTAAAGACTTTGAAAAGATAACCGGCGATATAGAATTGCTGGGAAAAAATGCAGAAAGTATTTTTAACGGTATTAACAATGTGATAAATATTAAACAAGTTGAAAGATATAGGCTTGATAAGCTGTATGGAGGAATACATAATGGTGTTGGGATGCTCGATGAAATAATTGATGACTGGAGTGAAGTAAGAAAGGCGGTTGCAAAGTATGTTTACTCTTCGGCCTATAAAAAGGAAAGCTTTACATATGCGATAGAAAAGTTAAAAGAGATATACCAAAAGGAGCATCGTTATAATAAGGTGCTTTTTTGTTGGTCTCATAATGATACAGGACACAAGTCAATAAAATGCAAAGTAAAAAATTAATTAAAGGTTCGGAGGAATCAAAATGAACAAAAAATTAGTGTGGTTTGATGCCAGAAACTTAAAATGTGAAGAAAAAGTATTACCACTAGTCTACAATCTCTGTTTTGAGAATTTATTGGTTACGCGTGATATGCTTGAAAGAATCAAAGCACCCTTTAAAATGAAACTTATAGTTGAAATTTGCCGCGAGGAGGAGATTGAAGGACTTTCAAAGGAAGTTGTTGTATTGTCAACAAACAAAGATATTCTCAGAGAAGCCAGGGCTAAAGGGTATTCGACAGCTCTGTACCAAAATATCAATGATGGGGAGGATATGAATACGGCATGGGTTGATGGAAGCTGTCAGGATTATCTTGTAGTTGAGTTTAAAGATTCTACCAATATTCCTTTGGAGTTGTTAATTGCACGTTTGCAGCAAACGGATACAGTTATTTTAAAAGCAGTCAAGGATGTAAGTGAAGCAGAGATAGCCTTTGGAGTAATGGAGGTTGGAAGCGATGGTGCCCTGTTTAAAAGCGAGGATATCGAACAAATTCTGGAGGTAAACAATTTTATGTCGAAAGAAGAAAAAGGTAAACTTGAACTGGTCAAAGGTAAAGTTACAGACATTCAGCATATAGGAATGGGATATAGATCCTGTATTGATACAACCAACCTTATGAAGGAAAATGAAGGCATGTTAATAGGGTCTACATCTGAAGGTGGTATCCTTGTAAGTTCCGAGACACATTTCCTTCCGTACATGGAGCTGCGACCTTTCAGGGTAAATGCAGGTGCAGTGCATTCATATGTATGGGCTCCGGATGGTATGACTGCTTACCTTACAGAACTTAAGGCAGGAAGCAGGTTGCTTTGTGTTGATACTGAAGGCAATACGAGGGAGGTATCTGTAGGCAGGGTAAAGACAGAACTCAGGCCGCTTTTAAAAATTGAAGTTGAGGCTGAAGGTATAAATATCAATGTTATAGTTCAGGACGACTGGCATATTCGTATACTTGGAGCAAATGGGGAGCCTCGCAATGCATCTACACTAAAGCCGGGTGATGAGTTGTTGGCGTATGTTTGCCCCGGTGGAAGGCATGTGGGAATTAAAATAGACGAAAGGTTAAAGGAAAAATAGTATGAGTGGCAATAATCCGGATCTGGAAGCTTATCTGGATAGGATATATTATAGTGGTAACACAGAGGTTTCCTTCGATACACTTCAAAGGCTCCATATATGCCATGTTACAAACGTACCCTTTGAAAATCTGGATATTATCCGTGGCAAGGAAATACTAATCGACAAGGATTCCATATTTAAGAAAATCGTAATAAACAAGCGTGGAGGATGTTGTTCAGAATTGAATATTCTGTTTGAATATCTGCTTAAAAGTATAGGATTTAAGGTTCGGCATCTTATGGGCAGACCCATTACTGATAACAATGCTATAAATGCCAGGATTCACCAGTTGCTGCTGGTCGAAGCTGAAGGTAGAAAATGGCTGGCGGATGTTGGATTTGGAGGCAACGGACTTATAGCTCCGCTGCCTTTTGAAGAGGGTATAGTCGAAAAACAGTTTACAGAATGTTTCAGGCTGATTACCGACAAAACACAGGGCTACATACTACAGCATAAGCGTTTGGAAGAATACTACGGTCTCTATTCCTTTACACTCGAAGAAAGTTATCCATCCGATCACATGGTGGCAAACTATTTTTGCTCAAAATCTCCATATACAATTTTTACCAGAAAAAGATTCTGTACAAGGGCTACAAAAAACGGTCGAATAACTCTGATCGGGAAGGAATTAAAAATCAGGCATGATGGAGAAAGCACAAGCATGATGATAGAGGATGAAAATGAATTTAAATGGGTGCTGAAGGAATATTTCAATTTGTCCTTGTAAAATCATTTTCACGATTTATATAGCTCATATTTTTCATAAAAGAAGCAATATGAAGGGAGATAAATAAAATGTCAAAAGTACTTTTTATGAATATACCGGCTCACGGACATATTAATCCGACATTGGGGTTGGTTGAAGAATTAGTCAAAAGGGGTGAGGAGGTTACTTACCTGACGGGAGAAGAATTCAGAGATAAAATTGAAAAAACAGGCGCTAGATTTAAAAGTTTTAAGTTTTATCTTGATGATAAGGATGATGATACAGGGAGATCAGCAAATGATGTTCCTTATGAAGTAAGCGAAGCAGTAAAAATGCTCGAACGCGTGGTCAAAACCAGCTTGAGTGCGTTTGAAGCGGTATTTGATGGTGAAGATAATTATGACTATGTCATTTATGATTCCATGTTCATAATAGGTGCTGAAATTGGAAGAGTCTTAAATATACCTACCATTTGCTCACATACTACTTTGGTAAATGCCTTTGAAGCACCATCTAATCCTGAGGGATTAGAGTGCTTTATGGGAGAATTTGATCATGTTATAAACAGTATAAAGGAAATAGAACAAACATATGGAGTAAGATTTCCTGACATTATTTCCGGTTATCCTATAGCCGAGGGAATGCTTAATCTGGTATATACATCCAGATATTTTCACCCGGATGTTAAAGGGATTGATGACAGCTATAAATTTATAGGCATGTCATTGGGAGATAGGAAAGAAAAAATATCTTTCCCTTTTGAAAAAATTGCAGACAAAAAAATCATTTATATATCATTAGGGACAATATTTAATGACAGTGTAGAGTTCTATGAAGCTTGCTTTAAAGCTTTTATGGATATGGATGTCCAGGTTGTTTTGTCTATTGGTAATAGAATTAACAAAAACGCTTTCAAATTTATACCTGATAACTTTATCGTACTCGATTATGTTCCCCAACTTGAAGTGCTAAAACAGACCGATGTTTTTATAACACATGGGGGACCAAACAGTGTAAATGAAGCTCTGTGCAATAATGTTCCAATGATTCTGGTTCCACAGTATGCAGACCAGTTTGCAGTTGCACACAGAGTAGAGGAGCTTGGAGCAGGTATAAATATAGAAAAGGATAAAGTTAATGCCGGTTTACTAAAGCAGGCAGTAATAAAAGTTTTGTCGGACAGTAGTTTTAAAGTAAATAGTGAGAAAATAGGAGATTCCATTAGGTCAGCAGGGGGGATAGTCAGGGGAGCAGATGAGATATTGGAATTTGTAGGCAGCTGCCTAGAGGAATAATGTTAACAGAATTTAACTGTAGAGAATGCATGGTACAGAGAAAGTGCATTCTTATAGACTGGAATTTGCTATGTTAAAACTACTTGTGAAAGGAGTATGCTTAATGACTGAATTATTTGATTATTTAAGAGATTTAACTGTAAGATCTGTTTTGCCTGTTGAATTTTTAGGAGACAAAGCTTGTGTACTCAATAGATGGCTTGTAAAAAGTGAATTGGCAGATGATTTTGTGGATAGAAGTATTGAACCGCACTTGGTTCCTGAAGGCGACTTACTTATGCCTCATGAATTTGGAGGAAGTTCAAAGGAGAAACCCGAGAGCAATTGGAGGTATTATATTTCCGGGGAGTTGTATGCTTTCTACAAGTATAATGCTCATCACAAGTTGTTTTCCAATGATAAAAACAAGTATCTGTATTTTGTGAACAGTGTCTACTGTACAAAAGAAATTGATATCATTTTGCACCTCCATACATTGCAAGCAACCCCTATTAGAATATGGATAAACGGGAACCTCGTATTTTCGAGCAACCCCAACTATGTTATAGAGAAAGCCTTCTTCATGTATCGTTTCAACGAAGGACAGAACACAATACTTGTTGAGAGGTTATCATGGTCAAAAGACAAAATGCCTCCTATGGGACTTGATACATTTGCAATAGATTTAAAGCCATCTGGTTTTATAATGGATGAGGAGTTTAACAACGGTTTCTTAGATGACAAGTTTATGTGGGATATTTACAATACTTACCGAATTGTTCCGGATAAAACAGTATTTGATGCAAAACAGGATATAAGCCTTTTGGTATTGCCAAAGCATTTCAAAGCGGGAAATAAGGAAGAAATACATGTTAGTATAATCAATTCAAAAGGTGAAGTGGTGGCTTCTTGTAATTCATTAGTTTCAAAAAGGATATGTATGGGTTTGGATAAGGATATCAAAGGTACTTTGCTTATAAAGGTTCAGGGGGAAAATGATAGTAAAAACTCGTCGATATACATTTACCGCGGTAGCTTTGAGGAGGAAACCGGGAGATTGGTGGAGCTTGCAGAGGAGAGAGAGGACTTAAGTAAAGATTTAGTAGATAGTTTAAGGGGTTTGCGAGCAATACCTGATGTAGGTACCAATCTTATCAAAGGCTATGTTGAGTTCATAAACGATATAATGTTTCAGCAGATACTTCAAAAGTATTATGAATTTGAAAAATTCCTTTGTTCACCTTCAGGTAAGGACAAGAATCAAATATTCGACGTATTTGAATCAAGTGCTGTCATGTTTAAAAAACTGGGCATTGACAACACTTTTATACCCTACAGTATTTATTTGCCAAAGGGATATTCCTGTGAAAGGGATTACCCCCTGATGGTATATCTGATGTTCGGATATGGTGGGTCAACCTATGACGATCCGCCTATATTTATAAACCAAGGCGATTTCAGCGATGCAATAGCACTATGTATTAGTGCAAGGGGCACTCTGAACAATGACTATATACACGAAGTGAACGTTGTAAAAATCATTGGTGAAGTAGCAGAAAAGTTTAATATCGACAGGAAAAATATATTTGTAACGGGTATATGCAATGGAGCTATCAGGAGCATTAACCTTGCCATGAGATTTCCTGATTTGTTTTCAGCAGTTGGAGCCTTTGGGGGTACCGCCAGACTGGAACTGAAAAACCCTGACTTTGAATATGTCAAGAATTTTGGTAATACAATGTTGTACTCATTCTGCAATGTTGATGATTTTACCTTCAATAGTGCAAGAATTCTATATTCCTTAAAGTATTTTAAGAATTACAAAAATTGGATCTTTTACAATCTGGCTCACAATGAGTATCAGGATTTGCTAAGTTCCGAAAAACTGATGAAAGAGGTAATCAGAGAAAAAAGAGTAAGTTATCCTAAGAGCATATACTATAAGACTTACGAGCCGATTTACAATAAAGCATATTGGGCAAAGATAGAGCAAATAGATGACTTAAGGCGTACAGCTTCAATATCAGCTCTGATCAAGGATAAAAATACAATAGAAATTAAGACCGATAACGTCAGAGCTTTCAGCATTCTTATAGACAGAGGTGCAATGGGGCTAGACAGAGATGTCCGATTACATGTGGATGGTTTGGATTTAAAGTTATGTATCGATGAGTTTTCAAAGCATATTGTTTCAAGGGAGGATGGAAATCTTAAGTATGAAGCTGTCAAAATATCCGAAGAGAACTTTACAAAGGAATATGATTTTATAGGTATAGATGAAAAACTAATGGGTATCAAACATCTTTATTTTAAAAAGTGCACAATCGTTAGGCCGGACAGCTTTAACCAAAACAATGAGGTTCTGGAAAAGAAATTGCTTTCTGTTTTGCAGAACCCGCTTAAGGAAAAGAATTTAAATTACACATATGACATGGTTTCTGAATGTGAAGCTGACACGGATTTGCTAAGTAACGGGAATTTTATATATGTTCTGGATATAAACAAGGCATATCCGGAGTTTGAAGCTCTATGGAAAGACATAAAACTTGAATTTAACAAGCAGTGGATTAACTATGGGAACGACCAATTTACAGGAGATTATTTTGCCCTGGTAAAATGCAAAAACCCATATAACAATGGCAATCACGCATTATTTGTTGTTTATAACAGCGACAGGGCAGGAGAAAAACTGGTGAACTTTTTAAACACTTTTGACACCAACTCCTTGTTCTATAGCGAAGCATTAATATTTAACAATGAAAACTACCACTCTTACAGGTAAATTCCACTACTATTTGTTGAAGGTTTATTTTTAATTGGATGACGACTTTAAAATTGAAAGTAATATTTAATTCATTCGTTAAGGGGCGGTAGGTTTAAATTTAAACGGGATGTGAAATGATGAGTAGAAAAGCAGAAAATACTGATTTATTAAAAAAAAGATCTGAAGATGGAGAAAAATACCGGCTTGAAAAATTATCCGTTCAATTGTGCGGAACGAGCCTACCTTTTGATTTTATGAGGTCACAGGAATATGAAAAAGCTGAAAGTAAAATAAGCTTTCACAGAAGCATTGCCGACAAACTCTTGGAAGTTGCGGGAGATAGCGAACTTGAACTCTACATTTTACTGCTATCAGTATATAAAGTTTTGCTTTTCAAATATACTGGTCAGGAGGATATAACAGTTGCATCACCTGTATTTGGTCAGGATAATCAAAGTAACCTGATTATCCCCTTAAGAGACACCATTGATGACCAAATCACATTTAATGAACTGCTTACCAGGGTTTCCGGTACGGTATCAGATGGGTATGAGTACCAGGGTTATCCTGCCACTAAAATAGTTGATATGAGTGACACAACAGATGATATGAATTCATTTGCCAATATGATAGTGCTATATGAGAATATTCATAAAAAAGAACATTGTATAAATGAAACAGGAATATATACTGTTTGTATTTCGTTTATAAGAAAAGGGAAAGAGCTTTCGGGAAAAATTACCTATAACTCAAAACTATACAGTAAGGATACAATAAAGAGATTATCAGATAGATATTCTCATGTATTGGATCAGGTTATAAAAGATATGAATATAAAGCTGGCTGATATTGAACTGATTACAAAAGAAGAGAGAAGCCTGATCCTGACAGACTTTAATCGAACAGCTACCAAGTATCCAAGTGATATAACAGTATATGAGTTATTTAAAGAACAAGTTGAAAAAGTTCCTGAAAATACAGCCCTGGTTTTTGGAAATAAGTCTATGACATACAGGGAGCTTAATACGAGGTCTAACCAACTTGCAAGACTGCTGAAGGCAAAAATGGGCGGTATTTCATCAAATCCTGTAATAGGAATCATGGTGGAACGTTCAATGGAAATGATTATTGGCATATTGGGTATATTAAAGGCTGGAGGTGCATATATGCCAATAGATCCCGAGCATCCTGCCGACAGAATACGGCATATGCTTGAGGATAGCAATGCGTCTTTGCTTCTGACAGAAGAGAAATTTTTTTCGAAGTGGAATAGTATGGATATTAAAGTGATCAATGTTAAGGATGAACTGATATACAACGGTGATGGTTCAAACCTCCCAATACACAATAAGTCTTCCGATTATGCCTACGTAATGTATACATCAGGATCAACAGGGAAGCCAAAAGGAAATCTAATTTCTCATTACAATATCAGTAGAGTGGTAAAGAATACTAATTATATTGATATCAACAGTAAGGATACTCTGCTTCAGCTTTCTAACTACGCATTTGACGGTTCGGTATTTGATATATACGGGGCTTTGCTAAACGGCGCCAGACTGGTGCTTGTAAATAAGGATACCATTCTTGATATGCCTGCACTTTCAAATCTTATTAAAAATCGGGGGATAACAGTATTCTTTTTGACGACGGCATTGTTTAATACGCTTGTAGACATACGTATTGACTGTTTTGAGAATATACGAAAAGTACTTTTTGGAGGAGAAAGGGTGTCAATTCCACATGTAAGAAAAGCTCTGGATTATATGGGGCCGGGCAGGATTATCCATGTATACGGTCCAACCGAAAGTACAGTCTTTGCAACATATTATTTTGTAGATGAAATAGATATTAATGCAGCGACTATACCAATAGGTAAACCCATTTCTAACACCCAGATATATATCCTTGGGGGGAATAACTGTGTACAACCTATTGGAGTTTCAGGAGAATTGTGTATTTCGGGTCAGGGTTTAGCAGGAGGGTATTTGAACAACATAGGGTTGACAAAAGAGAAATTTGTAGAGAACCCTTATTCTAAGGAATTATCGGGTATAAACCCTGATTATCGTCAGGATATCATGTATAAAACGGGAGACCTTGCAAGGTGGCTTCCTGACGGGAATATAGAGTTTTTGGGAAGGGCTGACTATCAGGTGAAAATAAGGGGTTTTCGAATAGAACTCGAAGAGATTGAAAATCAGCTTATGACGCATGAAGCAGTAAAGGATACTGTGGTGATAGACAGAATAGCGGAAGACGGAACAAAATACTTGTGTGCTTATTTTTCAAGCGACAAGAAACTTGCACCGGAACAGTTAAGAGATCATTTGAACAAAACTTTACCCGATTATATGATACCGTCATATTTTGTACAAATGGATAATCTGCCTCTTACATTGAACGCAAAGGTAAATCGAAAAGCTTTGCCGGAACCGGACAGAAGTTTGAATGAAGGAAATGATTACAGGGCACCTGCCAACACTATTGAAGAGAAACTGGCAGAAATATGGCAGCAGGTTCTTGGGGTGGATAAAATAAGTACAACAGGCAGATTTCTAGAGATGGGCGGAGATTCCATAAAAGCTATAAGAATAGCAACTGAAGCCGCAAAATGGCAGTTAAATATAAAAGTTAGCGACATATTCAGGTTCAGGACTATATCAAAATTAGCTCAAAATGTTGAACAAGTCATTGTGGAGAAAAAGTTGTCCAGTGTTGAAGTAGTGAAAAACACCTCTTACAGGTTTTCAGATACCAGCCATAAAAAGAAAGGTACAAACAATAGCCCAAATTTAAGGGTATTGCCAATAAATTTGCAAAACGATGTCACAACATATCTTCATAGGTCACTGCCATTATGTGCTGTCTTAAGCGATGAGGGAAACTATCCCTGGTTTTACAGGCATTTTATACAGGTTTTCTCCACCTCCCATACATACGGGTTAATAAGGCTGGAGTACCTTGAAAAAATGGACTTTTACTCTGAGATAATTGATGAGATATGTTATGGGTATAAGGAATTAGAAGACGTCAAAGATATAATCGGGTTTATTATTGATAAAATAAACACAGGACACTATATTATCATTAATGTTGATGAGTACTATCTGCCCCAAAAAGACAGATACCTCAAGGAGCACTTTGTACACCAGCAGCTTGTTTATGGGTATGACAATCTGCAAAAAAAGGTTATGGCAGTAGGTTTTGACAGTGAACGTATATTTACCGACATTGAATTTAATTACAGTGATTTTGAAGAGGCCTATGAGAAGGGAAAAGTGAATTGCAATGAATACATAACATGGGTCAATGAACGGGCCATACAAACATTAAGACCAAAGGGAAAAAACCAGGAGTATGATTTTAGACCAGAGTATTTTACACAACAACTAGACGGATATCTTAACTGTTCAAATGCCAATAGTGAAATTGTGTATGATTTTACATCCATCACAGACTTGGAAAAATGCGATCCTGTCAGGTTCGGTATTAATTACCATGACGCCTTGATACAACACATTAAAAAGGTGCTCGATGGAAACTTTACTGTCTATTATAACTGTTTTCACCTGTTATATGAGCACAAAAAGGGGATAATCGACAGGCTTAAATATATCTTTAAAACTTGCGATGGCTATAAAGGGCTTGAAGCATTGATAAACGAATATTCACAAGTAGTAGCAAGAGCAAATGCAATCCGTCTCAGGGCTTTTGAATTGGACTGTGAAGCAGAAAATACGGAACATGTTAATCCGATGCAAACACTGCCATATGAATATATTAAGCCTGTAATGGAAAATTTTATAGATGATATAGAATTGATTAAAAGTGAGGAGCAATCAGTACTTAACAGGATTGTAACTTTACTGTCAGCAAAATATTCATAGAAAATAAATCAAAGAAATTGAAGCGCGATGTAAAAGCTTTATCGTATTAAATATATAAAAGTCAAAAAGTTTTTCAATAAAACTTTTTGACTTTTATAATCAGATGTATATTATTTCTCGAGAAATTGAATTAATTAATGTGAAATGTTTTTCGAGAAAAATTTAGTTTTTTAAGCTGTCAATATATTCCTTCGCCAGCTCTTCAAGTGCTGGGGATACTCCGGTATTTAGTGCTGTATTAAAGCATTCTATTGCTTTTTCACGGTTTTTATCCTTATCTTTTATCCTGGATAATTCCATGTATGAGACTCCTATATAATATTGCACTTCTGCATACTGGGAAGGAAATATAGTTTCTATCCCTGTATCAATAGCTTTTTGAAGTGCAGAGATAGATTTCAACAGATTATTTTCTTTGTCGGATATCAATGACAGCCTATAAAACATAAGGCCTAAATTTGCCTGAATTGTTGCGAAATCTAAAGGATAGTCTTTAGCAGTCAGAACACTTAGTGCATTTGTATACACTTTTTCGGATTCTCCAAACATATCTTTATCACTTTTTATTTCAGCCAGGTTGGAGAGGCAAGTTCCTTTTGTTATCAGGACTTTTGCATAATCATAAGGATATTCCGAAAGATTATAAATCTTTAATGCTTCTTCACAGGATTTAAGGGCTAATTGCAAGGATTGGGCCCTGTTTTCGAAGTTTGACAAATAGATATAAAGTTCTCCTAACGCATAGTGAGAGTATGCATAGTCCAAAGGATAACTTTCAAGAGTATACACTCTCAAAGTTTCTTTATAGGAGTTTACTGCTTTAGATAAGCTCACCTTGTTATCGGATTCTATTTCAGCTAATATATAGTAAGCTGAACCTAAATTAAAATATACCATGGCATACTTTAAAGGATATTCCTCTAATGTATATACTTTAAGGGCTTGTTCAAAGTATTGGAAGGCTATTTCGAGGGTGCTTTCATCAAGTGTGAAATTTCCAAGATCCATATAAACCAATCCAAGATTATTTTGAATAAGTGCATAATTATAGGGTTGATCTTCATAAGTAATGACTTTTAATGCCTCATTATAGTATTTAATAGAATTTTGGAGGTCTTCATCGTTAACTCTGATTCTCGAAAGCTTTTCATATGAAAGTCCGATACTGACATTGATTTCGCTAAATTTTAAAGGATAGCTCTCAAACGTATACACTTCTAATGTGTCAGAATACATTTTGATAGCCTTTAAAAGATTTTCTTCTGCATTTTTTATACTTGACATTTTTCTATAGCATATTGCCAGAAAGTGCTTTATTTCGGCATTATTTAAGGGATACTTATCTGAAGTATATACTTTTAATGCATTTTCATAAGCAGCTATAGCTTTCGGAAGGTTTTCACCAGTATCTTTAATTTCTGATAAGTCGCTATAATTAAGGCCTAATTGCATTTGAGTGTTAACATATTTAAGTGGGAGATCTTCAATAGTGTAAACCTTTAAGGATTCCTGACAGTATTCGATTGATTTTAATATATTATCACCGGCGTCCTTCAGCATTGCCAACCTTCTGTAGGAGGAGCTCAGGAAGGAATTAACTGCAGCATAGTGGTATGGATACTTTGTGTATTGGAAAAAATCCAAAGTTTCGTTGTATAATTGAATAGATTTTAAAAGGTTTTTTTCACGGTCTGATACTGAGGACAATTTTTCATAGCATAAGCCCAGATTAAGCTGAATGCTGGTGTAATTATAAGGATTCTCTACCGAGTTAGTGGCCTTTAGAGCTTCGTTGAAAGAAGTGAGACCTTTTAATATGTTGTTTTTTGCATCGGAGATATTACCCAAGGAAGTATAAATACATCCTATGGTATTTTGAACTGATGCGTATTGACCAGGATACTCATTGATTGTATAAACCTTCAGTGCTTCATTGCAAGATTCCAAGCCTTTCTCAAGATAGGATTGTGTGTCATCTACACTTGAAAGAGAGAGACAAGCTTCACCAAGATATCTTTGAACTTCGGCATATTCTAATGGAGATTTATCGAGGGAATAGATTTTTAAGGCATTATCGTAGGCGGTAAAGGCCTTTGATATATTTTTTTCAATATCCCTGATATATGATAATTTTACATATGTATAGGCTAAACCTTCCTGTGCTGAGGCATAGATATTTTCGTACTTGTCAGGTGAGCATATTTTTAGGGCGTCTTCATAAACTTTCAGAGCTTTTGTGAGGTTTTCCTCCTTATTTAAAATGTTGGACATTTTGGAAAATATGTTTCCGAGGTTTACTTTTACCATGGCATATTCTTTAGGATTTTTCACACTTGAGATGCTTCCGAGAATTTTCTCAAAACTGTTAATAGCACCTGTGAAATTGTTGGATTCAAATAATTTGCTTGCATCGCTAATTTTGTCATTGATTTCATCAAGCCCGTATCTTTCAGTTATCAATACAATGTTTGCCTCACCTATAACGACAGTATTTCCATCTCCATCGAAAGAAATATTTATACTGGTGTCAGAAGTAAGGTTTAGAGTATTCTCTTTGTCAAGCCAATAAGGCTTGATATCGAAGGCAATATTTACTGCATCCTCAGGTATGAATAACCTGTTTTTTATAATTACAGCTGGATTTTTTATATTGGTCACAGTTTTATTTACATACATATTTTTACTGTCTACCTTAAAAGAAATCTCTTTGCCATCCTTTGTAAATGTAGCAGTTTTTGACGGGCAATCCCAATTTACCTGGAACCCCAGAAGGTCTGCCAGTTCTCTTGCAGGCATGTATAATTTGTTGTCAATCTGCCTTGGAGTTAAGTTAAAACTGATGGGATAACCGTTTATACTTACACTGGTTATTTCCTTATCAGCCCATGCCCTTATTGGACAGAGTGAAACTGCCAATAGTAAGATGATCAATGTTGCTAATTTTTTCATAATGTTTATTCTCCCCTTTGCAAATTCCGCTGCGGAATGAAATTATTCTATGTACTTAGTAAAGCTCTTTAACATAACTATTAGAACCATAAGCTTCCGGTAGTATGCAGGATAATCCTCTTTAGTAAAGACTTTCAGTGCTTCATTATATGAGTTTATAGCGCTAAAAAAATATTTTAACTGTTTTTTATTGCAGGCCATATGTGTGTAAGCATTTCCTAGTGCATAATTGATTTTGGCATAATCGAAAGGATATCTTTCCAGTGTATAAACTGACAAACTTTCTGTAAACCTTAAAATGATATTTTCTATTTTTTCACCGGAGTTTTCAGTAAGAAAAGATATCTGCTCAATATCTCCAAGACACTGCTGAACTCTTGCGTATTCCCTGGGATAACTTTCTATTGACCATACCTTCAGACTTTTTTGGTAGGCATCAATAGAGCTTAAGTAATTTTCTTTTGTCGGAAATATTGAGTGTAAAATTCCATATAAATCCCCTAATTTTTGTTGTATAACTGCCCATTGCAAAGGAGTATCAGCCAAGCTGTGAATTTCCAGATAGTCATTATATATTTCTTCAGCCTTATTAAGGCTCAGTATGGACAATTCCTCCTGTCCCGATTGTGCATATGCGAAACCTAAATTATATTGTAACGATGCGTATTCAAGCAGATGAGTCTCAGGCCAGCTATCTCTTGCTGCTATTTGATAATATTTTATGGATGTTTGCAGGTCTTCTTGCTTACCGGTAACTCTCCATAAAATTTGATAAGCATTCCCGAGATTGTTTCGAGCAATATTGGTTTTATTATCTTGTGGTTTGGATAAATAATATTTTAGTGCTTTTTCGTACGAATCTATAGCACAGAGGATATTTTTAAGAGTATCTCTGTTCTCTGCATTAAGAGTGTATGCATTTCCAATATTGTTCATTGTTTGGGCATAAATTTCCGGATTTTCCTCTTCAGACAAGTCTTTGAGAATTTCTTTGTATTTTGCCAGTGCATCAACATAAAGGTTTAATGCAAGGAGGCTGTCTGCGTAATCCAACATGTCATAGAGGGTATCAATTCCATAGGTTTCAACGATATTTACAAGGATACCGTTTCCTGCTACAACAATATTTCCATTGCCGTTTATGGCGATATCACAGACGATATTATTTGAAACTATAATCAAATTGTCTTCTTTGTTCCGGCGAATTCTTGTTCCAAATTGATTTACTGCTACCTTGCTGGGTATATATGTTGTTCCGTTAATAATAACCGGTGGATTGTCAAGAATTATATGTTCATTGTTTATACAGGCATCGGTACTGTCAATTTTAAAAATGTTTTTGGTTTTCCCAGAAGAACATGTAATGGTCATATCATCAGGATTCCATGCAAGATTCCAGCCAAGAGCCTCAAGTAATGGACGTAGAGGAACATAGGGAACAGTGTCTATTGTTTCCGTTGGAAGTGTAAAAGGTTTTACATTATCAGCTATAATATTAATGTTTTTAGCATCTACATTATATGGAAGTAACGTTTCCATAAATAATAGCAGTACAAAAACGGTAGCAGTCAAATATATTGTTATTTTCTTCAAAGTTTCACGTCTCCCCTGATATTCAAAGATAAATTGATAAAAAGATAAAATTCTGTTTTGGGTACTGGCTTATAATTCTAGTGCTAATTGTCTTCATTAATAATTGTTGAACTTCCAACTGCTATATCATTATCATCTCCTTCAAAGTGTATATTGTAATTATTTATTACCCCATTGTTGGTTGAATTGGTATTTGAATTATCAATATTTGTTTCTTTACTATAGGTATCAGTGCTTTTGTCTTGTCCTTTTTTTGATTCTGGAGAGACGCTGGTCTTTTTAGGTAATGACGGGGTAGGGGTTGGGGGATTTATGGGTGTTTGGGCTTGAATAATGTAATTCTCAACTAGATTTTCAGGTTGTGGTATTGGAGTTTTATTTAGTTTGCTTGTATTTGTTTTACTTGGGGTATGGTTTTTTGAAACTACCGGCGTTGACTCAACTTGAGCTGTAAACGAAACTATAGCTTCAGGAGTTGTTTCTTCAATGGAAGGTATATCCTTTGGACCTTTATTATGGCTGTTATCAGCTGCCTGAGCTATTAAAAATCCTGAAATAGATACTAAAACAATTATACCGATTGTCATTCTGTTAAGTAGATATTTGCCTATTTTATTTATGTCACCCTGCTTTGCACTAAAACTGAGGTTTAAATTTTCTTTTATATTACCCTCAAATTTATCATTGCTTTTTTCTTTTTGCTTTAACATAAGCAAGTCAAATTGGACTACACCGGTGTAATTGCCGACAATGTCATTTTCACTATGAGAATTACTTGAACAAGTCTCTACATCAATTGATTCCGATTCTTTGCGTTGTTGTTTTTTTTTGTCGAAAAGTATAGCTTCATTGCTTTCGCATATAATTTCCTTATATTCAATTGATAAAGCACTCAATGTTTCTGTAAGAAAGTCTTCAAAACTTTCTTTTTCAATTATCACTTCAAGTATATCTTTTTTTATTGGAGAACTCTTAAGTAGTTTTGTGATTTCATTCCTCATTACCACACGCTGAACGCCGGTAGATTCACTGATGGCAAATTCAACGATCTTTCTTAAATCTTCAATTTTGGGTATAATGGTATTGTTTTTCCACCTGGAAATAATTGAGATATCTTTTCTTAAATAACAATCAGCGAAAAACTGAGCACTTTTCGTCGTCGTTCTAAAAATAATATTTAAGATGTTTTCAAAATTTATAGCATTATCTCTCATAGCTAATACCCCCCCTAAACTAAGCAAAACTTGATTATATATAAGCATTTCTAGACGCTATTTATAAAAAAGCTATAAAAGAGAATATTTGTTTTTAACTGGTATGATCATTGTTTTGTCATAATATCACATTTTTACCTGAGTATCAACAAATATGCACAAAATCTGCATTTGTTTCTCATGAAATGGTCAAGTATATTGCAATCAAAGCACTTATAAAGTGTGATAGAATCTCTGACAAGGTAATTTATAAGTGGAATAAAAGCTGAGTTTTGAATAATTTCATGTTGAGTTAAGGGGCTCAACAGTTAACTAGGGTTGATTAACAAAATAAAATTCTAGAATTAAATTTGTTAATCAGCAAAAAACATAGGATGTGCATTTTGCATAATTCATTTCTAGAAATGAATTATGTTCAAAAGTATTAGGGGGGATAGGGAATGACAAATGATCTACAGCTATATCAAAGTTTATTGAGATCATGGGAAGTATGCAGCGAGAAAGGTCTTTCAAGAGATTTGGAAAAGCCATTGATAAAACTTTCTGCTGATGAACTTAAAACAGTTGTGAAAAAAAACGAATATGTAAATAAATTTAATGATTTTATGCACAGACACTTGGACACCATTAAGAATGTAAGGGGTGAATACTCTTTTACCCTGGTTAGTTCACAAGGTTATCTGATAAGCTTGAAGAAAAAACCCGGCTCTGCTTTGTGCTGGTCGCAATATAGTAGATTTTTTGAAACCGGAGTTTCTTTTTCTGATGAAAGCATTGGAACAAACGCTATTACATTGGCTAAATTGCTCAAAAGGCCTGTATACATATATCCGGCTTTTCATTACAGCAATAAGCTCAAGAACTTGCATGAGTACTGTATACCTATTATTCATAAAGGTAAAATCCATTGTTATATATGTGTGATAAGTCTGTCAAATCCCATAATGAACGCTCTGATAGGTCTGTTGGAACTGCTGGCAATTAATATTTATAGTGAGAGTTCTCAAATTAACTATTCCGGTTGTGAAGAATTAAACCTGTTTCAAAAGTTGACAGAAAAGCAAAATATGATCTTAGAAATGATAGCACAAGGGTTTTCAGATGAACAAATATCTCAGGAGTTAAAACTATCTTTGCCTACAATAAAATATCACAATCAACTCATATTTAAAAAACTTAATGCAAATAGTAGGGTTGATGCTGTGGTTAGAGCGTTGATGCTCAACGAATTGTCATTTTATGATTTGTACAGTAAACATGCATAATTACAACCTTTATTGAGTAAACAAGTTAGCCAAACCAGTAAAATCTTTATCACGTTCAATATAGATTAAGAATATAAAGGGAATATTAGAAAAGCAATATTCCCTTTTAGTCGAATTCTGTCAGTAACTATCTTATGCAAATAGAAAAATTGTTAAACGATTTTTTTATTCAATTCACTCAACTTATAATCTAAGTATTCTAATTCGGTACTTTGCTCTTCCGGATAAGCACTTGTATTGTGAATCGAAACATCACACCCGACAAGCTCTTCTTCCTTTGATATCCTTATCCCAAGAGTTTTGTCAAGTACTTTGTAGACTATAAAGCTGCTTAATCCTGCAAATAATATTGCTGCCAATGTACCTGTAAATTGTGATACGAAACTGACGCCGCCTGTACCTCCAAAGAAGTTTAATCCAAATATGCCTGCTGCTATACCTCCCCAGGAGCCTACAACACCATGAAGCGGCCAGACACCAAGTACGTCATCGATTTTTAGGACTTCAGTTTCGAAATAGAACACTTTTATAAATATTAGAGAGCCGATACCACCCACTACCAATGCACATAAAGGGTGAAACAAATCAGAACCTGAACATACGGCAATCAATCCTGCAAGAGCACCGTTATATATTGCGGTGGGATCATTTTTTGATAGGACGAGAGCAAATAATATACCGCCAACCATGGCAAAGAGTGAGTTGATTGCAACCAGTGACGAAATTTTATTAAAGTTTTGTGCACTCATTACATTAAAGCCAAACCATCCAACAGCCAGTATCCAACTTCCCAGTCCGAGCACGGGAATATTGCTTACAGGGATTGGAACTGACTTGTTTTTGTTGTATCTGCCAAGCCTGGGACCGAGGATTATTATTGCAGGTAAAGCAAGCCAGCCGCCAATTGAATGTACAACTATAGAACCTGCGTAATCGTGAAGTGGAACTTTGCCAAGGTAAGAAATGAAACTTTGAAACCATCCATACCGTCCCCAAACTATAGATTCGAATATGGGATATACTACTCCGGCAAAAACACCGCCTGCGATTACCTGAGGCCAAAACTTAGCCCTTTCAGCTATGCCACCGGATATTATTGCTGGGATTGCTGCTGCAAAAGTTAACAGAAAGAAAAAATGCATTAAATCAAATCCAGGTAAAGACGTTTGATCGATAAAACCCATAGTTGCAATTTTATCTGCAGACTTAAAAAAACTAATACCATAGGCTATAGGAAATCCAACAATAAAATATGCGAGAGTGGAAACTGACCAGTCGGTAATAATTTTAACCAAAGCATTTGCCTGATTTTTCTTCCGAACCGATCCTACTTCAAGAAATGCAAAGCCGGCATGCATTGCAAAAATCATAACAGCCCCCAAAAACATAAATAAGATGTTGCTGCTTGTTAAAATACTATCCAGGGTATTCATTTAAACATTATCCTTCCATAAGTTCTTTATTATTAATGCATGAAGAATACAAAACCTCCTGACACTATCGGTACCTGATAGAATCGGGAGGCCACATTGCCTTAATATTGATATGCGCATTTTCATACCAATAAAAAACGCCTCCGAGTTAAATTTAACCCAAAAGCGCCATCGCTCAATTATTTGTACATCATCGACAAACAATTAACATTATTTTAACATGTCTGCAAACGAAATGCAATATGAGAAATATTAAAAAATACTAATATATACTAAATACTTTAAAAGTATGATTTGTTATAGATTATATAATTAATTGTTAAAATTCACTATATCAAACTTTTGATTCTTTTCCGCATTCTTTCTTCACCCATAATCTGCTGAAGCTCCCATATGTCCGGTGAAGTACTGCGACCGACAAGGGCTATTCTTATAACAGTACTAACATCACCAACGTGGCCTTTGTACATTTCAGGATTCTTCTTATAGTCCTTCGGTTTTGCTGCATATCCGTTTGATGTTGCTATTTCGGTTACTTTAGCAAACCATAGTGTCTGGTCATCACTGTGATTATAGGTCTCAAGATATGCTTTAAGAATCTTCTTGGCCTCTTCATCATCTATGTTTTCAGGATATTTATCAACAATTTTAAAATAGTCTTCAAAGAAATAACTTATAAACTCAAATATTTGCTCGCAATAAACCAGATCTTTACGCGGCTTATCAGAATTTCTGCCGACAGACAACAGTTTAATTACAGAATCTTTTTGATCTATCAATAGGTTGATTATTTCTGTTTTATAATCCTTAGCCCATTTAAGCAGGAAATCATAAATTTCTTCTACAGGGATTTTTACCAGTACATTTTTGCTTATATCATTAAGTTTGTTCAAATCAAACAGAGCCCCGGAATTGCTCATTTTCTCCAAAGTAAATTTAAAATCGAATATGCTGCTGTCCGGGTTCTCTATTCTCCACTCTTCAAAGTTGGAATTTAGAATAGTCAAGAGGTATTCCCTGACTGTAGCAGGATGGTATCCCAATTTCATGTAATACTCTAATCCCAGTTCAGGATCTTTTCTCTTTGAAAGCTTTCTCTTAACTCCTTCATCAATCTTCATAAGATGAGCTGTATGACAGTATACTGGTAATTCCCAGCCCAATGTATTAAATAATTCGTAATGAATGGGCAAGGTTGAAAGCCATTCTTCACCTCTTATTACATGAGTAACTTTCATGAGATGATCATCCACAACATGGGCAAAATGGTATGTAGGTATTCCGTTGGCTTTGAGAATAACCACGTCCTGATTGTTTTCGGGAATTGAAAGATGTCCCCTTATGGCATCCTCCAATTCGAAGTTTTTGTCGGGATTACCCATAGATTTGAATCGAAGTACAAAACTTTTACCGTTTTCCAAATGCTTTTGAACATCTTCAAGAGGTAAATCCCTATACTTGGCCCATTTGCCGTAGTAACCGGTGTTTACCTTCTCGGCTTCCTGTTGTTTCCTTATTTCCTCGAGTTCTTCTTCAGAACAGAAGCATGGATAAGCTCTTCCGCTTTCAACCAGATATTTTGCAACAGTCTGATAGATTTCACCGCGGTTGCTTTGGTAATATGGTCCGTAGTTTCCGATTTCTTCGTTAATTCCTGCACCTTCGTCAAACTTTAAACCAAAGTACTCTAGGGAGGAAATAATGAGTTCTACTGCTCCTTCAACTTTTCTTTTCTCATCAGTGTCTTCTATACGTAGCATAAATACGCCATTGCTTTGATGAGCCAAGCGTTCATCAACGAAAGCTCCATAAAGATTGCCCAAGTGAATAAAACCTGTTGGGCTTGGTGCAAGTCTGGTGACTTTTGCTCCTTCACTTAGGTTTCTATTTGGAAATACAGTTTGTTCATAATATTCTATAGATCTTGTGATGTTTGGAAAAAGCAAATCGGCTAATTTCTTGCAATCCATGATTATTCCCCATTTCTTAATAATTATAATTAAAGACGGTCTCCTTTGTTTTCTAACAAAAAACCGTCTCCTTCGTTTTTGTTACTCGCTCTAAACCTAACCTCAATTTCCACTTCGAGAGTAGGGCATTTTGGGGAAATTAAGTACTGGTTCATATTTACATCTGAATATTATACACCTTAGAGATGAATTAATCAACAGAAAAGTTGTTTTCCCCAAAAATTGTATGATTAGGGAAGAATAGTATAAAAGGCTGCAAAAGCATTGTGGCAGATAAAATATTAATGTACAATTATATTATTTTCTGGTATTTTTTGTTCCGCAGGTACTTGACTGTCACCTTAGGGAATACGTTAAACTTAATCATAAGGAGGTGGCTGCAGTAATGCAAATTAATGAAATCTGCAAACGAACAGGATTAACCAAGAAGGCAATAGAATACTACCAAGAAAAGGGTCTGGTTTTGCCTTTAACTAAAGAAAATGGATACAGGGAATTCACAGAAGATGATCTTGGTAATTTGAGTACCATTGCCTTGTTAAGAAGGCTTGGGTTAAATATCGATGAAATTAAACAAGCACTTGGAAGCAAAGACAAAGACAAAGTTTTGATGAAGATTAAGAAAGCTAAGCAAATCAAGGCCAAGGCAGAGGTGGCTAGGGCAGATTTAATTGAACAACTGGTACGGGGAAAAAGTATGGAGGATATACAGGGAAAGCTTGATTTACTGGATCAACAAATAACCATTAAGGAGAAATTGCTGATGGCTTTTCCAGGGTATATTGGCCGTTACTTCAGTTTTCATTTTGGACAGTTTCTTAATGAACCAATAAAATCAGATGAACAAAAAAGGATGTACAACATAATTATTGATTTTTTAGATAATATGGAATCAATTGAAATCCCTGAGGAGCTAAAACTTCTATTTGAGGAGGCTGACTTAAGTATGGATGATGAGGGCCTTGAAAGTATGAGTATAAATATGCAAGATGTTTATAGAGACTTTGAGTTATACTGGGAAAAAAATAAGGAGGTTATTACTAAGTACGCTGAGTTTAAAAAATCCAATGAATACCCGAACTCCATTATGGCTAAATTTATGAATTTGTTCCGGAAGTTTGGAGAAACAAGCGGATACTATGAAGTATTCATTCCTGCAATGCGAAAGTTAAGTCCGGAATATGATTGTTATTATGTTAATATGCTCAAAGCTAGTGAAAAACTGCTTCAGAAGCTTCCTGGCAGTGATATTTGACATGATGTGACTGCTTTTGAAACTAAAAATAGTTTTTAAACATATGTACTTACTGGTAATTTATTTCTATTAATGATAAAATGTTTGTATAAGTTATAGTGAATTCAATAAGTATTTTGCATTCAGGTACATCGAAAAATCAGGTACAAATTCTCTCCAGCTATTTTCGAACTAATATATTTTAATGATAAAAACAATTAATTATTTTATTATTTTACTTATATTATATTTATAAAAGGGGAGTTAATTATTGTGAAACGTATATTTATGATTTGTCTAATGGTCTGGGTTTTTACTGTTTCATGCTGCAATGTTTATGCTTTGACACCTGCGCCGATTATATCTGGTACCATATTTTTACCGGATGGAAAGGTGGCACCGGAAGGCGGTATTAAGCTGAAAGTAATTGCAGAATCCTCAAGTTCTGTATCTGCCCATGAATATCTTATTAAAGAAGGTAAAAGCAGCACAGACTATTGTTTGAGTATTTTGTCTCTTGGTAACGGATATGTGGTCAGGTGTGAATTAATGGAACCAGTTGAAGGGTATTATAATGTAAGTTACTACACCGGAGAAAAACAGGAGCCGTTCGAATATTTTGCTGAAACACTGACCAGATACGAAAACTATTCGGATATAGATATTACGTTGGTAGAGAGCAGAAAAGTAACAGGAACTATACTACTTCCTGATGGATTGACTACTCAAATTGACTCGACAGTAACAGTAAATGTTACGGCACAAAGCGATCCCTATATAGTGTTTGATGCTGATCCAATGAGACATTTATATTTTTCTGAGAAAGCCAATGCGATTATTAAAGAAGGTGAAAACAGTGGAGTATTTGAGATAAACCTTCCTTTATATTCTTCCGGGTACTACTTTAATTATAATACTAATGAATATATTTCCGGTATATGTCCGGCATCACACAAACTTGGTGCTAGAACGAAGATACTTAGTGATACCGATATAAAGCTGACGCTGGACAAAGGAAATATAATTAAAGGAAAAGTTAGTCTCCCATATGGTGAAGTTGCAGGTGTTGATGGTTGTTTTGTAAGTGTAGCTGCATTATACTATACAACACATATTACAATTGCAGGGCCTACTGAATTCGAGAATTATTTAGAAAATTATGTATTAATTCCAGAGGGAGCTAATTCTGCTAATTATGAGATCACTGTTTATCCCGAATATTCTGAATATTGCGTGCTCTATAGCATACGAGAAAACAATTATATCGTTAAGGGATACTATTCGCCAACTGGAACGGTAGCTTTGCTTCAACGAGGAATTTGTACAATAGATGTCAACAGTGATGTGGACAATATTGATCTGAACATATTAACACTATATGGAGATGTAAATAATGATGACAAAATAAATTCTATAGACTTGGCAAAACTAAGAGCTTATTTATTAGGGCAAACAGGTGCAAATCAAATCAACCTCAGGAATTCCGATCTTAACTTGGACGGAGTGGTTAATTCAATTGATTTTGCATGGCTATGGAAGTACCTTCTGGACAATAGTTTAAAACTGCCAGTTGTCAAATAAACTTGGTGTTATTGGTGCATGTAATAAATGTGAAGAAAAATATACACCCAGGTGTTATGGGCGATGTTGTTCAAAAAGTTGAAAATTTGTAAAGAATTAAGGGGTGCTACCATCTGTAGCACCCTTTTTAATGAGATGTAAGTTATTTTTTCGTTATTCATTAATAATTATATTGGGGTCATGTTTGCGTTCCATATCATGCTTTTTCTTTCGGTTCTCCACCGATTCAAAGATTATGGAAAAATCATAGTCTTCAGGATATAGCTCGCTTGCAGGTACATGAAGTTTTAACCTTTTGTGGTTTATAAGAAGCTTTTTGTTTTTAATCTGTACACCTATATTACCTTTTTCATCGGCTTTCTGATATACAATTCCAACGTTTTTCTGAGGGTAAACCATGACACTGTCACCGATGTTAAACTTCATACTCCTTGGAGTGTCGTTGACTTTTCTTGTTTCCTGCTTTTTTACTCTTTGAGGGGCTTGCGCATTTTGTACAACCCCCTGTGAGGTAGGCAGATTGTCGGAAATGTTGATTTTACTGCCATAGGCAGCCATACTGGCTCTTTGAATCATTTTTTCAGGAAGTCCCAAACGTCTTGCTATATATAAGGCACAACTTTCACCGGCTTCTCCTATTACCAATTGGTACAAAGGCAAAAGGCTTTGCCTGTCAAAGGCCATCCTGGCGTTGATTAAACCCGGTGTGGATTTTGCATAATCCTTTATTTCAGGGTAATGGGTGGTTGCAACAAAGAGGCAGTTTTTACCTGCCAATTCTTCTAAGATTGCAATTGCCAAGCCCATTCCTTCGGCAGGATCAGTTCCCGACCCTAGTTCATCAAGTAAAACCAGAGATTGTTCATCAGTAAGCCGAAGTATTTGAATAATATTTATCAGGTGTGATGAAAAGGTAGACAAATTTTCCGTTATACTTTGTCCATCACCTATATCGCACAAAACATAATTATTCATTGAAAAACAACCAGCCTGCGCAGGAACATGCAGCCCGCTTTGTGCCATCAGCGACAGTAAACCTATTGTCTTAAGTGCAACAGTCTTTCCGCCTGTATTCGGACCGGTGATAATTACGCCTTTGGTAGCACCGCCGATTTCAAAGTCAAGGGGAACTACGGTGTCTGATTTCAATAGGGGATGCCGTCCGGCCTTGATTTTAATTTCCCTCTCACAAGATACAGGTAAGGGAACTGCTTTCATTGATATACTAAGCTTTGCTTTTGCAAATATAAAATCCAGGATTTCCATTGCTTCAATATTTATTTTTATAGTAGTAAGGTGTTCTTCTACAAGGGCTGTCAACATATATAGAATACGCCTTACTTCATTTTCTTCTTCTATGTGCAACAGAGCTATTTCCTCATGCAGTTTTCTTGCAGCAGAGGGTTCAATAAAATAAGTGCCCCCGCTTTGTGAAACATCTATGACTGTGCCGTTTACCAGGTTTTTGTATTCTCTTTTTACCGGCAGGGTATAATGCCCATTTCGTATTGAAACAAAACCTTCAGAAAACCAGTTTTTATTATTGCGAAGCAGCTGATCAAGTTTCGATTTAACCTGCATTCCTGCATTGGCGATTTTCCTCCGGATATCGGCCAGCTGAGGAGAAGCTTTGTCATCAAGCTGACTGCCGCGTATAGTGCGGTTTATTTCATCCTCAACATCTGATAAATCATAAAGTGAATTGCCATATGATGCAACTGATGTAGAGGTGTTTTCCGCTTTCTTCAGGTAGTTTTTTAACCTTCTGCAGGCAGTAAGAAATTGTGCAATGCTTCCTAATTGATCTGGCATAAGAAGTGTTCCTTTGCCCAATAAAGTCAGAGATTTATCCAGATCGTTCATGACTGACAGCGGAGGTGTTCCATATTGTTCGATAATCAACTTTGCTTCAGTTGTTTCATTTAAGTGTCTTGACACTTCGCTTTCGGACAAATAGGGTTCAAGCATACGTATTTTTGCTTTTGCATTCTCAGACAAAGCATGTTCTTCAAGAAGGTTAAGAACTTTATTAAATTCCAAGGTGCTAAACATTTTTTTCATCATATTTATTATTCCTCCCAAGAATGATTAGAAATTTTGGGGACACGGCCCCCGCTTTATTTCAGGACATTATGTGTAATTTCCAAAAATAAACCCGCAGAAGACATACCTTGCCTGTAAGGCAGAGTGCTTCTGCGGGTTCAGATAAATAATTGTATTTATACGAAAATAAAATAGCCCGACAAACCTACCTTGTCGCGCCATACGTCCTTCATTCACATATAAAACAAATGCAATCGGAATGATTATTTGAAGCAGTCTGTAAGGTAATGCCTTATTCAGGACACAATAAATAAACAGGAAATTACCGGTTAAACTTGCGTCCTCTCAACTTATTTAGTTGAAAATCACCTTTACAGAACTTACCGACATCAAAACCATCCTTTAATTTGTCATTATATATTTAAATTATCATATTAAGTATGGTAAGTCAAGGTTACAATTTTACTGGGCGAATATTTAATAGTGCACCATATTATGGAAAGGGCATTGCGTAGAGGCTATAGAGAATGTGAACGAAGCGAAGGAAAAGTCGAATCACTTTTCTTCGCGAAGCGAGTTTGATTCGACCCGTAGCGAGTTTTACATTCTCTTAGGCTCGAAGCTTAAGTCCTTGGAATAATATGGTGCACGAAAAATAAATGTACCCCATTTTACTGGGTGAATTTATATTGAAACTAGTTTTTTTTGAAATTATATGTGGTATAATGGTGTTTAAATTATTGATAAAGGAGTGTTATTACCATATGAATGCTACTAATACTGATACTATTGAATTGATAAAAAAAGCAGAGAAATCTCTGATGTATATTACCAACAGGCCGGAAATTGTATTTACAAAAGGCGAAGGTTCATACTTGTGGGATAATGATGGAAATAGATACCTTGATATGATTGAGGGATGGGCGGTTTGTTGTTTAGGGCATTCTTCCCCTGTAATGGTAGATGCAATCCAAGAACAAGCTAAATTACTTATAAACCCTAGCCCTGCATATTACAATAAACCTGCAATTGAATTTGCAAACCTGCTTACAGAAATATCTTGCTTAGATAAGGTTTTCTTTATCAATTCCGGTGCCGAGGCAAACGAGGGTGCTGTGAAACTTGCAAGGAAGTATGGACAGAAATATTTGAATGGGGCGAATGAAATTATTACTACATGGAATGGTTTTCATGGGAGAACACTAGCTATGATGGCAGCTTCCGGGAAAAAGAAATGGGAAAATCTTTTTGAGCCCAAACCCGAAGGATTTACAAAGGTTACGTATAATGATATTGAAGAATTAAAACAGACCATTTCTAAAAACACGTGTGCTATTATGCTTGAACTTGTTCAGGGAGAAGCAGGTGTAGTACCAGCTGATAAGACATATATCAAGCAAGTCAGAGAGCTATGTGATGAAAATAACATATTACTTATAATAGATGAGGTACAAACAGGGCTTGGCAGACTTGGGCATATGTTTGCCTATGAGGCCTATGGAATAGAGCCGGATATAATGACCCTTGCGAAGGGAATTGGAGGTGGGTTCCCACTTTCAGCATTGCTTGCAAAGGATAAGGTATGTTGCTTTGAAGCTGGAGATCAAGGCGGTACATACGGTTCTACACCATTAGCTACAGCGGTAGGAAAAGCTGTGGTTGAGGAAATTATTAAGTCAGATCTGTGTAATAATGCAAAAACAATGGGAGAATATTTTATAGCTCAACTAACTAAATTGAAAGATAAGTATTCTGTAATAAAGGAGATAAGAGGATGCGGAATGCTTCTTGCCATTGGGTTGCATAAGGAGGTCGCAAACCAGATAAAAGATGAATGCATGAGCAATTTCTTATTGGTGAATGCACCAAATGACAGTGCTATCAGATTTATGCCGGCCTTAAATGTATCAAGTTCCGAAATTGATGAGGCAATAAAGATTCTTGACAAGGCTTTAAGTCAAATATCTTAAAGTTCTGTTTGAATGAATATTAATTGTTAATGTATATATCGCTTCGAAATGCAAAGTACTATTTATTGAAGATAAAATATATAGCATATCGCAGCGGAAGCTGCAATCAAAGTATTGAGATTCCGTTGCGGTAAATAGATGAACTATATCTTCTCAAAAAGTGTCTTATAACTCTTATGATATAAGACTTTCAATATAAAAGTTTGCTAAAAAAACAAACTTTTTGAGAAGAATAGTATATGGAGATGTTAGACATGGTTATATCTGATAATATAGGCAGTTACTGTGTGATTGATAATGAAACCAAACCGGTAGATGAGCTCGAATTACTTAATATCGATAAAATGGTTTATGAGGTTGTAAGGGTTATAAGTGGAGTGCCTCTTTTCCTTGAAGAACATTTTAAAAGGCTGAAGAAGTCATTAAATTTAATAGGAATTGATTGTTTCCTCGAACTGAATAACATAAAGGATAGCATAAAAAAACTGGCTTTCGTTGAACAAGCAGATAACTTTAACGTGAAAATTATACTATCAGTTCAAAATTCCAGACAAATGCTTGTAGCCTATGCCAGCAGATTTTTTTACCCTACTGACAAAGAATATGAAAACGGAGTGTTTGTAAGTATTCTTAATATAGAACGGGACAATCCAAATGTTAAAAAGTTGAATTCTAATTATGTGACTGCCGTAGCTGAGAAAATGCGTGAGACAAAAGCATTTGAACTACTTCTGGTAAATTCAAGCAATCAGATCCTTGAAGGTAGTAAGTCTAATGCTTTTTTTATACAGGGTAATAAAGTGTTGACGGCTCCGGGAAATCTTGTACTTGAAGGAATAACCAGAAATTATGTAGTAGATGTATGTGGAAGCCTGGGTATTGAACTGATAGAGACGCCACTAAGTGTTACTGAGCTTTCAAATATTGATGCTGTATTTATAACTGGGACTTCTATAAAGGTTTTACCGGTAGCAAGTATAGATAAGCATTATTATGGGTCTGCTTCCAACGTATTGGTAAATTCAATTCAACGTGAATATGACAATGTTATCAATAAGTATGTTCAGGATAATTTATGTTAGTGCTTATAAGCTTGTAACAGAAGTTTGACTTTTGCGTGAAATAAGACGATGGAAACATTAGGAGTTTTATGCGTTGTAAAAATAGAATATGATACACGAAAGGAATGCTGAAGTATGTATGATGTAAATAATACATCTAAGAATTCAATAGTTAAAACAGTTATCCTTATTGGTGTGGTTCTGTTAATAATTCTTAACTTTACTGGGGTAGTCAATTTAGTTAGAAACATATATGGAGTTATTTTTCCTCTATTGCTTGGTGCTGGAATTGCTTACGTCCTAAACTTATTGGTGGTAAGATATGAGGGCGTTTATTTTCCAAAAAGCAAAAAAAAGATAATTGCCAAATCACGAAGGGGAGTAAGCATACTTCTGTCATTTCTTACTATTGGATTAGTTTTGCTATTTTTTCTTCTTATACTTATTCCACAGATAAATCAATTTATTGATTTGCTTATAGAAAGGTTTCCTGTTATTTACGAAAATGTAGTGGAATGGGTGAATCAATACGCTGACCAGTTGCCGGTTCTAGAAGAAAAATTAAAGGAACTGAACATGGATGGTAAAACTGCTTTGGAAAAGGGTTCCAAGTTACTTGGGAGTTGGGCTGGAGGAACAGTTTCCTTAGTGGGGACAATATTCGGAAGCATTATGAATTTTATCCTTGCTTTATTCTTTTCCATTTATATTTTATTTGGCAAGGATGACCTTAAGTACAAGTTTGAAAAAGTGATAAACTCTTTTATAAAAGCTGATAAAGGAAAAAAACTATATAATATAATGCGAACAGCGAATGAATCATTTTCAAGCTATATTATAGGTCAATGCAAAGAAGCTGTAATTATAGGTGTATTGTGTACTCTTGGCATGTGGATCTTTCGCTTTCCATATGCAACTGTAATAGGATCTGTAATTGGACTTACCGCATTGATTCCAATGATTGGTGCATATATTGGTGCTGCGGTAGGATTTTTACTCATTGTGACTGTTGATCCAATAAAGGCATTATTGTTTATTGTGTTTATTGTCGTTTTACAGCAGGTTGAAGGAAATTTAATTTACCCCAAAGTGGTTGGAGAAAGTGTAGGGCTTCCCGGTATATGGGTTTTTGCTGCAATTACTGTTGGTGGTGGATTGCTTGGTATTCCAGGTATTTTGTTTGGTGTACCAATTTTTGCGACGATCTATAAGTTAATGGGGCAGGCTGTGAGTGAACGGCAGAAAATACATTTGTGAGGGGGAGATGTTGTGGGAGAGTTAGCAAGCTTACCCAATATTGGGGTGACATGTGAGAAAAGACTTGCTTCAATCGGAATTAATGATATTGAAACCCTGAAAAAGAATGGAAGCAAAGAAGCATTCATCAAACTGTTCTTAGTTGAGGGAGATACTTGCATAAATACTTTGTGATACTCTTTATTTTTATAAATAAAAATGTTGGAGGTAAGAAGCATGTTTAGTGAGATGCTTGAAAATGTTAGGAAGGTGCGTCCGCTTGTACATTGTATAACCAATTATGTAACTGTAAATGACTGTGCAAATATTTTGCTAGCCTGTGGAGGATCTCCAATTATGGCGGACGACACAGCGGAGGTTGAAGAGATTACTTCCATTTGTGGAGGATTGGATATAAATATAGGAACGCTTAATCAAAATACAATCATGTCAATGTTTCTGGCAGGGAAACGGTCAAATCAGTTAGGACATCCTGTAATCCTCGATCCTGTGGGTGCAGGTGCATCGAAACTCCGGACTGAAACTTCTCAAAAGCTGCTGGATGAAGTCAGGTTTACTGCTATACGCGGAAATATTTCTGAGATTAAGACACTTGCACAAGGAAAAGGAACAACAAAAGGTGTTGATGCGGATATTGCAGATACTGTAACCGACCAAACCCTTGATAATGCAGTTGACTTTGCAAAAGTGTTTTCAAAGAGGACAGGTGCTGTGATAGTAATTACAGGTGCAATTGATATTGTAGCTGATGAAAAAACTGCCTACATTATAAGGAATGGTAATCCTATGATGGCAGATATCACAGGAAGCGGTTGTATGCTGACAGCACTGACAGCAGCATATCTGGTTGCAAATCGTGGCAAATCGCTTGAAGCAACTGCAGCAGCAGTTTGTGCTATGGGTCTTTGTGGTGAATTGGCTTTTGACAGGTTGGAGAAAACGGGAGAAGGAAATTCTACGTTTAGAAATTACTTGATTGATGCCATCTATGGACTTGATGGTGAAACACTTATGAGAGGTGCCAAGTATGAAGTTAAGTAAACAATCAATGTGTCTATATGTAGTAACAGACCGCACATGGCTCGGAATACGCACCTTGGCCGAACAGGTAGAAGAGGCGTTGAAAGGTGGTGCGACTTTTATTCAACTTCGGGAAAAAGAACTTGCTTTTGACAGTTTTTTATATGAGGCCAGGGAAATTAAAGTATTATGTGAGCGATATAATGTTCCTTTTGTAATTAATGATAATGTGGAAATAGCTATTGCCTGTGATGCAGATGGAGTTCATGTCGGGCAGAGTGATATGGAAGCTGGAAACGTGCGTGAGAAGCTGGGCAAAGGCAAAATTATCGGCGTTTCGGTCCAGACAGTAGAACAGGCAATTCTTGCAGAACAGCGAGGTGCAGATTATATAGGTGTTGGTGCAGTATTTTCTACATCAACAAAGAACGATGCCGATATGGTTTCAACTGAAACCCTGAAAGCAATATGCAATTGTGTGAATGTACCAGTAGTTGCAATTGGCGGAATTAGTACACAAAACATTATGGAGCTTTCTGATACAGGAATTGACGGTGTTGCTGTGATTTCTGCTGTTTTTGCTCAGGCGGATATCCGTTTGGCAACGGAAGAATTATTGTCACTTTCGAAGAAAATGGTGTCATGTGGGAAGAATAGCAAAGAAGAATAAATCACAGAACGGAGATTTTTGTATGATTAAGAAAGTATTGACTATTGCAGGCTCTGACTGTAGTGGTGGAGCCGGTATTCAGGCAGATATAAAAACTATTACGGCCCATAAGATGTATGCCATGAGTGCAATCACAGCACTGACTGCACAAAATACAACAGGTGTCTATGGTGTGTTGGAAGCAACACCAGAATTTGTGGGTCAGCAGATTGATTGCATATTTTCAGATATTCGCCCTGATGCAGTTAAAATAGGCATGGTTTCAAACAGCAGGATTATTGAAATTATAGCAAATAAGTTGATGGAATACAAAGCAGAGAAGATAGTTGTAGATCCTGTTATGGTTGCTACAAGCGGCAGCCGTTTGCTCTGTGACGAGGCGATGGAGGCTCTTATTACAAAACTGCTTCCACTTGGTATGGTTATTACACCTAATATTCCGGAAGCAGAAACACTCTGTGGGTTTGAGATTCAAACTCCTACAGATATGATAAAGGCTGCAGAGAAGATATCAGATATAGTAAGTGGAGGCATTCTGATTAAAGGGGGACATTTACAAAGTACAGCAGATGACATGCTGTATATGAAGGGAAAAGCGTACTGGTATAAATCTGAACGTGTGGACAATATAAATACACATGGGACAGGATGCACATTGTCTTCTGCTATTGCTTGCAATCTTGCAGGCGGATGTACTTTAGTGCAAAGTATTTCAAATGCAAAAGAGTATATAACAGGTGCACTTAATGCAGGCCTAAACATTGGCAAAGGCAGTGGGCCTTTAGAGCATACTTACAATATATAAGCAAAAAACATAGGGTGTGCATTTTGCATAATTCATTTCTAGAAATGAATTATGTTCAAAAGCACTAGTAATTACTTTATGGGCTGAACCGGTTTTTTATCCTGTTCAGCCCATTTTATATCTTATTGCATGGGAGCAGAAAAATTTTGTGCTTGTTGTTGTACTATAGCCTGTTTGCCTTTTTCAGTGTGCTCTGCTTCTTTAGGACACAAAATATAAAGCAGTTGTTGTAGTTCTCCAACATGTTGTCTTTCTTCATCGGCAATGTGGTAAAGAACCTTTTTTACTCTTTCATCATTTGTAGCCATGGCATGGGCCTCATATCCAACAATGGCTTCAAGTTCGCCTGCTATATCTACCCTGAGTGCCTGAGCTAATTCTTCACTGGACATTTGCCTTGGGACATTTGCTACAAAAGGGTTTCCTAAAAGTGCCATTTTAACACATCCTTTTCTCTTTATATATATTGAACGCGATAAAGATTTTACATCGCACTTCAATTTCCTTAATGCAATATCACGAAAATCAAATTTTCCAATGTATAATCATTTTCGTGATTTATATAAAGTGTATTTTTTGCAGTTTAAAGATTAATATACAATAAAAATTATACAAGACTTTTTGCATTATAGTATGGACTGTATATATTCCGCAAAGGCTATAAAGGGACACAAAAATAAGCCTTAAATGTAGGCCTTGATATTTCAATAGTCACCTAATATAAAATATTGTTGGGAAATATGTATAATTATTACATAAAAACAATAGATTTATAGGAAGCTGCAATTAATGAGGTAATGAAGAGTATATTTTTCTTCGCATTTATTAAATGCACCCTAATGAAGAAGGATTCTATATGACAAGAGAGGTAAATAAATGAAACAAAGGATTGTTTTAAACCCGGTTACAAGAATAAGCGGTTTCATGGAGATTGATGCAACAATTGAAAATAATACAGTAATAGATGCCAAAACAAAGGGATTATTATTCAGGGGATTTGAGAAGATGTTGCATGGGCGGAATCCATTTGATGCGGTATATTTTACTCAGCGTATATGTGGAATATGCTCAACAGCACATTCAGTGGCATCCTCTCTTGCACTTGAAGATGCAATGGGGGTTATCCCAGACGAACAGGGAAAGTATTTTCGTGACATTCTTCATGGCTGTGAGTTTCTGCAAAATCATATAAGGCATTTTTATCAATATACTTTGCCGGACTTTGTTAAGCTGCCTGATGAGTATCCTTTGTATGTGCCTGATCATGATGATTACAGACTGCCGAAGGAGAAGAACGAGGAATTGTCGGCACATTATTTTGAGTCACTTGATATCAGCCGAAGCACTCATGAAATGTTGGCAGTTCTAGGAGGTAAAGCACCTCATAATCATGGGATTTTTATTGGAGGAATTGTTGGTCAGATCACCATAGATACAATTTTAAAAATGAAATCTATTCTACATAAAGTAAGGCAATTTATTGCTGAAAAAATGGTATCTGACGTGTATACCATTGCCCAGTATTATAGTGACTATTACAGTATTGGAGAGGGCTACGGAAATCTTTTGAGCTACGGCTGTTTCAACGGATATAAGGAATTTGGAACTCTGTATGTAAACCCAAGGGTTTATGTTCAGGGCAAAGAAAATGTATTCAATCCTGGAAAAATAAAAGAAGAAATTGATTATTCCTGGTACGTGTATAAAAACAATTCGTATAAACCTTTAGAAACAGTTCCAGAAGAGGATATGAACAAGAGTAATGCATACTCATGGGTAAAAGCACCAAGATACAATGGATTAACCTGTGAAGTTGGTCCGTTGGCAAGACAGTGGCTTTGTGGTGATTATAGAAATGGAATATCCACAATGGATAGAATTATTGCAAGAGTTCTGGAAGCTAGGAAAATAACTGAAATCATAGCGGTTCTAATGGAAAACTTGACTCCGGGAGCATGTCTTCAAAAAACATACACCATCCCTGAATCTTCGGAGGGTACAGGCCTTGTTGATACAACGAGAGGAGCCCTTGGACATTGGCTTAAAATAAATAATAGAACCCTTTCATTTTATCAGATCATTACTCCTTCGGCATGGAATCTTTCTACCAGGGGGAATAATAATTTGAGGGGAGCTGCGGAACAAGCACTGATAGGTACAAACATACAAAACGTTGAGAATCCTATTGAGTTAGGAAGAATTATTCGTTCTTTCGATCCATGTGTTTCTTGTGCGACCCATTTATATTCCCAGGGAGAGTATATTAAAACTATACAGGTGGTGCCATGAGAGAATTAATCATACTTGGAATCGGTAATCGCCTGATGATGGATGATGGGATTGGCGTTCATATTGTAGAAGAGCTAAGAAAAAGGGATACAAACTCTGGTATACGTTATGTGGTTGGTGAGACTGACATTTATTATTGTCTTGAACAAATTGTAGATGATTCATATGTAATTATTGTTGATGCTGCATATCTTGGAGAGAAGCCTGGAACGCTGAGTATTATTCCATTGCAGCAAGTATCAGAAAGTCCTGTAAAACAGATTTCTATTCATGACTCACACCTCCTCAATGAAATAAGGCTTAGCAGTAAAATTATTGATGGTGTTTTCATAGGCGTAGAACCTTATGAGATTGATTACAGTTTAAATTTGTCCGTAGCACTTCAAAGTCAGTTCAGTGAGATTGCAGATCTTGTCGGGAGAATAATTCAACATATTTTCTGCGATTACCCGCTTTAATTAAAAGAATATTTAAAGATGTTATAGAAAATACATGGGCTGCGTATTAAGGTACGACTAAAATATAATTTCCTATTCTTAATAACGAAAAAACTTGATTTGATGATGTTTTCAAATATGAGAATATGAGAATAGGATATTGTTTTTTCGTTATCCCTAAGTATGTTATAATAAAAGAACTATCAGCTCTGTTTTTTGTGAGGACTTTTTAAGAGGAGAATCTTACTAATGAAAAGATTTAAGAAGTGTTATATCGAAATTACAAATATATGTAACCTTAAATGTAGTTTTTGCCCTTCTACCAAGCGAAAACCCGAATTTATGAGTATAGAAACATTCAATAAGATATTGGATCAAATAAAAACATATACAGAATATATTTATATGCATGTGAAGGGTGAACCCTTACTTCATCCGGAGATAGATAAGTTTTTAGATCTAAGCTATAAAAAAGGTTTTAAAGTTAATATAACTACTAATGGAACTCTTATAAGTAGGGTCAAGGATAAGATAATGTTGAAACCTGCTCTCAGGCAGATAAACTTCTCACTGCACAGTTTTTATGGAAACGAAGGGTATGATAAGGAAGAATACATGAAGCAAATTCTTTCATTTGTAAGAGAAGCAAGAGACAGGTCTGATGTTATAATATCATTAAGATTGTGGAATTTAGAACATGAAAATGCTATTGATTCTGAGCAGAAAAGAAACCACGAGTTACTGGAATTAATCGAAAAAGAGTTTAGTCTGGACTGCCAGTTAGAAATAGCAGATATTAGTGCAAGAGGCATGAGAATCGCAGATAAAGTATACTTAAATCAGGATTATGCTTTCAAGTGGCCGGATTTGGATGAGAAAGAAGATGATGGAGCGGGTTTTTGCTTAGGACTAAGAGACCAAGTGGCTATATTAGTTGATGGAACTGTAGTGCCATGCTGCCTTGATGGGGAGGGAATTATTAATCTGGGAAATGTTAATAACAGTGATTTTTTGGATATAATTGAAGGTGAAAGAACAAAAAACATTTACAATGGTTTTTCGAAGAGGTATGCCGTTGAGGAACTATGCAGGAAGTGTGGATACAGGAAAAGGTTTGACAATTTAAGTTAAGTCAATTATGTTATATAAATCACGAAAATAATTATACATATAGATAACGTACACTAAAGCTAAATTTATATAGCACCCAAACGTTATCTAATTTAGATGAAAAACATCCTTTAATTTTAACTTTAGAGTTTTTCATCTATAGAGAATTTGATTTTCGTGATATTGTATTAAGGAAATTGAAGTGCGATGTAAAATCTTTATCGCATTCAATATAGTTTTAAAATATAATTTAATGGAGGTCTGTTGTGGCAAAAAGTAAGAAAAAACTAAGAGTAATTCCCCTTGGAGGGCTAGGAGAGATAGGAAAGAATATCACTGTATTTGAATATGGTGACGATATTTTTGTAGTTGATTGCGGGATGGCATTTCCTGATGATGAAATGCTGGGGATAGATCTGGTGCTGCCCGATATAACATACCTTTTCAAAAATAGGGAACGGGTAAGAGGAATTGTTATCACTCATGGACATGAGGATCATATCGGTGGTTTACCTTATATGCTCAAGGAAATCAATGTGCCTGTTTATGGCAGCAGGCTTGCACTAGGGTTACTGGAATATAAATTAGAAGAGCATAGGATTCTTTCCGAATGCAAGCTTAATTCTGTAGTCCCAGGTCAGACAATAGAACTAGGTGCTTTTAAAATTGAGTTTATCAGAACCACTCACAGCATAGTAGATGCTATGGGATTGGCTATTCATTCGCCGGTTGGAACAGTTGTACATACATCGGATTTTAAGATTGACTATACACCTATTTCTGGTGAACCGATTGATCTTCCACGTTTTGCCGAACTTGGTCAAAAGGGAGTATTGCTTCTTATGTGCGATAGTACCAATGTGGAGCGACCGGGTTATACAATGTCGGAAAGAACTGTAGGAGAAACCTTTAATGACATATTCCGCAATGCAGACAGCAGAATAATTATAGCTACTTTTGCTTCAAATGTACATAGGATTCAACAGATAGTAAATGCAGCAGTCAAGTACAATCGTAAAGTTGCTTTATGTGGCAGAAGCATGGTAAATGTCTGCAATAAGGCACTGGAACTAGGTTATTTGGAGATACCCGAAGGTACTCTGATAGATATTGAATACGCAAAAAACTATAACAGAGAAGAGCTTGTGATTATTTCTACAGGAAGTCAGGGAGAACCTATGTCCGCATTGTCAAGAATAGCGGCAGGAGAACACAGACAAGTTGAGATTCTCCCTGGTGACTTAGTTGTAATTTCTGCAACCCCTATTCCCGGGAATGAAAAATCTGTATCAGGTGTAGTAAACGAACTGTTTAAGAAAGGTGCAGAAGTAATTTATGAATCACTTGCAGATATACATGTTTCAGGACACGCATGTAAGGAAGAACTCAAACTGATCCAGCGTCTGGTGAAGCCTAAGTATTTTCTGCCTGTTCATGGCGAGTACAGGCATTTAAAAAAGCATGCCGATCTTGCCCAGTCTTTAGGTATGGAGAAAGAAAGAACCATAGTCATGGAAATAGGACAAGTTCTTGAAATAGATAGCCATGTTGCAAAGCTTAAGGGAAATGTACCTTCAGGTAAGGTGCTTGTTGATGGACTTGGAATTGGAGATGTCGGCAACATTGTATTAAGAGACAGAAAGCATTTGTCGGAAGATGGTATGATTATTGCTGTTGTTACTATCCAGAGGGAAACAGGAAACATCATAAACGGTCCCGATGTACTGACAAGAGGATTTGTTTATGGCAGGGAATCAGAAGAATTTATGGATGATGTTAAGCAGGTGTGCATGGAAGCTATTCAAAAAGGTGGTTCCAGAAATTTAACTTCCAAAAAGAATAAAATTAAGGAAACAATGAGAAATTACATATATCAAAGGACCAAACGTACACCGATGATTATACCGATAATTATGGAGATCTAAATGAGACTTTGGTGCGATTTATTCAATAGATTTAAGGGATTCAACCATATTTATATTCTTTAGTTTGCCATACATTGACAGGTTGACTAATACTGAAAATATCATTGTAAGTAGTATGGATAATAAGAAACTTAATAAATGAATGCTCTGACCAAACATCATGGTATCGATTTCCATTGTACCAATAACATATTTGTGGAGCAAGGCCCCGAGCATTATTCCCAGCAAAGTTCCCATGATACTGAGCAGTATATTCTCTCTGTATACATAGGAGGATACCTCTCCATCCCGGAAGCCTAAAACCTTGATAGTGGCGATTTCTCTTAACCTTTCAGTGATGTTTATATTTGTGAGGTTATACAGCACTACAAAGGCCAGGGCTCCGGCAGATAATATAAGTATCATAACAACATAGTCGAGGCTTTCCATGGTGTCTTTGACTTCTTCTGCTATTCTTCTTGTTAATACCACAGCAAGTACACCTTTATTGTTCATCAGTGTTTCCTTGAATTCACGTTCCTCAATGGTTTCAGGATTTCTTAAATTGAACATTCCGGCGTTGTACTTAGGATCACCAAAAGTAACTTTGTTAAAGTAATCCGGTGAAAGGAAAATGTAGTGAGACAAATAATTCTCAGCTATGGCACTTACCATAATCTCATAGGTTATATTGTCGTTGTCTCTGAATTTTAAAGTATCTCCAACACCAAGCCGCAGAAGATTTGATAACTTCTCGGAAATAACGGCACCATCTTGCGGAAGGTCGATTTTATTTTTAGTTTCCCTGTCATGAAGATTGACGAAATTGGCAAACTGCTCGGTATTTTCAGGTACCATGATATTTGTTTCGTAGCTTCTGTTTGAGTTTCCGGCAAATACATCACCATTTTCACTGAATACAAGGATATAAGATTCAATTGAAGAATCTTCACTTAGAATGCTTCCAAAATCTCTTTCTGAAATTTCTTTATCGGTATCCACAAGCACTTGCCCATCATAAACAAAGATGTCATCAAACTGCTTATCCATAATATCGTTTATAGAGTTCTTAAGCCCAAATCCTGTAACAAGGAGTGCAGTACAGCCTGAGATCCCAATGACGGTCATTAGGAATCTCTGTTTGTATCTGAATATATTGCGGGCGGTTATCTTATGGGTAAAGGACAATCTTTTCCAGAAAAAAGCGATTCTTTCAAGGAGGATCCTTTTGCCGGGTTTTGGAGCTTTTGGTTGTATTAGTACTGCCGGAGTTGTACGGAGTTCTTGCAGTGTGGCAAGCAATGACGCAGATACAGTAGTAATTACTGCCAGAAGTATTGAAATAACAGCGTAATTCAAGTGATAAGGAGTTATTCGTACAGGTATTTTGTACATAATACCATAGGCGTTCATTATAGCATTAGGAAACAGCCAAAAACCTATGCTAAGGCCGAGCAACGACCCGAGCACGCTCGATAGCAGTGCATAAATCAAGTACTTTGAAGCTATGGTGAAGGTGCTGTAGCCCAAAGCTTTGAGTGTGCCTATTTCCATTCTGTCATCTTCCACCATCCTTGTCATGGTGGTTAAACATACTAATGCAGCCACCAAAAAGAAAAACAGGGGAAATACTTTAGCAACCGCTCCAATCCTTCGGGCATCATCACCATAACCTGCATAACCAGGGTTTCCGTCTCTTTCAAAAACAAACCAACCGGATGGAATTTCAAGTATCTGCTTTTCACTATCTTTAATTTTTTCTTCTGCATCCTGTATTTCCTTTAAAGCTTTAGTTCTATTCCCAATATAGGTTTTACGTCCTTCCAATAAATCAACTTCAGCTTTTGCAAGCTTGAGGCGACCCTCTTCTAAAGACTTATCTAAATCCTGCTTAGCCTTGTTTAATACATTTTCACCATCTGAAATTTTTGCTGCATTTTTATCAATTTCTGCTTTTGCTTTGTCAAGCTCCAGTTTACCAGTATCTAAAGTGGCTTTTGCTATGATTAATTCTTTTTGTCCTGCTTCATACTCTGCCAAGCCAGTTTTATATTCATTTAAAGCTGTAGCTCCTTGAGTGTATCTCGAAAAACCCTCCTGATACTCCTTTATTCCTGAAGTATGCTTGGATTCCATACCGGTTATTATGCTTTGTAAAGTCATACCTAGAGTAAGAACAAAATTTTCGTCACCCAATTTTGCAGAGTTTACAATTATCTCAGATGCCTCAGGTGAATATGTTTTGACTTTATCTATCAGCTGATTATATTCCTCAATATTACGAGGTGGGTTGGCATCAAGATCTGTTTGTATTTCTTTAAGCCCATGAATGGACTTTGAAAGTAAATTCAATTGTGTATTTGCCAGGTCCAATTTTTCTTTGCTGGCTGACAATTCAGCTTCTAAGGGTTTGAGTAGTTGTCCAGCACTATCAAGTTTAGCTTTTGCAGTAACCAGCTCTTTTTCGGCTTTTATATAGTCGTTATATCCTGCCAGCCACTTTTGGTAATTTTTTTCATACAATTTTTTACCGTTTTCCAACTCTTTTTTGCCGTTTTCAAGTTCTGTTTCTTTGTCTTTGAGTTCTTTTGTGTATTTTATATCATTCTTATTTAGCTCGTCTTTTCCTTTTAAAATTTCGTTTTCGGCTTCCGCCAGTTTTTTTTCAGCGTCTGCTAATTCCGCCTCGGCTTTGGATTTGTTTTCCTCAAGTTCTTTTTTTCCGTCTTCGAGTTTTCTCTTAAGTTCTTGGGTTTCTATTGCCACAGCATTTGTACCCAGTTTCTCAAGCACAGATTTAATAGGTGATATATGTGCTTGATATTCGTTTGAATACGCTTTAAAATCATTGGATTGTGTTGTTCTTATAAAAATATCTGTGACTTTTTCAATTTTAAAGTCTTTTTCGTGAATGTATGCAAAGAAATCTATGGAACCATTGCCGATATTGGTTTGTCCTCTCTCAAAGTTAATGTATAACGGAGAGTCAATTATTCCAACAACAGTAAAGGTTTCAGTTCTGATAAAATCATCTGTCTGTTGATTTTCAGGTACTGAGAGGACAACCTTACTACCTAGCTTAATATCTTTAGGAACGTTAACACCGTATTCTACAACTATTTCACCCGATTTCTCCGGCATTCGGCCTTCTTTAATCACAGGAATATTCAGTCCGCTGCCATCTTTATAGTATTTATGATCATAACTAAACAGCTTGACAATGGATGTAATTCCCTCCTGAGAAGTTAGAAATAGGTCTTTTGAGTAGCCTTTCTGTACGTTGTATATTCCTTCGGTTTTCATTACATTGGTGATGTCCCCTTCCTCAAATCCAAGGGAGGATACAATTCTAAAGTCAGACAAATTATTATTCTTATAGTATTTGTCTGCCGACAATATCATATCCGGTTCAGTGGCATTTATGCCAGCAAAAAAACCTACTCCAACGGCTATAATTGCAAGGACCGATAAAAACCTTGGCATACTTTTTAGTATCATTCTAAGGAGACTTTTGTAGAAGGATTTTTTCTTCATCACCATTCAATCCTTTCAACAGGAGTTGGATTTTCATTTTTCTTAATTTGTGATACCTGCCCGTTTTTCATCTTAATAACCTTATCCGCCATATCTGTCAGTGCAGCATTATGAGTAATAACAACTACTGTCATGCCTGTATTCTTGCAAGTATCCTGCAGCAATTTCAAAATGGCTTTACCTGTCTGATAATCGAGAGCTCCTGTTGGTTCATCGCACAGAAGAAGCTTTGGGTTTTTTGCCAGTGCTCTTGCAATTGATACCCTTTGTTGTTCTCCACCTGAGAGCTGTGATGGGAAGTTGTTCATCCTATCTTTTAATCCCACCATTTCCAATACCTGTTTGGCATTCATGGGGTTTTTGCTCATCTGTGAGGATAATTCAATGTTTTCTAAGGCTGTAAGGTTTTGGATAAGGTTGTAGAACTGAAATACAAAGCCGATATCATATCTTCTGTATTCGGTTAAAAGCTTACGGGAATACTTGCTTATATTCTTATTGCCTACGATGACGGTTCCCTGATCTAAGGAATCCATACCTCCCAATATATTCAGTACTGTTGTTTTACCTGCACCCGAAGGGCCGACTACCACAGCAAACTCTCCTTTGTCTATTTCGAAGCTTACGCCGTTCAGGGCGTTTATAACAACTTCGCCCATTTTATATATTTTGTAAACGTTATCGAGTTTTATGTAGCTCATTGTATCACCTTTCTTTATAATTTACGGTAAATGGTATATTTCTACTAAATGGTTATTTCTAATCTTATTAGCTATTGAGAGCTTACAAATTCAGACCATTAGTAATATTATACTTATTGATTAGTAATAGTTCAATGGTATGTAAGATATATAAATATTTCTATATTGTGTTGGATTTGGAAAGGATTAAGTGCATTTATATCATTAATTAAAGAACAGATATTGGTAAGTAATAAACTTATGCCATAATAATATTGATGGGTTTTGTCAATAATGATACAATTACCGAAGCACAATGTAAAATCTTTATCGAGTTCAATATAGGAAAGGAAAACAAAATGTTACAAACAGGTTTTGATAAGTATAAATTGAGCAATGAGATATTGAAAGCTATATATATGCTGAATTTTAAAAGTCCTACAAAAGTGCAGGAGATGATTATACCCTCGCTACTGGATCAAAAGGACGTAATAGTAAAATCTCAAACCGGAAGCGGAAAGACTGCTGCATTTGCCATTCCTATTTGTGAACTGGTGGATTGGGAGGAAAACAAGCCACAGGCACTCGTGCTTGCACCTACAAGAGAACTTGCCATTCAGGTAAAAGAAGATATTTTTAATTTGGGAAGATTCAAAAGGCTTAAAGTTTCCGCAATATATGGGAGGTATTCTTTCTATAATCAGGAAAAGGAACTCAAACAGAAAACACATGTGGTAGTTGGTACGCCAGGTCGTATAATAGATCATTTGGAAAGAGGAACACTTGATACATCTGAAATAAAATATCTTGTAATAGATGAGGCAGATGAAATGCTGAGCATGGGGTTCATAGAGCAGATTGAGTACATAATTGAAAAGCTGCCCAAGGAACGCACAACTGTTTTGTTATCAGCAACAATGCCCAAAGACATAGTGGTTTTATGCGATAAATACATGAAAGATCCTGTACATGCAGAAATAGAAGATGAAAACAGGGTTATAGACAGGGTGGCTCAGGAAAGATACTTTGTAGATGAAAGCGATAAGATCAGCCTGCTAAAAGATATAACAACAGTAGAGAACCCAGACAGTTGTATTGTATTTTGCAGCACAAAGGTTAAAACCGATGAACTTTTTGAAGAGATGTTAAAACTGAATTATACTTGCGGAAAAATACATGGCGGAATGGAGCAAAGTGAACGAGTAAAAGTTATGAATGATTTTAAACAGGGGTATTTCAGATATCTTGCAGCCACTGATGTTGCGGCCAGAGGGATAGACATAGATGACATTTCCCTAGTTATAAATTATGATATACCTCAGGACAAGGAAAGCTATGTCCACAGGATAGGAAGAACCGGACGTGTTGGCAGGAGTGGAAAAGCAATTACTTTTGTGACGCAGGATGAAACTAAGTACTTAGATGATATAAATAAGTACATAGGTAAAGAAATTGAACTCAAAGAAAGGCCGGACAAGGAAACAGTAGAAGCATTAAAACTTAAATTTGTAGAAAAAATGAAAGAGCAGCCGCAATTAAAGCAAAGAAAAGGCGAACAGCTAAGCCGTGATATCACCAGATTGCATATTAATGCCGGAAAGAAAACCAAGATGAGACCTGTAGACGTTGTTGGTACACTTTGTAGTATAGAAGGTATGACAGCAGATGATATAGGTATAATTAATATAGCGGATGTATCTACCTTCGTAGAGGTGTTAAATAATAAAGGTGAAATGGTTATAAACGAGTTGCAGAAGAAACCCATAAAGGGCAAACTTCGCAAGGTAAAAAAAGTGGAGATATAAATCCGTTTATTCTATTAATTTGACCGACTTGCTGTACGGCAAACTGGTGTAATCGTTTGAACCCCCGATAATAGTAATGTTACTGCCGTTAAAGGTTACTTTATCGCCGATTACCCTTCCGTAAACTGTTTGACCTGAACCATTAAAAATAATTCTGCCGTTAGGAGCATATACAATTCCGTTCAGTTCAGCACTCGAACCATTAATAGATATAATTCCGTTTTTGGAATAAAAGGCAACAGCGTCATCGGTAGAGTTTCTGAGATTGCTACCGTTAAAGGTAATGTTTCCAGTTACAAGTATGCATCCATTCCCCGAAAAGTGACTGCCGTTTATTGTCAGGTCTCCGTCTATGTAAATGGGCTCATCTACATTAATATTGCTGGAATTAAATGTTTTATCCCCCATATATATGTTTCCAGCTTGCTCGGCCTGAAGTATAATTTTCTCCGATAAATCAGGCATTTCAACATAATCGGCACCTGGATATCTATTATCAACATCTGTGGAACCGCCGTTTATGCGAAGTGTACCACTTGCTTCACAAGTTCCTGTGATTGTATTGCCAGAACCGTTCATAAAAAAATTCTGATTTGTATGAGTGCTTCCTTCTATATAGTGGTTGCTGCCGTTTAAGTTTAGAGAAGTAGTTTTGCTTCCTGAAAACAGCACATAATCAAACGGGCCTCCAAGTCTTTCGCTGAGAGCAGCTTTAGCCTGTGGCTTGATTGTAGCTGATTCAAAGCCAAGTATTTTAGCAAATAAATAGTTTATAGTTAGATTTCCTTCTATTGCTATAACTTTGCCTGCGTTTGCAAAGGTTATTTCTATATCGGACTGCTTAAATCCATTTTTTTCAATATATTTAAGGGCTATGTCTTCAGCTCTTGAGGTATCAGGCAGTTCCTGAGCAGCAGCAAGTGCACAGGCATCTACGGCGTTTTGAAATTTGCTTTTCTCAATACTGACTGCACCAAAATCTATAACAAGGGCAGATATTCCAAGAACAACTGTTAAAGTGAATGCAAATAATACTATAGATGTACCTTTGTTATTACTTAGTGCTCTCAATAGTTTCAAGGCAGAACACCTCCTTATCTTATTATATATAAAAATGGATTTTTACGCATGAGCTGGAGGTCTATCTTTGTATGATACATTAGTTCTATTTCTTAATAAATTTCTGCATGTTTTATGATGCAGAAAATGTTATTATGCAGCATAAATCCAATAGCTTCAGGGATTATTGACAATATATATCATTATATGATAAGTTTAACCTGTTAATATAAGGGAGGAGGCTGACAAGTGGGAAAGGAATTGGCTTTAAAGAGGGTTATATGTTTGTGTGTTGTTTTTGTTTTAATGATTTTTCAATTTTTTCTTTCAACATCAAGTCCAGTAGTTTTTCATGCCGCATCTTCTGACAAGTTGCATATTTCGGAGGATACGGTATGGGAATCGGAGGGGAGTCCATATTTAATTGATGGTGAATTGGTAATTGATCAGAATGTGACTCTAACTGTCGCACCTGGAACAATCATAACATTTGCACCTGGAAGCAAGATGACGGTTGATGGTTATTTAAGTGCAAACGCAGATGGTGAACAACAGACTGTATTTACCTCTGTGTATGACCCCGAGTATAGTGCTATAGAGTTTAAAATTACGGATTATTGGGATGGAATTTACATATCTGAAACTGGATATTTTGATGGAACAGGTGTAAGGGCAAGCTATGGTGAAAGGATATTTAACGTAGAGGGCAGCTTGAACTTAAGTCAATCGGAAATAACAAATGCAAAGTATAATTGTGTTTATATAGGTCAGAATGGAGAGTTTAACGGGTATGATACATTGATAAGTGATGTTATGTCACTAATGCCGATAAGTACACCAACAGTTGAACCTACAATTAAACCTACAAACACACCTACAAACACACCTACAAACACACCAACGGTAGAGCCGACGAGTACGCCTACAGTTGAACCTACAAACACACCAACAGTTAAACCAACAGGTTCCCCCACAACTAAACCTACATGTAAGAAAACAACAAAGCCAGGTTGCACAGTAAAGCCGTCCTGTAAGCCGAAATATCCTGAAAAGCCATACTATCAAGATAGGAAAAATTATCCTGTAAGATCTTATGAACCAGTTTTTAAAGAAGCTTATACTAAATGGTTTAGATTCTTTTATAATAGGAATATATTTTCAAAAAGGCAAGATAGGAATTGTAGTTTTAATTGCAGTGGCACTAATAAATTCGACGTTTGTAAAAAAATAGCTGTATATAGAAGTTGCGAAAAGGTTTCTTTTAAAAAATTGTGTTCCCAGTATCCTAAACGTAAATGTAGGCCATCGTGTCCGGTGAAACCAACAAGTACACCAGTGGAAAAGCCGACACTTAAACCAACGAAGACACCAATCACTACGCCAACACTTGTCGCAACGAACACACCAAACATAACACCAACACCTGAGACAACGAAGACCCCAACAATTACTCCGACACCTGAATCAACAAATAAGCCAACCGCCACACCTCCAATTAATGTTGACAGAAACTGTATTATCTACAATGAAGGAGGTATGAATTTGACCTCTTGTGTTATTTCAAATTGCAGTAATGTAGGCATCTATGTAGGAAGTAATGCAGCATTCTATGGCGGAGATTTATATATAAATGATTGTGGAGCAGGAGTTTTGGTTGAAGGTACAGTTAGTTTATTGCAGTCTATAATTTCCGATTGCATTTATGGAGTATACTCAATATCTGAAAATCTTGTCAATTTTGAGTATTGCATATTTGATAATATATCCTCATATGCAATTGTTAACAAGGTAGCAAACAATGAAATAACCGCTTCCAATAATTATTGGCAATCATTAAGTGGCCCATCGGTTTACCATACGGAAACTGGCACATGGGTGGGTGATGGTTTGAAAATATTGGGGAATATAATATATGAGCCGTTTTTAACAGAACCAGAAATATAGATATCATACACTAAGGTCCGGAGGAGAAAAATGGATAAGAACAGTGTTGTAATAGTAACAGGTGCAAATTCAGGAATGGGGAAGGCAACTTCTGTTGGACTCGCCAAAACAGGAGCAACTGTAGTAATGCTTTGTAGGAACAAGGCCAAGGGAGAAAAAGCAGTACATGAAGTGCGGGATTTGAGCGTAAACAGTTCAGTTGAATTAATGCTTTGTGACCTTGGCTCGCGAAAAAGCATTGAGGATTTTTGTACAGAATTTAAGAAAAAGTATCAACGTCTTGATGTGTTGGTGAATAACGCAGGTGTAATTCTTTTAGACAGGCAACAGACCTTTGACGGTTATGAGCTTCAATTCGGGGTAAATCACTTGGGACATTTTCTTCTTACAAACCGTCTGATAGACCTTATGCTCACAAGTGCACCTGCAAGAATTATAAATGTATCATCCGGTGCACACAAAACGGGAAAAATACATTTCGACGATGTTAACCTTAAGAAAAACTATAACGTGTGGCGTGCTTATGCCCAATCCAAGCTGGCAAATGTTTTGTTTACCTATGAGTTGTCGGAAAGACTTAAAGGTACTGAAGTTACTGCAAATTGCTTACACCCCGGAGCGGTTGCTACAGCGATGGGAATTGATAGAAATACCGGGTTCGGCACCTTTATTACCAGTATGTTAAAACCATTTTTTCAGACTCCTGAAGACGGTGCCCAGACAGCCATATATCTTGCAACATCGCATGAGATGGATGGAGTTACAGGCAAGTACTTCTACCGGAAAAGCCCCATACCATCATCAAAAAGATCCTATGACAAAGATCTTGCGAGGAAACTCTGGGAATTAAGTGAAAAGATGATGGGGTTGAAAGATTGAAAAACACAGAGCGATCAGCGGATTTGTTATAGGTCATTGATATTTAAGTAGAATGCATCATTATTTATAATCAGAACCTTATCTTTAGCCATTTTTTGTAAAGTGTCATTGACACTTTTTTTATTCTCATTAAGTTCTAATTCATATTCAGGATATGCGTTAATAAATTTACCATTGTCTATTTTAACTGAACCATACTCAAAAATGCTTTTTAATATTGCTCTTTTAGTTTCATTATTATCGTAAAAGTAAGCAACAGGAACGAATTGACCATCTATTATATTGTAGACAGTATAAATATAATAAATAGGGAACCAATCAACTGAGCCTACAAAAACCCTCCTTGAAGTTACAATTTCATCACATCCATCACTATTATAATCATTTACAGAATAATCTATATGTGAACTTAATTGTATTGATTCCTTTGTAATATACTTATAATCCTTATATTCATCAGCTAATTCAAAAATTCCCTCTACTTCGATCTCGGGAAGTGCTAACTTTACCTTTCCATCAGCAAGCGGCAGTGCTTCATAATCAATTAATTTATGCTCTTTTGCATCAATTACACTTTCTACACGATTATTTCTTCCATCATATAACCAACCCAATGTAGTAGAGCCGATTTTATTAGTAAAAAATATACATGTTGCAAAAATATATTTATTGCCTTTTGTATCTCTAACAGTCAGTAATTTTGGCAACTGAACAACGTCATGTTCATAACTAACATCTTCATCTAGTAAATGCGTCCCATTAAACGATTTTAGAGATAAATTTTTATTACGATATACAAGCTCAACTAAATCCTCTTTATGATCATTGTTAATATCCGCATTTATGCAAGCATAAATCTTAGTAACATTAACTGTTGTTTCAGGTCGGTTATCTGGAGGGGTATTTATTTGAGGAGTAGGAGTATTTGTCACAGGATACATATAATTTGAATTTATGTTACCGGGGTTTTCATATTTTTTTATATTCGAAATTAAAGCAAAAAGAATTAGATAGCAGGCTATAGCTAAAGATGTATATTTAATAGCAGGTCTTAGGTTATATAAAAATTGTTTTATTGAATTTTTTCTGTTTGAACGGCTGTTTTTTGATAATTTTGTAATGCTCATAGAGTTCTCTCCTCAAACAATGAAATAAAGAAGATGGTGCAAATTTAAGTTTAACGACCATCCTCCATAAATGATGTTTATCTTACATTTCCTAAATTATATCACCAAATATTTACTGTGTCTATTAGGCCAAATTATATGGGGCACGAAAATTAAATACACCCAATTATATGGACCATTTTCTTTTGATAAACAGGTTTCTAGACCTTATGCTCGCAAGTGCACCTGCAATTTTCAAAAAGATCTTATGATAAAGACCTTCCAAATCATATCGTTAATTAACTATTTTAAATCAATTTCCTTTCTATAAACTGCTTTTTTATCCATTACTTTTTGATCGTCTTCTTTTAAAGTATCAATACCATTGGTACCTATGTAAATAAATAATTTAGTCAGCTTTTTGCCTCTAACAGCAAAAACGTTATTTGTTCCGTTCATTTCACTAAAATTCAATCTCTTTCCGTCTTGATCAAAAACAGAAACAGCATATTCCAACAACCTATTTTTGGGTATGGACTCCATTTCTTGATCTATATCAATAGGTTCTTTTCCATTTGCTATTCTCATCTCCGAAGCCTCTTTAAATTTTCTATAATACATTTGTATTTCTTCCTCAGACAGTTCTCTACTTGGTATAATCGCCTCCACTTTTACTTCATATGGAGTGACAACTAAATTCTTAATACCATAACCACTTTTATTTTTATCGTTTAAGTCAATTGTCTGCACGTTTTCTCTATCAACAGTAACCGGCAATATACAATTCCACTCCCCGTCTGTTTTTGACATTGAAGATATAAGGTTTGTTTCCTGGTCAATTTGGTCAACGCCTATTTGATTAAAGGAAAGATACATATCAAATGAATCCGGTACTTTATTCTGGAACGTAACTAAATCCAGCTTTATCATTCCTTCAAAAGTATTCTCATCGACTTGTCTTCCTTCTATATGGTTATTCATAAAAACCTGCTGCTTTCCATTTTTTTCGATTTTCCAACTTCCAAGGTTATACAGGAACTGATGCGTTGAAGATCCTTCTGCATCACTATAAAAACTAGCTATTTCTCCAAACGATTGACTGTTTTTTACTAGAAATGATATATATACCGAACTTCCATCGCAATAGATTTCTTTTGCAGTCATTTCAATCCCATTGTCAGAAGCTACATAACATGTGTTTTGGGCTTTAGAAGAATAATCTCCTGAGAAACTTATATCTTTCTCTATATTAGCAAAAATTCTTCCGATAATTGGTATTCTAGATGCCAATGCAGGATTTGTCACACAAACTGTCATTGAAATCACAATAGCAGCTGCCGTGCTGATACATAATGTCATTTTTCTGACCTTCTTCTTTTTTTGAATCTTTTCTACTTCTATCATGCTGTTTGACACTACTTCATTTAGTTTTTCAGGGATTGGAATAGAATCAAAATTATTTTTCATATATGTAATCCTCCTTTAAATAACTCTTTAGCTCTTGCTTTGCACGATTTAAATAACTTTTTACGGAGCCCTCTGGAATACCCATTACATACGAAATCTGGCTAATCTTTAAATCATTGAAGTACTTTAAAACAATCACAGAACGATAATTATCGGGTAAGAAATCAATAGCTTGGTATAGATCCAATCTTTCCTCTGCCAGTGGTAAATTAATTGGTTCTAATATATCTACTTCCTCCGAAAGAACATATTTTGCTGACTTTTTTAATACGTCTTTAGCTGCATTAATTAAGATTCTTGTAATCCAGGTTTTAAATAACTCCGGTTGCTTTAGTTTTTTTATGTTTTCAAAGCCACTAACAATACAGTCCCTTACTACATCTAAAGCAGTGTTCTCATTTTTTGTATATAAGAAAGCTATCCTATAAAGATATTCCTTATAGAATTCTATTAATTCTCCATATGCTGCCACATTGCCTTTTATGGATTGTCTTGCAAGTTTATCCGCATTTTCTAAATGCAAATCATCGCCTCCTTTCATGTTTTAATCCTAGGAAATTTTCTTGTACTGTACACTCATTAGACCTTTAATGAAATTAAAAGGTTACAAATTTATAAAAAAATATTGTACCAAAGCATTGTATAAATCTCTAGTGCTGATTAACAAAAAGAAGTTTATTTTTTTGAAAAATATGTGCATATGTTAATATGCTGGCTATTCGAAAGCGGTTATTGTATAATGTCGGTACATGGGGTTAATTTCCCCAAGATTTTAATACTTACAAGGGGATATTTTGAATGAATGTTTTGTCAGCAGAGAAAATATCAAAAAGTTATAGTGAAAAGATATTATTTAATGAGGTATCTGTCAGTATCAATGACGGAGAAAAACTTGGGCTGATAGGTATCAACGGAACGGGCAAATCAACACTTCTTAAGGTGATAGCTGGAATTGAAACCCCTGACACCGGAAGGATTATATATAGAAATGGTATAAAGATTGAATATCTTGACCAGAATCCTCAATTTGAGGATGGGACAACTGTACTTGAACAGGTTTTTAAGGGCACGTCACCTGTGATGAGGCTGCTTAGGGAATACGAAGCTGTTCTTCAAAAAGTAAACCTTAATCCGGAAGACAGCAGGTTGGAAAAGGAATTGATTACTTTAACTCAGAGAATGGACAGTATGGAGGCCTGGACACTTGAAGCAGAGGCAAAAAATATTCTCACCAAGCTTGGAATTTCAGATTTTTATGCAGATATTGGCAAGTTATCGGGTGGTCAGCGCAAAAGGGTAGCTATGGCAAGTACCTTGATAACCCCTTCTGATCTATTGATTCTTGATGAGCCCACCAACCACATAGACAATGATACCGTGGATTGGCTTGAGAAATATCTTGAAAAGCGAAAAGGTGCACTTCTTATGGTTACACATGACAGGTATTTTTTAGACAGGGTGGCAAACCGTATTATAGAAATTGATGGAGGAAAAATTTACAGCTATCAGGCAAACTATACAAAGTATCTTGAACTTAAGTCTGAAAGAGAGGAACTCGAAGAGTCATCTGAAAGAAAACGTCAGGGACTTATCCGTAACGAGCTCAAGTGGATACGAAGGGGAGCACAGGCTCGTTCTACCAAACAGAAGGCACGGATAGAAAGGTTTGAGAAACTTGTAGAGCAACAGGGTCCCACAGATAAGGAGAGCGTTGAAATACAGGTTGGCTTTTCACGCCTTGGCAGGAAGATCATTGAGATTGAGAACGTAAGTAAGAGTTTTCCGGGTAAGGACGTCATTAAAGGGTTCAGTTATACACTGTTAAGAGACGACAGAATAGGAATCATTGGTCCTAACGGAAGTGGAAAATCAACACTTTTGAAAATTGCAGCTGGAAAGTTAAAGCCGGATTCAGGAAAAGTTACAATTGGTGAAACGGTAAAAATCGGCTTATTTTCTCAGGAAAATGAGGATATGAACGAGGCTTTAAGAGTTATAGAATATATAAGGGAACAGGCTGAATTTCTAACTACTACTGACGGTGTTATTAGTGCATCGCAGATGTTGGAGAGATTCCTGTTTCCGCCGAGTGTGCAGTGGACGCCTATTTCAAAGCTGTCGGGTGGAGAAAAAAGACGGTTATACCTCCTGTACATACTTATGGGAGCTCCTAATGTTTTAATGCTCGATGAGCCTACAAATGATCTGGATATTCAAACTTTAACTATTTTGGAAAGCTATCTGGATGAATTTCCAGGTGCTGTAATTGTTGTATCCCATGACCGGTATTTTTTAGATAGAGTGGTTGATGGGATATTTGCCTTTGAAGGCAAGGGTGAGATTAATCAGTACATTGGAAATTATAGTGATTACAGCCAATGCGTAGAGCAACGTGAAATTCCGGTAGAAGTAAGTGGTTTAAAAGCTTCAAAGGATAAAGATAATGAAAAAGCAGAAAATAAAAGGGAACGTGCATTAAGGTTTTCCTATAAAGAGCAAAAGGAATATGATGAGATTGATAGTATAATTGCAAAGCTTGAACAGGATATAAAGCAGTCAGATATTAAGATGAGTGAAGCTTCGAGTGATTTTGAACTGCTTCAGAAGCTGGTAGAGGAAAAGGAACAACTCGAAAAAAAGCTGGACGAGGCTATTGAGCGTTGGACCTATTTGAATGAACTTGCAGAAGAGATTGAAAAAAGTAAAAAGGAGAATAAATAATGGCTGAATCGTTTGAATCTATGGGGTTAATTCCTACACTTACGGATGCACTTAAAAAGGAAAATATTACCGTACCTACTGATATACAACAGAGGGTTATTCCGGAAGCTATAAAAAACAAGGACGTTATTGCACAATCAGGAACCGGTACCGGAAAAACACTCGCATACCTGTTGCCTTTGTTTGGGAAGCTCAATGCTGAGCTTAAGGAAATGCAGGCCATCATACTTTGCCCGACCCATGAACTTGCAGTTCAGATCATCAGGCAGATTGAGCGTTTGTCCCAAAACTCTGAAATTAAACTAAGGGGAACTACCATCATCGGTAATGTCAATATAGACCGGCAAATTGAAAAACTCAAGGAGAAGCCGCACATTATTGTAGGTACTCCCGGAAGAATATTGGAACTTATAAAAAAACGTAAAATATCCGCTCATACCATTAAAACAATTGTGATCGATGAGGCTGACAGATTAGTGGATGAGAATAACGTAGATAATGTGAAAGCGGTTATAAAAAGTACGCTTAAGGAGCGTCAGATTATAGCGTGTTCAGCTACCGTTCCCAAACCAGTGGAAACTACCATTTTAGCACAGATGAAGGATGCTGAAGTCATTCGTATAGAGGAAAAGCTTTCTGTACCTGATACAATTTCACACATGTATTTTTTGGCTGAAAAGAGAGACAAGATTGAGGTTTTGAGAAAGCTGGCAAGAATCTTAGAACCTCAGAAGGCAATAGTATTTGTAAACAATCAGGGCAATGAAATAGAGATTTTTACCTCAAAACTTAAGTATCACGGTTTAAGTGCAGAGGGTATTCACGGTACTACCCGGAAACTCGAAAGAAAAAAAGCCATGGAGGCTTTTAAAGCAGGAAAGATTCAGCTTCTTATTGCTTCGGATATTGCTGCTAGAGGACTTCATATTGAAGGTGTTACACATATATTCAATATAGACATTCCCGAGGATGTAAAGGCTTATGTCCATAGGGTAGGCAGGAGCGGCAGAAATGGTAATACAGGAACCGCAATATCGGTTGTTACGCATAGGGAACTTGAATTCATTAAGAAGTATGAGAAAGATTTAAATATATGTATTGAACCAAAGAGCATGTATAAAGGTGTAATTGTAGAGGTCAAAAAGCACTAGGGCTGATTAACAAAATTAAATACACCCATGTGAGAATAGGATGTTATTTTTTGGTTATATCTATGCAAATATGTGGAAATGAGCCGCAGGCAATGGTTATGGACACCGCTGTCTGCGGTATTTTCTTTTTTTATCCATGATGAATATAACCTTGGTGAAAACAAAAAAACGGCTTTTTGACTTATTTTGAGGTCTGGAAATGTCGATATATAAAAGAAGCTCCACGTTATGACTTTTTTATACAAAATATATTTACTATAGTTTAATGTAATTGTAAATATAAAAAATATTTGATAAAATTATCAACAGAACATCCTGTTGTTCGACTTGGTGTAGATCTGGTATAAGGAGGAGGAATATGTCTTTAAAAATACTGGTGGTTGACGATTCTGGAACAGATCGAAAAATAATTAAGAGCATGCTTGTTGGACACAATGTTTTGCTTGCTGGTGATGGAATTGAAGCTCTGCGTACAATTGAAGACAATCCTGATGTTGATATACTGCTACTTGATCTAGATATGCCCAATAGGGATGGCATCCAGGTTCTTGAATTACTTAGGTCAGACAAACGTTACAAAAAGTTGCGTATCATCATCCTTACCAATTACGGCGAACTGGAGAACGAAATCAAAGGTCTCCAACTTGGTGCTGTGGACTATATCAGGAAACCGATCCATATGGAATCATTGAAAGCAAGAATTGAAATTCATGTGGAGCTGCTTAAAGTTCAACAGATACTTGAAGAAAGACGGCTTGAGAACAAGTTAACTTTTGATACTATACTCCAAGAGGCACCTATTGGTATAGCTATTTCACAAAGTGATGAACCTTATTCTTACGGTAGTTATTTTGTTAGTATGAACCCTGCCTTTGAGCAGATAACCGGAAGAACCAAAGAGGAACTTAATAATATAGGGTGGGCACAAATTACATATCCTGCAGATATAGAAGCGGATTTAAATAGTTTTGTAAAGCTGAAAAATGGAGAGGCAAAAAGTTATTCAATTGAAAAACGCTTGATTAAACCGGATGGCTCGCTTGTTTGGGTAGATGTTGTTGTGGCGAATTTATCCATGGCATGTCAGGGTGAATATGGATATATATGCCTTGTTCTAGATACTACAAAGAGAAAAGAAACTGAACAGGCTCTGGCTGAAAGTGAACGTAGTAAATCAGTACTCCTCTCAAACCTTCAAGGCATGGCATATAGGTGTAATTATGATCGTGACTGGACAATGCAATTTGTTTCGTCCGGTTGTTTTGAATTAACCGGCTATATGCCAGAAAATCTATTATATAACAGGGACCTATGCTTCAATGATCTTATTACACCAGAATATCGAGAACTGCTGTGGAAAGAGTGGGAACGAATTCTTTCCAAGAGGTTACCCTTTAAATATGAATATGAAATGACAACGGCAAAGGGTATACGTAAATGGGTGGTTGAAATTGGGCGTGGAATTTATAACGATCAGGGCAAGGTGGAAGCACTTGAAGGTATTATTATTGATATTTCAGACCGCAAAGTAATGGAAAATATATTAAGATATAATAACGAACATGATGAATGGACAGGTCTATACAATCGTCGGTTTTTGGAAACTATATTATCAAATGATATAAAACTACAATCGACAGAAAAAAGAGCTCTTATAAGCATCAACCTTAGTGCACTGCATTCGTTAACCATTACATATGGGTTTCAATACAGTCAGAATTTAATAAAAAGAGTTGCCATTGATTTGGAGCCACACTGTAGCGATCGATGCTTGCTATTTAATACTTATGAATATAGTTTCGTTTTTTATGTAAAGTCATACAAGGATAAAAATGAATTATCAGATTTTTGTGAAGGCGTTTCAAGTACTTTAAATTCATTGCTTGCTGTTGAAAGAATCAATGCGGGTATTGGCGTCCTTGAAATAGACGAAGAGAATAAATATGATGTTGATCATTTACTTAAGAATCTTTTGATAACTTCAGAAGAAGCAATTCATCTCGGAGACGAAGAAAGTTACATATGTTTTTATGACAAAAAACTGGAAGAGCGGATACTCCGCAGAGAAATATTACAACGAGAGTTATCCCAGATTTCCGCTGGTGAAAAAGTAGGCCGACTGTTCTTGCAGTATCAGCCAATACTGGATCTACATAAGAATCGCATTTGCGGGTTTGAAGCCCTGGCAAGATACAATAGTGAAGAACTTGGTATGGTTCCTCCGCTCGAATTTATTCCGATCGCCGAGGAAACAAAGCACATAATCTCTATCGGAAATAATATCATTTATAAAGCGTGCGAATTTGTAAATAAACTGAAATGTCTTGGATATGATAAAATAAATGTAGCAATAAATATTTCAGCCATCCAACTGCTGAATAAAGGTTTCGTCGAGTATCTGACAGATGCGATCACAAAGATGAAGGTAGATCCGGAACTAATAATTCTTGAGCTTACAGAATCGGTTTTCTCATCAAAGTTTGATGAAATTAACAAAATCCTTGGTAGACTTAGTGATTACGGGATTAAGTGTTGCATTGACGACTTTGGTACCGGTTACTCTTCGCTCTCAAGAGAACGTGAACTTAATGTCAACTGCTTGAAAATTGATAAGGCATTTATTGATAAGCTCTTATTTCTGAAGAATGAAGAAACAATAACCGGAGACATCATCTCGTTGGCACATAGGCTCGGGCACTGTGTTGTGGCAGAAGGTGTAGAACAGGAAAAGCAGTTAGAGTATTTAAAAGCTCATGGCTGCGATAAAATTCAGGGATATCTGATTAGTAAACCTCTTTCTGAGGAAATGGCTATCAAATTTCTCGAGAATCAAATCGGAAAAGGAAGCTTTCAGTAGGCCATTTAAATAAATCTTAATTTATAATTAATCAAAGAAAATGCCCATGAATTTGCCGTGTGAAAAATTTGGTTAAGTCTTGCGTAATCGGTAATGTTGTGGTATGATTATAGAGTTGGTCACTATATATTACAGGATTGTTTTTCTTGAATACAACTCTCTTTAATTTTTTTGAGTGAGAAGTAAAGAATTATATAATCCAAATAAATTAAGGAGGTATATAGATATGGCAGATAAGGTTTTAGCATGTAAGGATTGTGGAGCAGAATTCGTATTTAATGAAAGTGAACAAGCTTTCTACAAAGAAAAGGGTTTCGATAATGAACCACAAAGATGTCCTGATTGCAGAAGAGCAAGGAAGCAACAGAGGAGCAATAATAATAACAGAGGCGGCGGAAGAGGCGGCTTTGGTGGCGGTAATAGGTGGTAATCTGAAGGAGAGCATATAGCTCTCCTTTTTTGATATTAAGGAAATTATGAGGTCTTATTTTCATTTCTTGAACTGTAAATATTTCTGATGAGGTTGATTTTTATAATTCGAATAAAATAAAAATGGTACTTTTTATATATGCAATTATGTTGTATAATAAACTCATAGTATATAGAAAGAGATAATATCTCAACAGTTGTATGAAATTGTTGTATGTTGTTTAGGGGAGAAATTGTATGTCAAAAGTAAAGAAAATCTATGTCGACACTAATGAGAAAATGTGCCAGTACAGGCTAAATCAGGAAGCTGTTAATCTCATCCAAGGAATCAATAAGCAATACAAAAGAATAGCAATTGTTTGTATAGGGACTGATCGGTCTACAGGAGACAGCTTTGGGCCTTTGGTCGGTTTTATGCTATCGAGGTATAAAATATACGATTTTGATGTGTATGGTACTATTGAAGAGCCTGTACATGCTATGAACCTTACTGAAACAATGGACAAAATTGATAAGGAGAATACTCTCGTAATTGCTGTTGATGCTTCGGTTGGAAAGGTTGAACATATTGGGCATATAGGGTTGTGCGAAGGATCAATAAAGCCCGGAAGCGGAGTGGGTAAGGATTTACCTGCGGTTGGAGATGTGTCGTTTTCAGGTGTTGTGACACTAGGAGGTATAATGCCGCATATAATGCTTCAGAATACAAGTCTTGGATTGGTATATAAAATGGCTGAGATAACAGCTAATTCAATTAAACATGTTCTTTATAAGCAGCAGAAGTGCAAAAAAGAAAATATATTTGCTACAGCATAAATATTCTTTTTATAGAGTTGATAGTGTTGATATTCCAGGAAGCTAAATTCACAAACAGTGTTTTATGCTTAAAAGTTTTTTACTCAACTTTTGGTGCTGTTGGAGGATATTGCTTTAGAAGTTGCGGATAAAGGGCGTGGAATTCTTCAGCTAAACTCTGTGCTTCTTCCTGTGATACATTTCTCATGCGCTTATAAATGTAAATAGAACTTCCGTTTTCTAATTTGAAGGAGTAGTCAAGTTTTTTGAAGGCCTTGCCAAAGCCGATACCTTTTAAAATATTGTTTGTAGGAAGTACAACCACCATTTGATCCTTGGGTTTCAGGTGATATTGCGGAGGATCTCCCAATACAATGTAATCACATCCGAACAGCCAGAATGGGGTTGCCGAACGTTGATCAACAGTTGAAGTACATATAAGATATGGGCGGCGTTTCCAATTTTCTTCCGGTACACCTAATGACATTTCAAGGTTTGTAAGAACTTCTATGTTCAGAGTAAAGGATGAGGCCAGTACCCCGATTTTTTTACTGCCATTCTGTGATAATTGATCTAAGGAACTGAGTAAATTTTGTAGTTCTTTTATATCACTACGTTTGGCAGGGATAATTTTTTGTGTTGCAAAAACACCCTTATTAAATACTGCTTTCAAAAAAGTGTTTTTGAGGCTGAAGGTATCAAAAAAGGACAACGTAGAATTTAGAACTCCCATTATAACTATTAGGGAAATAAGGCTTAATGCAATAGCCTGCTTTTTAATCATAGAAACGCATCCTGTTAAAAATGCTAAAAGTATCATAATTCCGGGAACATACATGAGGTAATGTTGAGCACCATGGGTCTGAACTCTTGTAAACATTGTAAAGCAGATAATTACCTGAGAGGCAAAGAAGATTACCTTGGCTCGTGCATTTTTTACAGTTATAGAAGCTGCAACGGACAAAAGAGATAATATCGGTACAATAATTCCAAAATACCTCTGTATCTGAGAAAAATCCTTAGAAACCCCAAAGTCATATGCCGAGTACATGGTTGAATAGTTTGAAAGAAGAAGCTTATTAACAACAAGAGGTTGAAATATGAGAGTTAATATGCCTCCAAAGGTTATTGGAATAATCAATATAGTACTTAAAAGCTCAACCAATTTTCTGATATTTCGATTTTCGCGACATAACATGCATTTAATAATTGTATGTATAATTGTGCATACTATAAAGGATATTATCCAGAACATATACCATCTGCGGAATAAATAAAGAAGTGCCAGTAATAAACCTGTTACAAAACTTTTTTGCAAGGGTTTATTGCTCTCTTTGAAGTATGATAGAATAACCAGACTTATAATTATCAGTCCGCCAGCGTCAACAAATCCCGCAAAAGTAATGAACAGCATAATGGGGAAAAACAAAAACGAAATATAGTATATTAAATCTTTATTTACTTTGGTATTGAGTTCTGATAATAATTCAAGTATTACTTTTCTAAGAAACCATAAACTGGGAACATAGTAAACATTCAATATTGACAATATATATATCAATCTGCTCTTTCCTAAGAAGTTCATTAATATGGATATTGGAACAACAGGAATATAATTATAATCACTTGTCAGTATTGAATTATATACGCTACTTAAAAAACCCCGAACATTAGTAAAAAGCATGTCCGACAACTGTTGACTGATTACCCAATAGCCAACATTATCCCAATAGTAAACGGTCTTGGTAGAAGTGACGTAATAAACAGCCAATATATTAGAAACTGCAACAATAAAAAGAAATAAAAGTACATTTTTAACAGAAGGCCTTTTGTATTCAAATATACTTACTATAGATACACAACTTGAGATGGCTACAATACACAATAAAGCTAAGAAAAAGCCTGAGCCAAGGTAAACAAAATAACGTATTAATGAACTCGATATGATGTTTGTTGTGGCACCTTTGCCGGTAACTGTCAGAAAACTATGCAAAAAATAGCTGCTCAAGAAAGACAGGATTATTAAACCTGTATAAAAAAGGTTTATATGTTTTAATTCTGAAACTGTATTTTTAGGTTTTAGCATTCCTGTTATTAACTTTTCTGCAAAATTACTTGAATGTGCAAGATATGAACCGCATAGCAGCAAAACAAACATTACAGGTATAAGATAAATTAAATCTATATCGATTGACTTCCAGTCTACTAATAACATTTTAATTCTATATGCTCCAAAAAGACTTGCAAAAACAGTGAATAGAAGATAATACAGTGTTTTAATAGACCATAACCTGGCAGGTGCTTTTTTTAATTGTCCATTCATAAATTTTAACGGTTATATAAACCGATATCTCCTTTCAAAATTAACATTAAAACCTAAAAACAGTTATACCACATTATAGATTTACAGACAAGCCTAATAGTTCAAAAAGTAATTAAGGCATGTGGATAACTAAGGCTAAAGCTATAACACCTTACGGTTGTATGATTCATATGTGTTGATTTTATTGTTATAAATTTTATATAATGATTTAAAGATAGTGAGAATAAGACATAGTTCATAGAAAGAGGGAATAACTTTGGAAAAGATAAAGACTAATGCGATGAGAATTCTTGATAAGGCAAATATTAAATACAACACATATACTTATGACCATAGTGATGGTTTAATAGATGGTGTATCAGTAGCAATAAAGATGGGTATTCCTGTTGAACGTGTATATAAAACACTTGTGACACAAGGGGTGAGCAGGGAATACTATGTTTTTGTAATACCGGTTGAAGAAGAGCTGGATTTGAAAGCAGCGGCCAGAGCAGTAGGCGAAAAGTCCGTTGAGATGATTAAGGTAGCAGACATTAATAAAGTTACGGGTTATATTCGAGGAGGCTGTTCACCTATAGGAATGAAAAAAGAGTATAAAACAGTATTGGACACCTCGTGTGATATTTTAGGTACAATCATTGTGAGTTCCGGCAAGATAGGCCATCAGATTGAACTTGCTCCTGCTGATCTGATAAAGTTAATCCATTGCAAGACAGATAGTGTTGTTGCAAGAAAAGATGTATAACTCAACCAGAACTTGTGGAGTAGGATTTATATTTTCTTTTTGAACTTATATTGGTGCGTTTTCTGCTATGAGAAACTTGATTTTATGACCTTGTTCGGAGTACATTTTTTCGTGCTCAGTTACTATGTTTCTGTCAAAACTGCTGTTATGCAGATCTTCCGTGAGATAGCTGATTTTAAAGCCACTCTGCTCGAAGTATTTTACTGAAGCATTAAATAAAAGATCATCGTCCGTCTTAAACCAAATTTGGCCGTTAGACGCCAAAAATGATTTATATTGTTTTAATTGTTTTGGATGAGTTAGTCGTCTTGCTGCATGGGAATTTTTATGCCATGGATTACAAAAGTTAATGAAAATTCTATCAACAATATCGTATTCATTGAGTGTTTTATGTATTATCATTATTTCATGGGCCATAAGCCTGATATTGCTAGTGTCTGCGTTAACAGAGGCATATTCCTTCTCGATTTTTTCTTTAGCCAGAATTAAAACCTCGTCTTTAATGTCTACGGCAATGAAATTAGTTTCCGGGTTAGAAGCCCCAAGCTTGGATATAAAACCTCCTTTACCGCAGCCTAACTCCAGCCATATGGGGTTAGAGTTCCCAAAGACTGTATGCCATTTACCTATATATTCAGTTGGTTTTACAACAAAAAAGTTACAAGCCTCAAGATCAGGCCTTGCCCATGGTTTTCTCCTTAATCTCACATTATACCTCGCATAGTATTTCACTTAGTTCAATTTATTTTAAAATGGTTTACTCAAAAATGCAACTGTTTTATTGCTAACCAGACTAAGAAGCTGTTAAAATTTGTATTAGGTTAACAAATAATGAGGGGCAAAGAAAAAATAGTTAAAAAATTTGTAAAAAGTATGATAAAATTATTAATATAGAAATATGAGGGCAATTTAAGACAAGCTGATTTTAGCAATAAGGGAATTGTTGATGCATTGATGTACGGTCTTTTGGCGAGTGAGTATTATGCAATAAATCCATAAAGCGATTTGGTAGGGGTGATTTCTTGGATAAGCAGCGTGAAAAGCAGATCATGGATCAATTGTTTGAAGAAATGAAAAAGGGTGAAGTAAAGACTTATAGTGAAATGCAGAAGAGGAAGGCAGAACTCTTGAATATAGAAGAAAGCTCTGCTTACCATGTTGGAGCAAAACAGGTCAGAAAGCTATTGCCTAAAATTGTCCTTCTTGTCCTGATTTTTATTAGTGTGATAGTTGCTGTTAATTTTTTTAGTGGACTTAGAATGCCGGTAACGCAAACCACTTATAACGGTCTTAGTGCAAAGGATGATCCAACTCAGACTGATACTACCGGCCGTAGTTTTTCGGTTACGTCTTCAGGTACGAAGTGGTATATTACACCCGTCGCTGATTATAAGATTGTTGCTAAGGTAAAAAGCAAGCACCCTATTATCTTTTTTCAGGATGATGTAGCACTTCTGGGTAAGTATGATTTGGCATTGGCGTGGGGTGAACTTATTAAACCGGAGTATGATAAATATATTAAGTATTCTCAATCAGGAAGGCGGTATACCTTTTTTTGCAGTGATGGCTGTCCGTTAAGTGTAAGTTACATATCAAATCATTCCGCGAATAATCATATAATTGCAGCAACAAAACGTGTTCTAAGAGGCGTGAAGAGTATAAAGAAAAACGATATAGTTTATATGGAAGGCTATCTGGTAAATGTGTTCGGGAAAGTGAAAGAAAATGAAGGCTACATTACATGGGACACTAGCATGTCTAGAGATGATAATTCATATGATGGTGGATGTGAAGTGTTTTATGTAAGAAAGCTGCAAATAGGAAATAAAACGTATGAATAATGGCTTGTGCAAACAGATATTGTTCCGATGTTTGCCACAGCGGGCATTACAACTTTGCTTGCAGCTTCTGCTGCGATATGTGTCATAAATCATAAATAAGATTTTCAAAGCGTATAAAGTTGTTATGCTTTGAAAATCTTTTTTTTAAGACCACATTCTATTATTGAACGCGATAAAGATCTTATATCGCTTCAAACTCCTTTTGATAAAATCTGAACATCAAAAATAAAGCGTTAAAATCTATTAACGTTATTGACTCATGATATTGGCAGTGATATACTGGAAATTATAGAAAGAATGAAAAAAGATATAATACCACATTAAAAGTATACCACAAATAAAATGATTTGTCAATAGGTTTTTGAAAAATATTTAGAAGGAGCGAAAAAAGTGTATAGTGATTTTATGCTGATTACTACAAATTTGCAGAACAAACTTGCTGTTTCGGAAATCATTAAATGTAACGAATACACAGCTCGTTTTGGTCTGGTTTTGTCACAGGATGAGGCACAGCAACTTGTCGAGACACGCACAGAAGCACTCAACCGTAATGGACGGGTTGAATTTGGTGGTGGAATTATTGATATTCTGATTAAGGAATTTTGTGATTCTCCGTTCCTTATGCAGTCTAACTATGCAGAAACACTGCATGATTTAATCGAAACCTTTTACTATTTCAAAAATGAATCGCTTGACGGAATTAGTGACGAAGAATTGATTTCTTTAATGAAAAAATATTTTGATCAGAATTGCCGTGGTTCTGTTGAGCTATTGCAGAATCGTGAGTTAGAAGCACTAGCCAGGAATATCCGCTATAATGTACGCAATTTTGAAGATATAGAGGATAAAGACGAGTATTCAGATGAGGAGGATGAGGGCGAAGATGAATGACTTGCAAAAGCAACAGAGCATTAAAAGAGAAAAATTAAATGAAGAACATTATTTTCAGTCCATTATTAATGAAGCACATAGTTTAAATTTGCTGAACGATTCTGAATTGGAGGGCATTCAAATTCAAAGTCTCAGGTTGTTGGCGAGGCAAACAGAGCGATATACCGGAGGTGACAGTAGTTCGGTCAGGGTGGAGACTGCTCAAAGCATATTGCAATCTGTTTTATATAGTATAGGAGTTTATCTTAAAAGTTTGCCGGAAACTGATATGGGACTTGAGCAAATAAAGCAAATGCAGCTGGCTGAGTTGTTCCAACGGGGGAGGAAATTGATTGAAAGGAAAGTAAATGTTTCTAGACATATATTGCAACTTATACTAAGTGAACATATTGAAAATGACAATATTGCGTATAAAGAGACAATTAAAAATGGATTGCCGGGATTTTTTTCAACTTATGATGCTGAATATGCCGCTCATGACACAACCGGAAGTATAGATTATCCATTAAATATTGATAAAATGGAATGCGTTGGTATAGAATATATTTATAACTATCTTCAAACACTCTACTGGGAGAATAGGTTTTGTAAAAATTTTACGGTTCATGATATAGATTGTGTACTGCGTGGTTATGATGAGCAGTATCAGGATTTGCTCGTCAATATATTCAGGATTGTATTTACTAATGCATTAGGCTGCATTCTGGCAAACAGAAGTGTTGATCATCTTGATGTGGGGCAAACTGGGAGACAGTATATCAAGAACCAATTGAAGGGGCTTTCGACAGACGAGTTACATGAAGTATTAATAAAAGCGTCACTAAAGCTTTGCAGGAAGCTTGGTATTACTAATGAATTTTTAATGGAGTATATAGCAGCAACCGTAGAGGATCTTTGTGAAAGGTTAAAAACTGCACTGGAAAATGATCATCTGGAGTCAGTATTTGTTAGCCATAGGGAAAAGGTTGTTAAACCTGTTATTCATTTTATGGATGGAGATAAAATGGACGATGAGGCATTTAGAAAGATTGCAACTGAAATTCGAGAATGTCGGTTTGTGTCAGACAAGATATTAATTATAAAAAAAGAAATTCACAGCATTTCTGATCTGGTTGATATATTCGAAGGAGATTGCCTGTTTGAATATGAATTCAGTGAGTTTTTTGATACTTTAGGAGATAATGAGCTTGCAATGCTCTTAAATTTATTGCCTGTGCATAAAGTAGATTCGAGTCTGTTAGAAAGGGAAAAGGAATGGCATGCTAAATTGGATAAATATTTAAAAAGCCTTGATTTGGACATCAGGAACAGAATTATCAAAAGGGCTGGAGAAATTGAATTGTGTTAATGTGAGAAAGTTGATATGGGGGGTAAAAAATCATGAAAATCAACATTAAGTATTTAACAATATTTTTCATACTATTTATACTTGAAGTTCTTATTGCTTTGTTTGTTAAGGATAGAATTATACGCCCTTTCATTGGAGACATTCTGGTAGTAATTTTAATGTATACATTTATCAGGGGAATTATTAAAAAGCCAATAAAGCGATTGCCTGTATACCTATTTGTATTTGCTGTTTCTGTAGAAGTATCTCAATATTTTCATCTTGTAGATAAATTAAATTTGAGGAGTAACAAAATAATGACTATTATTATGGGAACCTCCTTTGATGTTAGAGATATTTTATGTTATTTAACTGGAACTGTTATACTCATTATCTGGGAAAGAATTGAAAAAACATGCCGTTAACATAATAGTTGCAATTTTAATATAATAAAAGAGGAGTATTAAAGAAAGAATGCAGTTATTTGCCATGTTGAGGGTATAATTCTGCTACACTAAGGTGTAAAAATGAATGACAACAAGAATTTATCTAAGGTTTTTGAAACGGCACAATTTATTCCTTTTGATGACTCCTCAAAAATTATTATTATGAGTGATTGCCACAGGGGAGATGGAAGCTGGGCAGATAGTTTCTGCAAAAATAAAAACATATACTATGCTGCTTTGACACATTACTATAATAACAATTATACATATATTGAATTGGGTGATGGTGATGAGCTTTGGGAAAATAAAGATATTTATGAAATAATGAACCAGCATAGTGATGTGTTTTTGCTGCTATCAAAATTTGTTAGTGAAGGCAGAGGTTTTTTTCTGTATGGTAATCATGATTTGGTTAAAAAATGCAGGAATTATGCTAAATTCAATAAATATAGATGTTTGTATGAGAGAGAAGCAGAAAAAATTTCACTGTTTGAAAATATAAAGTTTCATGAAGGCTTAGTATTAAAACATTCTGTCACAGGAGGAGAAATTTTTCTGATACATGGACACCAGCTTATTATCTGGGATGGAGCGTTTTGGAGGTTGACAAGATTTTTAGTAAGATATTTCTGGAAACCGCTTGAATTAATAGGGGTAAATGATCCAACCAGCACTGCAAAAAATTATAAAAGAAAAGCATTGGTTGAGAAAAAGCTGATTAAATGGATAAAAAAGAACAATCGAATACTTATTGCCGGACACACTCACAGGCCTACATTTCCTGAAGTTGGTGAACTGCCATACTTTAATGACGGCAGTTGTATACATCCTTATGGTATTACAGGAATAGAGATTGAGGATGGCCATATATCTCTTGTGGAATGGAGCATTAAGACAAAAACAGATGGAGTATTGTATGTTGATAGAAGTGAACTTGCAGGCCCTGAAAAATTGAATAACTATTTTGAAATACCTTCAGGACATACTTTGGGTGTAAAAGAATAAGAACCTTAAAAAGCCTTGATGCAGGAAATCATCCTGTATTTTTTGTGACCATAGAGTAAATTTAAATAAGGATTTAGTAAAGTACTGTAATTTCCATAAAAAGCTAAAGAAAATTAGACAAATATGCTATAATTGAGTATATATTTAGTACCATGTAACAGAAATTATTATCAGAATGTATTGGCCTTAGTGATAGAGGAAGTACATTCTATATATTTTCAAAGAATGAGAATTAGTTGTGTTAAAAAAGCACTGGTCAATACAAAATATAACGAGCTCAATCAAAGAAGGAGAGGGATTAAGTCATGAAAATAGGTATTGTGGTTTACTCAAAAACGGGAAATACGATGTCTGTTGCACAAAAGATTAAACAGGAACTTCTTACAGCGGGCCATTCTGTAAACTTAGAACAGGTAACAGCTGTAAGTGAAGAATCGAAATCGGTTGCAGAAGTTCAATTAAAAAACATTCCCGACGTTAGCGGTTATGATGTTGTGATTTTTGGTTCGCCTGTGCATGCATTTTCATTGCCGTTTGTTATGAAAGCATATTTTTCACACATAACATCGTTAAAAGGAAAAAAGGTTGGATGTTTTGTAACCCAGCACTTTCCCTTTGCCTGGATGGGTGGAAACAATGCACTCGGTCAGATGAAAAAAGCCTGCCAAGTAAAAGACGGTAACGTGTTTGACTCAGGAGTTGTAAACTGGGCTCATAAGCAGCGTGAAACTAAGATTTCCGATGTGACTAAGAAAATGGCTAGTGTTTTTTAACATTACTGATTTCCAATCTTTCATAATGTTAAAAATGAATTACCTGTGCCTTTAGTCCCCCATACCTTGAAATAAGTTGGGCACTTGGTTTCTATAATTGAAGGTTTAATAAAACGCTTAACATATATGGTGCTAGATGCATATTATATTATACGGAAAGCTCAAGGATTTGAAAGGAGCAGTTTATGTATAATAATTATATGCAAAACAGAATAAAACCTATCGTTGTAGCGTATGCAAAGGGAGATGTAAATGGTGACCGTGTACCGGAAAATGTTTATTTGACCGGTACTAAAACTCCAGATAGTCCATTCACACAAAACATTACCTTGGTTATACAAGATGGAAAAACAGGAATGACTGCGGAGATACCTCTTAAAGATAATGCCGGATATAATCCTTCACTGTTTTTGGGAGACTTTACAGGTGACGGTGTGGAAGATATACTGATTGGAATAGCTTCCGGAGGTAGTGGAGGAACAATGTACTACTATATCTTTTCATACATAAACAATATACCTAGAAAGTTGTTTGATTTTAATGTTTATAACGAGCAATTTCAGTATGATGTGAATTACAGGGATAATTACAAAGTTGAATTTATAAGCAGACTCAACAGGTTGAAATACATAATAGACATATCTTATAAAGGAAAAGAATACTTAAGTGAGATATATGACAATACCGGTAAACTCAAGGAGCCTGTTGAGGGTTTTGTAAATCCCATAAGTGCCTTGTATCCGGTGGATTTTGACTCTGATGGAATATATGAATTACTGGCTTTTCAAAAAATAGCAGGAAGATATAATGCTGATGCTATTGGTTATGTTCAGAATACTTTAAGCATTAAAAATGGTGGATTTGCTCTCAATAACCAGAATGTAGCTGTTTTTGGGGAGCAGGTGTAAGGGAATTGAGATTTATTGATAGGAACAAGTTTACAGTGTTTACAAAGGCGTTTGCTGCATAGATAATGCAATACATATTTATATAAGAAATCCTGCTACAAATACCGTTAATATTGCCCCGAGTGCTACTAAAACCAAGCTTTTACCCTTGAAAGCAAGGGATAAAGCGATAACAGTGCCACAGAGGGCAGTTTTATAGTTGCCGGTGGAGTTGATAATGTCAGGAAAAGTAAGTGCACCCAAGACTGCAAAGGGAACATAGTGCAAAAAAGACTTTATATATCTGGATTTTATTTCTTTTCTGAAAATTGAAATTGGCAATACTCTTGGTATATAGGTAACAATTGCCATTAATAAAATTGCGGTAAATGTATATGACATTTTTTACTCCTTTTTATCATTTGTAGTTCTGCTCACAGGCATCGGGTTTATCTTCTACAGGCCAAAGGGCAGCACCTGTTCCGGCACCTAAAACAGTAGCTGCAATAACTCTGAATCCGCTTGATATAAAGCTAAAAAGCGGAATATATTTTAGTGCCATGTTTATTCCTATAGATAGGAGAACAATCATTAAAATAGATTTTGATTTTTTTGATGGAGGTATAATTATTGCTATAAACATTGCGTATAGGGCAATTCCCATTGCACTGCTGATTGATAAAGGCAGTGCGGAACAGGTAAAAGCACCTAAAGCTGTTCCTGAACTCCAACCGATTATCGGTCCCGTAATGAGACCTATCATATACGAATAGGATAGTTTACCTTTTTCCGTAGAAGCAATAGTAAAGGTTTCATCTGTGATTCCAAAACCAAAGATAAGCCTTTGCATAAGAGATATTCCAGGATCTATTTTCTGTGATAATGATAGTGACATAAGCATATAACGTATATTGATTACAAAAGTAGTTAAAGTAACCTCAATAAGTCCGGCACTTTCTATAATGAGATTAGTGCCTGCAAACTGCCCTGCACTTGTAAGGTTGGTCAGGGAGATAAAAACAGCCAACAAGGGATGGATACCACCGCTTACGGCCATAAGTCCAAATGTGAATGAAACCGGTAGGTATCCTAATGCAATTGGAAGTCCCCTCTTAAGTCCATATTCAAAATCCTTTTTTTTCATAAAATACTTATTCATATTTACTCCTGTTGTATGCTATAGATATGGCCTTTATACCATGAAGTTTAAGCACTAAAACATTATAATATTAATTGATAATTTTATCTATAGGTTTGTGAAAGGTTTTTATAGGATATTTTTCGGTGAAGCGTTTCGCTGTAAAGCACTAAAAATACGGACTGATAAAGTATTATCTGAAATTTTAAGTCTTAATAGACCTAAAGTCAAAAGGTTGGAAAGATCAGGCATTATTATTGTGACAGAAGAAAAGCAAGAACACAAAATTATTATTGAAATAAAGGGAAATCTAAATAGTGATAGAACAATTTGAAGTTATAAGCAGTGTGAGGTTTTAAGAAATAGTCTTAATGAGTTGGCTAATGATACCTTTGGTCTCGATTTTATTTTTATATCGTGTAACATACGTTAGAAAGCACTTGCGTTATTTGCTAGTGCTTTTTTGACTAACAATAAAAGCTACAATAGTAGCAGTGATGTAGAGTTTTTAGGTTTCTCGCCTGATGGGTCTTCAATATCATATTATTCTAAGATTGTGGTACCCGAAGATAAATTAGTAATCTCAATAAGTCTGGCACTTTCTAAGTTGAAGGCGTTGAGTTTGAAGGTTGTCCGAAAGCTGAGGTTCTCAGTAAGATTGAAGAAGGAGTTTTACAGTTGATTGGAAAGATGAAAGAAAAGATAGTGTAAATTATCACTGAAAAGAAGGAGGCAGGTGGCAAAGAAAACCGCTCGGAAAGAATGCCGAACGGAGTTAGTTCTTTTAGTTTAAAACAAATCGCTATGGGTTCCTGTACGTGTCAAGGACAATGTTAAGATGTCTTTTTCAATTTTATATATGAGCAACCAGTCAGGTGTGATGTGACATTCACGATGCCCGGCATAATTACCGGCAAGCGGATGGTCAAGATATTTCTGAGGCAGTGGGTTCTCCTGAACCAAGATATTAAGCACTTCTTCAAGAAAGTGGACATCATAACCACGCTTTACAACTGCTTTGAAGTCTTTTTTAAACCTGTTGGAGTATCTGATTTTAACCATTAAGATCCTCCATTAAGGCATTAACACTGTCAAAGGTTTTGCTCATGTTGCGATTGTTATTGACATCATTGATTGCTGCTTGTGTTTCATCATTGGGTGTTTCGATACGGAGGTCAAAAGGAATGCCGCCGTAGCGAACGGAGTAACGCAAAAACATATTCATAGCAGTAGACATATTAAGACCAAGCTCGTTAAATATGGCTTCAGCTTTGCGTTTTACTTCCTCATCCACACGAATGTTTAAATTGGTTGTATTAGCCATGGTATCAGCTCCTCTCTTTAATTATATTATAAAGCATTATATGCAATACGTCAATTGATTATACATAAATGCTTTACGATGTCATTACAAACATGTCGAATTGTTGCTCGAAAGCACGATGTTGGGTGAGCCAAATAAAGATAAAATTGATGAGCATTATAGTAATAAATTCAGACCCAATTATATGAGTTTATATTAATGGTATGCAGAAGTGCTCATATGATGCACCTAATGCAATAAACGCGACGACCTTCAGAAAAACTGAGTTTCAATATGATAAAAACGGAAGACTTATACGGACTATTGATCCTTTATTTACTTATATGTCACTTGAGGAATCCTCTTTAAACAAGGAAAAAGCATCTAAATTGCTTGAAGAAATAAATAGCACGCTCATGTCAATTAGCAAAAATGTTGTTGATATGAAAGATAGTGAAAAAGAAAAATTTTTAGATCCAAGATCATCAGTGTATATTACAATTAACACACAAGCAAAAGAAGCATCTGAAAAATATGTAAAATTGGTAGACGATTATTTTAAGAACTGGTCTGATAATTGGCAAGAATAAAGAGAGGAACAAGTGAAATGCAAAGAAGAATTTAGTCATGATGAAAAATAACTCCCGCTATAAAAATACCAAAAAGGAACCTAATCAGCTAAACTAAATCCGATTTGATATAGTTCAGATGCAAAGCCAATTAGATTCGGAACTTGGTAACGTTTTTGAAAAGCTCTTTGGAATTTTCCTTTGCCGATTCCATTAGTTCTGCTAACTTTGAAGCATTAATCATTACATCAGAAGCTTTCTCTGCTATGTTTTGCGTTCCTCGAGCACCTTCGTTGTTTGCATCGGACACTTCATTAATGGCTTTAACCATGTTTTGTATGGATATTAATAATTGCTCTGATGTATTACTGAAATCAGAAACAAGCTTCTGGATTGTATCGGCATCACTGCTGTACTTTTCACCAATGCCAACCATGGAATCATAATCATTGATGACTATTTTATCAATGAATTCCAGCACTTTTTCAGAGCCGAAGGTTAATTCTTGTACGGCTTGAACCACCAATTTTGTTACAGCTTGAATTTCCGTAGCAGAACGTTTTGACTCTTCTGAGAGCTTTCTTATCTCGTCTGCTACAACGGTAAATCCCTTACCTGCGTCTCCAGCTCTCGCTGCTTCAATTGCCGCATTCAGCGAGAGCAGGTTTGTCTGAGCCGTGATATGAAGGATCGAATCTGTAAGGAGATTTATTTTGCTAATCGATTTTGACTGCTCAATTGCCTTAAGTATTTCTACATCAATTTCGTCTCGGATATCATGAGCCGCTTTTTGCGAAAGGATAGCATTTTCCTTCAAATCCTGTGCACGCTTACTGATTTCTTCAGCCATTCTATAACCTTCTTTTGCTTTATGTGCGATGGACTCTACTGCCGTTTTGATTTCAAATGAAGTTGCATTCATCTCCTGTGCCATTGCTGCGGTTTCTTCAGTGCCTGCGGACATTTCACGTGTCGTTGCAGAAACATCCGCCATCTGCAGGGAAAGCTTCTTGAGGTTATCAGAGGAAACGGATATATTCTCCCCGACATTGTTTGCTTCGTTAATGACATCGCGGATAACCGCCTGGATTGATTTGCTCATGACATCAACGGAACTGAAGAGGGTTCCGATTTCATCCTTCCGTTTTGAGTAAGTTTTTGGTACATTTGTGGAAAAATCAGCATTTGCAAGGATATTTAAGTAATCCGCTGCTTTTTTGATTGGTTTTGCGAGCAGGTTCGACGCGAAAATTGAAATTATGATTACAAGGATTGCAGCTGCAAGAATCAAGAATAAAACAACAAATATTGCCTTGTATATATCAGCGTATACCTCTGAGGATGTGCAGTAACTACTACCTTCCATCCAGTCGATGGAACCGTAGAAAAGGCTCCAACCATATCGGTTCCATCATCTTCCTTGTATTGTATAAAGCCGTTTTGATTTACCATAACGTTTTTATCAAAAGCTTCCAATTTCGTGGGATCATTTGAAAATTCCTTATACGTCTTTCCAATCTTGTTCGAATCTTGTTCGAAGATGATTGTGCCGTCATTACCCATCAAATAGGCATAACCAGTCTTTGCAATCTTAACCGTTCCAATATTGTTTTCAAGAGCTTTCACAGCGATATTGCTCTGGATGATACCTACGAAATTTTTCGAGTCATCAAGAATAGGTAAGGCTATGGCAATGATCTTGGCACCGGTTCTTTCGCTAACAATGACATTGCTTATTACGACTTGTTTTGTTTCCTTAGCCTTGATGAAATGCTCTTTGTCGGCGACGCTGCTTCTTGCTAGGTTGTCAATGGCGGAGGTTCCGTCCTTGTCAGCAACAATGGCGAGTTCCACTTCAGCATCTGACTCATTGATTCCACGAAATGTTTTCATAACAGTATCTATATGCATCTGATTGTATTCAGGATGATTACTATACATTTCGGTTAGCTGCATAATTTTAGAATTGATCCATGTATCAATTATCTTTGCATTTTGGTTAGCTGACTCAATTTCCTGTGCCTTGATATTTTCCGTAGTCACAGCCCAGTATTGTGTAAGTTGATAATTGGCAAGAATTAAGAGAGGAACAAGTGAAACGCAAAGAAGAATCAGTATAATCTTGAATCTTAATGTAAATCGTAATTTACTATAAAACATCAGGCGTTACCTCCGTATAAATACAAATAAGTAAGAAATTTGCTTTGATAATTGACACAACAAAACTAAACGACTAGGTATTCTATAGATTTTATATCGGCGAATTTTCAAATTAACATTATTAAGTTTTGATTGAGAAGCTACTAAATTACAATGGAATAAAGGTTTGTTTGAAATATAAGGGAAATATTGTTTTGGATAATTTTTTGGTTTTAGTAGTGAAAAACAGAATTTGATATGATATTATGAAAATTAAAGATTAGTAATATTAAAAGCACTAAGAGGAAAATTAAATGAAAATATTATCCGCTCTTTTACTAATTACATACATTTGCCTGAACATACCAATACCATGCATAGGTCAAGCTCAAACATCGAGCAATTTGATAACTCTTTTTGACAGTCTAAACTCCGCAAACGGCTCAAACCAGATAATTGTAGTTTCAAATGAGAAAGACAGCCAATATCAAGCCACAGTTGAGGCTTATGAAAAGACTTCTGGCGTATGGATAAAAAGTTTACCTTCAATGAATGCTGTAATTGGAAAAAACGGCTTTTCGCTAAATAAGAAGGAGGGTGACCTTAAAGCACCGGCAGGAATATTCCGCGTAGGAACGGCTTTCGGCACTGTAGATAAACCTTCTGACATTAGACTTTCATATAAAAAGACCTCAAAAAATGATTATTGGGTTGATGACGTATCTTCTCAGGATTACAACAATTGGGTAGAATATGAAGGCGATCCTTATAGTAAATGGAAGTCCTTTGAAAGACTTAAGATAACAAGTTATAAATTGGCATTTGTTATTGAATACAATATGAATCCTGTAGTAAAGGGAAGGGGCAGTGCTATATTTCTCCATATATGGAAAGGTTCAAATATAAGCACCAAAGGATGCACCGCCTTATCTGAGGCTAATATTTCAAGGCTTTTAGGTTGGATTGATCCAGCCAAGAATCCGATAATTATCCAAGGAACAAATGCTATGCTGGTAGATATGATTAAATCTTTAGAAAACAAAATACTCTATCCAATAAAGGTTATGGTAAATGAAAAAGAAGTGGTTTTCGATGTTCCACCAAGAATACTAAACGGAAGGACACTTATACCCGTAAGATCAGTTTTTGAAAGTTTAGGTGCTGAAGTTTTATGGGAGGAATCAACAGGAACTATTAGTATTTTAAAGGACTCAAATGTTATAAAACTTAATGTTGGAAGCAAGTGGGCATATTTAGATCAAAAACAGGTTATGCTTGATGTGCCTGTATCAATAATTGATGGTAGGGCAATGGTTCCTGTTAGATTTATTGCTGAGGAACTTGGATTTAAAGTTATATGGAATGGAGAAAAAAGAGCAGTGTTTATACAATCAAAATATTAAATTATCCTTAGCTTTTTGTACTTTTCTTCTTATCTAAATGAATTAATATAAGGGAGAGTTTAAATGGACATTATAGGTTTAATTATGCTTTTTGTGTTGGGTATTTTAATTTTTTCTGTTTCTATTGGTATACCTGCATATTTCATTTTTTTTAAAATAAAAAAGTTAATGGCAAAAGATAAGAATTTTGAGAAGAGAAAAGAGTTATCAACTTTAATTGATTTGTTTGTTACGATTATTATACCATTCTTTTCTTTTACCGGAATTTGGTCAAATGCTAATTTTGATGAAAGATTACGAGAAGAAGCAATAGGAACTGTTTACCATACTCCTATTTCAAGAGAGCATTTTCTAACTATTTTGCTTTTGTTCTCTTTTCCAATAGTAGCATTCTGGATTCTTAAATTATTCAAATCAAATATGTCACCAATTTTTAAAGTTTTAACGACAGTTCTGATTATCCAAGGAATAATAGTTAATATGTTTTTGTTTATTCAATTTTCTGCAGGATTCCAGCATATAATAGCAGAATCTAATGCTTTTGATTTTTTCCTTGCATCTATTTCTATTTACTTTTATTTATATCCAGTACATATAATAATTATTTTTATTACTGAACTGCTAACAAGCTATAATTACTTCATAGAGCAAGAAAAAAACTCTTATAAAGTTTATAAAAATAGAATTATTCAAAAGTTGTATGCAAACTTGATTAACAATAATTGGTATACAAACCCTGTTTTAGCTATAATGCTAATACCTATTGGTATCGTAGAAATGTTAATATTAACATTGTTTGGACAGAAACCAGACTCTTTTGTTCAGGCATTTATAAAGACATGTGACTGGACTTTTTCAAAATGCCAACCGCTTCCCAATATTCCGTATTCAGGCCATTATTTGTGTACTGTTGCAGCAAAAGGACATAAAGGATTGGTTAAACCGCTGAGAAATGGCATAAGAGGCGGAAGTATTATAAGAGTGAATAGGCAATTGCTTGTAGCAAACGCATTTGAGGAGTTGCTTGAGCAATATTTTCCCAAAGTCCATCACTTTGTAAGAAAAAACTATGACCGTTTTGGAATACCAATTTATAAGTGCATAGGAAATATTTGGATTGCAGATGTTGTATATATCATAATGAAACCGTTAGAGTGGTTATTTCTGATTTGTCTTTATACTATGGACAAAAACCCTGAAAATAGAATTGCACTTCAGTATACTAATTATAAACATAAGCAAAGGGAATTGAAGGATTATGAAGAAAAAGGAGCGAGTGTATGAGAAAAGCCATTATTACATTTGCTATATATTCTTTTATTATAGCCTCACTATTAGTTGCAATTTTGGGTTTAAAGCCAGATATTGTGGATATTGAAAGATATTGTCCCGCTATAATAAATCCTAATCATTCAGTTGCTTTTGGCGAAGCACATACAGCTTTTGTAAAAAGTGATGGGACGCTGTGGCTCTATGGTAATAATGAATATGGACAACTTGGAAATGGAACTTCTGAATCCCTGAACAGCCCTGAACAAATACAAGGATTTACTGAGGTGATTTCTGTTGCGGCAGGGGAGGATCATACCATAGCATTGAAAAAGGATGGAACAGTTTGGGCATGGGGTAATAATTCAAGAGGTCAGCTTGGCAATGTATCAATACAATACTCATTAAGTCCCATAATGGTAAGTAATCTTACAGATGTTAAAGAGATTGCTTCAGGAAGTTATTTTAATGTTGCATTGAAAAGCGATGGAACGGTTTGGGTATGGGGTTATAATGAAGAAGGAATGCTTTTTTCCGAAAAAACAGAAGATATACTTTTGCCAATTAAGATGGACAAGTTACCTAAAGTAAAATTTATAGATATTTCATCAGACTTTATTTTTGCATTTGCAGAAGATAATGAAGTTTATATATGGGGAAGAGATAGATTTTTCAGTGTTCATGCTGTAGTTTTTAAACCCGGTAGACTGGAAGGATTAAAGGATATTATTCAGATTAAACTTTTTGATGGCAATATGTATGCCTTGACAAAGAGTGGTAGGGTTTGGCGTGCCAGTTATTATAAATTTCCCATTGAAGATAGATTAGAAACAGTTGTTTATAGTTTTAATGAAATAGTTGAAATAGCTCAATTAGATGATGTTATACAGATTGAATCAGGCACGAGTCAACTTTTATTCCTAAAAAGGGACGGGACTATTTGGGGAATTGGCTCAGATTACTATGATCAGTTTGGAATGGAAGACTATGATGATATACCGAAAGAATGTAAATCAATTACGGGAGCTAAAAGAATCGAAGCAAATTATGATCAATCTGCAGCAATTCATAATAATGATTCCGTTGACATTTGGGGGAAAGACAATAATACAAAGTTTAATTTAAATAAATAATTTTATGTAACCAATAGCATTTATTTGGAGCATTTGGATACCTCTATTATAAAATGTAAAAAGCCCATAACAAAAGCTAAATATATCGCCTTATATGAATGGAAAATAGTATTCTTACTTGGTCTATAGAAGTAGATTTAAAGTTATTACTGAATATAAACCATAAAAACTAAAAACAGCCACTCCTTGAGGAATGGCTGTTTTATATAGCTGATTATCATCTGAGTAATAATTAAAAGAAAGAGTACAAAAGGAACAAGGTAGACAACAATGAAGCAACCAATGATACAACTGTGATTTGTGTGTTGATGGATGGACCGGCAGTATCCTTGAAAGGATCTCCTACAGTATCTCCAACAACAGCTGCTTTATGTGCTGGTGAACCTTTACCGCCACAGTTGCCTGCTTCGACGTACTTTTTGGAATTATCCCATAGTCCGCCAGCATTGGACATCAGTAATGCAAGCAAAAGACCTGAAGCGATGTTACCGGTAAGGAAGCCTCCAATAGCTGCTACTCCTCCGATAAAACCAACAATAACTGTAGATATGATTGCAACAACACCGGCTGGAATAAGCTCTCTTAGTGAACCAGTTGTAGCAATATCTATACATTTGTCATAATCAGGTTTTACGCCTTCCTTACCTTCTTTAAGACCTACTATTGTATCCCATTGACGATGAATTTCCTTAACCATTCTCTGTGCATTTTTGTCAACACCAAGCATCAACATTGCAGAGAATACTGCCGGTATTGAAATACCTATAATGAGTCCGAAGAATACTGTCGGGTTCATTATATCAAAATTGGTAATGCCCTGAACTCCTAATTCAGATGCAGCGGTGTTTACTTCGCTCATGAATGCACCTAAAAGTGCAATAACAGTAAGACCTGCTGCACTGATTGAAAAACCTTTTGTAACAGCTTTAACGGTATTACCAGCTGAGTCAAGTTCATCAGTGATGGCAATAACCTTTTCGCCTAAGCCACCCATTTCAGCAAGACCGCGGGCATTATCAACGATAGGGCCGTACGCATCATTTGAAATGATCATTCCTACTATTGAAAGCATACCAAGAGCTGACATTGAAATACCAAACATACCATATCCGGCACCTAATGGAGCACATATATTATATGACAATAAAGCAGTGACCGCTATACCTATCAATGCAGGAAGAGCACTTAACAAACCGTAGGAAAAACCTGAAAGAATGGTAAAGGCCGGCCCTGATTTCGAAGCCTCTGCAACTGCTTTAACAATCGGTTTTGCATCATTTGTGAAGTAATCGGAAGTAATACCTATGATGGTACCTACTATGAGTCCAATAGCAGTAGCACCCCAGATACGCCATTCAAGTCCGAATGCGTATGTAGCTACAGCTGTAAGTACAGCGTAAATACCTGTAGTCACATAAGTTGAACTGTTAAGAGCTTTACTGGGATCGCCTTTTTCACCGATACGTGCTGTAGCAACGCCGATAATAGAAGATAAAAGTCCGATGGCTGCATATATAAAGACCATTGTTACGTTTTTACCGACCAAGCCTCCGAGTGAAGTGGCCATAACCAACGCAGCAGACATTGAAGCAACGTTTGAGTCAAACAAATCTGCACCCATACCTGCAACGTCACCAACATTATCACCAACGTTATCTGCTATAACAGCAGGATTTCTAGGGTCATCTTCTTCCATACCAAGTTCTACTTTTCCCACCAGGTCTGCACTGATATCTGCCGTCTTTGTAAAAATTCCACCGCCGGCTTTAGCGAAAAGTGCCAGTGAACTTGCACCGAAGCTGAAACCTAAAACTGCACTGGCGTCACCTACCAGCATAAAAACAAGGGTAACTCCCACAAGGCTAGTTCCTACAACAGCCATACCCATAACTGCACCACCACGGAAACCGGCCATAAAAGAAGGTTTAACTCCTTTTGTTGCAGCTTCTGCCGCTTTCATATTTGCGATTGTGGCAACTTGTATACCGATCTTACCTGCAAGAGCTGATAAAACTGTACCGAAAATATATGAAAAAGCCATAAAAATATTTTCGGAAATATTTCCTGTGCTCCAAATTGGTTTTGGAAGCAGAATTACAATTAGTACTGCTGCAATTGCGGTAAACCGTGCTAAAACAAGGTATTCACGCCTCAGAAACGTATTAGCTCCCTTACGGATATACTCTCCAATTTCAGCAATACGGGCGTTAGACGAAGGCTGCGATTTTACCCAGGTGTACAACCAAGCTGCAACAGCAAGAGCAAGAACGGAGATTGCTATAGACACGATTTGAACCGCTTGAGTAGTGATTTCAAACATATGCTGACCTCCTCAGAAATTATGTACTTCTACAATATTTTACTACAATGAATAATATTATTCAATTTCATTAATATATTTTGTAAAAATATTATTTTATTTGATTTATACAAAATATGACTGTCCACTAATTATATTTTTTCGCATACACGAATATTTTATTCAACAAATTTCTGATTAATTACTTGTTGTATTCAGTTTCTATAATTAACTCGCTTTCGCAAAATAAATATATATATATCCTTTTCTACCTTAAAAAAAACCAGAATTTTTACTGCTATATTTACTTTATAATGTTATAGAGGCAATAGTCATTGGGTGTATTTATGTATTGTAATTTGGTAAATTAAAGTAGTATAATGATATAAAGTTTCAATTTGGTGACCAATGGAAGTGGTAAACTTTCACGAGAAATTGAAAACAGTTTATCTTTTTTACTACCTGCTCTTTATGAATTTTGATATAAAAGTTTTTTGGTGTTATTTAGTAGTAGTATTAATAGAAGTAGTTTTGGGGGGTAAAAAATTATGGTGTTTACTGCACATTATAGGAAAAGTGATAAAAAACATCAATCGGTTAAAGAACATTTAATTAATGTATCGGAATACTGCAAAGATTACGGAAAAAGTACGGGTATAGCAAAGATTTCACAATTAATTGGATTATTACATGATATGGGAAAGTTAAGTGATGAATTTCAAGATTATATTTCAACTTCAATAACCTGTGAAGAAAACGGAACTATAAAAGAGTGGAAAAAGTCCTGTCAAAAGGTTGACCATGGTAGAATCGGCGGTATGTATATATACCAAAAATATCATGACATAGGAGGGTATACAAAAATTACGGCTGAAATCATTTCAATAGTCGTTTGTTACCATCATGGCGGTTTGCATGATTATATATCATTTGATTGTAAAATGCCTTTATTAGAACGTTTTGAACGAAAAAAAACTGACTTGTCATATCAACAGGCTACAACACGTTTTTTCGAGCAAATATGCGATGAAAGATCTATAGAAGAAATGTTTTTTGATGCATGCAAGGAATTAGAAATGCTGGATAAAAAAATAATGGAGAATAAATTACATCGTTCCTTTTCAATACAATTGTTAATTAAACAATTATATAGCATACTGATTGATGCTGATAGATATGATACTTATTTGTTCATGGATAATACAAATGAGGATTCTTCGCTTAATGAAAAAGAATTATGGGAAAAATATTCTGAAATAATGAATAATAAGATTTTAGAGTTTAAAAGTATAAAAACAAATTCTGATCTTGAAGAAAAAATCAAACGCCTAAGGCTTGAAGTCTCAGATGCATGTGCGGACTTTTTTAATAGAGATACCGGTATTTACACATTAACTGTCCCAACTGGAGGAGGAAAAACCTTATCAAGTCTTAGATTTGCTCTAAAGCATGCAAGTGAAAAAAATAAAAAGAGAATAATTTATATTCTTCCTTTCACAACAATAATTGAACAGAATGCAAATGAAGTAAGAGATGTATTAAGATGCGATGATTATTTACTCGAACACCATTCTAATGTTCTACATAGTAATGAGGAAGACGAAAATAATTATAAAATATTAACTCAGAGATGGGATAATCCCATAATTTTTACAACTATGGTACAGTTTTTGGAAACTATTTATGCAGGGGGAACACAATCATTAAGGAGAATGCATAATCTTTCAGATTCAATTTTGATATTTGATGAAATTCAAGCAATACCTATACGATGTATTTCTTTATTTAACAGTGCTATAAACTATTTGAATAAAATATGCAATACGACAATAATCCTATGTTCGGCAACACAGCCAAACCTATCAGATACGAAAATTCCGTTGCTAAAGGAGAATAAGGGAGAGGTTATTCCTGATTTGTTGGAAAAATTTAAAGGATTTAAAAGAATGCAAGTTAAAGATAAACGAATTTATGGGGGTTACTCTTATGAGATGCTTGGTGATTTTATTTATGAGCTGAAGAAAAGTCTACAAAGCATTCTTATTATTTTAAATACAAAATCTTGTTCAGAAAAAGTTTACAAGGAGCTAAAAAAAAGAAATGGGAGTAAGGAGCACATTATCTTTTATTTAAGTACTAATCTTTGTCCTGCACATAGGAAAAAAATAATACGAGTAATGAAGAAATGTCTAAAAAGAAAAAAATCAGTAATTTGCGTAAGTACGCAATTAATTGAAGCAGGTGTAAACATAAGCTTTGATGGAGTGGTTCGTCATTTGGCTGGTTTGGATTCTATAGCTCAGGCGACTGGTAGGGGAAACAGACATGGTGAGGGTGATGTTAAGATATCGTACATTATTAATCTTTCTGATGAAACCTTGGGGAATCTCAAAGAAATAGAATTAGGAGAAAAGCATACCACAGAAATTCTTGATGAATATACTAAAAATCCCGAATCATTCGATAGTGATTTGCTTTCACCAATAGCAATAAAGCACTATTACAACTATTATTATACTGATAAAGAGATTGAAAAACTAATGAATTACCCAATTAGTGTTAAAGAACATAATTGTAATACAGAAATATACAAAATGCTGGATGGTACAGTTTCTAATAAGCAGAGGTATAAAGATAAATTTGGTAAACAAAGCGAGTTGTATCTAAACTTTATGTTTGAAACAGCTGGGAAGTATTTTAGAGTTATTGATGATTTGACAACACCTGTACTTGTTCCCTATGGTGAAGGCAAAAAAATAATAGTTGAGCTTTTTAGTTCAAAATCATTTGGTGACAAACTGAAATACCTAAAACTTGCTCAACAGTATTCCGTAAACGTTTATGAAAATCATATAAATAAGTTGAAGAGTGAAAATGCTTTTGAATTATCGGAAATACCCGGTATATACGTATTAAAAGATGGATATTACGATAAATTTATTGGCGTAGTGACAGAAAAACAAATGGAATTTCTAAATATTTAAAAAGGGACGCCTTACTTGAGTTTGTTAAGGCGTCTCTTAGTTCTTACGATAAATAGTAATTTTAAAATTTCAATCCGCATATTTGAATGACAGTTTTATTATACCATATAAAACAATATAGTTGAATATGTAATTTACGAATAATACAAGTGAATTAATAGAAAACATATCTAATGTAGAATATAAATTGTAATCTATTGACACAGATAAAACAATAGTATTATAATGGAGTAAATAAATAGTAATTTTAAAGAAAGGAGAGATATATGGAAAATTCAGTTACATATAAAGTAATTGGTAGGTATGCACTTTTTACTGATCCATTAACAAAAATCGGTGGAGAAAAATGTTCATTCATGATCCCTACATATCAGGCTTTGAAGGGGATTACCGAATCAGTCTATTGGAAACCAAGCATATTATGGGTCATTGACAGTGTAAGAGTTATGAAACCAATACGAACAGAATCTAAAGGAATTCGACCAATAAAATACAGTGGTGGAAATGACCTGTCCATGTATACATACTTAAGTGATGTTGAATACCATGTAAAAGCTCATTTCGAATTCAATGTGAATAGGTCTGACTTAAAAGATGATTGGAACGAGAACAAACATTATTTTATTGCCAAAAGATGTATTGAAAAAGGTGGCCGCAGAGATGTGTTTTTGGGTGCAAGAGAGTGCCAGGGATATGTAATTCCATACAATTTCATCGATGGGACAGGCTATTATGATAATATGGGAGATATGGAATTCGGATTGCAATACCATTCAATTAGTTATCCGGATGAGAATGGTAAGGATAAAATGGTAGCAAACTTCTGGATGCCTAAAATGCAAAACGGTATCATAAATTTTTGTAGACCTGAAGAGTGCTCTAAAAAACGCTTAATAAGAGAAATGAAATCAAAATATTTTAATAAAGACAATTTTAGTGGAACTTCTGAAGCTGAGCTCCTTGATGGATATACAACCAGGGGAGGTGAATAAAATGAGCTGGATGGGTATGCTTTATACTACTTATCAAAATGTTATGAAAGGTGATACCGACGGATTAAATCCTCCACTGTTACCAATTGCACATACAACCCAAAACGCAGATGTTGAAGTATCTATTGATATTGACGGCGAGTATATAAAGAGTTACGTTGTTGAAAACGACAAGCAAACAATGATTCCATGTTCAGAATCCTCAGCCAGCAGGTCTGGGTCAAATCCGGTAAACCATCCTTTGTTTGATAAACTTCAATATCTTGCAGGAGATTATGGTGCTTTTGGAGGGGGAAAGGGACCGCGTTTTCATGAAAAGTATATGGCTGATCTAGATGATTGGTGTAGTTCTGAGTATTCAAACGAGCAAGTTAAGGCGATTTACAAATATCTAAAGAAAGGCTGCCTTATTTCAGATTTGGTTAAAGACGGAACGCTAATCTGTGATGAAAACAATAAGTTATTAAGAAAGTGGACAGGCAACAAAAAGGATGCTCCAAAGATATTAAAGAGTGTAGTTGGTGAACAAAGCGATGCCTTTGTTAGATTTAGGGTATCAGGAGGAGATGAATCTGAAACAGCTGTTTGGCAGAATAAAAAAGTTCAAGACGATTATATTAATTATTACCTAAGCAAGCAGGAAGATAAATCATTTTGTTATGTTACTGGGGACATAATTCCCTGTTCAAACAATCATCCTTCCAAGATAAGGAATACTGGAGATAAGGCAAAGCTTATTTCAGCAAATGATGACACCGGGTTTACTTTCAGAGGCAGATTTACTCGGTCAGAACAAGCTGTTCAGATAGGTTATGATGTTTCGCAGAAAGCTCACAATGCACTGAAGTGGCTTATCAATAAACAAGGGAAGAATTTTGGAGGCAAGGTTTTTCTGCTATGGGGCACAAACAAAGAGAAAGTGCCTGATCCTACCCGTGATACCTGTGATTTTCCTGATTTTGAAGTAGAAGATTTTACATATACAAAAGATGAAATAGCAGAACGTTTCAATCGGGCAGTTGCAGGATACAAAGCAGAAATCGACAATAAAACAGAGCTTGCACTAATTGGTCTGGATTCAGCAACTACAGGAAGGTTGGCAATAACATTTTATAGAGAATTTCATGGCAAACAAGGAAATGAACTCATTAACAATATTGAAAAGTGGCACAGTGAGTGTAAGTGGCATCATCGATATAAGAAAAAAGAAAATAGAATCATCAACTTTGACGGAGCACCATCACCAATGGATATCGCATTAGTAGCTTACGGGACAGAGCAAAACGGTTTTTTAAAAGCTGATGATAAGCTAATTGCAGCAACTGTAGAAAGAATTTTGCCTTGTATCAGTGATGGTGCAAGATTTCCGTTAGATATTATGCGTGCAGCAGTCAATAAATGCTTTCATCCTCAAAACTACCAAGAAGTTTACAATTGGAATAAAGTAGTCAGCGTAACTTGTTCATTGGTTAAAAAATGTTTTATAGATAAAGGGGGGGGTTGGGATATGGAACTTAATTTGAATACCGATGATATTAATTATAATTGTGGGAGACTATTAGCTGTTGCCCATGAGATTGAAAGAAGAGCACTAAAAATGACTGGAGATAACATTCGAAACACCAATGCAATCAGATATTTTACTAAATTTGCCTTGTATCCGTGCAAAACATGGGGGATTATATCAGACAGACTTAGTCCGTACATAGAAAGATTAGGTGAAAAGGGGAATGATTTATATAAGATGAAACAGGAGATATCAGCGAAAATTCCTCCGGATAAATTTGAAAAAATAAAAAATCTTGATGGTCGTATGGCTTTAGGCTTTGATTCACAACGTTTTTGTTTTTACAATACATCCAATAAATCGGATAAAACTCAAGAAAATTTAGGAGGTAGCGAAAATGAGCATTCTGAGGAATAAAATTGATTTTGCAGTTATTATTTCTGTTACAAATGCCAATGCCAATGGAGATCCATTAAATGGTAATATGCCAAGAACCACATACGATGGTTATGGCGAAATTTCAGATGTTTGCATAAAACGAAAGATAAGAAACCGACTTATGGATATGGGTGAAACGATTTTTGTGCAATCTGACGATAAAAAGAATGATAATTACAATAGTTTAAGAGAAAGAGCAAAGGCAAATGCGGCTTTAGTAGCGGCTGAGAAATCAAAGAATGATGAAGAGTTTGCAAGAATTGCATGTGGAAGTTGGATTGATGTAAGAAGTTTTGGGCAGGTATTTGCATTTAAAGGTGAAAAAGATGATAAGGAAGATAAAAAAGGTGGTGTTTCTATTGGAATAAGAGGTCCTGTGTCTATTCACCCTGCTTTTAGTAAAGATATTGTCATTATAACAAGCACTCAAATAACTAAAAGTGTAAACAATGAACCAAATGACAAAGCTAAGAAAAGTTCAGATACTATGGGAATGAAGCATCGTGTTGATTTTGGTGTATATTTGATCAAAGGAAGCATTAATGTACAGCTGGCAGAAAAGACAGGATTTACAGAGGAAGATTCAGAAAAAGTAAAAGAAGCATTAAGAACTCTTTTCATTAATGATTGTTCATCAGCTCGTCCTGACGGTAGTATGGTAGTTCACAAGTTATATTGGTGGACACATAATAACAAAATAGGCCAATATTCATCTTCAAAGGTTCATAATTGTGTACATATAGAGAGAAAAGTTGAATGTGAACAACCGACTTTAATTGAAGATTACAAAATAAGCGTTCAAAATTTAGAAGGATTGAAACTTGATGAATATGATGGAATATAATGAAGAAGATTTTCTCTCTCTTTCAGGTATACAACATTTTAAGTTTTGCCGTCGACAATGGGCATTAATACATATTGAACAACAATGGCAGGAAAATATACGAACCGTTGAAGGCCAAATCTTACATGAAAGGGCACATGATAATTTATTAAAGGAAAAACGAGGAGATTTAATTATTTCGCGTGGAATTGCTGTGTTCTCAAAAACGCTAGGCATAAATGGTGTTTGCGACGTTGTTGAGTTCCGTAGAGATAAGGATGGTGTACCAGTTTTCGGCAGGGAAGGCTTGTTTAAAGCTATCCCAATAGAATATAAACGTGGAAAACCAAAAGAGGATGATATTGATATTTTACAACTGACAGCACAGGCTATGTGCCTTGAGGATATGCTTAATTGTAAAATTCAGGATGGGTATATGTATTATGGGGAAATCAATCATAGAATAAAAGTTGAGTTTACTGATGAGTTGAAAAACCGTGTTTTAGAGATTTGTAAAGAGATGCATGAAGTATATGAAAGACGTTATACACCAAAAGTTAAGCTAAGTAAAAAATGTAATGCTTGTTCTCTTAAAAATATTTGTTTGCCTAAGCTATGTAAGAATTCATCGGTTAAAGATTATATTGAGAGGTGTTTGGAGGTATGAGAAAATTATTAAATACTCTTTATGTTACTTCAGCCGATGCATATCTTTCATTAGATGGAGAGAATATTGTAGTTTTGAGAAATGAGGCTGAAGTAATGAGATTACCATTGCATAACTTGGAGGGAGTCGTTACTTTTGGATATATAGGAGCTAGTCCAGCTTTAATGGGAGCATGTGCTAAAAAGAATATTTCATTGTGTTTTATGACGCAGAGTGGTAATTTTCGAGGACGTATTGTTGGAAAAGTAAGGGGAAATGTTACACTTAGAAAAGCTCAGTATTTAATTTCTGAAGATTGTGAAAAAAGTGCCCTTATGTCTAGAAACTTTATTTTAGGGAAAGTTTTTAACTCCAAATGGGTAATTGAACGTGCAATAAGAGATTATTCATTAAGATTGGATACTGATAAACTTAAAAAAGTGTCGAGTAATCTATCGAATTCCCTTAATCTTGTTAAAGAATGTGTTGATTTAGAGCAGTTAAGGGGTTTTGAGGGAGAAGCGGCAAGTCAGTATTTTAGTGTATTTAATGACTTGATACTTCAACAGAAGGAATGTTTTTATTTTGTACAACGTAATAAGCGACCACCACTCGATAATGTAAATGCTATGTTATCCTTTGTGTACACATTATTAACCAATGATGTTGCATCATCTTTAGAAACTGTGGGTTTAGACCCTTATGTTGGATTTCTTCACAGGGACAGACCTGGAAGGGTTTCTTTGGCATTAGATTTAATGGAGGAATTGAGGAGTGTTTTTGCTGACAGATTTGTTCTTTCTCTCATTAATAAGCGAATAGTAAATGCATCTGGTTTTGTAAAGAAAGAAAATGGTGCTGTAATTATGGACGATGATACAAGAAAGATTATTTTGTCAAAGTGGCAGGAACGGAAAAAAGAAGAATTGAAGCATCCATATTTAGAAGAGAAGATTGAATGGGGGCTGGTTCCTTATGTTCAATCGATGCTATTGGCAAGATGTATTCGGGGTGATTTAGAGGAATATCCGCCATTCTTATGGAAGTAGGTGATATATATATTTGTATTAATAACATATGATGTTAATACTGAAACAATAGAAGGAAAGAAAAGGCTACGTAAAGTTGCAAAAATGTGTGTGAACTACGGTCAACGAGTACAAAATTCAGTTTTTGAATGTGTAATGGAACCAGCAAAATTCAAAGAAGTTCAACATAGACTGCAAGAAATTATTAATAAGGATAAAGATAGCTTGAGATTTTATTACCTTGGGAACAACTACAAAAATAAAGTGGAGCACATTGGAGCAAAACAATCTTATGATATTGAGGGTACAATAATTATTTAGTGCGAATCTATAGCAAACATAAAAACTGGAGGTTTTCGCACCAGTAATTATACACATATTAGTATATTAACAAACGTAAATAGAAGGTCATTTTATAAAACGAAGGCTTAAATTTTAAAAAATTGTGCAGGTTGACTATATTTTTAGTTTATTATTGTATAATTTTGCTGTCGCTCTCTTTACAGGGAGCGTGGATTGAAATTATTTACTAGTATCAATCATGACAGGCACATCAAGTCGCTCTCTTTACAGGGAGCGTGGATTGAAATATCGAAAATAATAATAGAATAAGGTGGTAAATCCAAGTCGCTCTCTTTACAGGGAGCGTGGATTGAAATCGGCACTGATTTTTCTGTTGGCACAGTCGAATTTAGTCGCTCTCTTTACAGGGAGCGTGGATTGAAATAACCCTTTTTGCACCAGCCTGCATTATTCTTTTTGTCGCTCTCTTTACAGGGAGCGTGGATTGAAATTTTGAACAGATGGACTTTTTATCTCCCCAGCTCCTAAGTCGCTCTCTTTACAGGGAGCGTGGATTGAAATCATAATCAAACAATTAAATATAATATCGCTTTTTGGTCGCTCTCTTTACAGGGAGCGTGGATTGAAATTGTATCAATGCACCAGTTTTCCGCGTCCTTCTTTGTCGCTCTCTTTACAGGGAGCGTGGATTGAAATATACTAATTTTGTCGGACGCATAAGTAGCGTACGGTCGCTCTCTTTACAGGGAGCGTGGATTGAAAT